>NZ_JBSFJE010000002.1:0-785905 GCF_053597895.1 Streptomyces sp. NPDC001220
CGGGTGCCGCCCGTCCAGGCGAGGGGTGGGCAGCATGGCCTCTTGCAGGGTCAGCGCGACTTCACGGGCGCGGATGAGTTCGGTGACGTCCTCCACCCGGTGCAGCAGCAGCGTCACCCGCCCGCCGGCTCCGAACACCGGAATGTTGGTCATGTTCAGATACCGCTCGTGCCACACCCCGGGCCGGTCGGGATCCTTCATGTCGAAGCGCTGCAGCGCCACGATGCTGCGCTCACCGGTGTCCGCCGCCCGCCGCAGGGACGCCAGAACTCTGAGCAGGAGAGGCTCGGCGGGGTCCTTCTCGGGGCGGTCCTCGGGCAGGAAGCGGCCGACCAGTTGCTCGCGGGGAAGGCCCCGCAGACGCAGGAACTCCGCGTTGGCGTCCACGAAGATCAGCTGCGGAGTCACCAGCGCCGCCGCCCCAGGAAGAGCCTGGAACACCGCCGCGTAGTCGACCGCCGGTTCTGCCATGATCTTCCCGCTCACCGCGCCGCTTCCCGTCTTCTCACGATACGAGCAGGTGGTCACAGCTCGCACCACGAGGTCACGGCGTTCCCGTGCCGCCCCGCGCCGCGTGCGCGGATCACGCCTGCTGGAGGACCACCCCCTGCCCTACCCCAGGTACCGAAGCGTGCCGGCTGTACGGGGCACCCCCGCTCGGAGCGTGCCCGGTGCATACGGGGCCCAGGACACGGGAACCTCGCCGGTGGCGGCCGTTTCTCGCCGCCCCGAGGTCGGCGGCTGCGCCGTGATCCCGCTCGCGCGGCGCCGACGGGCACCGGGCTTGTGACCCACCCGGCCGCCTGGCGGTCAGTCCGCTGTGGCCTGGGCCGTCTCCCGACACCCAGGGGTCACCGGGCGACACCACTTCCGGATCCTCGCGTCCGGCCGGCGTCCAGACGCCCACACAGCGCCGACGGATCATGAGTCAGTTGAGGATCTTGGCGACCCCTGCCGATCAACACTCATCTCTGGCGTTCACCCAGTTGCTGAACTGCTCTCCGCGGGCCGGCGAGCTGCTGTCGGGTGGGGCTCGGCACCCGGCTCATCGGGCGATCCGGTAGCGGTGTTCGGGGCGGCCGGTGGCCCCGTAGCGGAGTTCGAGCCGGACCATGCCCTCCCGTACGAGGTACGAGAGGTACCGCTGGGCCGTTGCGCGGGAGACGCCGGTGAGTTCGGCGGCCTGGGCCGCGGACAGGGCGTCGTGGGCGGTGCGCAGGACCTGGTGCAGCAGGGCGAGGGTCGGTGCGGAGTGCCCCTTGGCCGGGACTCGGGGTACGGCCGGTGGCCGGGCGGCGCTGAAGAGGGCGTCCACGTCGGCCTGGTCGGTCCGCGGGGCGAGGCCCAACGCGGCTACGCGGTGCTGGAGTTCGCGGTAGGCGGTGAGCCGCTCGGCGAGGTCGGCGGAGCCGAACGGCTTGACCAGGTAGCCCACTGCGCCGAGCTTCATGGCGGTCCGTACCGAGGTGATGTCCCGGTCCGCGGTGATCATGATGACGTCGGGGCGGGCGCCGCCCTCGTCCGAGCTGAGCCGTCGCAGCACGTCGAGTCCGCTGCCGTCCGGCAGGAAGACGTCGAGCAGCAGCAGGTCGGGGTGGAGGGTGCGCACCGCCTCCAGCGTCTCGGCCACCGTCGCCGCCCGGCCGACCACCTCGAAGTCCTCGACGCGGGACGCGTAGTCGCCGTGGATGTGGCTGACGCGGAAGTCGTCGTCCACCACCAGGGTCCGGATCATCCGCGGTCACCTCCGGTCGGCGAGGCCGTCGTGAACTGTGCGTCGCGTGGTACAGCGGTGCCGTCCGGCAGCGGCAGTACAACGGTGAAGACCGCGCCCGGCCCCTCACTGACCGTGATCGTCCCGCCGTGCCGCTGGGCCAGCCGGTGGACGAGGGCCAGCCCCAGCCCGCGCCGGGCGGTGCCCCGGTCGGGCCGGGTCGACCAGCCGTCCTCGAAGATCGACTCGGCGGCGCCCGGCGGAATCCCCGGGCCGCTGTCCGCGACCCGCACCATCACCAGGTCGACGGCCTCGACCAGCGAAAGCAGCACCTCCCGGCCGCCCGCCGGGGGCGGTCCGCCGGACGCCGCGTCGATCGCGTTGTCCAGGAGGTTGCCGACGATGGTCAGCAACCGGCGCAGATGCGGCGGGTACTCGCCGAGCGCGGAGTCGTCGCTGAGCACCATCCGTACCCCGCGTTCCGCGGCCACCGTGGTCTTGGCGACGATCAGTCCCACGAGCAGCGCGTTGCCGATCCGTTCACGTACGGACTCGGTCAGGGCCTGGTCGGCGCCGGCCGACTCGACGGCGTACTCGAAGGCGGCGTCGTGGTCGCCGATGTCCAGCAGCCCGGCCACGGTGTGCATGCGGTTGGTGAACTCGTGCTGCTGGGCGCGCAGGGCGTCGGTCAGCCCGCGCACCGAGTCCAGTTCGCGCAGCAGCCCGATCAGCTCGGTGCGGTCGCGTACGGTGACCACCGCGCCCAGTTCACGGCCGTGCAGCGTCACCGGCATCCGGTTGACCACCAGGCAGTGGTCGTCGGTCAGCACGCTGAGGTCGGTGCCGCTCAGGGTGCCGTCCAGCGCACGGCGCAGCCGCCCGTCGGGCAACACCTCGTCGAGTCGGCTGCCGAGCGCCGTACCGAGGCCGAGCAGAGTGCGGGCCTCGTCGTTGACCACGGTGATCCGGCCGTCGGGAGCGAAGGCGATCACGCCCTCCCGGATGCCGTGGAGCATCGCCTCGCGATCCTGGAACAGTCCGGCGATCTCCTCCAGTTCCAGCCCGAAAGTCGACCGCTTCAGCCGCCTGGCCAGCAAGAACGCGGCAGCCGAGCCGAGGGCGACGGCGATCGCGCTGTACAGGCCGAAGGTGGGCAGCTCCCGCCACAGCTCGCCGAGCACATCGCGTTCCGGGATGCCGGCCGAGACCTCGCCGACCAGGGTTCCCGTGGGCCCGTGCAACGGAGCCTTGCCGTTGGCGGACCGCCCGGTCGCACCCTGGTCGGAGCCGACGTGGGGACGGCCGTCCAGGACCACGATCGGATCGCCCACCGGTTCGCCGATCAGCGCCGGATCGGGATGCGAGTGGCGTACGCCGCGCAGATCGATCACGACCACGTACGACGCCCCCGACGCCCTCCGTATCCGTTCGGCGACGGTCTGTACGACACCGTCGCCGCCTCCGTGCGCCATGGCCTGCCGGATCTGCGGATCGGCGGCCGTGGTCTGCGCGATGTCCAGTGCCCGCTGCTCGTAGGCACGGTCGATCTCGGCCCGCTGGGCGAACGCGAACAGTACGAAGCCGATGGCTCCGGTGAGGGCCAGGATGGCCAGTTGGTTGGCCAGGATCCGCGCGGAGAGCCTCCCCGTCCCGCCGCGGCCGATCCGGATACGGATGGGCGTCACAGGTGTCTTTGCCCTTGTCGTGCTGCCGGGCCCGGCCCCTTCGCCGTACCCGTGGTGGCGTGATTGTGTCCCACCACCGACCTTCTGCCCACCCCCCGAACCGCTGAGCAGAATGCGCAGAACCCTTGTCAACACTACTAACGCGGGATACGTCTGAAACAGCGACGTGACACCACGAGGCCTTTAGCGTCTGCCTTCCTCGACCTCCGAGGTTAGGAAGGGAGACGGCCTCAGATGGCTTCGCGAAACGATGTCGCGACGAGCCCGGGTGCCGAGAAGATCGGCCGGGACAGCGCGCGAGTCGAGATCTCAGGACTCACCAAACGATTCCTGACTCCTGCGGGTGAGGTGTTCACGGCACTGCAGGACGTTTCGTTCACCGTGGAGCCGGGCCAGTTCTGCGCGGTGGTGGGCCCGACCGGCTGCGGCAAGTCGACGACGCTGAGCATGGTGTCCGGGCTCGACCGGCCCAGTGAGGGCTCGGTCAGGGTCGGCGGCCGCGAGGTGGGGGGCGTCACCGACGGCGTCAGCTTCATGTTCCAGACCGACGCGCTGCTGCCCTGGAAGACGGTTCTCGGCAACGTCCTGATGGGCCCCGTCTTCCGCAAGGTGCCCAAGCAGCAGGCCCAGGCCTCGGCACGCGACTGGCTGCGCCGGGTGGGCCTGACGGGGTTCGAGGACCGCTATCCGCACCAGCTCTCCGGCGGCATGCGCAAGCGCGTGGCGATGGCCGCGGCGCTGATCAACGAACCCAAGATCCTGATCATGGACGAGCCGTTCGGAGCCCTGGACGTGCAGACCAAGGCGATCATGTCGACCGAACTGCTCGGCCTGTGGGAGCAGATCCGTCCGTCGGTCATCTTCATCACCCACGACCTCGACGAGGCCGTGGCGCTCGCCGACCGGGTCGTCGTCATGACGTCCAGCCCCGGCTCGGTCAAAGCGGTCTTCGACATCGACCTGCCGCGCCCACGCGGCGCGGTCCAGGAGATCCGCTTCCAGCCCCGCTTCATCGAACTCCAGCACCAGATCTGGGACTGCCTGCGCGAGGAGGTGGAGCGCGCCTACGCACGCACCGCAGGAGGTACGGCATGAGTACGACGTCCACCGTTCCCACCGCCCCGGTCGAGGACGGCTCACAGGTCTCCGCCAGGGCCGCCGCCAAGCGCGCCGTCCGGCGGCGCACCCTGCTGGTGTGGGCGGGTCGCATCGGGCTTGCAGTCCTCGTCCTCGGCGGCTGGCAGGCCTTCACCACCTGGGGGATCGTCGACAAGTTCTTCTTCGGGCAGCCGTCCGGCATCGCCCAACGGCTGTTCGACCTCTTCCGGCACGGCACCGAGTTCGGGTCCTTCTACGCCAACATCTGGACCACGATCCAGGAGGCGCTCGTCGGCTTCGCCCTAGGAGCCGTCACCGGCGTGCTCTTCGGCGTCGCGCTCGGCCAGAGCCGCTTCCTCGCCGACGTGCTCGGCCCCTACATCAAGATGGTCAACGCGATCCCGCGTATCGTCCTCGGCTCGATCTTCATCGTCGCGTTCGGCATCGGCGTGCTGCCGAAGATCCTGCTCGCCGCGGTGCTGGTGTTCTTCATCGTCTTCTTCAACGCCTTCCAGGGCGTCCGCGAGGTCGACCGCAACATCCTCGCCAACACGAAGGTCCTCGGGGCCTCGCAGTTGCAGATCATCCGGCACGTCACCGTGCCCTCCGCACTCACCTGGATCATCGCCAGCCTGCACAGCGCCTTCGGCTTCGCCATCGTCGGCGCGCTGGTCGGCGAGGTGCTCGGCGCGCAGAGCGGCCTCGGCCTGGTCATCAAGACCGCGCAGAACAACTTCGACCCCAACGGCGTGTTCGCCACGATGCTCGTCATCTCGGTCATCGTGCTCGGCGCCGAGTGGCTGATCGGCAAGCTCGAACACCGGCTGCTGTCCTGGCGCCCGCCGGCCCCGTCCGAGGCGAACTCCCTCTGACAGCACCGCGCTTACCCCCCTTCTTCTCAACACCCTCGGCAAAGGAATGTGATCAGTCATGTCCAGACGACCCGTCGCCGTCGCCGCGTCCGTCCTCACCGTTCTCGCCCTCGGTGCCACCAGTGCCTGTTCGGGCAACTCCTCGGCATCGACCGGCGGTTCGGGCTCCACGCCGACCGTCAAGCTCATGGTCGGAGGCATCGACAAGCAGATCTACCTGCCCTACCAGCTCGCCCAGCAGCTCGGCTTCTACAAGAAGTACGGCGTCAACGTGCAGTTGAGCACCGAGCAGGACGGCGGCGTGGGCGCCGAGGAAGCCATGGCCTCGGGCCAGGTGGACATGGCGGGCGCCTGGTACAACCACACGATCGAGTTCCAGGCGAAGGGCAAGGCTGTCGAGGACGTCGTGCAGCTCTCCGGCGCGCCGGGCGAGCGTGAGATGTGCACCGTCAAGTCGGGGGTCCACTCGGCCGCAGACTTCGATGGGAAGACCCTCGGCGTCACCGACCTGGGGTCGGGCACGGACACCCTCACCCAGTTCCTGGCCGCCAAGAAGGGCGTGAAGACCAGCCAGTTCCACCGGATCGGGGTGGGGGCGGGCTCCACCGCCATCGCCGCGCTGCAGAACGGCAAGGTCGATTGCGTGATGACGACGCAGCCGACGGTGGCCGCGATCCAGAAGAAGGGCGTCGGTGCGTCCGCGATCGACCTGGCCACCACGGACGGCGCCACGGCGGCGATGGGCGGTGCCTATCCCGCTGCCAGTGTGCTCGCCCGTACCGACTGGGTGGACTCGCACAAGGCCACGGTGCAGAAGGTCGTCGACGCGCTCGTCGCCACCATGCACTGGATCAACGCCCACAGCGCGGCCGACATCGCGAACAAACTGCCGGCGTCGTTCGTGTCGAACCAACTGGTGACCAAGGCCGACTACATCTCGGCCCTGAACGAGGACAAGGGTCAGTTCCTCCCGGACGGTCTCATGCCGGCCGGCGGTCCCAAGACCTCTCTGGCGACGGAGAAGCTGGTCGGCAACGTGAAGGGGTCGGTGGACCTCGGCAAGACGTTCACCAATGACTTCGCCGTCCAGGCCAACAGGACCGAGGGCTTCAAGACGACCACGACCCCGGCCGGCCCGAACGGCTGAGCCCGTGCCACCCAGGAGGCCGCCCGGCACCCGGGCGGCCTCGTCGCCCGGCTGCGGGCGCCCGGTTCAGCGGACCGGCAGCACGGCGGTGTGTTCCTCGCGTACGGCCTTCAGGGAGCGGGGGTCGAGACCGAGCAGGCGCAGGATCGTCGGTGCGATCTGCTTGGTCTGCACGCTCGCGGAGTCGCGCACGCCGTCCGGAACGGAGGCGCCGGACACGACGAGGGGTACGGCGAGGTCGTCGGAGTGGCTGCCGCCGTGCTCGGCGATCTTCTTGGTGCCGCCGGTGTAGACGACGCCGTACTGCGCGACACCGAAGAGGTCCGGGACCCGGGCATCGCCGGCCTCGACGTGGAAGTGGTCGGCGGCGGCCTGGCCGGCGTAGACCTTGCTGAGCCCGCTGCGGGTGTAGGCCTTGGGCCTGGCGTCGATGTCGGTGCCGGTGCCGTTCTGCGCGAGCAGGTACTTCTTGGCGAAGGCGGTGGCGGCCGCGGAGCGGTCGGAGAGCCAGAGCAGCATGGCGTCGTCGTCCACCGCGTGCGTCACCAGGTCGGCGGCGCCGGGGTGGAGCTTCTTCCAGGCGGCGTTGAGTCCGTCAAGGAGCGGGCCGTCGTCCACGCGGGTGAGCGCGGCGGGGTCGGTGGGCGACTGGCCGTGCTTGGCGGAGAGGATGACGGTGGTACTGCCGGAGAGGTGCCGCTTGCCGATCTCGGCGGTCAGGGCGCCGATCTCGTTGTCGACGAAGTCCAGGTTCTTCACCAGCAGCGGGCCGGGGACGTTCTTGGCCGTGTAGCCGCCGGTGAGGCCGTCCGAGGCGGGCAGCTTCTGCGCGGTGGACACCGACTGGAAGTTGAGGCCGAAGATCGCCGGGGTGCCGACCCTGTGGGTGCGGCTGTGGTCGTAGCCGTCGATCTCGTTGAGGACGGCCTTCACCTTGTAGCCGTCGTACTGCTCGGTGGCCTTGTTGTCCGTGGTCCAGTCGTTGCCGGCGGCGTAGCCGGGGGCGTCGCTGTTGATCTCCGGGGTGAACAGGTCCTGGACGCCGGTGCCCGAGGGGCCGTTGAGGATCTCGTAGGCGGCGTGCTTGTCCGACCAGGCGGTACGCAGACCCGCCTGGCGGGCCACCTCGAAGACCGTGTTCACCTTGAGATACGAGTGCGGGTACACCGGCTTGCAGGTCTTCGGGTCGACCGGCAGCTTCGACGCGTTGATCAGGCTCGCCGGGCGGCCGGTCATCGACAGGACGCTGTCCGGCAGGCCCGCGAGGCCCTGGCCGGCGTCGATGGAGGTCTGGTTCCTGTCCAGGTCCTCCGTGAGGTCCACCTCGACTCCGGGCTTCACGCCCTTGCAACTGGTGGTTCCCGCCGGGAGGAGCGCGGCGTTGTAGGTGTCGTCGTAGTAGATGCCCGTGGTGCCGGGGCTGCCGCCGGTCGCCTGGGCGACCATGCCGGGGAAGGAGTCGGACGGCGTGGTGGTGCTGGCGTGGGTGTACTCCACACCGCCGCCGGCCAGCCGGGCCAGCGCGGAGTGCGGGTGCCTGGCGATGTACCAGGCCAGGTCCGACTGGTGCAGTCCGTCGACGGAGACCAGCAGGACATGCCTGGCGGCTGCCCGGTGCGGAGAGGCGGCGAACGCGGCGGGCTGGGCGGCGGTCACCCCGGTCAGAACTCCGGCGGCGGCGAGGACGGCTGCGGGCCTGACGTGGCGTCTGGACATCTGGTCTCTCCGGGGTGTTCGGGGCGGGCTGCGGGTGCCGGGCCCATCAGAGGCCCGCCCTGTGTACCGGAAACGGCGCATGTGTGAACACGCCCGGAATGAGCGGTCGGGTCTTCACCAAGCAGGCCTGGTTCTCCCCAGGACGGCGGGGTGTTCGCACTCGCCGTACGAGGCCGGCGTGCCCTGGTCCGGGTGGACGCCGGACAGGGGCGCTGATCGCCGGACCGGTCACGTCGTGGCTGCTGCCGCCCGCCCCCTGGCGGTCGGCGGCCACCGCCGTGTGCCTCGGCTGGTCGGAAAGAGTCCGCCCAGGGAGCTTCAGTACGCGTTGGTGCGGCGGAGGGCCAGAGGGCGGCCGTCGGGATCGGCGAGCAGTCGGTAGAGCGGGGTGACCAGGGCGGTCGTAGTGGGCGACAGACGCGGGGTGCGGTAGGTCCGCAGGCGGCCGGGAGGCCGGGGTCCCTGGCGCCCGCCGTCGTACCACGCGTCCAACGCCGCGGCGGACTCCGCGAAGGCGCGGAAGGCCTTCACCGGGTCGCACAGCCCCTGCGGGTCGGCGCGGTCCAGGTGCTCGCAGGCCAGTTCGAGTCGCAGGTCGCGGGGGTAGACGCGGGCGCCGTCGCCGAGACCTCCGGGGTCGCGTGGCTCACGGGGATCGATCGCCTCGTCCACAACGGCGCAGCTCAACTCGGAATCGTGCGTCCAGGAACGGCGGTTGACGTTGTCCGATCCGACCGAGGACCACACGTCGTCAATGACGCAGACCTTCGCGTGGACGTACACGGGAGTCCCGGCGTGGTTCTCCAGTGCGTAGACGGCGACACGGTCGCCGCCCGCGCGGCGCAGCACCTTCAGGGCGCTGATCCGCCCGACGAGGTTCATCGCCTGCGTCACCCGTCCGTCCTCGTCGGGATGGGCGGGAACGACCGCGATGAGGCGCAGCTCGGGGTGGGCGGCCAGTGCCTCGGCGAAGCACCTGACGACCTGGGCGGACCACAGGTACTGGTCCTCCAGGTAGACCAGCGAGCGGGCCCGGCGCATGACCTTTTGATAGCCGCGGGCAATGCTGCGCTCGCCGTGCGGGGCGAAGTCGTAGCCGCGGACACGGGCCGGATAGGTGCGCAGTAGTTGCACGGTGTGCGTTCCGCGGGGCTCCGGGTCGTCCAGCTGCGGGGGCAGCGTGTCCGCTGTGGTGTCCTCATGGTGCAGGAGTTCTCGCAGCCGCCCCAGCGGGCTGCGGCTGAGCGGAGCCGGGTCCTCCCAGCGTTCGCGGAAGTGGGCTTCGACATCGCCGACGGCGGGGCCGTGGATCGCGAGCTGGACGTCGTGCCAGGGCGGACGCGACCCGTAGGCGGCGGCGAACGGCTGGCTGAGCGGGTCGCCCTGATGAGCGGTGTCGTCGCGGCGGCTGTGGCACAGGTCGATTCCGCCGACGAAGGCGACGTCCCGCTCGGGCCGTCCCGGGTGGCGCAGTACGACGAACTTCTGGTGGTGCGAGCCGCCGGGGCGCACCCGCATGTCGAGCAGACACTCTCCGCCGGCCGCTCTGATCTCCTCACCGAGGTGACGGTTCTCGCGTTCGCTGAACTGGAAGCGGTCCAGATGGGAACGCCAGATCAGCCCTTTGACGATGACACCGCGCTCGGCCGCCGCACACAGCACCTGTCCGATCTCGCTGCCGGGGCCGTCGAGCCGTTCGTCGGGGTCGCCGCGCCAGTCGGTGAACAGCAGCAGGTCGCCCGGCTGTTGGGCGCGGACGGCCTTGAGCAGTTCACCGAAGTACACCGCGCCGTGGACGAGGGGACGTACCTGGTTACCCGTCGACCACGCCGTTCCTCCGGGCCGGCGGCTCTCCAGACGGGTCGCGGGGTTACCTCGCTCGCCGGGCGCGAGCAGCCAGTCGGCCAGCTTCATGACCCCTCCCAGGGGCAGCGCCCGGCAAAGCAGGCATGTCCACCAGTCATGTGTGTGCCCAGGCCGCTGCCGGAAGCTCCGGGGCGGGCATCTCTGCAGCATGGTTCCGTGATGCCCGCGATGCGGAGGATGCCGTCCCCGTGGGGTTGCCGCCGTAGCCTCTGGACACGTCCGACGAGTAGCCCGCGAAGAAGCGCCGAAACCTCGCCGCCCCGGCCACTGCTCGCCGCGCATCTGCCCGCGGACAGCCCCGAGACGCCGGGTACCCGGCCCAATGTGACGCGGATGCTGTTTCTGGATGACCGCTAACGCGCGCTGTACACCGACTGGCACGACGAGGCGCAGCTCGCGGTCGCCTCGCTGCGGCTGATCGCCGGCCGCCACCCCGATGACCGCCGGCTGACCGAGCTGGTCGGCCAACTCGCCGTGCGGTGCGATGCGTTCGCCTCCCTCTGGGCCCGCCATCCGGTGCGCACCTGTACCTCGGGAGTGAAGCAGCTGCGTCACCCCTTGGTCGGCACGATGGACCTGAGCTTCGAGAACCTCGTCATCCCCGGCTCGGCCGGCCAGCGCCTGATCGCCTACACGGCCGAACCGGGCTCACCTTCCGAGGCGGCTCTGCGCCTGCTGGGCAGCGCAGCCGCACCCGAGGTCGAGAGCACCTCCGCGGCGGTGTGAGACCAGATCGCGCCGACCGGCCGGGAGGGTACAACGCCTCCCGGCCGGTGCCCTTTCAGGCGCCGTGCTGCCCGGCCAGATATGGCAGGGACGGATACCCGGGGTCGGCCAGGACGCCCCGCCGCCCCAGAGGCGCAACCACCACGACATCCGCCCAGGCCCTGTCCGGTGCCCACTCCCCGCCGATCGGCCAGCCCCTGGCGCACACGAACGGTTACGGCCCCGCGCCCTGGAGTATACAAAAGATCTTGTATCTTGATACACTGCACTTGATACATTCAAGTGGGGGAGGCCACCATGAGTCGGACGGTCATCGATCTCGACGACGAGGCTTTGGAAGCAGCTGCCAGAGAGCTCGGCACCTCTACCAAACGCGACACCATCAACACCGCGCTGCGGGAAGTCACGGCCCGCTACCGACGTCTGCGAGCACTCGACGAGGCCCGCGAGCTGGTGACCGAGGGCGCTCTGGACATCGACCTCCTGCTGGACAAGAGCGCGTACCGCCCCACGAGCGCGGGCGCGGGCGCGGCGGACGACGACCGCGACACCGGAGCGCACGAGTGACAGTCGCCGACTACCTCATCGACACCTCCGCCCTCGCCCGCGTCCTGCTCCGCCAGAACACCGGCGAATGGGACGACAGGATCGGCGCCGGCCTCGTCGCGATCTGCGACATCACCGAACTGGAAGTCCTCTACTCGGCCCGTTCGGCCGCGGACCGCGCCCGCCTGAAGTCGGCACTCGACGGCCACTACGCCTGGTGCCCCATGCCCGACGGTGTCTACCGCCGCTCCCGCGTCGTCCAGGAACAGTTGACCGCCAAGGGAGAACACCGCAGTGCGGGCCCGGTGGACCTCCTGGTGGCCGCAGCCGCGGAAGAGGCGGGACTCACTCTGCTCCACTACGACCGCGACTTCGAAACCATCGCCCGCACGACAGGGCAGCCGGCCCGCACGATCGACCTCAGGCAGTAGAGCTCGCGCGGCACCGACGAGCACCGAGCTTCTGACCGACCCGGCCGTCTGGCGGTCACTCAGGGGCCCGGGCCGTCTCCCGACACCCAAGGTCACCAAGCAACTTCCGAATCCCCGCGTCCAGCCGGCGTCCGGAATTCGACGTCCAGGCGCTCGCCGAGCCCACCCACGACGCCGCCCTCGAGCCGCAGGCCGATACGTCTGCACAGGTCAAAGCGATCCCAACGCAGACTGACGGCCACAGAGTTGAACTCACGAGCAGCGGATTCAGCCCCGCAGCCCAAAGTCCTGCATCCGCACGCCAGATGAGGCGTTTCCGCAGGTCACAGGCCTGCATGGTGGGGCGGGTGGGACTCGAACCCACGGCCGACGGATTATGAGTCCGCTGCTCTAACCGGCTGAGCTACCGCCCCATAGCGGCGTGTCGCGTACAAGTGTGCGCGCCGTCTGCCGCAGCATAGCCGCTCATACGATCTCCTGCTTCGGATGGTCGGCTTCTGCGGACGTTCACGACCTTGAGGACATCGGCGCAGGCCCAGCGGTTCCCGCGGACACGGAACGGACATGAAAAAGGACCCCCGCAGGGGTCCTCGTTCAGCATGCTCCCCCGACTGGACTCGAACCAGTAACCTGCCGGTTAACAGCCGGCTGCTCTGCCAATTGAGCTACGGAGGACCGAGCTCCCCCGACTGGACTCGAACCAGTAACCTGCCGGTTAACAGCCGGCTGCTCTGCCAATTGAGCTACGGAGGAATGCCTCGTTGCATCGAACGTACCTACCTGGGTATTCGCCAGGGGGCGCCCGCTCGCTGCGACACATACATTAGCGCAAGCAGGGGGGTGCTCCGCCAATCGGTACTCCCCGACAAGACTCCCCCCGAGGGAAGGGTGGCCGCCATGCGCTACAAGCTCACGTTCGTCGCCGGGCTGGCTCTGGGCTACGTGCTGGGTACCAGGGCCGGACGCGAGCGATACGAGCAGCTGAAGAAGTCCGTCCGCCAGGTCGCCCAGAACCCCGCGGTCCGCAACACCGCCGAGACCGCCGCCCAGCAGGGCCGGGTCTACGCCGGCAGGGCATTCCACTCGGTCGGCGCAAAGGTCGGCGACCGGATGCCCGACTCGGTGGCCGCCCGGGTCCGCTCCCTGCGCGAGCGCAACACGAACGGCGCGGCCGAGGACGACTGGGGCACCAGCAACACGTAACGCCCGCCCGTCAGCACGGCTTCCCCGCACCTCCCGGAGGCGCGGGGCTGTGCCATGTGCGGCTCCGCCGCGGGGGCGCGACCGGCCCCGCCACGCCCGCGCCCGCGGACCCACGCGAACCCCTACGGCGCCCTCGGCCAAACCACGGCGGCGCGTGCGGCAGAATTTCGGGTATGGGGATAGTCGCCGGGTTGGACAGCTCACCGGATTTCACTCGCATCGTGGTCTGCGACACGGACACGGGTGCGGTGCTCCGCCAGGGATACGCACCGCACCCGGTCGACACGCCGGACGGCGCGGCGCGCCCCAGCGACGTCGACCCGCAGGCCTGGCTGCTCTCCCTCGGCGAGGCGGCCGGCGGCGGGCTCCTGGAGGGCGTGCAGGCCATCGGCGTCTCCGCGCAGCAGAACGCGCTGATCCCGCTGGACGCCCAGGGCAACACCGTGCGCCCGGCGATCGTCGGCGGCGACCGGCGCGCCCAGGTCGCGGCGGCCGATCTCATCGACGCGCTCGGCGGCCGGGAGGCCTGGGCGCAGGCGGTGGGGTGCGTGCCGCAGGCCGCGCAGCCGGTGACCAAGCTGCGCTGGCTGGCGAAGGCCGAGCCGGAGAACGCCCGGCGGACCGCCGCGCTGCTGCAGGCCCATGACTGGCTGGTGTGGCAGTTGCTCGGGCGGCCGGTCCGGCGGACCACCGACCGCGGGGGTGCCTCCGGAACCGGGTACTGGTCGGCCGCGACCGGCGGCTACCGGTCCGATCTCGTCGAACTCGCCCTGGGGCATCAGGCCATGCTGCCCGAGGTGATCGGCCCCTCGGACGCCGCCGGTACGACTCCGGAGGGGCTGCTGATCTCCGCGGGCACCGGCGAGACCATGGCCGCCGCCTTCGGGCTGGGCCTGGGCTTCGGGGACGCCGTGGTGTCCCTGGGCGCGTCCGGGTCCGTGATGGCTGTGCACCCGGAGGCGCTCGCCGACACCTCCGGGATGATCACCTCGCTCGCCGACGCCACCGGGATGCACCTGCCGGTCGTGACCACCCTGAACGCCGTACGGACCCTGCGCGGGACCGCCGAGCTGCTCGGTCTTTCGGACCTGGAGAGCCTCTCCGACCTGGCGATGAAGTCGACGCCCGGCTCCCACGGGCTGGTCATGCTGCCGTACCTGGAGGGCGAGCGGACGCCGAACCTGCCGCACACCGCCGGGACGCTGGCCGGGCTGCGCCGGGAGTCCATGAAGGCCGAGCACCTCGCGCGGGCCGCCTTCGAGGGCATGCTGTGCGGACTCGCCGACGCGCTGGACGTGCTGCGCGGCCGGGGTGTGGAGGTGCGGCGGATCTTCCTGCTGGGCCAGGCAGCCGAGTTGTCGGCCGTACAGGCGGCGGCGCCGATGCTGTTCGGCGCGCAGGTCGTCGTACCGCAGCCGGCGGACTACGCGGCGATCGGGGCGGCCCGGCAGGCGGCCTGGGCGCTCGGGGTCTCGCAGGGGACCCTGGATCCGCGCACCCCGCCCGTCTGGCAGGGTGCGGCGGCGCAGGTGCTGGATCCCGGGGACGAGCTGGCCGTCGGGCAGGCGGTGCGGCAGCAGTTCGTGTCGGTGCGCGAACAGACGCATCCGGGGGCGTTTCGGTCGTAATCGCGCGCCCTCAGTGCCTCAGGACATCCGCTGTCGGGTTAATCGGTTGAGGTAACGCGGGTGGAGTGTCGGACGATAGGGGCCTAGGGCAAGCGATCCCGCCTTTCGGGCAAGCGACCCCGCCCCCACCGCCGACTCCGAGAGACGTAGCGTGCTCATACGACTTCTGCGGACCTATCTCAGGCCCTACAGGAAACCCATCTCCATCCTGGTGCTGCTGCAGTTCCTGCAGACCTGCGCCACCCTCTACCTGCCCACGCTCAACGCACACATCATCGACAACGGCGTCGTGAAGGGTGACACGGACTACATTCTGTCCTTCGGCGCCCTGATGATCGGCATCTCGCTCGCACAGGTGGTGTGCAACATCGGTGCGGTGTACTACGGCGCCCGGACCGCGTCGGCGCTCGGCCGGGACGTGCGGGCCGCCGTCTTCGACCGGGTGCAGTCCTTCTCGTCACGTGAGGTGGGTCACTTCGGCGCACCCTCTCTCATCACCCGTACGACCAACGACGTACAGCAGGTCCAGATGCTGGTCCTGATGACGTTCACGCTGATGGTGTCGGCGCCCATCATGTGTGTCGGCGGCATCGTGCTCGCCCTCGGCCTGGACGTTCCGCTGTCCGGGGTACTGGTCGCCGTCGTCCCGGTGCTGGCCGTCTCCGTGACCCTGATCGTGCGCCGGCTGCGTCCGCTGTTCCGGGCCATGCAGGTGCGCCTCGACGCGGTGAACCGGGTGCTGCGCGAGCAGATCACCGGCAACCGGGTGATCCGCGCGTTCGTCCGCGACGAGTACGAGCAGGGCCGGTTCGGGAAGGCCAACAAGGACCTGACCGACATGCAGCTGGCCACCGGCAACATGCTCGCGCTGATGTTCCCCATCGTCATGACGACGGTGAACGTCTCCTCGATCGCGGTGGTGTGGTTCGGCGCCCACCGCATCGACAGCGGTGACATGGCGATCGGCGATCTGACGGCGTTCCTCGCCTACCTGATGCAGATCGTGATGTCCGTGATGATGGCCACCTTCATGTTCATGATGGTGCCGCGCGCGGAGGTCTGCGCCGAGCGCATCGAGGAGGTCCTGGACACCGAGTCCAGCGTCGTGCCGCCGGTCGCGCCGGTCGTCGCGCTGCGCCGGCACGGGCACCTGGAGATCCGGGGCGCGGGCTTCCGCTATCCGGGTGCCGAGGAGCCGGTGCTCAAGGCCGTCGACCTGGTGGCCCGGCCCGGCGAGGTGACCGCCGTGATCGGCTCCACCGGCAGCGGCAAGTCCACCCTGCTCGGCCTGGTGCCGCGGCTCTTCGACGCCACGGACGGTCAGGTCCTCGTGGACGGGGAGGACGTCTCGGGTCTCGATCCGGAACTGCTCGCCAAGACGGTGGGCCTGGTGCCGCAGAAGCCGTACCTGTTCGCGGGGACGGTCGCGACCAACCTGCGGTACGGCAACCCGGACGCCACCGACGAGGAGCTGTGGCACGCGCTGGAGGTGGCGCAGGCCAAGGGCTTCGTGACGAAGCTGGAAGGCGGGCTGAACGCGCCCATCGCCCAGGGCGGCACCAACGTCTCCGGCGGCCAGCGCCAGCGTCTCGCCATCGCCCGCACGCTCGTGCAGCGCCCGGAGATCTACCTCTTCGACGACTCCTTCTCCGCCCTCGACTACGCGACCGACGCGGCCCTGCGCGCCGCGCTCGCGGAGGAGACGGCCGAGGCGACCGTCGTCATCGTCGCCCAGCGGGTGGCGACCATCAGGGAGGCCGACCGGATCGTCGTCCTCGACGAGGGACGGGTGGTCGGCACCGGCCGCCACCACGAACTCATGGCAGGCAACGAGACCTACCGGGAGATCGTGCTCTCCCAGCTGACGGAAGCGGAGGCCGCCTGATGGCCGGGCCCATGGGACGCATGATGGCCGGGGGCGGCCCCGACCAGCGCTCGATGGACTTCAAGAACTCGGGCAAACGGCTTCTCGCCCGGTTCAAACCCGAACAGTTCACGATCTACACGCTGCTGTTCTGCGTGGTCGCGAGCGTCACCCTCAGCGTGATCGGCCCCAAGATCCTCGGCCGCGCCACCGACCTGGTGTTCGCCGGTGTCATCGGCAAGCAGATGCCGGCCGGGGCCACCAAGGAGCAGGTCCTGCAGGGCATGCACGAGCGCGGCCAGGGCACCGTCGCCGACATGCTGGGGAGCACCGACTTCACCCCGGGCAAGGGCATCGACTTCGGCCAGGTCGGCGACGTCCTGCTGTTCGCGCTCTGCACCTACGTCGTCGCCGGCCTGCTGATGGCGGTGGCGACCCGGCTGGTCAACCGGTCCGTCAACCGCACGATGTACCGGCTGCGCGAGGACGTCCAGGGGAAGCTGTCCCGCCTCCCGCTGTCGTACTTCGACAAGCGGCAGCGCGGCGAGGTGCTCTCCCGGGCGACCAACGACATCGACAACATCGGCCAGACGCTCCAGCAGTCGATGGGCCAGCTCATCAACTCGCTGCTCACCATCATCGGCGTGCTCGCGGTGATGTTCTGGGTGTCCTGGATCCTGGCGCTGGTGGCCCTGGCCACCGTGCCGCTGTCGTTCCTGATCGCCACCCGCATCGGCAAGCGCTCGCAGCCGCACTTCGTGCAGCAGTGGCGCACCACCGGCAAGCTCAACGCGCATGTCGAGGAGATGTACACCGGGCACACCCTGGTGAAGGTCTTCGGCCGGCAGCACGAGTCGGCGCAGCAGTTCGCCGAGCAGAACGAGGCGCTGTACGAGGCCGGGTTCAAGGCGCAGTTCAACAGCGGTGTGATGCAGCCGCTGATGATGTTCGTGTCGAACCTGAACTACGTGCTGGTGGCGGTCGTCGGCGGGCTGCGGGTGGCCTCCGGCGCGCTGTCGATCGGTGACGTGCAGGCGTTCATCCAGTACTCCCGGCAGTTCTCGATGCCGCTGACCCAGGTCGCCTCGATGGCCAACCTGGTGCAGTCGGGCGTCGCCTCGGCCGAGCGGATCTTCGAGCTCCTCGACGCGGAGGAGCAGGAGGCCGACCCGGTACCGGGCGAGCGTCCGGCGGAGCTGCGCGGGCGGGTGGCCCTGGAGCACGTGTCGTTCCGGTACGACCCGGAGAAGCCGCTCATCGAGGACCTCTCGCTGACGGTGGAACCGGGCCACACGGTGGCGATCGTCGGACCGACCGGCGCCGGCAAGACCACCCTGGTGAACCTGCTGATGCGGTTCTACGACGTCTCGGGCGGCCGGATCACCCTGGACGGCGTCGACATCACGCGGATGTCCCGGGACGAACTCCGGGCCGGGATCGGCATGGTGCTCCAGGACACCTGGCTGTTCGGCGGCTCCATCGCGGAGAACATCGCGTACGGCGCCTCCCGCGAGGTCACCCGGGGCGAGATCGAGGAGGCGGCGCGGGCGGCCCACGCCGACCGGTTCGTCCGTACCCTCCCCGAGGGCTACGACACGGTGATCGACGACGAGGGCACGGGTGTCAGCGCGGGTGAGAAGCAGCTCATCACCATCGCGCGGGCGTTCCTGTCCGACCCGACGATCCTGGTCCTCGACGAGGCGACCTCCTCGGTCGACACCCGCACCGAGGTGCTGATCCAGAAGGCGATGGCCAAGCTGGCCCACGGGCGCACGTCGTTCGTCATCGCCCACCGGCTGTCGACGATCCGCGACGCCGACACCATTCTGGTGATGGAGAACGGCTCGATCGTCGAACAGGGCGCGCACACCGAGCTGCTGGCGGCCGACGGGGCGTACGCGCGGCTGTACAAGGCGCAGTTCGCGCAGGCGGTGGCCGAGGTGGACTGACGGGGCTGGGCACGGGTGGGGACGCTTACCGGCGCTTGCAGGGTGCCGCTGCGCCCACCCGTGCCACCCGTGCCACCCTGCGGCACGCCTGCCCGCAGCTGCGTAGTGGTGAAGCGCCCCGTAGGGCGCGCGGGGCGGTATCGATGTGCGGCTGCCGCCGCGTGGGCGCGAGCAACCCCCACGCACCCGCACCCGGCGTCAGTCCAGATAGCCCCGTAGCTGGTCCGCGAAGGCGTGGTCCCGGAGCTTGTTGAGCGTCTTCGACTCGATCTGCCGGATCCGTTCCCGTGTCACGCCGAAGATGCGCCCTATCTCCTCCAGGGTCCGAGGCCGCCCGTCGGCCAGGCCGTACCGCAGTTGCACGACCTTGCGCTCCCGCTCCCCCAGCGTCGACAGCACCGCCTCCAGGTGCTGGCGCAGCAGCAGGAACGCCGCCGACTCCACGGGGCTCGCGGCGTCGCCGTCCTCGATGAGGTCGCCGAGGGCGACGTCGTCCTCCTCGCCGACCGGCGCGTGCAAGGACACCGGCTCCTGCGCCAGGCGCAGTACTTCGCCCACCCGTTCCGGCGCCAGATCCAGGTGCGCGGCGACCTCCTCGGGTGTCGGCTCGTAGCCCCGTTCCTGGAGCATCCGGCGCTGGACGCGCACCACCCGGTTGATGAGTTCCACGACATGCACCGGGACGCGGATGGTGCGGGCCTGGTCGGCCAGGGCGCGGGACATGGCCTGGCGGATCCACCAGGTCGCGTAGGTCGAGAACTTGTAGCCGCGGGCGTAGTCGAACTTCTCGACGGCGCGGATCAGGCCCAGGTTTCCCTCCTGGACGAGGTCCAGCATGGTCAGGCCGCGGCCGACGTACCGCTTGGCCACCGACACGACCAGGCGCAGGTTGGCCTCGATGAGGCGGCGCTTGGCCATCCGGCCCATGACGACCAGCCGGTCGAGGTCGAGGGCCAGTTCGCTGTCGAGGTCCGGGGCGCCGCCCAGCTTCTCCTCGGCGAACAGGCCGGCCTCGACGCGGCGGGCGAGTTCGACCTCCTCGGCGGCGGTGAGCAGCGGGATACGGCCGATCTCGCGCAGGTACTGCCGGAACAGGTCGGAGGAGGGGCTGCCGTTGTCCACGCGGGCGACGGCGGCCGGCTCGGGCTCCGGCTCGGTCTCGGGCTCGGTCTCCGGGGCGTCGGCCGCGAGTTCCGCCACGGCAGGGCCCTCCGCCTCCGCGGGCAGCTCGGTCTCCGTCTCGGGGTGCAGCGCCACCCGGCTCTGCGGTGGTACGCCGGGGTAGATGTCGGCGTCGGCCTCCGGTTCGTCCGTGAGCGTGCTGTCGGTCTGGGTCAGGGTCTGGGTCTGCACGGGGGCGACCTCCAGGATGATCGCTGCCAGGGGGTACGGCAGCGGTACTTCGGGGACGGAGACGACGGCCTCGCCGCTGTCCGTCCCGTACGCGATGAGTGGAACGGCGGGGGTGTGGGACCCGTCAGGGACGGGCCGGCCGCGCTCCGAGGACTCAGGCACCGCCCCCCAGTGTGGGGTAAGACACATCGCCGCCACGAGGGGCGTGCGGTGACTTTTTGCGTCCGGTCCGTGACCGCGTGGTTATCCTGTCGGCCGCTCGAAGCTCACAGGGCGGCGACGCCGCGCTCGCGCAGCGCCTGCCCGTACTGCTGGAGCACCCACAACTCGTTCTGCACGGCCGCGAGTTGAGCCGGGTCGCTCCCGCTGCCGAGGCGGGTGAGGGTGATCTGGATCTCGTGGATACGACGGTCCACGGCCCGGCGGCGGACGGTCACGAGTTGCTCGCCCGCGTAGTTCTCGTCCACCGTGCGGCGCATGATCGCCTCGACGGCGAGCTCCGTGACCATCGCGCGGACCGTGTCGTCGGGGGCCGACTCACGCACCCGGACCAGGTACTCCTGCGGATCCTGCACGCCCCACTCGGAGCCGCCCGCCTCCATGATGGTCTGGCGTACGGCCGCGTACGGAGCGGCGGTGAACTCGTCGATGCCGTAGGCGTCGAACGCCGGGGAGACCAGCTCGGGCCGCTGGAGGGCGAGCTTCAGCAGCTCGCGCTCGGTGGCGTAGACGGCATTGCGCAGATTGAGGGCGGGTCCCGAGACGGCCGGACGCTGGGCGCCGGTGTCGTACGACGGCTGCTGCGGGCCGCGCGCCGGGGAGGGCCCCCTGCCGCCCTTGTCCCGTGCCCAACGGGCCAGCTGGGCCACCCTCTTGACGACGAACTGGGTGTCCAGGATGCCGAGCATGCCGGCCAGTTCGACGGCGACCTCGTGCTGGGCGCCGCTGTTCTTGATCCGGGCGACGATCGGCGCGGCCTCGTCCAGGGCGGCCGCGCGGCCCGCCGGGGTGTCCAGGTCGTAGCGGGCCACGATCTGGCGGAGCGCGAACTCGAAGAGCGGGGTGCGGGGTTCGGCCAGGTCGGCGACCGCCTCGTCGCCCTTGGCGAGCCGCAGCTCGCAGGGGTCCATGCCGTCCGGCGCGATGGCGATGTACGTCTCGGCGGCGAACTTCTGGTCGTCCTCGAAGGCGCGCAGGGCGGCCTTCTGACCGGCCGCGTCGCCGTCGAAGGTGAAGATCACCCGGGCCGAGCCGTTGTCCATCAGCAGCCGGCGGAGGATCTTGATGTGGTCGCCGCCGAAGGCCGTACCGCAGGTCGCGATCGCGGTCGTCACCCCGGCCAGGTGGCAGGCCATGACGTCCGTGTAACCCTCGACCACGACGGCGCGGCTGGACTTGGCGATGCTCTGCTTGGCGAGGTCGATGCCGTACAGGACCTGGGACTTCTTGTAGATCGCGGTGTCGGGCGTGTTGAGGTACTTGGGGCCGTTGTCCGCCTCGTACAGCTTGCGGGCGCCGAAGCCGACGACCTCGCCGCCGATGTCCCGGATCGGCCACATCAGCCGCCCCCGGAACCGGTCGATGGGCCCGCGCCGCCCCTCCTGCGACAGCCCCGACAGCAGCAGCTCCTTGTCGGTGAAGCCCTGACCGCGCAGGTAGCGGGTGAGGTGGTCCCAGCCCTGGGGGCTGTAGCCGACGCCGAAGTGGACGGCGGCGGCCTGGTCGAAGCCACGCTCGGCGAGGAAGACCCGGCCGGTCTCGGCCTCGGGGCTGGTGGCGAGCTGTTCCGCGTACCAGACGGCGGCGATCTTGTGCGCCTCGACCAGCCGGATCCGCTCTCCGCGCTGGTGGGAGGGGTTGTACCCGCCCTCCTCGTACCGCAGGGTGATGCCGGCCAGTCCGGCCAGCCGCTCGACCGACTCCGAGAAGGAGAGGTGGTCGACCTTCATCACGAACGTGATGGTGTCGCCGCCCTCCTGGCAGCCGAAGCAGTGGAAGAGTCCCTTGCTCGGGCTGACCTGGAAGGACGGCGACTTCTCGTCGTGGAACGGGCAGAGTCCCTTGAGGTTCCCGCCGCCCGCGTTGCGCAGCTGGAGGTACTCGGACACGACGGCGTCGATCGGGACCGCGTCCCGTACCGCCTTCACGTCCTCATCATTGATCCGTCCTGCCACGGATGAATTCTACGGTCACTGAAGCGCCCCGCAGGGGCGCGCGGAACTGCGCGACCGGCCCCCACCCGCCCGCACCCGCGAAACAGCGGACGAGGGCAGACGGCTAGGCGCTCAACTGCTCCAACGGCACATGAGGATTCGCCAGCGCGTCGGTGTCCACCACGGCCCCCGAAACGATCAGCTTCTGGATCGGCTCTGTGACATCCCACACGTTCACGTTCATCCCGGCCAGCAGCCGCCCCTCCTTCAGCCAGAACGCGATGAACTCCCGCTTCCCCGCGTCCCCCCGGATGACGACCTCGTCGTACGACCCGGCCGGCGCCCACCCGCTGTACTCCATCCCGAGGTCGTACTGGTCGGAGAAGAAGTAGGGCACCCGGTCGTAGGGCACGTCCCGGCCCAGCATCGAGCGCGCCGCCGCCGGACCGCCGTTCAGCGCGTTGGCCCAGTGCTCCACCCGCAGCCGGGTGCCGAACAGGGCGTGCGGGAAGGAGGCCACGTCGCCGGCCGCGTAGATGTCGGGGTCGGACGTGCGCAGCCGTTCGTCGACGACGATGCCGCCGCCGTGCGCCCGGTCGGCGATCTCCAGCCCGGCCGCCTCGGCGAGCCCGACCCGCGGCGCCGCGCCGATCGCCGCGAGGACGTCGTGCGCCGGGTGCTCCTCGCCGTCGTCGGTGCGGGCGGCGAGCACCATGCCGTCCTGGCCGACGATCTCGGTGAGCTGTACGCCGAAGCGGAAGCGGACCCCGTGTTCCTGGTGCAGCTGGGCGAAGACGTTGCCCAGCTCGGGCCCGAGCACGCCGTGCAGCGGGGTCGGCCCGTGCTCGATGACGGTGACCTCGGCGCCGTACGTCCGGGCCGCGGCCGCGATCTCCAGGCCGATCCAGCCGGCGCCCGCGATGACGAGGTGCCCGTTGTCCCGGCCGAGGGCGGCGAGGACGCCCTTGAGGCGCTCCGCGTGCGCGAGGCGGCGCAGGTGGTGGACGCCGGCCAGGTCGGTGCCGGGGATGTCGAGGCGGCGGGGCTCGGCGCCGGTGACGAGCAGCAGCTTGTCGTAGCGGACGATCGTGCCGTCGTCGCCGAAGCGGACGGTCCTGGCGGCGCGGTCGATCCGGTCCACGGTCTGGCCGAGGTGCAGCTCGATGTCGTTCCGCGCGTACCAGGCGGGCTCGTGCACGAAGACGCTGTCGCGCTCCTCCTTGCCGAGCAGGTAGCCCTTGGAGAGCGGCGGCCGCTCGTACGGGTGGTCGCGTTCGTCGCAGATCAGTATCACCCGGCCGGTGAAGCCCTCGGCCCGGAGCGTCTCGGCCGCCTTCGCGCCGGCGAGTCCGCCACCGACGATGACGAATGTCTGGTCCGCGTCGACCACTTGATGCCTCCTCGTAAGGGTGCCGCCACATATGCCACCCACATGCGCCGCAACTGTGAGCCTCCCGCACGCAGCGTGATGCGGGAAGAGGGAGTGCCCCCCGCTGACACGATCATGACTCGATCAGGCCACCGGGAGTCACAGAGGGTCACAAAATGTTCACTTACGCCCCGTCAGCCTCCCATGCAACGACCGCGCGGAGGCGTCGGTGAGCGAGGCGATCTGATCGACGATCACGCGCTTGCGGGCGTGGTCGTCGCCCGCCGTGTCGAACAGCGCCCGGAACTGCGGGTCGAGACCGTCCGGAGCCCGGCGGGTCAGGGCCTCGGCCAGTTCGGCGACGACGACCCGCTGCTCGGCGCGGATCCGCTCCTGTTCGGCACGCTGCATGACGTAACGGTGTGCGATCGCCTTGAGCACCGCGCACTCCATCCGGGCCTCGCGCGGTACGGCGAGTTCGGCGCCGTAGCGGGTGAGCCGGCCGCTGCCGTACCTCTCACGGGTGGCGGCCTCCGCGGCCAGGCAGAAGCGGCCGATGAGCTGGCTGGTGGCGTCCTTGAGGCGGGCCTGGGCGACCGCGGTGCCGTCGTAGCCGTGCGGCCACCACTCCTCGTCCTGGAGCCGGTCGAGGGCGGCGGCGAGTTCGGCGGGATCGGTGCCGGCCGGCACGTATCTGCCGACGGCGACCGCGTACACCTCCCGCCGTTCCGGTTCGGCGTGCAGGCAGTTGGGGTCGATGTGGCCGGCGTGCAGACCGTCCTCGACGTCGTGCACGGAGTAGGCGACGTCGTCGGACCAGTCCATGACCTGCGCCTCGAAGCAGGTGCGGGTGCCGGGGGCCTCCTTGCGGACCCAGTCGAAGACCGGGCGGTCGTCCTCGTACACGCCGAACTTCGGGGACGCCGGGTCGGTGGGGTGCGCGCCGCGCGGCCACGGGTACTTGGTGGCCGCGTCCAGGGCGGCACGGGTGAGGTTGAGGCCGACGGAGCCCTCGGGAGTGAACCGTTTGGGTTCGATGCGGGTGAGGAGGCGCAGGGACTGGGCGTTGCCCTCGAAACCGCCGCAGTCGTCCGCGAACTCGTTCAACGCCTGTTCGCCGTTGTGACCGAAGGGCGGGTGGCCGAGGTCGTGCGAGAGACAGGCGGCCTCGACGAGGTCGGGGTCGCAGCCGAGGGCGGCGCCCAGTTCCCGGCCGACCTGGGCGCATTCGAGGGAGTGGGTGAGGCGGGTGCGGGGGCTGGCGTCCCACATCTGGCTGGGGTTGCCGGGGGTGACGACCTGGGTCTTGCCGGCGAGCCTGCGGAGCGCCCCGCTGTGCAGGACGCGGGCGCGGTCCCGCTGGAAGGCGGTGCGGCCGGGGCGCTTGTCGGGTTCGGGGGCCCAGCGGTCGGCTGACGCCGGGTCGTAGGCCGAGGTGGGTGCGGGTGCGGGGACTGCCATGGTTCGACAGTACGGGGCGATGGTGACAAACGGGTGTTTGGTGCGCCTGCTGGCCTGCCGAGGTGGGTTCCGTCCGCGGGTGCGGGTGCGGGTGCGGGTGTGCGGGGGCCGGCCGCGCAGTTCCTCCCCCCAGCCTTCGGCCGGGGGGACCCCCAGCGCCCCTCTAGGCCGCTGCTGTCACCGGCGTTTCCCGTACCTGTCCGTACCGGTGCAGGACCAGGGCGGCCATCGCGTCGTGGGCTCCCAGTGGGGCCGACGCCAGCCATGGGGCCCGGCCCGCGCACTCCGTGGCGAAGCGGCCCGGGGCCGTGAAGCAGGAGGCGACGGCGATGCGGTGGCGGCCCTTCGCCCGCAGAGCGGTGATCGCCTCCTGGACCGTCGGAGCCGCCGCCGAGGCGTAGGCCGGGACGACCGGGACGCCCAGGCGGGCCGCGAGGAGCCGGGCCGTGCGATGGGTGTCGGCCTTGGAGTCGGGGTCGCGGGAGCCGGCCGCCGCCAGGACCACGGCGCTCGCGGGCCGGGGGCGCCAGCCCGCCTCCAGGAGCCGGTCGTGCAGGGTGTCGACGAGCAGGGGGTGCGGGCCCAGCGGGCCGGCGACGCGCGTCGGCGCCTGCGCCGCGGCCGCCGCCTCCGGGATGTCCCGCTTGACGTGGTGGCCACGGCTGAGGAGCAGCGGGACCAGGACGGCCGGGGTGGAGCCGAGGGCCGCGAGGGTGTCCGGGAGCAGCGGTTCGTTCAGCTCGATGTGACCGAGGTGCACGGGGAGACCGGGGCGCAGCGCGCGCACCCGGTCCATGAGCGCCCGCACGGTGCTGAGCGCGCGCGGGTCACGGCTGCCGTGGGCCACCAGGACCAGGGCGGGCGGGCCGGGCCGCGGGGGAAGGTCGGACACGGTCATGCAGCGATCCTCGCCGGGCGGGATTGCACCCCCGTTGCCTGACCGTCACGAGAGTTTTCGTACGCTTCACGGCACGAATCCGGCCGCTGTGAGCGAACCGGAACGCCTCGGCACGCGTCCTCCAAGGTCGGAGCCGCCAGGGGGAGGCCACCGGGAAGCCACCGGGAGGCCGAGGAGAGGTCGAGGGGGAACAACCGTATGAAGATCCGCCGACCGCGTCTGCCGCGCACCCGTACCGGCAGACGGCGCCTGGTGCAGGGCGTGATGGCGGGCTGCGTGCTGGCGCTGCTGCCGGCCACCTGGCTGTACGTGTCGACGGCCGGCCGGCTGTACACGGTGGCGGACGTACCCCGCGCCGGCGTCGCGGTCGTCTTCGGCGCGGGCCTGTGGGACGGCGAGCCGTCGCCCTACCTCGCCCACCGCCTCGACGCGGCGGCGAAGCTGTACCGGGAGGGCCGTGTCGAGGTCGTCCTCGTCACCGGCGACAACAGCCGGAAGGACTACGACGAGCCGGACGCCATGCGCACGTACCTCACCGGGCACGGGGTACCGGCCGAGCGCATCGTCAGCGACTACGCCGGCTTCGACACCTGGGACTCCTGCGTCCGCGCCAAGAAGATCTTCGGCGTGGACCGGGCGGTACTGATCAGCCAGGGCTTCCACATCCGGCGCGCGGTGGCGCTGTGCGAGGCGGCGGGGGTGGTGTCGTACGGCGTCGGGGTCGACGACAGGCACGACGCGACCTGGTACTACGGCGGGACGCGGGAGGTTCTCGCGGCCGGCAAGGCGGCCCTGGACGTGGTCTTCGAGCCGAACCCCCAGTTCCTCGGCAAGAAGGAACCGGGGGTCTCGAAGGCCCTGGCCGCGGCGGCCCGTCAGGCCCGCCGGACTGGTTGAGCCCGTCGGTCACACCGGCCGGACGGGCTGGTCCCGCCGACCGGTCAGGAGCACTGGACGGTATCGGCGTACGCGGTCGCGGCCGAGGTCGTCGCCGTGGCCGAGGTCGCGGTGGTCGCGGTCGTGGCCATGGCCGAGGTCGCGGTCGTCGCGGTCGTCGCCGTGGTCGCAGCCGTGCCTGAGGGCGTCGCCGGGTGGGGTGGGCGGCCACTGCCGGTGCGCGGGCGGAACGCGGGCGTCCCGGCCCGGTCGTCGGCGGCGCGGCCGAGGTGTTCGAGGCCGCCGTCGGAGGTCCAGCGGCCCAGCGCGCCGGTGCGGAACATGGTGCGGCCCGCGCCGAGGAACGGATCGGGTGCGTACCGCCCGGCGTTCCGCGCGCCGTCGCCGAGGTGACCCGCCGGGACGCAGTCGCCGCCCGCCCACACCTCGCCGGTCTCGCCGACGGGCAGCGGCCGGCGATCCGCGTCGAGGACGTACACCGTGGTGTTGGGGACGGGGCGGCCGACGGCCGGCCGCCCGGCGGCCGGGTCGTGGCGGGCCATGGTGGTGACGACGCCCGCCCCGGCCGGACCCCGGCAGTCGAAGAGGGCGGCGTGCCGCGACCAGAGGTCGGCGAGCGGGCGCGGCGGACCGGACTCCCCGGCGACGGCGACCGTGCGCAGGCGCGGGCAGCCGGCGGGGTCGATGCCGGACAGCACGGCCGTGGTGGCGATCAGGACGGTCGCGGTGCCGGCCGCGGCGGCGGCGTCCGCGCCGCGGATGACCAGGGTGGCGCCCCGGGTGAGGCAGCCGAGGATCTCCCAGGCGGCCATGCCGGAGGCGAGGTCGAGGAGTTGGGCCACCCGGTCGCCGGGGCGGATGCCGAGGCCGCCGGGTTCGGTGAGCAGCAGGTTGGTGACGTTGCGGTGGGTGACCTTCACGGCTTCGGCGCGGCCGGCGGCGAAGAGCACATGGCAGCCGTCGTCGGGGTGCGGGAGCACGATCGGGGTGGCCCGCTGGTACGGCACGGGGTCGTCGAGGGCGATCAGCCGGTGGCCGTCGGGGAGCGGGACACGCGGGGCGTGTTCCTTCTGGGTGAGGATCACCCGGGTGCGGGCGGTGCGCACGACGTGCCGGAGCCGGTCCGGGGAGGTGTGGCCGATGTCCTGGGGGACGTAGGCGGCGCCCGCCTTGAGGACGGCGAGCAGGCCGACCAGCGTCGGGATGGACCGGCGGGCGAACAGGCCGACATGGTCGCCGGGGCGGACGCCCTCGCGGACCAGGTGGGCGGCGAGGGCACCGGCGTAGCGGTCGAGTTCGCCGTAGGTGAGGGTCGCGCCGTGGTGTTCGGCGGCGACGGCGTGGGGGTGGGCGATCGCGTGCCGTTCGACGGCACGGTGGACGAGCGGTTCGTGGACGGGTGTGCCGGCGCCGCGGCCGTACTGCCAGAAGAGGTGCTGGTCGCGGGGGGTGAGGTGACGCAGAGGCATGGCTCGGAGACCTCCTGGCTGCATGCGTGTACGTGGGGGGAGGCCGGGTCCGGGTGCGGCGGGGGCCCGGACCGGGCCGTGGAGCGGAACGACGGGATGCCGAACGTCGTACGGGGCGGTGCGTGGTGCCTGGTGCGTGGTGCCTGGAGCTTCACGAACAGGTGCACGACTGTAGTCCGGCCCCTTGAAGTCTCAACGGTGGCCGCTCGGCCAACCCCGGGACGGAACAAGCCACATGGGCCGTACGAGGTGCGCCCGAGCCACCGCTACGACGCGGTCGGGCCGGGCAGCCCGCGGGCCGGCCAGTCACCGCCCTCGATACGACGGCCGTCCGCCCGCAGTTCCGCGGCGACGGCGGCCCCCGCGAGGTACACCCAGGCCCGGACGGCGGCCCCGTCCCGCCGTCGTACGACGTCCCGCTCCACGCGTACGTACAGACTGCGCGGGTCCCCCGGCACGCACTCCTCCAACTCGTCGAGCTCCAGGAGGAGTCGGTCGTACGACTCCGGGCGGGCGGTGACCAGTTCGCCGCTGACTTCCCCGCCGGGCTCCTCGACCGCGTAGGGGTAGCCGGGCCCGTCGTACAGCACCGCGCCCAGCAGGCATCCCGGCTCCTCGGCCCGCGTCCGGCCCCGCAGGAACAGGTCGTGGTTGGGCTCGCCGGGGCGGAGCGTGCCGTAGACGAAGAAGGGGAGGTGGCGGCGGTTCCCGGTGGTCACAGAAAGGATTCTCCACCCCCTTCACCCCCACACACATCTCCATGGAGGCGCTATGGACATGGATTGTCATGGCCTCTTAAATCGCTCTCGTCATCAGCGCCACCCCCACGCCTCTGAGGCGCATCTCCAAGGAGATCGATGAGCCGGACACGGAACACCCGAGTTTCCCGTCTCGCCACGGCCGGCGTCGCCGCCACCACCGCGACCCTGCTGGCCGCCGCGCTCTCCCCCGCCGCCCACGCCGACGCGAGACCGACCCGGGCCACCGCGATCGAGAACGCGGCGCAGGCGCTCGTCCAGTACGCCGGCACCCTCGGACTCACCGCCACCGAGGGCACCAAGGTCCGCGACGTGATCGTCGACAAGAACGGCGCCCAGCACGTCCGTTACGACCGCACCTACCGTCAGCTCCCCGTGCTGGGTGGCGACTTCGTCGTCCACCTCAAGTCGGACGGCGCCTACCGGAGTGCCGACCGGGCGACCCGGAGCAGGATATCCCTCGCCTCGATCGTCCCGGACATATCCGCCCCGAAGGCCGCCGACCTCGCCGTGAACGCGCTGCGGGCGGCGAACCTCGGCGACGCGCTGAAGCAGGTGAAGGCCAGTCCGGAGCTGGTCGTCGACGCGCTGCACGGCACCCCGAAGCTGGCCTGGCGCACCAACGCGGTCGGCAAGGACTCGCTCGGCAATCCGGTCGCCCGCACGGTGCTGACGGACGCCCGCACCGGCGCCCAGATCGACGCCTGGGACAGCATCGAGACGGCGACCGGCGACGGCAAGTCGCTGTACAGCGGCACGGTTCCGCTGCAGACGACGCAGTCCGGATCGACGTACAACCTCACCGACCCGACGCGCGGCAACACCTACACGGGCGACGCGGCCAACAAGACGGACCTGTGCATCTTCGGGATCTGCATCGTCCGGGCGCCGTCGACGGTGTTCACGGACGCCGACAACCACTGGGGCACCGGGGCGACTTCGGACCGTTCCTCGGCGGCCGTCGACGCCCAGTACGGCACCAACGAGACCTGGGACTACTACAAGAACGTCCACGGCCGCACCGGCATCGCCGGCGACGGCAAGGGCTCGTACAACCGCGTCCACTACGGCAACAGCTACAACAACGCCTTCTGGGACGACAGCTGCTTCTGCATGACGTACGGCGACGGTGACGGGACCACCTTCGGCCCGCTGGTGGCGCTGGACGTGGCGGGCCACGAGATGACCCACGGCGTCACCTCCAAGACCGCGGCACTGACGTACTCGGGCGAGTCCGGCGGCCTGAACGAGGCGACCTCGGACATCCTCGGCACGCTGGTCGAGTGGTACGCGAACAACTCCTCCGACCCCGGCGACTACCTGATCGGCGAGGAGATCGTCCGCTCCGGCTTCGGCAAGGCGGCACTGCGGTTCATGGACCAGCCCTCGAAGGACGGGAGTTCGGCGGACTACTGGAGTTCGTCGGTGGGGAACCTGGACGTGCACTACTCGTCGGGTGTCGCCAACCACTTCGCCTATCTGCTGGCGGAGGGCAGCGGCGCCAAGACCATCAACGGCGTGAGCTACAACTCCCCCACGTACAACGGCTCGACGGTGACGGGGATCGGGAGGGACAAGCTGGGGGCCATCTGGTACCGCGCCCTGACGGTCTACATGACGTCCTCGACGAACTACGCGGGCGCGCGGACGGCGACCCTGAACGCGGCGAAGGACCTGTACGGGGCGGGCAGCACCGAGTACAACGCGGTGGCCGCGGCCTGGAGCGCGGTGAACGTGAACTGACCCGCCGCGCGGGCGGGTGACGGCGGCCGCCCCGGCGAACGAACCGGGGCGGCCGCCACATACACACCGGGCAAAGGGGAATACCCAAAGGGGAACAGCGCAATTCACGGAAACGCGGAGTCCGGGAATACCGAGCGCTTTCTGAGTGGATCCGATGGCGATGATGTGCAGTTTCGGTGACCGCCTACGGAATTCCCGAACTCCGCTGTCCGGACGACTACTTGCGGCAATTCCCCGAGTGGACTAACTAGATAAATCATGAACTTGTTCAGCCGCCCCCACATGTCCCGCCGCACCCCCACGGTCCCCCCACGCCCCACGGCGGCGCCGGCCTCCCCCACCTCGGCGCCCGTCCTCCTCGACCCCGCCCTCGCCGCCCTCACCGGCGAATGGATCATCGACCCCGCGCACAGCAGAATCGGTTTCTCGGTCCGGCACGCGATGGTCACGACGGTCCGCGGAGCCTTCACCGAGTACAAGAGCCGCCTCTACTTCGACGGCCGCGACCCGTCCCGCTCCCAGGCGGAACTGATCATCTCCACGCCGAGCGTCGACACGGGCGTGGAACAACGCGACGCCCATCTGACCGGCCGCGACTTCCTGGACGCGGCGGCCTACCCTCGCATGCGCTTCGCCAGCACGGCGGTCCGCCTCAAGGCCCCCGACGTCTACGTCATGGCCGGCGGCCTCACCATCAGGGACACGACGCGCCCGGTCGACCTCGAACTCACCTACATCGGCAACGTCACGGACCCCTTCGGCTACCAGCGGGTCGGCTTCGACGGCACGACCACCATCAACCGCATGGACTGGGGTCTGTCGTACAACTCCCGCCTGGCGGAGGGCGGCGCGATGGTGAGCGAGACGGTACGGCTGCAGTTCGACATCGCGGCGATCCGGATGACGCCGGAGGGCAGTTGACGGCCGGCTCCTTCGACGCCGGCCCCGCGGCGAGACCGGTACTCCGGCCGGCTCGTCGGGCGAGAGGTTCCCGCAATCGCCGCCGGCCCCGAGAGGGAGGGCACGGCCCGTGGAGCCGGGGCGCGGTGGAGCCGGCGGTGAATTCCGGCTCCTTTTCCGGCGGAGTTCCGGTCAGCCCTGGGTCGTGCTCGCCGCGCCGCCGTGGTCCCGGCCCGAGCCGTCGCGGCGGCGGAGGGCACGCCCGGCCGCCGGCCGGGAGGCCGGGTCCGGCGCGTGCCGACGGCGATCCCGGCCGGCCGGCCGCCGCGGCTCCCCCGGCCCCGGAAGGCCGTCGTGGCGGTCGTCACCCGTTCACTCCCCACGGGGGCCCGCCGTTCGTGTGTTTTTCATACTGGACCCTTCGTATCCCCTTTGACCTGCCGGAACTCCTCCGCAACCGCTGTCCCGACCCCTCTCCGTGACACCCATTCATCCCACACCTGACGGAATCTCAGGGAGCGGGCCCGGCCCGTTGGCTTTTACCTCGGAAGAGCAAGGGAGTGGGACGAGCTCGACGAGGGAGCACCATGCGACGCACTGTCCGTCCACTGACCGGGGCCGCGCTCGCCGTGGCCGCGGCCGGTCTCGCCGCCGCGCCGGCGTACGGCGGCAGTACCGGCGGCCTGGACGTCTACCCGTCGACCACGACGCCGGGCGCCCAGGTCTCCGTGAACACGGCGGCCTGCGGGGAGCAGTCCTCGGCGCTCGGCGACGCCAGCTCGGTCGGCGCCGGGACGTTCACGCTCGCGCCCAGCACCCATGAGGGCGAGGCGATCGGACAGTTCCAGGTGCCGGCCAGCGCGCAACCGGGGACGTACGAGATCGTCGCGAAGTGCGCCGACGGGACCCGGCAGGTGACCGGCGACCTGGTGGTGGCACTGATGCCGGCCGCCGGCGGGCAGGTACAGCCCCACGGCAGTGTGAAGACGGGGGTCGGTGGTGCCCTGGGCACCGACCCCGTGCAGACCGCGGCAGGTGTGACGGCTCTGGCCGTCGCCGCCGCGGGCGGTACCTGGCTCCTGCATCGCCGGGCGAGAGGCGACGGGATCTGACGGACACCCTCCGCTGTCCGTCCGCCGGTACCGCACACCCCACCCCCTCCGGGTCCGACGCCCCTCGCGGCCCGGAGGGGGTAGGGGGTCAGGTTTGTTAGAGGCTGTCACCTTCGTGAGACCTCCAGCTTTCGTTAGAGGTAGCGCTCTTGCTGCACCCGGGTGCCACCGCTAGCCCCTCTCCCCCGCGTTAGAAGTTCCAGCCTCCGAAAAAGGGGTTCGCATGCGCAAGGTCGGGGACACCGCGATAGCCGCCGTAACCGTGATAGCACTCGGCTCGGGCGTCTGGCTGCTCGGCCCCGGCTCCGGCCCGCACACCGCGCCACCCCAGCCGTCCGCAGCCGAGGGCCGCCCCGACCCCGGTGAGGAACGCCTCGAAGCCCCCGCGCTGCCCCCCTCCCCGCCCACCCGCATCCGCATCCCCGCGATCCGTGTGAACGCCCCCCTCATGGGTCTCGCCCTCACCTCCACCGGCAGCCTCGACGTCCCGCCGGCCGGCAACAAGAACCTCGCCGGCTGGTACGAGTCGGGCACCGCACCCGGCGAGACCGGCACCGCGATCGTCGCCGGCCACGTGGACAACACCGAGGGTCCCGCCGTCTTCTACGACCTCGGCGCCCTCAAGCGCGGCGCGACCATCGAGGTGGACCGGCAGGACAAGACCGTCGCCGTCTTCACGGTCGACGCGGTGGAGGTCTACCAGGCCCGGAACTTCCCCGACGAGAAGGTGTACGGAGCCGCGCGACGCCCCGAGCTCAGGGTCATCACCTGCGGCGGCGGCTACTCCCGGGCCACCGGCTACCAGGGGAACGTCGTCGTCTTCGCCCACCTGACGGCAAGCCGCTGACCGAACACGACCCGCGGCCTCGTGCCGGCCCGAGCGCCCACGGGGGGGGGTTGGCGGGTCCTCCCGTCCACGGCGAGCCCTCCTCCTCCCCCCCCCGCGAGCACCCACACACCCCGCGCCCTGCACCGCCGCTCCCGCGTTTCCCCACCTCACAGCCCCCGCCGTCTCGCCTTCAGACCCCTCACACCCCACGACCGCTCCCGAAGAGGGCAGCGTTCCGCGCGGGAAACAGGGGGGATGCGGCCGGGTAACGTCGGCGCCGCACGCTCCAGGGCATGACCTTGAACACGCCTGTGGTGGTGATCGGCGCCTACGCCGAGGTACGCACCGGCCGCGACGCCGTACCGCTCGCCGTCGCCGCCCCGGGCACGTGCACCCACGATGGAGGCTCCTGATGACCGCCACCCAGGGGTCCGCCCCCACGATCGTGCTCGTCGGTCACGGCATGGTCGGCCAGCGCTTCCTCGAAGCGCTGGCCGAGCGCGGCCTGACCACCACGCACCGCGTGGTCGTGCTGTGCGAGGAGCCGCGGCCCGCCTACGACCGGGTCGCCCTCACCTCGTACTTCTCGGGCCGGACGCCCGCCGAACTCTCGGTGACCGACATGGAGTTCATCGAAGCCCACGGCATCGAGCTGCACGTCGGCGACCCGGCGGAGACGGTCGACCGCGCGGCGCGGACGGTGACGGCCAGGTCCGGCAGGGTCTTCGGCTACGACACGCTCGTGCTGGCCACCGGCTCGTACCCGTTCGTGCCGCCGGTGCCCAACAAGGACGCCACCGGCTGTTTCGTCTACCGCACGATCGAGGACCTCCTGGCGATCGAGGCCTACGCGAAGTCGGGGGCGACCGTGGGTGCCGTGGTCGGCGGCGGCCTGCTCGGGCTCGAGGCGGCGGGCGCGCTGAAGGGGCTCGGACTCACCGCGCACATCGTGGAGTTCGCGCCCCGGCTGATGCCGGTGCAGGTGGACGCGGGCGGTGGCGCGGCCCTGCTGCGCACCATCGAGGAGATGGGCCTGAGCGTGCACACGGGCGTGGGCACCCAGGAGATCGTGACGGACGACGCGGGCGCCGTCGTCGGCATGAAGCTGTCCGACGGCTCCGAACTCGCCACCGACATGGTGGTGTTCAGTGCCGGCGTCCGCCCGCGGGACCAACTCGCCCGGGACTGCGGCCTTTCCGTCGGCGCGCGCGGTGGCATCGCCGTCGACGAACAGTGCCGTACGGTGGACGACCCCCGTGTGTTCGCGATCGGCGAGTGCGCGCTGGCGGCGGACGGCCGGGTGTACGGCCTGGTGGCACCGGGGTACGAGCAGGCGGCGACGGCCGCGGCCGCCGTCGCGCGGGACGACTCCGCCTTCACCGGCGCCGACCTGTCCACCAAGCTCAAACTGCTCGGCGTCGACGTGGCCTCCTTCGGCGACGCGCACGGGACGGCCGAGGGCTGTCTGGACGTCGTCTACTCCGACGCCCGCTCCGGCCTGTACAAGAAACTGGTCGTCGGCCGGGACGGCACGCTGCTCGGCGGCATCCTGGTCGGCGACGCGGACGCGTACGGCACGCTGAAGGCCTTCACCGGTTCGGTGCCGCCGGTCTCACCCGAGTCGCTGGTCCTGCCGGCGGGCGCGAGCGGCGGCGCCCAGCTCGGCCCGTCCGCGCTCCCGGACGACGCGGTCGTCTGCTCCTGCCACAACGTCAGCAAGGGCACGATCCGCGGCGCGGTGGGCGAGCACTCCTGCACCACCGTGCCGGAGGTGAAGAAGTGCACCAAGGCCGGTACCGGCTGCGGCAGTTGCGTCAAGGTCCTCGGTCAGCTGGTCACGGCCGAGCTGGAGGCGTCCGGCGTCGAGGTCGACAAGGGGCTGTGCGGCTGCTTCGCGCGGACCCGCGAGGAGCTGTACGAGATCGTCCTCGCCCTGCGCGTCAACACCCACCAGGAGCTGCTCGACCGATTCGGCCGGGCCGGCGCCCGGGGCGGCGACGGCTGCGAGGTCTGCAAGCCGGCGGTGGCGTCGATCATCGCGTCCCTCGCCCCGACGATCGGCGCGAGCGGCTATGTCCTGGACGGCGAACAGGCGGCGCTCCAGGACAGCAACGACCACTTCCTCGCCAACCTCCAGAAGAACGGCTCGTATTCGGTCGTCCCGCGCATCCCGGGCGGTGAGATCACCCCGGAGGGCCTGATCGTGATCGGCGAGATCGCCCGGGACTTCGGCCTCTACACGAAGATCACCGGCGGTCAGCGGATCGACATGTTCGGCGCGCGGGTGGAGCAACTCCCGCTGATCTGGACACGGTTGGTGGACGCCGGTTTCGAGTCCGGCCATGCGTACGGCAAGGCGCTGCGGACGGTGAAGTCGTGCGTCGGACAGACCTGGTGCCGTTACGGCGTCCAGGACTCGGTCCGGATGGCGATCGGACTGGAGCTGCGCTACCGGGGCCTGCGGTCTCCGCACAAGCTCAAGTCGGCGGTCTCCGGGTGCGCCCGCGAGTGCGCCGAGGCCCAGTCGAAGGACTTCGGTGTCATCGCCACGGCCACCGGCTGGAACCTGTACGTCGGCGGCAACGGCGGAGCCACTCCGCGCCACGCGGATCTGCTCGCCCAGGACCTGACCGACGCCGGACTGGTCCGGCTGATCGACCGCTTCCTGATGTTCTACATCCGTACGGCGGACCGCCTGGAACGCACGTCGACCTGGCTGGAGCGCATCCCGGGCGGCCTGGACCACGTGCGTGACGTGGTGGTCGAGGACTCCCTCGGCATCTGCGAGGAGCTGGAGTCCCTGATGGCGGCGCACGTGGCCCACTACGCCGACGAGTGGGCGTCGACCGTCGCCGACCCCGACAAGCTCGCCCGGTTCGTGTCCTTCGTCAACGCCCCCGACACCCCCGACCCGGTCGTCGGCTTCGTGCCCGAGCGCGACCAGATGAAGCCCGACCTGCCCCTGCTGTCGATCGGCCTGCGCCCCGCCGAGGATGTTCTGGAAGGAAGCGCCCAGCGATGACCCTGGCACCCGAGACCACCGAGCTGATGATCCAACTCCAGCTGGACGAAGGCTGGTTCACGGTCTGCGACCTGAGCCGGCTGACCCCGGGGCGGGGGGTGGCCGCACTGCTGCCGGACGGCCGCCAGGTCGCCGTCTTCCGGGACCGCGCCGACCGTCTGTACGCGATCGACAACCGCGACCCCTTCGGCGGCGCGGCGGTCCTCTCCCGCGGCCTGACCGGCACCCACGGGGACCGCCCGTTCGTCGCCTCCCCCCTGCTGAAGCAGCGCTTCGACCTGGCGACCGGCCAGTGCCTGGACGACGAGACGGTACGGGTGGCCGCCTACACGGTACGGGCCGTGGACAGCGGCGGCTCGCGGTAGCGCCCAGGACACCCCGAGCCGCTGAAGGCCCCCTCGGAGTTTCCCGGGCCTCACCCCGCTCCTCCGAATTCCTCTGAAGTCCTCTGAATTCCTCTGAACTCCTCTGAACTCCTCGGGATTTCACCGGATTCCTCCGAGTGCGTCGGCTCCTCAGATCTCCTTCAGGACCGCCGCGCAGGAGACCCCGGTGAGCCGCTCCGAGGCGTCCCAGAGGCGTTGCGCCATGGTGTCGTCGCGGGTCCAGGGGGCGCGCCGGGAGGGGGCCGGGGCGCCGCGCCACATCGCGATCGCGGGCCCGGTGAAGGAGTCGGGCCGTACGCCGGGGGCGGTGGCCGCGTACAGCGTGGGCAGCGCGCCGGCCTCGGCGGGCTGTGCGAAGACGACGTTCGCGGCCGCCATCACCCGCTCGGCCCCGCGCCGCCCTTCGGCACGGGGCCCGGCGGTCTGCAGGTTGGTGGCCGCGTACCCGGGGTGGGCGGCGGCCGCGACGAGGTCGCCGCCGTGGGCGTCGACGCGCCGGGCCAGCTCGTGGACGAAGAGCAGGTTGGCGCTCTTGGACCGGCCGTAGGCGACCCAACGCCGGTATCCTCGCGCGCTGTTGACGTCGTCGAGGTCGACGTTGGCGATGACGTGCATCATGCTGGAGACGGTGACGACCCGGGCGGCGGGGGTGCCCAGCAGCACGGGCATGAGCAGCCCGGTGAGGGCGAAGTGCCCGAGGTGGTTGACCCCGAACTGCGTCTCGAACCCGTCCGCGGTGGTCCCGTACGGCGGTGCCATCACCCCGGCGTTGTTGACGAGGAGATCGAGCCGGCCGTACGGGAACGAGTCGGCGAAGTCCCGCACCGAGGCCAGGTCTGCGAGGTCGAGCCGCCCGAACTCAATGTGCGCGTCGGGCACTTCGGCGGCCATCCGGTCCCCGGCCTCGTGCCCCCGCGCCTCGCTCCGGCAGGCGAGCACGACCCGGGCCCCCTTGCGGGCCAGCTCGCGCGCGGTGACGTACCCGAGCCCGCTGTTGGCCCCGGTGACGACGGCGACACGGCCGGTGAGGTCCGGGATGTCGCCGCTGCTCCAGCCGCTGCGCATGAGAACGCCCTCCACAGGTGGGGGTCTGTGTCGCGGCCAGCCTACGAGGAGGGACCACGACGGGACACGGGACACGGCCGTACGCCGGACAAGGCCGTACGCCGGACACGGCGCGCGCCGGACACCGCCGCACGCCACACACCGCCGTACGCCGGACACGCCTTTCGCCGTGCGAACCGCGCGGTGGCGCGTAGGGTGCCAGGGTGATCGGCATTCCGGAGGGGCTGGCGCGCGGCACGATCGACCGTGAGGGTGACCGCGGTGCCGCCTGGATCGCCGGGCTCCCCGCGATCGTCGAGGACCTGCTGGAGCGGTGGGAGTGCCTACCCGACGGTGCGGTGACGCACGGGGGCGTAGGGGTGATCGTCCCGGTACGGCAGCGGTCCACCGGCGGCCGGTTCGTCCTGAAGGTGTCCTTCCCGCACCCCGGCAACGTCCACGAGCCGGACGCGTTCGAGGCGTGGGAGGGACGGGGAGCGGTCCTCCTGCACCGGCGGGACGACGCCCGTTTCGCCCTCCTGCTGGAACGGGCCCGCATGTCGACGCTGGCGGCCCTCCGGTCCGACGACGAGACGGTGGTGACCGTAGCGGGCCGCCTGAACCACCGCCTGGCCGTCCCGGCGCCGGCGGGGCTGCCCCGGCTGAGGGACCAGGCCGGCGCCTGGGAGACGGAGCTGCGCAGGGACGCGACGGAACTGACGAACGCGCTGCCGCCCCGCGTGGTGGACGCGGCCGTCGCCACCACGCGTGAACTGGGCCACGCCCAGCCGGACACCCTCGTCCACGGCGACCTGCACGCGAGGAACATTCTGCGGGCGGACCGGGAACCGTGGCTGGCCGTCGACCCCAAGGGCTACGCGGGAGACCCGGCGTACGACGGCGGCACGCTGCTCAAGTCCCGCGCCCTGTCCCTCATGCGGGCCGACGACCTGGCCAAGACGGTCCACCGCCTCCTCGACGTCTTCGCCGAGGCGGCCGAACTCGACCGCGAACGCGTCGGACGCTGGGCGCAGTTGCACGCCGTACAGGCGGCGTTCTGGGGCCGCCGGCACGGTTTCCGTATCGCACGCGGCGGCCCCCAACTCGATCGCATCACACAATTCGCCGACGTATTGGCGGAGTTGCTCGCCGCTTAGGGGGCACCCCGGCTCGTCACCGTCGGCCGCCGAACTCCCACCCGTACACCTCTGTCTCCGCGTACCGGTGCGGAGCCAGGACGGCCCGTGCCCGCTCCGGGTCCGGCGCCCGGACCAGTGCCGCCGTACCCAGCCAGGTGGTCGCGTCGTCGGACAGCAACGGGCCGAAGGCGATCAACTCGTCGCGATCGACACCGGGCGGCAGGCCGGGTCCGGGGGCGGTGCCTGCGTCGCCATCGGCGTCGGTGCCGGCCCGCTGCGGGCCCAGGCCGAGCACCAGGTACCGGTTGCCGCCGGTCCGGCCGCCGGGGAACTGCCACATGGTGCGACCCAGCAGGTTGCGCCACCGGCGCAGCAGCACGTCCCGGTAGACGCCGGCCTGGTGGTTGGGCTCGTCGAAGGCGAACGCGCGGGCGGCGGCCGGATCCGGCAGCTCGACGATGTGCACACTGCCGGTGAGCGTCTCGCCGTCGGCACCGAAGGCCGGCCCGCGGGCGATCAGCTCCGCCTCGTACCGGTCCATGTAGGACCAGTGCTCCTCCACCAGCTCCCGGCGCAACGCCAGGGCACCGGCCCGATCACGGTGATAACAGAAGAACTCCATGTCCGAGGACCCTCCCGCACCCCGGCACGCCATCTCAACAGGATTCCCCGGGTGCCCGCGACGGGGGTGGCTACGCCGAGAACGGCGGTCGCCGCAGCCGGGGTCGCGCCACACGGACCGGGCGGCCGGGGGCGTCCTTCAGTCCCGCCGGATCAGCTCCGGGTCGATCCGCCGTCCGACGAGCGGCAACGCGCCCAGCGCGGCGACGACCATCACGCCCAGCGTGCCGACCAGCAGGACGGGCAGCCCGGCGCCGTCCCAGAAGATCGCCCCGCCCCCGGTGACCAGATAGCCGGACTCGGCCGTCTTGCCGACGACGACGGCCAGCAGGAGGCCAACGCCCAACGGCAGTACGACCTGGGCGACCTGAACAGCCCTCAGGGTTCGGGGACGGGCGCCGAGCAGGGCCAGGGCGGTTACCTGGGACCGGCGTTCGACGGCTCGATCGGTGGCGGCGACAAGGTACGCACCGATGCCGATGACAAGACCCAGCACCATGCCGACGGCGAGGAGCGTCTTGATGACGGTGATCTGCTGGAGGCCTGTGATGTCCAGTCCCTGCGGAAGCACATCGGCGGTCGGAGCGACATGGCCGATGCCGTCGAGGACTCGACGGACGACGTCCGGACCGGACTCGCTGACGAGCGTGAGCGTGGCGTTCGCCGGCCGGCTGCCCGGCGGCACCACGGACGGCGGGAGAAGAACCGAATCCGGGTCGATGATCAGGCTCCCCGCGAACTCGCGATAGGAGAGCGTGGATCGCGGCACCGTGAGCGGCAACATGTGCCGTCTGCCTTCCAGCCGGACAGTGAACTTCACACCGGGCTGAGGCACGTCGCCCAGGGTCCCTCCGACCCCCCGCAACCGCATGGGCTGTCCGTCGACGCACCGCCCGGTCCACGACACCGCCGCGCGGAGCTGATCGCAGGTGGCCACGACGACATGAGGAGACCAGGCCGTCTCGGTAGCCCCGACGAGCGACGACTGCATGCCGACGACATGGCCATGCGTGCCCGGCAGTCGTTCGAGGGACTGCCGCTGGGTCGGGGTGAGCTGCCCGTAGGGGATGTCGTAGCTCTGGATCCGGGAGGGGTTCCTGGTGGCCTGATCCAGTTGGATCAGCACTCCCTGGGCGAGGGACGCCGCGAAGACCAGCAGGACGAGGCCGGCGGCCACCCGGAGCGTGCCGCCCGGTTCGGCCTCGTTACGGCGCATGGCGAGGCCGAGCGCCAGGGACCGGGTGGACCGTGCCACCCGCTGGGCGAGCATCCGGCACAGGGGTGCGAGGGTCGTCACGAGACCCACGCCGATCAGAGTGATCGCCGACGGGATGAGCAGCGAGGGCAGGAACGTGCTGTGCGGCGCATGGCCGGTGACCCCGGCGGCGCAGTAGCCGGCGGCGATACCCGATCCCGCGATCAGTGGCAGGAACCCCCAGGACGACGGGGGTTTCTGCACCGCCGCCCGGCGGACGGCGAGCGGGTTGGCGGCCGCCTTGCGAGCGCCTGCCCGGCCGACGGACCAGGCGAGCGCCGGGCATCCCACGAGACATACGACGAGCGTCGTACCACTCGGCGTGCCGTCACCCGGGTACCACGTGAATCCGGGGAGTCCGGCCCGTGAGAAGAGTTGATTCAGGATCCAGTACTCGCCCAGACCGAGAAGCGCGCCCAGACCGGCCGCTGCGACGGTCTCAGCGGCGTTCACCCGCTGCACCTCCTTGACGCTCATCCCCAGCAGCCGCAGCGCGGCCAGTCTGCGGGCCCGCTCCGCGGCAGAGAGACGGGCGCACACCGAGAGGAACACCGCCAAGGGCAGCAGGACGACGCCGACCATGGTGAACCGCAGGATGTCGAGCGTCGACGGGTCCACCGTGGGGATCGGCGCCTCCCCCTTCCCGAACCGGGTCACCGGCATACCGTCGGGAAGGCCGGCGCGGCTCATGCCGACATAGGCGACGAGTTCCTCCGGGCGGGCGAGCCCTTCGGACCCGATCAGTCCCTTCTCCCGCCCCGGCAGGCGCTGCGCCAATCCGGACTCGGTACGCAACAGTTCATGCAGGTGCGGGGAGACGAAGACCTCGCCGCGATCCGGAATGGCCTTCAGCCCCGGCGGAGGGGCTACGGCTTGGGCACCCCGAGCCAGGAAGATCCGGACGAGAGGCCTCGAACCGTACGGGTCGGTCCGCTCCAGCCACAGCGGCAGCCCGCTTGTACCAGCGGCGGAACGGCTGGGCGGAACCGGCTGGCGGCCCCCGACACGACCGTCCTGTGCGGCGAGGATTCCGGGAATCGTGAGCACGATGGCCAGACAGCAGACCCCGATCGAACCCCCGACCGTCATGAGCGCGAACCGTGCACGGTTGCCGCGCCCGCTGCCGAAGAGCAGCCGCAGCCCCAGGAGGAGTTCGTTCACCGGGCCGCCCGCCCCTGAAGGGTGAGTACCCCGTCGATCATGGTGTACCGGGTGTCCGCTCGCGCCGCGACGTCCGCGTCGTGCGTGACGAGTACGACGGCGGCTCCCTGCGAGCGTGCCAGCGTGAGGAACTCTTCCAGTACGGCCTGCGCGTTGACGCTGTCGAGCGAACCGGTCGGCTCGTCGGCGAAGATCACCGCCGGCCGGTGCACGAGGGCACGCGCGACCGCGACGCGCTGGCTCTGCCCGCCCGACACCTGGGAGGGGCGCCGTTCCCGAAGTTCCTCGAGTCCCAGTCGGCCGAGGACCTCCCCGGCGGCCGCCAGCGCCTGCGCCTTGCGCTGCCCGGCCAGCCGCAGGGGCAGTGCGGCGTTCTCCTCCACGGTGAGTTCCGGAAGGAGCTCACCGTACTGGAACACGAAACCGAACCGGTCGCGGCGCAGTGCGCTGAGCTCGCTGTCGCCGAGGCCGCCCAAAGGGCGCCCCTCGAACCGGACTTCGCCGCCACAGACAGGCAGCACGCCCGCCAGGCAGTACAGAAGGGACGACTTCCCCGATCCGCTGGGACCGGAGATGGCCGCGATCTCCCCCCGACGGAGAGCGATGTTCGCGCCCCGGACAGCACGAGACGAGCCGTAGGTGAGGTCGATTCCCCGGGCCGTAAGGACTTCGGACACGGTTGAACCCGCTCAGCCCTGGCGCGATTGGTAGTGCCGCGCGGACGAGCAGTTGTCCGGCCGGAGTGTGCCCTTGTCGAGACAGACACGGAAGTACGCGTCGTCCGCGTACCTCTGGGCACCGTCCCAGTTGGAGTGGTGCAGACGGACCCGCTGCTTCTGCTTTCCGTAGTAGCGGGTCCAGTCGTGCCCTTCTACGCGGACCTGCACGTACCCGTTGTGGTTGTCAGCGGGATCGGTGTCGATCAGGTAGCCGCTCCATTCGAACGAACCATGGTTCCGCTCAGCGGGGTTGAACCGGTAGAAGCCCTGCTCGAAGGCTGTACCCCGGGTCTTCAGGTCGGGCAACTTGTGCCAGGACGAGGCGAACGCCGTTCCCGCTCCCCCGAGAAAGATCCCCGCCGCCACCACGCTCGCCAGTGCCTTCTTCACATGCCACCTCTCCCATGACTCCGACGGCCCCATCAACCACCGGAGTTACAGAAGGTAGCGCCTCGATCACCAGGCGAAACCTTAAGTCGCCGACATCACCACCGCATCAGGTGATCCATGACAGGACAGCGGTCGAAACGCATCGAAGCGGTGCGGGCGGGTTCGGTCGGAGAAGGTCGCTGTCGGGTCGCGCGGTGCCGTCAGCTCCGCACGACCCCGCACAGCAGCAAGTCGATGAGCCGGCTCGCCAGTTCGCGCTGTTCCTCGCTCGCCGCCATCAGGCTGATCCCTCCGAGCGCCATCAGCACATCGCGCGCGTCGACGCCCGGTCGCGCCACCGGCGACGCCCCCTCCCCGGCGTCCAGCAGCCAGGCGATGGCGTCGACCAGCAGTGTCCGGGTGTGCAGCTTCTCGCTGTCGTCCGTCAGGATCACGCGCAGCGCGTCGGCCATCCCCTGCTTCGCCGCCATGAAGTCGATGAACCGCTCCATCCACGTCCGCAGCGCCTCCACCGCCGGCAGCGTCGCCGCCAGTTCCTCCGCCGCCGCGCACAGACGCTGCACCTCGTGCCGGTACACCGCCTCGATCAGCAGTTCCTTGGAGGGGAACCGGCGGTAGAGCGTACCCACGCCGACGCCCGCCTGCCGGGCGATGTCCTTGACCGAGGCGCCCGAGCCTTCGCGGGCGAACGCCTCGGCCGCCGCCTCCAGCAGCCGGTCCTCATTGCGCTGCGCATCCGCGCGCAACGGCTTGCGGGAGGTCGCCCCGCCTCCGTCGATTCCGGTCACCCTCGGCTTCCCTTCACCCACACCACTTGCAAGCGGAACCAGTTCCGCTTACCTTCGAGAAGCGAAACGGAACCAGTTCCGGATAAGAGCGTACGACGCCCCCTGCCGCCACGCCATGCCATGCCGTGCCATGCCCGCCATTCATGTCACCGCCGGTGATGCCGTGCCGTCCGCCGGGCTTTCCCGTACCGGCCCGGTCGATTCGATCCTCACTCCCTGGAGAGCGCCATGTCCCACAGCCTCGTCACCACTCCCTTCGGAGCGCAGACCACCGCCGCCGAGGTGCTCCTCGGTCTCGACCTCGGCGGCAGGCGTGCCGTCGTCACCGGCGGAGCCTCCGGCATCGGGCGGGAGACCGCCCGCGCCCTGGCCGCCGCCGGCGCCGAGGTCGTCATCGGCGTCCGCGACCTGGCGGCAGGCGCACAGGCCGCCGAGGAGATCACCCCGGCCGACGGTCCCGGCACGGTCCGCGCGGCCCTGCTCGACCTCGCCGACCAGTCCTCCGTACGCGCCTTCGTGGACGCCTGGCACGGCCCCCTGCACATCCTCGTCCTCAACGCCGGCGTGATGGCCACCCCGCTCCAGCGGACGCAGGAGGGCTGGGAGATGCAGTTCGCCACCAACCACCTCGGCCATTTCGCCCTCGCGACCGGCCTGCACGACGCCCTCACGGCGGCCCGGGGCGCGCGCGTGGTCGCGGTGAGCTCGGTCGGACACGTCAACGGGGACGTCCTCTTCGACGACCCCCACTTCGAGCGGCACCCCTACGACCCGTGGGCGGCCTACAGCCAGTCCAAGACGGCCAATGTCCTGTTCACCGTCGAAGCCGCCTGTCGCTGGGCCGCCGACCTGATCGCCGTCAACGCCCTCAACCCCGGCCGTATCACCAGCACCCGGCTCGGCCGGCACATCGGCGACATCTCCAACAGCCCGTCCTCCTTCGACCCCACCAGCACGGACGTGTCCTGGAAGAACATCGAGCAGGGTGCCGCGACCTCGGTCCTGCTCGCCGCCTCCCCGCTGGTCGAGGGCGTGACCGGACGCTACTTCGAGGACGTCAACGAGGCGGGCCCGCACCGGCCCGGCATCCGCCGCGGAGTGGCCGCCCACGCCCTGGACCCCGAGCACGCGACCCGCCTCTGGCAGCTCTCCGTCGACCTGGTCACGACCACGCCGACGGCCCGAACCTCGCTCTGACCGCGGCGCGGGCCACCCGGCCACCACACCACCGCACCCGCACAGCCCCGGCCCGGCCCCCGGCCGCCCCAGCCGCTACGGCCGCGACACCACAGCCACCGCCACACGGAGTCTCTCCGCGAACTCCCCCCGGTCCGCGACCCGGTGCTTCCACCCCTCGCCGGCCGCCTGCAGGACCTCCGCGATCTGCCGGGGCGTGACGCCCCCGGTCTCCCGGCCGGAGTCGGCGATCGCCCCGGCGAGCGCGTCGCGGAAGGCGTCCCGGTAGTCGTCGTACATGCCGTGCAGCTGGGCGGTGCCGTGCTCAAGCAGCTCGTCGACACCCTCGTTGAGGTGCGTGCCGACGTACCGGCCCAGGTGCGCGTCGAGCGCGGCCACGAGACGCGCGTCGAGATCGGTGCCGGGCGCGGCCAGCGCCGTAAGGACATCACCCAGCGCCCGGTCCAGCTCCTGCCGCATGGTCTCGCGGAACAGCTCCTCCTTGCCGGAGAAGAGGAAGTACAGGCCCGGGCGGGAGATGTCCGCGGCCCGGGCCACCGCGTCCATCGACGTCTTGCGGAAGCCGAACGTGGCGAAAACGCTCAGCGCCGCCGCGAGCACCTGCTCACGGCGCTGGAGATCCCCTCGGGTCGCGGTCATATGCACACCATACCGACTGGGCGTGCTATACATGTTTTGTCGATTCTGTTTAGCAGCGTGGAGGCGCAAGCGGGGGGACCGCGGCACACGAGAGAGCATCGAGAGAGAGCATCATGAGCAAGACCGTTCTGATCACCGGCGCTTCGACCGGCATGGGCGAGGCCCTCACCTTCGAGTACGTCGCACGCGGCTGGAACGTCGCCGCCACCATGCGCGACCCCGCCAAGGCCAACCCGGCCTTCGCCGGCCTCGACAACGTCCTGGTCACGCGCCTCGACGTCACCGAAGCCGCGAGCGTCGAACAGGCCGTGCGGGAGACCGTCGAGCGCTTCGGCGCCGTCGACGCGGTCGTCAACGCCGCCGGCTACGGACAGGTCGGCGCGATCGAGGAGGTCAGCCCCGCCCAGGTGCGCGACCAGTTCGAGACCAACGTGGTGGGCATAGTCCAGGTGGTCCAGGCCGTCCTCCCGCACATGCGGGAACGCGGATCCGGCCACATCCTCAACATCGGCTCCATGGGCGGCCACGTCAGCCTGCCCACCATGGCCGTGTACTGCGCCTCCAAGAGCGCCGTGCAGAACCTGACCGAGGGACTGGCCAGGGAACTCGCCCCGCTGGGCATCCGCGTCACGCTGGTCGAGCCGGCCGGCTTCGACACCAACTTCGGGACCAGCTCCAGGCTTCCGGCCAGGTCCGTCCCGGACTACGCGGGCTCCTACGCCACCATGGCCGAGTTCGACAAGCAGGCGGTGCGGGGCGATCTCACCAGGTCCATGGCGGCCGTGGCCGACATCACCGGCGCCGAGGAGCCCCCGGTGCACCTCGCGGTGGCCACCGCCGGCCTGGAGATGGTGCGCGGCCACTTCGCCGAGCTGCTGGACGAGTACGCTCGCTGGGAGTCGGTCACGGCCGCCACCGACTGACGACCGTCCCGAGGGCGAGGGCCGAGGTCGCGCCACCGGCCGACGGCCGTATCGGGGGCAAAGGTCGAGATCGCACCACCGACCGACGACCGTCCCCAGGGGCAAGGCCGAGGTCGCGCCACCGACCGGCGACCACTCCCCGGGCCGGGCGGGTCAGGCGACGCGTCGCAGGGCCTCCGGCGTGAGATCGGCGAGCGTCGGATAGCCGTCGACGGCCATGATCAGGTCGGCCTCGGCCAGCAGGGCCCGCAGTACATGGACGAGGCCGGCTTCACCGCCGTGGGCGAGACCGTACGCGTAAGGGCGGCCGACGCCCACGGCGGTCGCGCCGAGGGCCACGGCCTTGATGATGTCGGCTCCCGTGCGCACCCCGGAGTCGAACAGGACGGGCAGGCCGTCGGCGGCCTCGACCACGCCGGGCAGCGCGTCGAGGGCGGGCAGGCCCCCGTTGGCCTGCCGGCCGCCGTGGTTGGAGCAGTAGATGCCGTCCACACCGGCGTCCTTGGCCCGGCGGACGTCCTCGGGGTGGCAGACACCCTTGAGGATCAGCGGCAGATCGGTGATCGACCGCAGCCAGGGCAGGTCGTCCCAGGTGAGCGGGTTGCCGAAGATGCCGGCCCACAGGGCGACCGCGGCCTGCGGATCGTCCTCGGGACTCCGGCCGCCGAGCAGGGAGCGGAAGACGGGGTCACTGGTGTAGTTGGCCAGGCAGTTCCCGCGCAGCTGGGGGAAGTTGCTGGTGCTCAGGTCCCGGGGCCGCCAGCCGGTGATCCAGGTGTCCAGGGTGACCACGATCCCCTTGAACCCGGCCCGCTCGGCCCGGTGCACCAGACTCTCGGCCAGCTCCCGGTCGGTGGGGGTGTAGAGCTGGAAGAAGCCCGGGGTGTCGCCGAACTCCGCGGCGACCTGCTCCAGCGGGTCGACGGTCAGCGTGGAGGCGACCATCGGTACGCCGGTACGGGCGGCGGCCCGCGCGACGGCGAGATCACCGTGGCCGTCCTGCGCGCACAGCCCGATCACCCCGACCGGCGCCATGAACAGCGGCGCGGCCAGTCGCATCCCGAACAGTTCGACGGACAGATCCCGTTCACTGGCCCCCACCAGCATGCGCGGCACCAGCCCCCAGCCCTCGAACGCGCTGACGTTGGCCCGCTGGGTCCGCTCGTCGCCCGCGCCGCCCGCGACATACGACCGCACCGAGGTGGGCATCGCGGCCTGGGCCAACGGTTCCAGGTCGTCGTACGTCATCGGGAACCGCGGCATCACCCCGCTCAGCCCGTCGAGGTAGATCTCGTTCTGGTAGTCGGCGAAAGCCATGGTCCAGATCTCCTTCACGCCTCCCCCGCCGGTTGCGGGTCCTCGGGTCCACAATGAGAGAGTGACGCGGGAAAGCGCTGAAACGCAGGATTCTGGCTCCACGGACGCCGAGCCGCAGGATGCTGTCCCCGCGCTGCTGAGCGAGGACGAGCTGGCGCTGATCAACGCCCTGCAGCTGCGCCCGCGCGCCTCCTGGACCGAACTCGGGCGGGTCCTGGACGTCGACCCGGTCACCGTGGCCCGCCGCTACCACCGCCTCTCCGAGCAGGGCACCGCCTGGGTCGGCTTCTCCCCCGGCCCGCGCCTCCTCGAACAGATCTGCGTGGCGTACGTCGTGATCGACTGCGCCCCGGGAGCGACCGCCCGGGTCGCCGAGGCCCTCGGCGCCCACCCCCACATGGTCACCATCGAACGCACGGCCACCGGCCACGACCTCCTCACCACGGTCGCCACCCGCGACCTGCCGGCCCTGTCCCGCTACACCCTCGACCGGCTCCCCCACCTGCCCGGCATCACAGCCGTGCGATCCCGGATCGTCACCCACATGTTCACCGAGGGCGGTCGCTGGCGAATCGCGGCCCTCGCCCCCGCCCAGCGCGCCCGGCTGACACCCCCGCCGGCACCCCCCGCCCCCGCCGCCCTCACCGCCGGCGCCACTCCCGTCGACCGCGCCCTGGTCACCCACCTCGCCCACGACGGCCGTATCTCCTACCAGACCCTGGCCCGGCACCTGGGCGTCAGCCTCTCCACCGCCAAACGCCGGATCGAACACCTCACCCGCCGCGGTCTGCTCCGCTTCCGCTGCGACTTCGCCCGCCCGCTGGGCGGCTGGCCGGTCGCGGTGACCTTCTGGGCCAAGGTGCCGCCCGCCGACCTCCCGCACATCGGCCAGTCCCTCATCCGCCTCCCCGAGACCCGCAACTGCGCGGCGATCAGCGGCCCGCAGAACCTCGTCCTCCAGGCCACGCTCCACTCACTGGCCGACATCCTCCGCCTGGAGACCCAACTGGCCACGGCCCACCCGACCCTGGACATCGCCGACCGGGTCGTCACCCTGCGCCACGACAAACTCCTCGGCCGCCTTCTGGACCCCTACGGCCGCTCCACCGGCGTCGTACCGGCGGACCTGTGGGCGGAGCCGACGCTGTGAACGGAGACGACCGGTGTCAGGAGGGAGGGTTGACGACCTTGGTCCACCCCACCGACAGGCCCCAGGCTCCAGCCGTCCTGGAAGTGACCGACACGACTACGTTCTTGTAGTCACGATCGAGAACGACTTCGTTGTACTGGCCAGGGTCGCCGTCGGCGCACACGGAGGTGGAGCTCGCGAGAGAGCCGACTTTGACGTCGACGGTCCCGGAACCCGAGCAGATCACCGCGACCTCCAGGGTTCCCTTCCGGATCTCCGGGATCACCGGAAACGAGTGCGGCCCGGTCTTTCCGCCTGTTTTGACGAACGTCTTCTGCGCGTCGGAAAGCTGGGGCGGAACGCGAGGGTCCCCGGTGGCCGAAGCGGTGACGGAGGGCACGCTGGACGAGGCCGTCCCGGCCGGCGTCCCACTCGCGGGCGCCCGCCCGTCGGTCGACGTCGTATGGGTGCAGCCGGCCAACGCAAGCAGGACCACTGGAACGGCTATCCCTGCTCGGTTCATGCGTACCACCCGACGTCCATGGGCCCGTGGCCCGTTACCGTGTCGCGCGTAAAATAGCAGGTCAGGTGCTGGTGGCAGGCAGCGCCTGCGAACTCGCGGCGCGCTGTACGCCTGTTGTTCACCGGGAGATCCCGTACGCGCCGCACCGGGTGTTCCGCGGCCGGTCGACGGCGGACCGGCGGTCGTTCCCCGGCGCCCCGGGGCGCGGCGGCCGTGGGGTGGGCTGTCGTAGAGTGCGGCGTGGTGGGGACGCTGAGTCGTTGGAGGGGGAGCCTGCCATGGGTGCGGCGAACAGAAACCGGGCCGATCCGGCGCCGATGAGTCCCGACGAGATGATCGCGGAGGCGCGGAAGGCGTTCTTCGTGATGTTCGCGCTGCTCGCCGTCGTCTGGCTGGTGCAACTCGCCAACTTCGCCGACCACTACGCCCTCTCCCGGGACTACGCCGTGGTCTCCGGCGACGTCGGCACGCTGCCCGACGTTCTGGTCGCGCCGCTGCTGCACTGGAGCTGGGCGCACATCGAGAGCAACTCCGGCCCGCTGTTCGTGTTCGGCTTCCTCGCCGCCTACCGCGGAGTGCTGCGGTTCCTCGCGCTGACCCTGCTGATCGCGGTGAGCAGCGGTGTCGTGGTCTGGTTCTTCGAGAAGGGCGACGTGGCGACGGTCGGCGCCAGCGGCCTGATCTTCGGGTACTTCGGTTACGTCGTCGTCCGCGGACTCTTCGACCGGCACCTGATCGACACACTGATCGGGATCGTCATGGGCGCCTCCTTCGCGTACCTCCTCACCGTGGCCGTGCCCGGCACGCCGGGGGTGAGCTGGCTCGGACACCTCGGCGGGCTGCTCGGGGGCCTGCTGGGCGCCTGGCTCTTCCGCGACCGGCGCCCGCGGGCCGGCACCGGAGAGGGAACCCCCCGGGCGGTGACCGGCGACGCCGCGCAGCCGCGCTCCGACCTGTACAAGGAACTCGGCGACCTCGGTCTGCTCTGACGACACGTCATCCCCGGTCCTGCGCAAACACCGCGGGTCCGCGGGCGCCGTGGCGTCCGCGGACCCGGGTGGTCGAGCAGCGGGTCGGGTCAGTAGGAGAACTGCTGGATCTGGCTGCCGTCGCCTGCGTACGTCCAGCCGGTCCGGGTTGCCGGGTCGAGCTGCATGACGCGCTCGCGGTGGGTTTCGAGCCGGCCGTTGTAGGACCCGAACAGCGGGTACTCGACGCCGGTCACGGTGCGCACCGTCCGGCCCGTCTTCAGGTCGACGACGGCGATGCGGCCGGTGGCGTTGTTGTCGCCGAAGCCGTACTGCTGAAAGCCGCCCGTCGGCTTCAGGTCCGGCAGCCGGAAGGCGAACAGCGCCAGGTGGTGCTCACCGTCGACGGCGAGCGCGAGGGGCGCTTGCGCCATGCCGAGACTCACCTGGGCCCCGGCGGGCAACTGCGCGAAGTACCCGGTGCCGGCGAAGTTGACGCTGAGCGAGTGGTACCAGGTCTCGTAGAGGTTGCCCTTCTGGTCGGAGGCGAGGTCCGTGGCGCACGGGGTTCCCCCCTGGCTGTTGGTGACCGTCGCGCTGTCCAGGTCGATCGTGGCCGTGGTGCCGGATCCGGCCGAGGCCAGGCAGTTGATGGTGGACCCGGACTTCTGCGCGGTGAAGACGCCGGTCGACTCGTCCACGTCCAGCAGGCCGTACGAGGTTCTGCCGTTCGGGGTGGGCTCGAGCTGGAGCGGTGTCCCCTGAGTGCCGGTCGCCGTGTCCACGGGCAGGACGAAGCCCGCACGGTCGCCCGAACGGTAGGCGAGCACCGCCGCACGGTGCCGCTCGGCGTCCACCCGCCCGCCCGTCACGACGTACTGGTCGTCGATCCGGACGGGGCTGCCGACCGCGTCGCCGCTGCTCGTGTCGTAGGTCTCGAGCCACTGCTCACCGGTCGTGGTCTGCTTGTGCAGGACCAGCGCGTGGTGGCCGGAGTCGACGCCGAACACCTCGTAAATGGAGCCGTACGCGGGGTCGCTCGTCAACTTGCGCCCGTAGGTTCCGGTGGCGGCGTCGTAGTCGTACACCGAGCCCTCACCGGTGGGGCTTTCGACCGCCGCGACGGACGTGCCGCCGGGGACGATCGCGAAGTCGGTCAGGTTGGTGCCCTCGGGTGCCGGTCCGTCGTCGTATGCCAGCAGCGACGTCGGCGAGGCCTGCCCGACGATCCTGCCGTGCCGGTCGACGGCGAACACGCGCAGGTCGTAGGCGATCGACGAGGGCAGCTTGAGCGCGAGGGCGTCGAGTGCCGCCGTGCCCCGCGTGCCCTTCAGCGAGCGGTCGAAGGTGGCCGGGTTGTCCACCCCGTTGCGGTCGCGGGTGGTGCCGTTCTGGTTGCTGACCAGGTTGTACGAGTTGTACATGTTCGGTCCGGGCGCGGAGAACTCCAGCAGTGTGCCGGTGGCGCCCTTGACGCCCGATACGTCGTAGTGCACCGAGAACCGTGGTGCGGTCCGGTCGATCTCCAGCAGGTGACCGGAGTCTCCGGATGTCTTCGCGGCCAGGGTCGGCGCTGCCGGACGTTGCGAGGGGTCACCGCCGTCGATCCGGATCGAGGCGAACTCGCCGTACGCCGGGCCGCCCTTGGCGCCGGCCGTGGGGTTCTGGAGGATACCGATCCCGTAGATGCCGCCGCCGGCGGAGAAGGCCTTGGCCGGGACGGTGACCGTGCCGCGCAGTGCCGTCAGCGGGGCGGTGTAGGAGGCGGAGAAGATGGGCGCCGCCGCGGGGTTCCAGTGGCCGACTCCCGACACGACCAGCTTCGGCGAGCTGACGTTGCGCACTCCGGTGAGGTCGTAGCGCACCCGTACGGAGTGTCCCGCGCCGGCGACGGGCCGGACCACCGGGGCGAGCGACTCGGCGTAGCCGCCGTCGGTGGGGCCGAAGGTCAGCTCGTGGGTGGCCGAGGCCAGCACGTGGTGGCCGTGGCGCACCTCGAAGGTGAGCGCGACCTGGCGGTCCGTCGTGGAGACGACCGGCAGTCCGGCCGCGGTCAGCATCTGCGTGGGGGTCAGCCGGATCGCCGGTACGTCGGAGGTGAACTCGTGCTTCCCGATGCGCAGCGCGTAGCCGACGCCCTGCCGGTCGGGCAGGCCGGTCACGTCGGCGCCGATGGTCACCGGTCCCACCAGGCCCTCCCCGGTGGCGCCGGCGCCCGTGCCCGGTCCGGCCAGGTCGATGTGGCCGGGGTCGGTGCCCTCGGTGTACGCGCCGCCGAGTCCACCCGTGGTCCGGCGATGCGCCACGGAGAGCCGGACGATGCGGGGCGTGCCGGTGCGGGCATGGCCGCCGTGTGCCTTGGCCAGGGCCGCTTGCAGCGCGGCGGTGACGTCGAGTTGCGGGCCCACGTGCAGCGGCTGGTCGATCTGCGGCGGGGTGGGCACGGCCCGGCCGGTGTGCTCCAGCAGCGAACGGACGTCGTCGGGTGACGGGTGCTGTCCGGTCAGCCGGGAGGCCTGCAGGACGACCGCGGCGGCGGCCGCGATCTCGGGCGCGGACGCCGAAGTGCCGCCGTTGAGGACCTCCGTGACCGACTGCGCGGTCTGGCCCTGGTGTTCGAAGGCGGGGATGCCGTCGCTGGGTGCCGAGACGTTCACGCGCGTGCCGAATCCCGAGGAGAAGACCTCGGAACCGTTGAGCCTGGTGGTCGCCCAGGTGCCGTTGGCCGACGCGGCGCCGCCGTTCTGCGGAGGGACGGACAGCGTGTCGTCGGTCGTGGTGCCGCCCGCGGCGATCGCGCCGGAGTCCAGCACCCGGCTCGGCGTGGACGACAGCTGGTCGTCGTCGATCCCGGTGGTGCCGGCGGCCTTGCGCGTGACGTCGGTCGCGGTGCTGCCGCCGTCGGGCCCTACGGCCGCGTTGGTGAACAGCCGGGTCCCGTCGTTCGACGAGACCACCACGGTGATGCCGTACTGCTGCACGATCGACGCGATGACGGCCTGCTGGACCGGGTCGTCCTCCAGGTAGCGGCCGGGGAACCCCTGGGCGTCGGTGCCGTAGCCGAGGCTGGCGGTGATGACGTCGGGTCGCGGCTGCTGCCGGGCCGCGGCCAGCAGCGCCACCGCGATCTGGCTGAACGTCGGCTGCTGTGGGACGACGAGCCGGTAGTCGGCGCCCGGGGCGATGCCCAGCAGGTCGGAGGACCCGCTGCCCTGCATGCCCGGCCGCTGCAGCTCGTGCGGAAGCGGCGCCATCACGGAGAAGTCCAGCAGCACCTCGCCCAGTGCGGGGTCCTGCCCCTGGGTGGATCCGGCCGGGTCGAGCGCGCCGGTCGGATCCGCGGTGTAGGTGGGGATCAAGGGCATCGTGGGGATGTCCAGGTACCGCCGGCCGTTGCGGACGACGGTCGTCGGCCCGCTCGGGGCGAGGCCGGGCGTCCCCGCGTCGGTGAGGTCGCCGACCGAGACGTTGGTGATGGTCTCACCGGTGCCCGGCAGCTGGCCGAACTTCTGCTTCAGCACACTGAAGGCGCCCGTCGCGTCGACGCCGCCGGCGTTGAGGAAGCTCTGCGCCGAGGTGCCGAGGGCCGCGTTGCCGGGCACGCCGTCGGAGCCGGTCGCACCGCCTTGCGGCCCTGTCTCCGACGAGCCGGCCTTCCCCGCCGCGGCGCTCACCGAGGACGGCAGCGGCAGGGGGCCGGTGTTCATGGGGGAGACGGTCTGGTCGGGCTCCGCGTAGACGACGCCGGGGGTGGCGGCCAGCGCCCGGGCAGCCGCCGAGGTGTCGCCACCGGCGAGCTGGACGACCTGGACCTTGGACAGGTCGATCGCCCCGGAGCCCAGCTTCGCCCGGGCGGCCGAGCGCAACTGCTGGGCCTGGGTGGCCGACAGTTCCGGCACCAGGGGCCGCAGGGAGACCGCGTGGGCCCGCCGGAGCGCGGTGTTGACCGCGGTGTCCGAGGTCAGCGGGGTACGGACCCGCAGACTGCGCTGCTTGCCCAGCGACGTGCCCGTCACCTCGGTGGCCGAGCCGAGCACCACAAGGACCTGGTGAGGGCCGTTCTGCGCCGACCGCGCGGGCGTGGGCTTCAGGAACGAGCGCCACGGACCGAGCGCCGAGGATCCGGGCGGGGAGGGCAGCGCGGCCCCCGCACCGGGCTGTGCCGCTGATGAGCCGCTGCCGAGCGGGGCCTTGACGGCCGGCGACCGGCCGGAATCGGTGGCCGCGGAGCCGGACCCGGAGAAGCTCGAGGGAAGCGCGGCCGCGGGTATCGTTACGGCCGCGGTGATGGCCACGAGCGCGACACCGACGGCACCAAGCCGTCTGCCGCGCGTGTGGGCATACGTCATGGGACACCTTTCTCAGGGAGCGAATCCGCGAGCACGGATCCACACCGGAAGGCTCTGCCCCCTCGAACATGCACAGGGCAGCGCCGACTTCAGCGTGAAAGATGTCAACCGCGACTGACGGAAGACAAGGTTACGAGGCTGGCGGATCCCTGCCAGGTGGCGGAAGCCGCCACGGAAATCGGCGGACGGTATGGAATTTGACGTGCTCGGGCTTGCGGAGGAAACAGAACACGTCTACGTGGCACTGGTCCGGCAGCCCCGCTGCACCTCTTCGGAGTTGGCCGACGTCTGCGGCATGCCCGCGACCACCGTGGGAAGGCTGCTGTCCAAACTCGTCAAGGGCGGGCTCGCCGTGCAGGACACCGGACGCCCGCCACGGTTCACCGCCACTCCCCCGGATGTCGCCGTCACCGCGCTGATCGACCGGCGCGAGCACCAGCTCAAGGAAGCACGGGCCCTGGTACAGCGGTTGGCCGAGACTCACCGGGAGGCGGCCCGGATAAGCCATCCCGACATGGCCGTCGAACTGCTCACCAGCCGTGAGCACATCAGCGCCGCCGTGCACCGGCTGACTGTCGACGCCCGCCACCAGGTGCGTGCGTTCGACCGCCCGCCCTATGTCGACGGCCCCGGCAGCAACCTCGACCGCCAGCTCCAGCAGCAACGGCGCGGTGTGATCCACCGGGTGATCTACGACCGCGAAGCGGTGGCCTGGCCCGGCAGGCTGAACAACGACATCGTGCCCAGCATGAAGGCGGGCGAGCAGGCACGGGTCCACGCCGAGCTGCCCCTCAAGCTCGTCATCAGCGACGACCGGGCGGCCGTCCTCCCCTTCAGCCTCGGACCCGGGGGCCAGTCGGTCGCCTACCTGGTCCACCGCTCGCCCGTGCTGGTAGCCCTGGAGTCGCTCTTCGAGGCGCAGTGGGAGCGCGCGATGCCGCTGTCGGACGCCCCCGTGCCACCCGGCGACGCCACCACCACGGCCGAATCCGAGGACGCGGAGCCCACCGAGGAGACCCGTTCCCTGCTCGCCCTGCTCGCCTCCGGCCTCAGCGACACGGCCATCGCACGTGCCCAGGGCTGGAGCGAGCGGACCACACAGCGTCGCGTCCACCAACTCATGTGCCAGCTCGGCGCCTCCACCCGCTTCCAGGCGGGCCTCACCGCCACCCGACGCGGCTGGCTGTGAAACGAACGCCGGCAGATTCCGATTCGCCTGGCAAGCACGGGCCCAAGCAGCCCGCGTAGACGGCGCCTTGATCGGTGGTAGCTCGTCTCCGGGCATGGACATAGTTGAGCAGCTGGTGCCGGACAGGCTGAGGGAGATCTTCCAGGATGTGGCGCCGTAGCTGCCGGTACGCGCCCAGGGCGGAGGCCGGCAGCGATGTGAGACCGTGCGGTCCTGGCCGCGATCATCGTCGTCGCCACCTCAGGCCGCGCCTGGCGGCAGTTGCCGCCGGTCCGCCACCGGGTACGGGGGAGGACCCGGCAGCGGACCGAGCGGCCACCCGGTACCGGGCGTCGGTGCGGCCGCTCTTCCGGCCCCGGCACGTCGGCTGCGCCGGGGCCGGACGCCTACTCGACCCACTCGATGCCGTGGGCGTCGCCGAGCTTCTTCCGGCCGTTGTAGTAGTCCATGTGCCGATGGTCGTCGTGCGGCCGCCTGGTGCAGGACGCTCCGCCGTCAGGGTGGACCAGTGCGCAGTAGCCGGCGGCGCGGGCCCCGGACTTGGCGGCTTCCGCCTCTCGCGTGGCCAGGCTCTTGGGCTCCTCGGGAGCCGAGGCCGTCATCGCGGGGCCATCCGGTCGTAGTGCCAGCACAGAGATTTCACAGAGCGGGCGAGCCGGGCGGCGACGGCGCCGCGCACGGCGTCGCTGTCGCCGTCCCCCATGTGCAGGTGGCCTTGCGCCTCGTCGATGCATGCCAGCGCTGCGGTGCGGTCGGCAAAGGTCTGAGGGAGAACGCAGGCCCTGGCCCGGACCGTGGGGATGAGGGCCCGGATGTGCTCACGGAACTCGCCCGCGATCCTCTCCAGCTCAGCGCCCTCGAAGTGGTCCTCGGGCCGCTCGGCGGCGAGCAAAAGCAGGGTGCCGGCACGCATCGCTGGGATGCTCAGGGGGCGGCTGCCCGCCTCTGCCGTCCCAGCGTCGGCGCTAGTCGCAGGGTCGCTCGGCATGGGTCTCCCCTCTACGGTCACGGTGATCCGTCTCATACACGTGACCGTAGGGAGGTCTCACCACTCTCACCCGAACTGTCAGCTCGGGTGACCTACGCGCTCGGTCAGACGAGCCCGATGCGTTCCGCGAGCTGTTCCGCCTGGCGGGCGTGCATGGCCCGGGCCCGGCGGATGACGGTGAGTACCAACTGCCGGGCGAGCGGTGTCCGGGCAAGGTCCTCAGCCGCAATGGCCTCCAGCCCCAGCAGCGCCAGCAGAACGGCAGCGTCGTCGCGGCGCTGGCTGTGGCAGGCGGCGACTTCCAGGCCGAACGTGAACTCCCGCTCCAGTGACGGCAGCGGGCTGGTCTCGATGGCGTCCGCGGTGTGCAGGGCTTCCCTGGTATCACCGGCCTCCATGTCGATACTCAGGGCGTGAAGCGCCACGTTGGTGGGCCCGAACACCGTCCACGCCACGTTGGTGCCGTCCGGTACCTTGCGGGCGGCCGGCGCCGCGTGCTCCCGTAGCCGCTCGCGTGCGTCCCACCATCGTCGGCGCCGGGTTTCCCCGACGACCGCGACGAGTTGGAGCGCGCCGCCCATCGCTGCCTTCTCCATCTCCGGGATCTGCGCGGCGGACACCTGCTCGGCGGCGCGCAGCGCCAGTTCCTCGGCTTCGGCAGGCTGGCCGGCGGCAAGGAGTACGTGCCCGAGGTTCCACTGGGCGGCTGCGATGCGGAGCGGGTCATCGGCGTCCTCGGCGGCGCGCATGGCCCGGTCAGCAGCGAGGGTGGCAAGGTCGACGCGGCCGGTGCGCCGCAGGTACGAGCGGAGCAGGCAGTACAGATCTGCTGCTGCCCGGAGGACGGCCCGCCGCTCGGCAGCATCCGATCCGCTACGAGTGGCCCGGGCGGCGTGCTCGACATCTGCGACGAGGACGGGCAGGACGTCGGCGGCCTGGGTGAACCGGTCCCCGGTGGTCTGCCAGCTCTGCCACGCCGCCTCCACCCGGTCCCGCAGCACGGCCGCGGCCACCGGCTCGGCGCTGCGCGCGGGCCCGTACCCGAGGAGGGCCCGGCCTACCGCAGCCTCCGCGGTATCGGCCGTCTCCTCCTCGACCGGAGCCCGCTCGGACAGCAGGGCCGCAGCCGGTACCCCCAGCTCCTGTGCGAGCGCGTAGAGGATCGGCAGGGAGGGGACCTTGATGCCGCGTTCGATCTGGGACAGGTAGTCAGGCGCGATCCCGACGAGGCCGGCCACTGCGTCCTGGCGGCGCCCTCCGCGGTAGTGCCTGATCCGGTCCCCGATGGGGAGGTCTGCTGCAACCATGCGCCCACTCCTCGCCGATGTGCTTCGAGCGTAGGGTTCCTGACGGGCAGGGACGCGGGATTCGCAGAGAGGAGCTGTCGGTGCCGGAGCTGGTGCTGTGGGACATCGACCATACGCTGATGGCCACTGGGGGCCTCGGCGGCCGGCTGTGGGCGGCCGCCTTCGAGCAGGTGACAGGTGTGGCGTTGCGGAAGCGGGCCGACGTGACCGGGTCCACGGAACGGGTGATCCTGCGGGAGACCGCCCGCCTGCACGACATCCCCTACAGCGACGAGTTGTTCACCCGGTTTGCTGAGGCCCTCGGCACCCAACACGTCCAGCAGGCAGCCGAACTGCGCGAGTACGGGCACGCGCTGCCCGGCGCAGCCAGCATCCTCACCGCCCTCACGGACCGTGGCATCCGCCAGTCCGTCGTGACCGGCAACGTCCGCGCGGCCGCCGAAGTAAAGGTCGCCGTGTTCGGCCTCGACTCCTACCTCAGCCTGGACGACGGCGCCTATGCCGAGGACGGCGACGGACGCCCCGAGCTGCTGCGCACCGCCCTCGATCGCACCGGAGTGGAAGCCGGCAGCGCAGTGTTCCTCGGCGACACCCTGGCCGACGTCGCCGGCGGACGCTCGGCCGGCGTCCGAGTGGTCGCCGTGGCAACGGGCCGGACCCCAGCGGCCGACCTGCTCGCCGCAGGCGCCAGCACCGTACTGGACGATCTGTCGGACACCGCCCATGCGCTGGAGGCCATTGGGGCGTGACCAGCCACGGACATGTGGGAAGCGGCCCCTGGAATTCCCCGAAGGAGAGCGGGGCCGCAGTGTGGCTACAGCCGTCGGTAGCAGGCGGTCATGGCGAGATGGCTCGCCATCGCACTGCGCACGATCTCACGGGCACTCGACCCGGGCGCCTCGGACGAGGTCTGGGCCTCGCTCCACGACGGCCGCACCGAAACCCAACGAGCCTTGCTGCGCTTAGTGAGCGTTTGATTCTCGGTTGTCTGTTTCATTTGGCTTAGGTGTCGTGCCAGTTGGTGGTGGCTTCGTGGGTGAGTCGGCGGGTCATGAGGTTGATAGCGGCGAGTTGGGTCATGGCGGCTGATCGGTGTGGGTGGGGAATGTCATAGAAGCCATCTTTCGGGCGGATCGCTTGGGTTCATGTCCGCGTCCGGCGTCCAGAGATCACCCTAATCCGCCCGATATGAGAATCAAACGATCACTTAGACGTTGCCTCATGGGGTGTGATGTTCGTGCTGCTGAGCCGAAGCCCGATAGGTGTCACACAGGCGATTACATAAGACGGGGCAGCGCCAGTTCCAGTATCGAAGACAGCACCCCCCTCTCCTGGGCGTGAGCGAGGCCGGCCAGGTGTGAGTGGCGATGAGCCAACAGGCACGCACGAGGGCGCGAAAGACTGTCACGCCCTCGGGCACATCCGCGTCGCCCTCTCGAACCACACACCAACTCGCCGCGAACCGATCGAGCCCGCAGCATTGCTGAGCAGCCTCCAGACGAGCACGCTTACGTCTCGTTCATCGCTGTACACAACCGTCCAGAGTCCGCGGCTGCAGTACTAGTTGGCGGTCCGATCTCGTTCATCCGCAGGAAAGTCCACGGTCAGGGGATCGGACGACGCTGTTTGAGTCCGCGCCGGCGTCGTGGCGTCGAACCACTCCAAGTCGAGGCGGAGCTCGTACCGGTAGGGCTCCCTCGACACCAGCTTGACGACGAACGCCTCGGTCTCCCCCTGAGCGTAGGACAGCGGTTGTGCGGAGAGGCCGAACATGCGGGAGCGGATGTCGTACTCGTCCCGGTCAGGGCGCAGCTCGACGCGATACTTGTGCACGACTACCGGCGCGGCCGGCTCGGTCTGCCGCAGCGTCCGGCTCGGTTCACAGTTGAGCACCACAAGCCGGATAGCCCGGAGAATGACCGTGTTCTTGCCACTGTTGGAAACCATGAACCGGAGCTCGCAGGATCGCGACCACGTCGCCACGTCGGTGAGCCACGGCTCGGAGAACACGAGCGCAGCCCGCGACTCGCGGCGGGTCCGGCGATCAGTCAGGGAGGGTCGGACGGCGCCCACGACGGCCGCCACGAGTCCGACGAGGACGACCAGCGCAGGGACGACACCCGTCTTGCTCGTAAGGAAGTCGAGCACGTCAGCCACGGACGATCATCCTCTGTCCGATTTCGTTCTCGCCGCCCAGGGCTTCGCTGTACTCCAGCAGGATCCGGACCATGGCTCTGTGGACGTCGACGTCCATGCTGTCAGTCGACACGGCATCAGGGCCGTTCAGCCACTCCATGCTCTGCCGCAGCCCCTCGGCCAGTAAGGGCCCCGTTTCCACGTGCGGCAGGGTCTGATAGGCGACTACCTCTTCCGGTCCGAGCTCACGCATAAACCCCTTGGCGGTGTCGATGAGGAGTCCGCCGCCCGTAGCGTTGAACCGGACAAGGTTGAACACGTGGTCTTCGGCGATGGTCTCGCCGAAGTGGATGGCATAGAGGAACTCCGACCAACTCCACGCGATCAGCTCGCCGGCCGCCTCGAACCGCTTGGCGTCCTCGGCCGACAGCCGAGCGAGGTAGCCCTCCCGCGACGTCGTGACGAGCGGCCCGAAAGTGGCGAGCGCGTCGTCTTCGGTCATGGCGCCCCGCCTCGGCACAAAGTAGACGACCTGGGTCCTCGACGGTGAATAGAACAGCGCCGGTGAATCCAGGCTCGCGCGATGGCCACAGAAGAGGCAGGACGCCGTGTTCAGCCCCGCACGCACGAATACCATCTTGGCGCCGAAGTTGCCAACGAAGTCGCAGGACTCGTCGACGCAGGCCACGACTCGCGACGCGAAACTCATGGCGCACCTGGCACAGGGACCGACCCCCGTCACCCAGTCACCCTCGTACTCGTCCAATGCGTTGAGATCTCGCGACGCGAGCAGCGCCAACGCGTGGTCCGTGAGCCGCACCAGTGGCTCGAGCTCTTCGTTGAGGGCCAGGTTCCGGACCTGGGTCAGCCCACCGGTCCAGTCGTCGCCGGGCGGGCTCTCCTCTGCCAGCGGGCGCCGGATCTCAAGTAGATACGCCTCCCCGCCGAGCGCACGCCAGCGCTGCGCGAAACGCCGAGCGGCTCGCCGGGTGGTCGGGTCGTCGAGCAGCACGAGCAGGGCGTCGGTCAGGTGCATGCCGACGAAGCGCAGGAGGGTGACTGCATCGCGAGCCAACCGGACGGTCTGCGTCAGCGCTTCAACGATGGTCGCGAGCCGGTCGGCTGTCCTGGGCGTCGCGCGATGGTGCTCCGCGACCAGGGCGTCTAGGTGGTCGCCAAGCGTGAGGATCGTATCCCGCTGGTCCACGGGTGTCCGCTGCGTGATCCAGTCGAACTCCGACAGCACGCTGCGATGGAACCGCTCCACGACCTGGCCACCGGCCGCGTCGAAGGACGCCTGGTCGTGAGCCTGGAACATGGCGTCCAGGAGGACAATGTTCTGCTGCCGTGCTCGCGGTGGGTATTGCTCCGGTTCGTGCACCATCCGCTCCCCGTTCTGGCGCCTCCTCACCGTGAGAGTAACCGTGATCGCAACCAGCGGCACCCAGAGGGCACACGGAGGGCACAACGGCCTCAGCCGAGTTCAACGGCACCCAACGCCGGCCAACGCCATTTGGCCTGGCCAGCGACGTAGCTTGGCAGTCCCCGCAGTTGACGCACAAAGGGGCGGCACCCCCGCACAGGGTGCCGCCCCTCTCTTGCGTGCCGGGGCCGCCGTCCATCGGTCTTGAGGGTCGGGGACGGACGGCGGACCCGGGGTTCGCAGGAGGCCGGTGCCGGCCTCAGCGGTGGTCGCTGCCCTCCGACTGCGTCGCCGCCCGGCCCGCCTCCAGGCGGGCCACCGGGATCCGGAACGGGGAGCAGGAGACGTAGTCCAGGCCCACCTCGTGGAAGAAGTGGACGGACTCCGGGTCACCGCCGTGCTCGCCGCAGACGCCCAGTTTCAGGTCCGGGCGGGTCGCGCGGCCGGCCTGGGCCGCCGCCGCCACCAGGGAGCCGACGCCGTCCCGGTCGATCGTCTCGAAGGGGGAGACGCCGAAGATGCCCTTCTCCAGGTAGGCGGTGAAGAAGCTCGCCTCCACGTCGTCCCGGCTGAAGCCCCAGACCGTCTGCGTCAGGTCGTTGGTGCCGAAGGAGAAGAACTCCGCGGCCTCCGCGATCTGGCCCGCCGTCAGGGCGGCGCGCGGGAGCTCGATCATCGTGCCGATCGAGAGCTTGAGGCTGGTGCCCGTCGCCGCTTCCACCTCCGCGATGACCTGGTCGGCCTCCTCGCGGACGATCTCCAGCTCCTGGACCGTGCCGACCAGCGGGATCATGATCTCCGCACGGGGGTCGCCCTTGGCGTTCTTGCGTTCCGCGGCCGCCTCGGCGATGGCGCGGACCTGCATCGTGAACAGGCCGGGGATGACCAGGCCCAGGCGTACGCCGCGCAGGCCGAGCATCGGGTTCTGCTCGTGCAGGCGGTGGACCGCCTGGAGGAGGCGGAGTTCGTTCTCGTGCGGCTCCTGGCGGGACTCGGCGAGGGCCACCCGGACCGAGAGTTCCGTGATGTCCGGGAGGAACTCGTGCAGCGGCGGGTCCAGGAGACGGACCGTCACCGGGAGGCCGTCCATCGCCGAGAGGAGTTCGACGAAGTCCTTCTTCTGGAGCGGGAGCAGGGCGCTCAGCGCCTCCTCGCGGTCCTCCTCGGTGTCCGCCAGGATCAGGCGTTCCACCAGCTCACGGCGGTCGCCGAGGAACATGTGCTCGGTGCGGCACAGGCCGATGCCCTGGGCGCCGAAGCGGCGGGCCCGCAGCGCGTCCTCGGCGTTGTCGGCGTTGGCGCGCACCCGCAGCCGGCGCTTGCGGTCCGCGAACGCCATGATGCGGTGGACCGCCTCGACCAGTTCGCCGGCGTCGTGGGCGCCCGCGTGCATGCGGCCCTCGAAGTACTCGACGACCGGGGAGGGCACGACCGGGACCTCGCCCAGGTAGACCTTGCCGGAGGAGCCGTCGATGGAGATGACGTCGCCCTCCTCGACCACGTGGCCGCCGGGGACCGTCATCCGCCGGCGCTTGGTGTCGACCTCCAGCTCCTCCGCGCCGCACACACATGTCTTGCCCATGCCCCGGGCCACCACGGCCGCGTGGGAGGTCTTGCCGCCCCGGGAGGTCAGGATGCCCTCCGCCGCGATCATGCCGTCGAGGTCGTCGGGGTTGGTCTCGCGGCGGACCAGGATGACCTTCTCACCGGAGCGGGACCACTTGACCGCCGTGTACGAGTCGAAGACCGCCTTGCCGACCGCCGCGCCCGGCGACGCCGCGATGCCCCGGCCGACCTGCTGCGCCTTGGCCTGCTCGTCGAAGCGGGGGAACATCAGCTGCGCGAGCTGGGCGCCGTTGACGCGCTGGAGCGCCTCCGTCTCGTCGATCAGGCCCTGGTCGACGAGCTGGGTCGCGATCCGGAAGGCGGCGCCGGCGGTGCGCTTGCCGACGCGCGTCTGGAGCATCCACAGCTGACCGCGCTCGATGGTGAACTCGATGTCGCAGAGGTCCTTGTAGTGGTTCTCCAGCGTCTCCATGATCTGCATCAGCTGGTCGTACGACTTCTTGTCGATGGACTCCAGCTCGGCCAGGGGGACCGTGTTGCGGATGCCCGCGACCACGTCCTCGCCCTGGGCGTTCTGGAGGTAGTCGCCGTAGACGCCCTGGTGGCCCGAGGCGGGGTCGCGGGTGAAGGCGACGCCGGTGCCGGAGTCCGGGCCGAGGTTGCCGAAGACCATCGAGCAGACGTTGACCGCGGTGCCGAGGTCGCCGGGGATGCGCTCCTGACGGCGGTAGAGCTTGGCGCGGTCGGTGTTCCAGGAGTCGAAGACCGCGCGGATCGCGAGGTCCATCTGCTCGCGCGGGTCCTGCGGGAAGTCCCGGCCGGCCTCCGCCTTGACGATCTTCTTGAACTTGGTGACGAGCTTCTTGAGGTCGGCCGCCTCCAGCTCCGTGTCGACGGTGACCTTCTTGGCGTCCTTCGCCGCGTCGAGGGCCTCCTCGAAGAGGTCGCCGTCGACGCCGAGGACCGTCTTGCCGAACATCTGGATGAGGCGGCGGTAGGAGTCCCACGCGAAGCGGTCGTCGCCGGCCTGCTTGGCCAGGCCCTGGACGGACTTGTCGGAGAGGCCGATGTTCAGGACCGTGTCCATCATGCCGGGCATGGAGAACTTCGCGCCGGAGCGGACCGAGACCAGGAGCGGGTTGTCGGCCTGGCCGAGCTTCTTGCCCATCCGCTGCTCCAGCGCGTCGAGGTGCGCACTCACCTCGTCACGCAGTGCCACCGGTTCCTCGCCGCTGTCGAGGTAGACCTTGCAGGCTTCCGTCGTGATCGTGAAGCCCGGGGGGACGGGGAGCCCGAGGTTGGTCATCTCGGCGAGGTTCGCGCCCTTGCCACCCAGGAGGTCCTTGAGGTCCTTGTTTCCCTCGGTGAAGTCGTAAACGAACTTCGCTACGTGGGGTTCTTTGTTTTCCGACACGGGTCTCGACTCCCTGAAGGACGCGGTGGCTGCCCTGACGGCGAGGAACATACCCAGATCGAAGGCGCCTGGGTACGTCTACTCGCGTGTCATGCGCCCGTAACCGATCGTCCGCCACCGGATCGAAAGTCAAAGCTTGGCAAGCGGAGACGGGCGGATGTTTTCACTTCTTGAACGCAAGACCACTCAGGGACGCACTATTTCGCTCAGATGAGCGGAGTGACTGCACGTCTGATTTCGATCGATGAACGATCAAGGGGTGGCACCGAGTGCCACCCCTTGGAGAAGTGCAGTCGCCCATGATCCGCTCATCTGAGCGCAACCCTTATCAAGGGTGGCGAGAATCACGCTGCCACAGACGCCGGGATTTCACCATGCGGACATGGAACGGACGCGGAAAACGGACGGAAACAACCGCGTCATCCGGGCCGTCTCGGCACGGACAGCGACAGCGGCGGCCGCCTCACATTCCGAGCGCCAGCAACCGCTCCTCGACCCGCTCCGGCGCGTACAGGTGCTCCACGACCAGTGCCCCGGCGCCGATCACCCCGGCCCGGTCCCCCAGCCGTGAGGTGACGACGTCCAGGTGGGCGGTGGAACGGGGCAGCGCCCGCTGGTACAGCAACTCCCGCACACCGGTGAGGAACGAGGTGCCCGCCAGATCCCCCGCGATCATCAGCACGCCCGGGTTCAGCAGGGTCACGACCGTCGCCAGTACGTCCCCGACCCGGCGCCCGGCCTCCCTGGCCAGTGCCGCCGCCTCCGGATGACCCGAGGCCAGCAGATCGCGCACATCTGAGCCGGAGGCCGCCGGAACCCCGGCCTCCACCAGCCGCCGGGCCACCGCGCCACCGCTCGCGACGGCGGCGAGACAGCCGTACGAACCACAGCGGCACTGCGCCTCGGCGCCCACCCGGATGTGGCCGATGTCCCCGGCACCGCCGTCGATGCCCCGGTAGATCGAGCCGTCGACCACCACCCCGGCGCCGATACCCGTCGAGACCTTCACCAGCACGAACGCCGAGCAGTCCGGGCAGGTCGTGCGCTGTTCGCCGTACGCCATCAGGTTCGCGTCGTTGTCCACCAGGACCGGGACCCCCGGCGGCGCGCCCGTGTGCTCGCTGAACGCCCTGGCCATACGGCCGCGTATGTCGTAGCCGTCCCAGCCGGGCATGATCGGCGGCTGGACGACCCGGCCGGTCTCGGTGTCCACGGGACCCGGTACCGCGAGGCCGATCCCGCACACCTCCGTCGCCAGGTGGCCGGCCTTCTCCAGCAACTCGGCGAACCAGCGGCCGAGTTCGGTGAGCACGGCGTCCGGTCCGTCCTGGATGACCAGCGTGCCGGAGTGTTCGGCCAGGATCTCGCCGGTCAGGGAGAGGACGGCGGCCCTGGCATGGCGGGTCTCCAGGTCGGCGGCGAGGACCACGGCGTGCGAGTCGTCGAACTCGAGGGTGATGGCGGGACGGCCGCCGAGCGGGGAGTCCACCGGGCCGCCGGCGCCCTCGCGCAGCCAGCCGGCACGGAACAGCCGGTCCAGGCGCAGGCCGACGGTCGCGCGGGAGAGTCCGGTGGCCTGCTGGAGGGCGCCGCGCGTCACGGCCCGCCCGCTGCGCACCAGCTCCAGCAGTTCGCCCGAGCTGGCCTGTCCGCCGCCCTTGCCCGTCCTGCCGGAACGTCCGGTCATGCGCACCCCCTTGTGTTTCTCAAGCTTGCATTACATATTGAGTTTTGCGTGTTAAATAGACGTAACCCTACGGTAGCCACTGCCGAACCCGGTCGGCCGGACGTCTTCGGGGAGCCCCGAGTGGATCGCACTGCCCAGCTCACAGCCCATGCGCTCGCTTCCGAGATCGCATACGATCCACCCTCCACGCGCGCCCCCGGCACCACCGGCCCGGCGTCCCTGCACGTCAGGGCCGCACGTGTGCTCACCGACAACTGGACCGGCAGTTCGACCGTGCCGTCCCGGAGCCTGTACCCGCACCAGTGGTCCTGGGACTCGGCGTTCGTCGCGATCGGCCTCAGGCACCTGTCGCCGCTGCGCGCGCAGACCGAGCTGGAGACGCTGCTGGCCGCCCAGTGGGCCGACGGGCGGATCCCGCACATCGTGTTCAACCCCTCCGTGCCCCTCGACGCGTACTTCCCGAGCCCCGACTTCTGGCGTTCCTCGACCGCGGGGCGCGCCGCGGGCGCCCCGCGCACCGTACAGACCTCCGGAATCGTGCAGCCACCGGTGCACGCGCTCGCGGCCTGGCTGGTGCACCTCGCCGATCCCGGCCTGTCCCGGGCGCGCGGCTTCCTGGCGACCGCCTACCCTCGGCTCGCCGCCTGGCACCGCTATCTGCTGCACCGGCGGGACCTCGGCGGCGGCGGTCTCGCGTCCGTCGTGCACCCCTGGGAACAGGGTATGGACAACAGCCCCTGCTGGGACGCCCCGCTGGCCCGTGTCGCGCCCGCTCCGGCGCGCTCCTTCCACCGCGCCGACCTGGACCACGGGGCCGCCGAGGACCGGCCGACGGATCTGGACTACGGGCGGTACGTGCGGCTGGCGACGGACTACCGGGACGCCGAATACGCGGACCGGCAGCGCGAGTTCGCCGTCGAGGACCCGGCGTTCAACGCCCTGCTCATCGCCTCCGAGCACGCCCTCGCGCGCATCGCGCAGGAGTTGGGGGCCACCGGGACGGCGCGGCACGCGCGCGCGGAGCGGTTGACGGCGGCGCTGGTGGACCGGCTGTGGGACCCGGAGCGGGAGATCTTCCTCTGCCGGGACCTGCGAGGCGGCCTGATCCCCGAGCGCGGGGTCTCGGGCCTGATCCCGCTGATCCTCCCGGAGCTGCCGCGCGAGATCGCCGCCGCGCTCGTCCGGACGCTGAGCGGCCCGCACTTCGGCACCGGCACCCGTCTGGTCCCCAGCTACGACCTGCTCGGCGCGGCCTTCGACCCGCACCGGTACTGGCGCGGCCCGGCCTGGGCCAACACCGGCTGGCTGCTGGAGCGGGGGCTGCGCGAACACGGCGAGCGGGAGCGGGCGGACGCGCTCGGCGCGGCGGTCGTACGGACGGCCGGCGCGACCGGGTTCGCCGAGTACGTCGACCCGTACACGGGCGAGGCGTGCGGCGCGACCGGGTTCAGCTGGACGGCGGCGCTCGCGCTCGATCTGCACCACCGGCGGCACGCGCCGCACCACGGACTCCGGAATCGTCAAGATGCGGACAAGAGCTGACAAAACGAGGTGTCTTCCACGGACACCGCACGTTCGACCTGGGGAACAAAGGAGGGGACCGGGGATGACGGACCGGCATCATCTGCTCGTGCACGGCGCGACGTTCGCCGCCGTGGACGACCGCGGAGACATCAGCGGCGTCCGGGGCGGCGGCTCCCCGGACGGGTTATTCGTACGGGACGCCCGGCACCTCAGCCGCTGGCAGCTGACGGTCGACGGGGCGCTGCCCGAGGTGCTCACCCCGGTCTCCGGCGGGGACGGCACCCGGTGTGTGCTGGTCCCGCGCGGTGGCCGCCAGGAACCGCCCGCGCACACCCTCTTCCGTGAACAGGCCGTCGGTGACGGCTCGTTCGCCGAGTCCCTGCGGGTCACCAGCAACCGCGCGGTGCCGACCACGATCCGGCTCGCGATCACCGCGGACGCCGACTTCACCGACCAGTTCGAGCTCCGCGCCGACCACCGCACCTACACCAAGTCCGGCGCCGTACGCTCCCGCCAGGTCCTCGACGACGGAGTGGAGTTCGGCTACCGCCGGGGCGAGTGGCGGTCCTGTACGACGATCACCGCCGAACCGGCGCCGGACGGCGTCGAGGAGACCGGGACCGGCGCCCGGCGGATGGTGTGGACGCTGGACCTCGCGCCGCACGGCACCACCGAGCTGGTCGTCCGGGTCATCGGGCGCCCGCACGGCGACCGGCGGGCGCTGCGCGTGCCCCGCGACCCGGCCGCCCTGAACGAACAACTCCTCACGCTGGAGGGTGAGTTCGTCGAGGGCGTGGCCTTCCCGACCGGCTGGCCCGAGCTGGCGGCGGCCTGCGCCCGCGGCCTCTCCGACCTCGCCGCGCTCCAGGTGCCGGCCACCGGCCCGGACGGCGAGGAGCTCAAGGTCCCCGCCGCGGGCGCCCCCTGGTTCCTCACCCTGCTCGGCCGCGACGCCCTGATCACCTCCCTCTTCGCCCTTCCCTACCGGCCCCGGCTGGCCGCCGCCACCCTCCCGGCCCTCGCCGCCACCCAGGCCACCGAGGCCGGCGCGCACTCCGTGGCCCAGCCCGGGAAGATCGTCCACGAGGTACGGCACGGGGAGCTGGCGCACTTCGGGCAGGTGCCGTACGGCCGTTACTACGGCTCCGTCGACGCCACCCCGCTCTTCCTGATCCTGCTGGGCGCGTATGTGGAGCAGACCGGGGACACCGGCATGGCCCGGCGCCTGGAACGCAACGCCCGGGCGGCCATCGGCTGGATGCTCGACCACGGCGGGCTGACCTCACGCGGTTATCTCGTCTACCGCGCCGACAAGGGCGGCCTCGCCAACCAGAACTGGAAGGACTCCCCCGGCGCGATCTGCTCCGCCGACGGCAGCCGGCCGGTGGGGACCGTGATGGCGGCGGGGGCACAGGGATACGCGTACGACGCGCTGCGCCGGACGGCGTGGGTGGCGCGGACGGTGTGGGCCGACGAGACCTACGCGGCGCTCCTCGAACAGGCCGCCGCCGATCTGCGGGACCGGTTCCAGCGGGACTTCTGGATGCACAGGGCGGGGTTCCCCGCGCTGGCCCTGGACGGGGAGGGCCGGCAGGTCGACGCGCTCGCCTCGGACGCCGGGCATCTGCTGTGGTCCGGGCTGCTCGACAAGGAGTACGGGGAGGAGGTCGGGCGGCGGTTGCTGGAGCCGGACTTCTTCTCGGGGTGGGGGGTACGGACGCTGGCCGCGGGGCAGGCGGCGTACCACCCGTTGTCGTACCACCGGGGGTCGGTGTGGCCGCACGACAACGCGCTGATCGCGTTGGGCCTGGCACGGTACGGGCTGCACGACGAGGCGCGGGCCGTGGCGCACGGGCTGGTGGACGCGGCGACGGCGGGCGGGCACCGGCTGCCGGAGGTGCTGGCCGGGTACGGGAGGGACACGCATCCGGAACCGGTGCCGTATCCGCACGCGTGTGTGCGGGAGTCCCGGTCGGCGGCGGCGCCGCTGGCGCTGCTCACTGCCGTGGGCGGGGCGTAGGGTCGGGTGCCGGGCGCGACAAGGCGGGGGCCTGTCACGCCCACGCGGCGGAGCCGCGTGTCGACGCAGCCGCGCACCCCTTCGCGGCGCCGGCTTGGGGCGCGGGTTGATATGCGTTTGCCCGGTGTTTGCCGTTGGCCCTGAACAGGGGGCTTGGGTGAGCCGTACGGGAGGATGGCGGGCCGGGACCTCCCCGGCATTGGCCCGCCGTTCTCCGTTTCACGGGTCTCGCACGGAAGGACCTCCGGGTTGCCTCAGCACACGAGCATTCGCCAGTCATCGGACACGCCCTCGGGGCCGTCCGAACGCGAGGGCGCACCGGAGGAGTCCGAGGCCCTGACGTCCGAGCGGGAAACGGCTCCCGAGATATCCGGGGCCGCCGCCGAGGCGACTGCTGACGCGTTGCCCGCGGAGCCCGGGGAGACGGCCGCGCAGAGCACCGTCCCGGAGGCCGAATCCCCGGATCCCAGGCCGGAACCCGCCGCCGCGGCCGAATCCGAACCGGCGTCCGCCGGAACGGCCGAGCAGCCGGCGTCCGCCACCGAATCCACTGACGCCGCGCCCGAGTCGAGGTCCGCCGAGTCCGACTCCGAAGCCGCCGCGTCCGAGTCCGTCGCCGGTCCCGAAGTCGAAGCCGGGGACGGTGGCGGAGGTGAGCGGGAGGCCGTCGGTGCCTCTGTTCCGGGCAGTTCGGACGGTTCGGACGGTCCGGATGTCCCTGACGTCGGCGATACCCCCGTGCCCGACTCCGCCGGCCCCCGCCGTCGCGGCTGGGCGGCCTGGAGTGGGCGGGTGCGGGCGCGGCGGGAGGCCTGGCGGGAGGCTCATCCCGGCGCCGCCTCCGCCCTGTCCATCGGCGTCACCGTGCTGTGCGCCGCGCTGGTGATCGCCGCCCTGGTGATGCCGAACACCGTCGTCGGGCTCGGGCCGGTGAAGTTCCTGCGGATACCGTCCGAGGGGATCATCGCGGCCGCCGTCGCGCTGGCGCTGCCCCGGCGGCCCCGCATCGTGCTGGCCGCGGTGTTCGGCGTCGTGCTCGGTGCGCTGACCCTGATCAACTTCCTCGACATGGGGTTCACCGAGTACCTCGGCCGGAGCTTCAACGCCATCCTGGACTGGAGCCTGCTCGGCGACGCGGAGTCGTACCTGGAGGACACCCTGGGCAGGACGGCCACCGTCGCCGTCAGCGTCGGTGCCGTCGTCCTCGTGCTGCTGCTGTTCGTGCTGCTCGCCCTGGCGACGGTGCGGCTGAGCAATCTGCTGGCCCGGCATCCGGGGCGGGCCACCCGCGGGACGCTGATCGCGGGTGTCGTCTGGATCACCTGTTCCTCCTTCGGTCTCCAGATCGCCGGCGGCGTGCCGCTGGCCTCCGACCGCACCGCGACCGCACTGGAGATCAAGGCCCGTCAGGTGCGGGACACCCTGCACGACGAGGCGGAGTTCCGGAAGGTCGCCAAGGTGGACGCCTTCGGGAACACCCCGGCCGCCCAGCTGGTGCCGGACCTGCGCGGCAAGGACATGATCTTCACGTTCATCGAGAGCTACGGCCGGAGCGCCATCGAGGACCCGATCATGGCGCCCGGTGTCGACAAGACGCTCGACGCCCAGACCCAGGCTCTCGCCAAGGCCGGCTTCGCCGCCAAGAGCGGGTGGCTGACGTCGGCGACCTACGGCGGCAGCAGCTGGCTCGGGCACTCCACGACGATGTCGGGGCTGTGGGTGAGCAACCAGCAGCGCTACCGGACCGTCATGGCCAGCGACCACCTCAGCATCACCAAGGCCTTCCAGAAGACCGGTGACTTCGACACGGTCGGTGTGATGCCGGGCATCCAGAAGGGCTGGCCGGAGCAGAGCTACTACGGCCTCGACAAGGTCTACAACGCCTTCCAGCTCGGGTACAAGGGGCCCAAGTTCAGCTGGTCGACGATGCCCGACCAGTACGCGCTCCAGCAGTTCCAGGACCGGGTGCACAGCAAGCAGCCGGCCGACGGCAAGTCACGGATGTCGTTCCTGATCCTGACCTCCAGCCACCAGCCGTGGGCGCCGATCCCGAAGATGGTGCCGTGGGACCAGTTGGGCGACGGTTCGGTCTTCGACGCCATCCAGAAGGCCGGCAACAAGGCGTCGGACGTCATCGCCGACACCACCAAGTCGCGCCAGGAGTACGGCAAGTCGGTCCAGTACTCGGTGACCGCGCTCACCCAGTGGCTGGAGCGCTACGGCAACGACGACACGGTGCTCGTCTTCCTCGGCGACCACCAGCCGATCGCCCGGGTCAGCGGCAACCACGCCAGCCGTGACGTGCCGATCTCGATCGTCGCCAAGGACCCGAAGGTGCTTGACGCGATCGACTCCTGGAACTGGACCGACGGTCTGCGTCCGGCGCACGACGCCCCGGTGTGGAAGATGAGCTCCTTCCGCGACCGGTTCCTGACGGCCTACGGCTCCACGCCGCACCCGAAGACGAACTGACGCGCACGGGACGCCTTCGGCCTCAGCCGCCGGAGGTGTCCAGCTCCGCGTCCTCACCGATGCCCGCGCAGTCGTAGGGGTCCTTGAGCCAGCCGTCCGGCAGCACCACCCGGTTGTTGCCGGACGTACGGCCGCGGGGGCCGTCGGCGCCCGTGGGCCAGGGCTGGTCGAGGTCCAGTTCGTCCAGGCCCGCGCGGAGTTCGGCCAGCGAGGAGGTGATGGCGAGGCGCTTGCGCATCTCGCTGCCGACCGCGAAGCCCTTGAGGTACCAGGCGACGTGCTTGCGGAAGTCGACGACTCCCCTGGACTCGTCCCCGAGCCACTCGCCGAGCAGCGTGGCGTGCCGGACCATGACGTCGGCGACCTGGCGCAGGGACGGACGCGCGATGTCGTCGTGACGGCCCTCGAACGCGGCGACCAGGTCCGCGAACAGCCACGGCCGGCCCAGGCAGCCGCGTCCGACGACCACTCCGTCGCAGCCCGTCTCCCGGACCATCCTGAGCGCGTCCTCGGCCGACCAGATGTCGCCGTTGCCGAGGACCGGGATCTCCGGGACGTGCTCCTTGAGGCGGGCGATGGCCTCCCAGTCGGCGGTGCCGCCGTAGTGCTGGGCGGCGGTACGGCCGTGCAGCGCGATCGAGGTGACACCCTCCTCGACCGCGATCCGGCCGGCGTCGAGGTAGGTGATGTGGTCGTCGTCGATGCCCTTGCGCATCTTCATGGTGACCGGGAGGTCGCCCGCGCCGCTGACCGCCTCGCGCAGGATCGCGCGGAGCAGGTTGCGCTTGTAGGGGAGGGCCGAGCCGCCGCCCTTGCGGGTGACCTTCGGGACCGGGCAGCCGAAGTTCAGGTCGATGTGATCGGCCAGGCCCTCCTCCGCGATCATGCGGACGGCCTTGCCGACGGTGGCCGGGTCGACGCCGTACAGCTGGATCGAGCGCGGCTTCTCGGTCGCGTCGAAGCGGATCAACTGCATGGTCTTCTCGTTGCGCTCGACCAGCGCCCGGGTCGTGATCATCTCGCTGACGAACAGCCCCTTGCCCCCGCCGGCCGCGTCCTTCGCCTCGCCTCCGGCGAAGCCTCCGCCTCCGGCGAATTGCCTGCACAGGGTCCGGAAGGGTGCGTTGGTGATCCCGGCCATGGGGGCCAGGACGACCGGCGGCCGGACGGTGTGCGGGCCGATCTGGAGCGGGGTCATGGGCTCGGGCATTCCCCCATTGTCGCGTACTGCGCGCGGTGCTCGGCCGGCCTGTGGACAACCGCGGATCCGACACCCTCCGTCATGATCATGTAACACTCATTAGTTAGACGCACTATCGAAACGGGCGTACGATGGAACGCATGCCCGAGCTGAGCCCCCGCCGACGCATGCTCGTGCTCGCGATCTGCTGCATGAGCCTGCTGATCGTGAGTCTCGACACGACCGCCCTCAATGTCGGCCTGCCGTCCATGCAGCGTGAACTGCACGCCTCGACGGCCGGCCTGCAGTGGACCATCGACGCCTACACGCTGGTCCTGGCCTCGCTGCTGATGCTCGCGGGGTCGACCGGCGACCGGGTCGGCCGCAAGAAGGTCTTCATGACGGGCCTGGTCGTCTTCTCGCTGGGCTCGCTGCTCTGCTCGCTGGCGCCGAACCTCGAATCGCTGATCGCGTTCCGCATGCTCCAGGCGGTGGGCGGCTCGATGCTCAACCCGGTGGCCATGTCGATCATCACCAACACCTTCACCGACCCCCGTGAGCGGGCCCGTGCGATCGGCGTGTGGGGTGCGGTGGTCGGCATATCCATGGCCGCCGGACCGCTGGTCGGCGGCCTGCTGGTGGAGTCGGTCGGCTGGCGCGCGATCTTCTGGGTCAACCTCCCGGTCGGTCTCGCCGCGCTGCTGCTGACGCTGCGTTTCGTGCCGGAGTCCCGGGCGCCGAAGGCCCGCCGGCCCGACCCGGTCGGCCAGGTGCTGGTCATCGCGCTGTTCGGCGCGCTGACGTACTCGATCATCGAGGCGCCGACGGCGAGCGCGGCCGCGGTGGTGCCCTTCGCGGTGGTGGCCCTCGCCGCCCTCGCCGGCCTCCTCTGGTACGAGCCGAGGCGCACCGAACCCCTCATCGACCTGCGGTTCTTCCGTTCGGCGCCGTTCAGCGGGGCCACCGTGACCGCGATCAGCGCGTTCGCGTCGCTGGGCGGCTTCCTGTTCCTGTCCACCCTGTACCTGCAGAACGTGCGCGGTCTTGACGCCCTGCACGCCGGCCTGTGGATGCTGCCGATGGCCGTCCCGATGTTCCTGTGCGCCCCGCTCGCCGGCCGCCTGGTCGGCAGCCGGGGTCCACGGCTGCCGCTGGTGATCGCCGGGGTCGCGATGACCGCGAGCGCGGTGCTGTTCGCGGCCTTCGAGGCGGAGACCTCCGACACCACCCTCTTCCTCGGCTACGTCCTGTTCGGTATCGGCTTCGGCTTCGTGAACGCGCCGATCACCAACACGGCGGTCTCCGGCATGCCGCGGTCCCAGGCGGGTGTGGCCGCCGCGGTCGCCTCCACCAGCAGGCAGCTGGGCCAGACCCTGGGCGTGGCGGTCATCGGCGCGGTCCTCGCGTCGGGGATCGGCTCGTCGCCGTACCGCCAGACCTTCGTGACCGCCGCCCGCCCCGGCTGGTGGATCCTCGCCGCCTGCGGGCTCGCGGTCCTCACCATCGGCGCCCTGACGAACGGCCGCTGGGCCCGGGCGACGGCCGAACGCGCCGCGCAGCGCCTGGAGTCGGCGGAGATACGCCAGGTGGTGGGGGCCGGCGAGCGGGTGTGACCCCGGCCCCCGCCCCCGCCCCGCCGGCGTCGGCAGGACGGGCGGCGGTCAGCAGGAGCCGAGCATCCGCTGGTGGCGGGTCCGTATCGCCTGCCCCAGGGTGCCCAGGGCCAGGGACTGCAGTAACGCCGATACGACGAGCACGGCGGCGAAGGACCAGGCCGGCAGCTCCGCCGTACCCGATGCCGTCCGGCCCAGTGCCGCGACGAGCGGGAACGCGGGGAAGGTGACCAGGGGCGGCCAGAGCCAGGCGAAGTCCTGGGCGGGACCGTCGGCGGCGGCGAGGGAGTCCGCCGCGGCCTTGACGACGACGACGGCGACCACGGCGAGATAGGCCACCGAGACACGGTTGGCGAGCGTCAGTCGGACAAGGGTGCGCGCAGGGCCGGTTGTCATCGGTCGATCCCCCCGGGGCCGGTCGTCGGTTGCTCTTCCTCCCTGATGGTCTGCCGACGGCGGCGTGCTGTCCTGAGTACCCGTACTCAGCCCCGCTCCTGCCCGGCGGAGACAGCCAGCGTGTACAGCTCCTCCAGCCGTTCCCGGGACTCGTCGTCCGTCGGGGTGTAGGTCACCAGGCGTGCCCCGGTCTCGCGGGTCAGCCACAGGTCCGTGTGGTCCAGGGACAGGAAGCCGACGTACGGGTTGAGGAACTGCTTGGTCCGGGTGCGCAGGTCCATCACCTCGTAGCGCTCCCAGTTCGCACGGAACTCCGGGGACTCCGCGGTCAGCCGCTTGACCAGCATCTTCCAGGCGGGCTCACCGAGATGACCGGCCATCGAGGCACGGAGTTTGGCCGCCATCACACGGCGGGTCTCCTCCAGGTGCACGATCGAGCGGCGCCACTCGGGGTCGGTGTAGACGAGGATCATGCAGTTGCGGTCCTCGGGCGGGACCGCCTCCAGGTCGCCCATCAGGCGGGCGTAGGTGCGGTTGTAGGCAAGGATGTCGTAGCGGCTGTTCTGGATGCAGGCCGGGAGGGGTTCCAGGGCGCGCAGCATCTGGTGCAGTGCCGGGGTGACGCCTGAGCAGCTCGCGGCCGGGGTCGGGTCGACGGCACCGGCCAGCTGGAAGAGGTGGGCGCGCTCGCTGCCGTCGAGCAGCAGGGTGCGCGCGAGGGCGTCCAGGACCTGCACGGAGACCTGGATGTCCCGGGCCTGCTCCAGCCACGTGTACCAGGTGACGCCGACCGCGGAGAGGTGCGCGACCTCCTCGCGGCGCAGGCCGGGCGTGCGGCGGCGGGCGCCGTGCGGCAGCCCCACCTGCTCCGGGGTGATCCGCTCTCGTCGGCTGCGCAGGAACACGGCCAGTTCGCTGCGCCGGATACCGACGGCGCTGCGGGGCGCCGGAGCGGGCGCGGCCGCCCCCGCCGTCGCCGCCGTCACCCTCGACGTCGCCGCCGTCACCCCCACCGTCGCCGCCGTCACCCTCGACGTCGTCGCCGTCGTCGTACGAACCGTCTCATGGGCCGAGGTCGTCATGGCTCCAGCCTGCCGCCCCGCCGATCCTGTTGCCAGGTACTTCTGCTACCAGGATAAGAAGACTCTGGTACCCGGCTGAGCACCGGCGCAGGCTCAGGACCATGACCGAAACCGTCACCACTCCGGCCGTACGGTCCCCGTCCGGGGCCGCCGCGCTCGGCGGGCCCGGGCTGTTCACCGTCCTGCTGGCCGCGGCCCTGCCCCTCGTCGACTTCTTCATCGTCAACGTCGCCCTGCCCACCATCGGAACCGACCTGCACGCGAGCGAGGCGGTCCTGGAACTCGTCGTCGCCGGGTACGGCGTCGCCTACGCCGTGCTGCTGGTGCTCGGCGGCCGGCTCGGCGACCTGTTCGGGCGCCGCCGCCTCTTCCTCGCCGGCATGGCCGCCTTCGGGCTGACCTCGCTGGCCTGCGGACTGGCGCCCGGCGCCTGGTCGCTGGTGGCCGCGCGGGTCGCCCAGGGCGCCGCGGCCGCCGCGATGCTCCCGCAGGTCCTCGCCACCATCCAGACCGCCACCAGCGGCGGCCGCCGCGCCAAGGCCATGAGCCTGTACGGCGCCACCGCCGGCCTCTCCATGGTCGCCGGACAGATCCTCGGCGGGGTGCTGGTCGCCGCGGACATCGCCGGCACCGGCTGGCGCTCCGTGTTCCTCGTCAACGTGCCGGTCGTGCTCGTCGGGCTGGTGCTGGGTGCGCGGTTCGTGCCGGAGACTCGGTCGCAGCGGCCCGAACCCGTCGACGGACCCGGCACCGTCCTGCTCGCCCTCTCCCTGCTCACCCTGCTCGCCCCGCTCACCGAGGGCCGGGCGGCGGGCTGGCCGCTGTGGACCTGGCTGTCGCTGGCCGCGTTCCCCGGGGTGGCCGCCGCCTTCTACGCCGTGGAGCGCCGCGCCGACCGGGCCGGCCGTACCCCGCTGGTCCCGCCGAGCCTGTTGGCACTCACCTCGCTGCGCCGGGGGCTGGTGCTGATGGTGCCGTTCTCCATCGGCTTCAGCGGGTTCATGTTCGTGATCGCCGTGGCCCTGCAGAGCGGGGAGCGGATGGACCCGGTCCCGGCGGGGCTTGCGCTCGCGCCGATGGCCGTCGTCTTCCTGTTCGTGTCACTGGCCGGGCCGCGGCTGATCACGCGGTACGGCAGCCGGGTGGTGTCGGCCGGCTCGGTGATCCAGGGGATCGGCATCGTCCTGATCGCGCTGGCCGCCTGGCGGGACTGGCCGCACCTGGACTTCACCGGGCTGCTCCCCGGGGTCGCGGTCGCCGGGGCCGGTCAGGCCCTCCAACTCCCCAACGTGCTGCGGCTGGTCATGTCGGAGGTGCCGCCCGCGCGGGCCGGCGTCGGCAGCGGGGTGATGGTCACCACCCAGCAGTCCGCCCTGGCCCTGGGTGTGGCCACGCTGGGCACCCTGTTCCTCTCCCTGGTCCCGCACCAGGGCACCCGGGACGCCCTGGTGGTCACCCTGCTGGTGCAACTGGGCCTGGTGGTCCTGACCGGCCTGCTCAGCCTGCGGCTGCCCCGCACGGTGCGCTGACCGCGCCTCGGACGTGGACACGGACGCCGTGAGGTGCCCGTCGTTCGGCTAGTCGTTCGGCCGCGGCGCCGTCGTGGCCGGTCGCGCAGTTCCCCGCGCCCCCTCAGGGCGACCAGTCGCGGAGTCTCTCGTGAACCTTCGGTGGACGCGGACACCGTCAAACGCCGTCGTTCGGCCGCGGCGCCGTCGTGGCCGGTCGCGCAGTTCCCCGCGCCCCTTCAGGGCGGCCGGTCGCGGAGTTCCTCGCGACCTTCGGCGGAGGCGGACACCGTGAAACGCCGTCGTTCGGCTGCAGCGACGTCGTGGCCGGTCGCGCAGTTCCCCGCGCCCCTTCAGGGCGACCGGTCGCGGAGTTTCTCGTGGACCTTCAGGGCGGCCGGTCGCGGAGGTTCTCGTAGGTCTTCAGGGTAGCCGGTCGTGCGGTTCCGCTCGCGCCTTCGGGGCGGTCAGGCTCCGGTGCCGCCCAGTTCGAACCAGACGATCTTGCCGGTGCCCAGTCGGGTGGTGCCCCAGCGGCGGGCCAGGCGGTTCACCAGGAACAGGCCCCGGCCGTGCTCCTCCTCGGGTGACGCCCGGCGCAGTCTGGGCAGTTGCGGCACGTCGTCGCCGACCTCGCAGCGCAGCACGTCGGTACGGAGCAGCCGCAGGCTGATCGGCCGGGAGGCGTGCCGTGCGGCGTTGGTGACGATCTCGCTGACCAGCAGCTCGGCCGTGTCGGTGAGTTCGTCGAGGCCCCAGCCGGCCAGGGCCTGCCGGGTGAGCCGGCGCGCCCGGCCGGGGCTGCTGTCCTCCGGTTCGAGGGTCCAGTAGGCCACGTCGCTCGGCGCGATGCCGTCGAAGCGGGCGGCGAGCAGCGCGATGTCGTCGTCCCGGTCGCCGGGCCCGAGCATGTCGAGGACCTCGTCGCACAGCGCCTCCAGCGGGGGCGGCCGGTCGGGGCCGGTCAACTGGGCGGTGGCGGCGAGCCGTTCGCGCAGCTGCTCGATGCCGGTCCACACGTCGCGCAGCCGGGACTCGACCAGGCCGTCGGTGTAGAGGAGCAGGGTCGCCCCGGCGGGCGCGTCCAGCTCGACCGCCTCGAAGTCGATGCCGCCGACGCCGATCGGGGCGCCGGGCGGCACCGCGAGGACCTCCGTCTTGCCGCCGGGGTGCAGCAGGATCGGCGGCGGATGGCCGGCGTTGGCGACGGTGATGCGGTGCGAGACCGGGTCGTAGACGACGTACAGGCAGGTCGCCATGCGGTCCGTGCCGAGGCGCTGGGCCTGCTCGTCGAGGTGGTGGAGCACCTCCTGCGGCGGCAGGTCGAGGCCGGCCAGGGTCAGCGCGGTGGTGCGCAGCTGGCCCATCACGGCGGCCGAGGTCATGGAGTGCCCCATGACGTCGCCGACGACGAGGGCCACCCGGCTGCCGGGCAGCGGGATCGCGTCGTACCAGTCGCCGCCGACGCGGGCGGTCTCGGCGGCGGGGAGATAGCGGACGGCCAGCCGGACGCCGGTGGGCCGGGGCAGGGAGTGCGGCAGCATCGCGCGCTGCAGCCGGTCGGCGATGAAGGCCTCGCGGCTGTACAGCACGGCCTTGTCGACGCCGAGCGCGGTGTGGGTGGCCAGCTGGGCGGCGACCAGGAGGTCGGCGGGCTCGAACGCCGGGCGCTCCGGGCGGCGCAGGAAGACCACCGCGCCGGTGACCCGGCGGCGGCCGCGCAGCGGGGCGAGGATCGCGTGCGTACCGGCCCAGCCGTTCAACGCGCTGTCCTCGCCGACGAGTTCGCTCAGCGCGGCCCGGGTCGCCGATTCATCGGCGAACACCGGCCGGACCCCGCGCAGCACCTCGGCGAGCGCGCCGCCGGGCACCACCTCGCTCCAGTCGGACGCGTCCAGGTCGTCCTGCTCGTCGTCGACGGTCTCGGCCGGCCAGACCAGGCCCTCGGCGCCGGGGCCCTTGATCCGGTCGGTGCGGCGCAGCCGCAGCACGGCGGGGCCGGCCGGGCGTTCGTCGCCGACCGGCAGCGGGTCGCGCAGATAGACGAGGGCCGCGTCCGAGTACGTCGGTACGGCGGCCCGGCACAGGCCGAGCACGATCTCGTCGGTGTCGAAGCCGCGGGCGATCCGGCGGGTGGCGGCGCCGACGTAGCGCAGCCGGTCCTCGTCCGGGGCCCTGGGGGCGGCGGGCCGGACCTGCGGGGCGTCGGTGTCCTCGCTCACGCCGAGCGCGGCCTGTGCCGCCAGCGCGTCGGCCAGGGCGATGTCGTCCGCCACGAAGTCCTCCCGGTCCATGCGCCGCAGGAACACCGCGACGCCCACGACGGCGTCGGGCGCGCGCAGCGGGGCGAGCAGGACCCTGTTCCCCTGCGGGAGACGGGGAGCGCTCCCGAGCAGCTCACGCAGCGCCTCCTCGATGTCGTCCGGACCTCTGCCGCGTGCCCTGCCGCACCGCAGGAACCCGGCCAGCACTCCGTCGGAGGGCACCGGGGCGACGGCCGGGGGCGTGCCGCCCATCAGGCCGCCGAGTTCGGCCGGCGGTCCGTCCAGGAGCAGGCGCAACGGGCCGTCCGGGTCCTGCCGTTGCTCGGCGAGGTAGACGAACACCCCGTCAGCCAGGTCCGGGACGGTCGACAGGCACAGCTCCCTGACGACCTGGGCCGCGCCCTCGGCGCGAGCGATCCGGCGGCCGGAGACGGCCAGGAAACGTTGAGGATCCGGCAGCATCGCCTCTCCGTGCCGGTGGCCGCTTCAGCTAAGGTCGCTCTCATCTTGAGCCTTGGTCAATGCCGTGTCCAGGGTTTCCGCCGGTACACCAAGTCCGGCTCGTGGTCCGAGGGTTGGTCCGGTGGCCCGGTCCCGCACCGGGAACGGCCTGTCCAGCGACGGAATGCCGGCCGCCCGGACACGGCTTGGCCAACTCACTGTGAAGAAATCCCCGTTGATGTTGGTCGTGCTGCACACTCCTCCCGTCGACACGTGCCGAACGGCAGATCGGGCACCGACTCGGAGGCGTCATGTCACAGATCGACTCGAGCAAGGTCAGCCGCTGGGACCAGCACGGTCGGGAACACACGGTGCGGGTGCAGCGCACCGGCATCCAGCGCACGATCAGGTGCGACACCTGCGGCTGGCGGCAGAGCGCGCAGTTCCTGCCCTGGCTGAAGGCGGAGGAGCATCTGGCCGAGGCCCACCAGGCCACCGTGGACCCCGCGGGAGCCCAGCCCTCCCGATGAGTTTCCGCCGGGGTGGGAGTCGTACGTCCGACCGCACCCGACGGAAGGACGACCGATGACCGTGTCCCCGCTCCATGCCACCCTGCGCCGCCATGTCGACGGCGGAACGGTTCCCGGCGCCGTCGGGCTGGTCGCCCGGGGTGACGACGTGGAGGTCGTGACCGTCGGGGACCTGGACGCCGAGGGGTCCGCGCCGATGACCCGGGAGTCGATCTTCCGGATCGCGTCGATCACCAAGCCGGTCACCGCGGCCGCGGTGCTGATGCTGGTCGACGAGGGCCGGATCGGGCTCGGCGACCCGGTGGCCGAGTGGCTCCCCGAGCTGGCCAAGCCGTCGGTGGTCCGCACGCCCACGAGCCCCGTCGACGACGTCGTGCCGGCCGACCGCCCGGTCACCGTGGAGGACCTGCTCAGTTTCCGCGCCGGCTGGGGCCTTCCCGACGACTTCGCGCTGCCCGCCGCGCAGGCCCTGTTCGCGGTGCAGGACCACGGCCGCCCCTTCCGGGACTGGCCGGACCCGGACACCTGGCTGGGCCTGCTCGCCCAGGTGCCGATGCTGCACCAGCCGGGCGAGGCCTGGCTGTACGGCACCTCGTCCGCCCTGCAGGGCATCCTGGTCGCCCGGGTGTCGGGCCGTGCCTTCCCCGACTTCCTGGCGGAGCGGATCTTCGAGCCGCTGGGCATGCGGGACACGGCGTTCGAGGTGCCGGCCTCGAAGCGGGACCGGTTCACCTCGGCCTACGCCCCGGCCGAGGACGGCACCCTGCGCCTGACGGACACCCCGGACGGCGACTACGGCCGCCTGCCGCGCTTCCCCTCGGGCGGCGGGGGCCTGGTCTCCACGGCCGACGACTGGCTGGCGTTCGCCCGGCTGCTGCTGAACGCGGGCGTCGCCCCGGACGGCCGCCGGCTCCTGTCGGCGACCTCGGTCAGCCGGATGACCACCAACCACCTGACGGCGGCCCAGCGCGAGCGCGCCACCCTCTTCCTGGAGGGTCAGGGCTGGGGTTACGGCGGCCAGGTCGACGTCACCCCGGCCGACCCCTGGAACGTCCCCGGCCGCTACGGCTGGGTGGGCGGCACCGGCACCACCGCGCACCTGGTCCCCACCACCGGCACGGTCACGGTCCTGCTGACCCAGGTGGCCATGACGGGCCCGACCCCGAACTCGCTGATGCGGGACTTCTGGCGGGTCACCGGCTAGCCCGTCCATTACTGCATTCGGGTGACATCATCGGTAAGAATCGCGAGGTCAGCGCACATATCGCCACCTGCGGACTTTACCGGAGCGAGGGGCGGCCCTCACCGCTCGTGCACCCTCCCGGGTCGCCGTCGCGCGCGCCCCGGCCAAGCCTGGAGGAGTCCCCCCGTCCTATCGACAGGAGCTCTGCCATGCACCGCATCCACCGCCCGGTGTCCCGGGCCCTCGCCGCCGGCGCCCTCTCGCTGGCGCTGCTGTCCGCCGGTGGCGCCGGCGCTTTCGCCGCGGGGGCCAAGCCGAGCCCCGCGCCCAGCAGCGCCACGCCGAAGCCGAGTCCGTCCATGTCCGCCATGGGCTCGATCACGATCAAGGCGAACAAGACCTCGGTCAAGGGTGGTGACGGGGTGACCTTCACGGGTCGCACCCAGGGCCTGAAGATCGGCACGCCGCTGGTGCTGCAGCACGAGAACAACGGCAAGTGGATCCCGCTCCGGGCGAGCGTCAAGGTCAAGAACGGCAGCGCCTACGCACTGACCGCGAAGATCAACACCAAGGGCACCCAGCATCTGCGGATCGCGGCCGGCAAGACCCACTCCCCCACGGTCACCGTCAAGGTGAGCTGAGGCCGCGCAGCAGCAGGTCCACCAACGAGGCGAAGTCCGCCTCGGCCTCCGGCCGCACCCACTCGCGCGCGTACCCCGGGTCGTGGAAGCGGCCGGTGGCCTGGAAGACGACCCGGGCCGCCGCGGCGGGGTCGGACACGGTGAAGGCTCCCGTGCCGACCCCGTCCCGGAGGATCTCGGCGAGCTGCCCGGTCAGGTCGTCTATGTGCCCGGTGACCGCCGGGCCGTTCTCGTCGACCAGCACCATGTAGGTGGCGAACAGCTCCGGATCGTCGCCGGCCTTGCGGCGCTTGGCTTCGAAGAGCGCCCACAGCCAGTCGCGCAGCCGCACGTCCGGAGCGCGGTCCTCGGCGACGATGACGGACAGCACCCGCGAGGTGCGGTCCAGCCACCGCTTGGTCACCGCCTCCCGCAGCGCCGCCTTGGTCCGGAAGTGCCGGTAGACGCTGCCGTGGCTGACGCCGAGCGCGCGGGCCACGTCCACCACGGTGGCCTTGGCCGGGCCGTGCCGGCGCAGCACCTCCTCGGTGGCCTCGAGGATGCGCTCGGCGGTCAGGGCCGGGGTCGGGGGCGGGGACGTCGCTGCCATGGCCTAGACGGTACCCGGCGCCGCGGTCAGTGCTCGGTGCCGAGATGGCTCATCTGCTCGGCCGGGTAGCGGGTGCCCGCCGCCGCGTCCGCCGGTACGGCCTCCTCGATCGCCGCCAGGTCGGCCGCGTCCAGGGTGACGTCCAGCGCGCCCAGCGACTCGGCGAGCCGCTCGCGGGTGCGGGCGCCGACGAGCGGCACGATGTCGTCGCCGCGGGAGAGCACCCAGGCGATGGCGATCTGCGCGACGGTCACGCCCTTCTCGTCGGCGATCTTGCGCAGCGCGTCGACGAGGTCGAGGTTGTGCTGGAGGTTCTCGCCCTGGAAGCGGGGTGAGAAGGCCCGGAAGTCGCCCGCGCCGAGCTGCCGGTCGCGGGTGAAGTGGCCGGAGATCAGCCCCCGGGACAGCACGCCGTACGCGGTGATGCCGATGCCCAGCTCACGGGTGGTGGGCAGGATCTCCCGCTCGATGTCGCGGGTGATGATCGCGTACTCGATCTGGAGGTCGGAGATGGGCGCGGTGGCGGCGGCCCGGCGGATGTTGTCCGCGGACGCCTCACTGAGGCCGATGTGCCGGACGTACCCCTGCTCGACCAGTTCGGCGATCGCGCCGACGGTCTCCTCGATCGGCACGCCCGGGTCGACACGGGCGATGCGGTAGACGTCGATGTGGTCGACGCCGAGGCGCTGGAGGGAGTAGGCGGCGAAGTTCTTCACCGCGGCCGGGCGGCCGTCGTGGCCGAGCCAGCTGCCGTCCGGGCCACGCAGGGCGCCGAACTTGACGCTGGTCAGGGCCTTTTCACGGAGCGCCGCGGGGGCGGTGCGCAGGGCCTCGCCGACCAGCATCTCGTTGTGGCCCATGGCGTAGAAGTCGCCGGTGTCGAGGAGCGTCACGCCGGCGTCGAGGGCGGCGTGGACGGTGGCGATCGACTCGGCGCGGTCGGCCTCGCCGTAGAGGGCGGACATGCCCATGCAGCCGAGGCCGAGGGAGGAGACGCGGGGGCCGGTGGTTCCGAGGGAACGGGTGTGCATCGTCATGACTCCACCTTGGCATGACAGCTGACAGATTTCAATATCTGTCATTCCATACTCGTCACCAACCCGTCGCGGCGGTCGCCGTCACACGCGTAGCCGCACCCGCCCTCACGCCCGTCACCACACCCACCCTCACGCCCGTCGCCGCGGTCGCCGTCACACCCACCCCCCGCATCCACCCTCACGCCCGGTACCGGGTCACGCCCGGTACCAGGTGCGCCCGTTTCTGGTCCAGACCTATTGACGAGAGGTCTGGACCACGAGCACTGTCATGGCTACGACACCTCGCCGCACCCCCACCGGGAGGATCCGTATGTTCCGCCGCGCCCTCAGCCTGCTCGCCGCCGCCCTGGCGACCGCCGCGCTCACCCAGCTCCCCGCCGCCGCTCCCGCCTCCGCCGCCGACACCTGCGCGGTGAAGTCGCGGCCCGCCGGAAAGGTCCTGCAGGGCTACTGGGAGAACTGGGACGGCTCCGCCAACGGCGTCCACCCGCCCTTCGGCTGGACCCCGATCACCGACTCCCGGATCGCCGCGCACGGCTACAACGTGATCAACGCGGCCTTCCCGGTGATCCGTTCCGACGGGACGGCCCTGTGGGAGGACGGCATGGACGCGGGCGTGAAGGTGGCGACGCCCGCGGAGATGTGCGCGGCGAAGGCGGCCGGCCAGACCATCCTGCTGTCGATCGGCGGCGCCGCGGCCGGCATCGACCTGAGCTCGTCCGCCGTGGCCGACAGGTTCGTCGCGACGATCGTCCCGATCCTGAAGAAGTACAACTTCGACGGCATCGACATCGACATCGAGACCGGCCTGGTGGGCAGCGGGTCCATCACCCAGCTCTCCACCTCGCAGGCCAACCTGGTCCGCATCATCGACGGCGTCCTCGCCCAGATGCCGGCGGGCTTCGGCCTGACGATGGCCCCGGAGACGGCGTACGTCACCGGCGGCAGCATCACCTACGGCTCGATCTGGGGCGCCTATCTGCCGATCGTCAAGAAGTACGCCGACAACGGCCGGCTGTGGTGGCTCAACATGCAGTACTACAACGGCAGCATGTACGGGTGCTCCGGCGACTCCTACTCGGCGGGCACGGTGGCCGGCTTCACCGCCCAGACCGACTGCCTCGACAAGGGCCTGGTCGTGCAGGGTACGACGATCAAGGTGCCGTACGACAAGCAGGTCCCGGGGCTGCCCGCGCAGTCGGGAGCGGGCGGCGGCTACATGTCACCGAGCCTGGTCGCCCAGGCCTGGAACCACTACGGCACGTCCCTCAAGGGCCTGATGACCTGGTCGCTCAACTGGGACGGCTCGAAGAACTGGACGTTCGGCGACAACGTGAAGGCACTGCAGCACCGCTGAGCCCAACCGCTGAGCCCATAAACGCCGGTTCCCCGCGCCCCGAAGGGCGCGGGGAACCGCGCGACCAGCCACGCACGACCCGCAGCCGGCACCGCACACAAGCCGGGCAGACGCCGGCCCACTCAAACTCCTAGCACCCGACGAGGCGCCCCGCGAGGTAACCCTCGATCTGGTCCAGCGAGATCCGCTCCTGCTTCATCGAGTCGCGCTCCCGGACCGTCACCGCGTTGTCCTCGAGGGTGTCGAAGTCGACGGTCACGCAGTACGGCGTACCGATCTCGTCCTGACGGCGGTAGCGGCGGCCGATGGCACCGGCGTCGTCGAACTCGATGTTCCAGTTCTGCCGCAGGGCGGCGGCCAGCCCCTTGGCCTTCGGGGACAGCTCGGGGTTGCGGGACAGCGGCAGGACCGCGACCTTGACCGGCGCCAGGCGGTGGTCGAGGCGCAGCACCGTGCGCTTCTCCAGCTTGCCCTTGGCGTTCGGCGCCTCGTCCTCGACGTACGCGTCGAGCAGGAACGCGAGCATCGCGCGGCCGACACCGGCCGCCGGCTCGATGACGTACGGCGTCCAGCGCTCCCCGGCCTCCTGGTCGAAGTAGGAGAGGTCCTGGCCGGAGGCCTTGGAGTGGGCGCCGAGGTCGTAGTCGGTGCGGTTGGCGACGCCCTCCAGCTCACCCCACTCGTTGCCGCCGAACTGGAAGCGGTACTCGATGTCGGCGGTGCGCTTGGAGTAGTGGGAGAGCTTCTCCTTCGGGTGCTCGTACCACCGCATGTTCTCCTCGCGCAGGCCCAGGCCGGTGTACCAGTTCCAGCGCTGCTCCATCCAGTACTCCTGCCACTTCTCGTCCTCGCCCGGCTTGACGAAGAACTCCATCTCCATCTGCTCGAACTCGCGGGTGCGGAAGATGAAGTTGCCGGGCGTGATCTCGTTGCGGAAGGACTTGCCCATCTGCGCGATGCCGAACGGCGGCTTGCGGCGCGAGGTGGTCTGCACCTGGGCGAAGTTGGTGAAGATGCCCTGCGCGGTCTCGGGGCGCAGGTAGGCGACCGAGCCGCTGTCCTGGGTCGGGCCGAGGTGCGTCGACAGCAGACCCGAGAACTGCTTGGGCTCGGTGAACTGGCCCTTGTTGCCGCAGTTCGGGCAGTTCACGTCCGCCAGGCCGTTCTCCGGGAGGCGGTTGTGCTTGGCCTCGTAGGCCTCCTCCAGGTGGTCGGCGCGGAACCGCTTGTGGCAGGCGGTGCACTCGGTCAGCGGGTCCGTGAAGGTGGCGACGTGACCGGAGGCCACCCAGACCTCCGGGGCCAGGATGACGGACGAGTCGAGACCGACCACGTCCTCGCGCGACGTCACCATGTAGCGCCACCACTGGCGCTTCAGGTTCTCCTTGAGCTCGACACCGAGCGGCCCGTAGTCCCAGGCGGCACGCTGGCCGCCGTAGATCTCACTGCACGGGAATACGAAGCCACGGCGCTTGCTCAGGCTGACGATGGTGTCGATCTTGTCGGCGGCCACGGTGCTCTCTTCATTACGACGACGGGCGACGAAGCGAGATGCTTCAGAGCGAATGCTTCAGGTTACCGGCGGGGGCTCCCCCTCGACCAAATCGGTCCCCCATGACGGACAGACCGCCCAGGGCTTACCGAGGTCTTACGGGTGGTTGTTGACAACGGTTTCCATGTTTGTTGAAAATGACTCTCATGAACGTACGACGCCGCCTCATACCCGCGGCCGCCGCGGCCACCGTCACCGCACTCGGCATAGCGACCCTCACCGCCTGCGGAGGTGACGCCACGGCGGCCCAGACCGGCAAGTTCGACGTCGTCGCGTCGTTCTACCCGATGGCCTTCCTCGCCGACCGGATCGGCGGGAACCACGTCCACGTCACCAGTCTCACATCGCCCGGCCAGGAACCGCACGACCTGGAGATCAGCCCCAAGCAGATCATCGGGATCGAGAAGTCCGACGCGGTCCTCTACCTGAAGAACCTCCAGCCCTCCGTCGACGACGCCGTCGCCCAGTCCTCGGTGAGGACGAAGATCGACGCGGCCTCCCTCACCTCGCTGGAGCAGCACGGCAACGAGGTCGGCGGCCACGCGGCCACGCACGACACCTCGAAGAACGAGGAGCTGTCCGGGCTCGACCCCCACATCTGGCTGGACCCGGTGCGCTACGCCCAGGTCGCCGAAGGCGTCGGCAAGGCCTTCGAGAAGGCCGACCCGGACCACGCGGCCGACTACCGGAAGAACACCGCCGCCCTGGTCGAGAAGCTGGACGCCCTCGACACTCAGTTCAAGGACGGCCTGGCGAACACGAGGACCAAGGTCTTCATCACCACCCACGCGGCCTTCGGCTACCTCGCCGAGCGCTACGGCCTGACCGAGGAGGCCATCAACGGCCTCGACCCGGAGTCGGAGCCGAGCGCGGCCCGCGTGAAGGACCTGGAGACCATGGCCAAGGCCGACGGCGTCAGCACCGTGTTCTACGAGACGCTCGTCAGCGACAAGACCGCCAGGACCATCGCCGCCGACGCCGGACTGAAGACGGACGTCCTCGACCCGATCGAGGGCATCACCGGCAAGTCCCGCGGCAAGGACTACTTCGCGGTCCAGGAAGCCAACCTCAAGGCCCTCCGGACGGCCCTGGGCGCCAAGTGAGTGGAGAGAAGATGACTGGCGAGCCCGTCATATCCCTGCGCGGGGTCACCGCCGAGCTGGGCTCGCGCCCCGTGCTGCGCGGCATCGACCTCGGCGTGCACCGCGGTGAGGTCGTCGCGCTGCTCGGCGCGAACGGCTCCGGCAAGTCGACCGCGATCCGTACGATCATCGGCCAGGTGCCGGCCAGCGGCGGCGAGATCACGCTGTTCGGCACCCCGCGCGGCACCTTCCGCGACTGGTCCCGGGTCGGCTACGTCCCGCAGCGCACCACCGCCGTGGGCGGTGTCCCCGCCACCGTCACCGAGGTCGTCTCCGCCGGTCTGCTCTCCCGCACCCGCTTCGGCCTCTTCCGCAAGGCCGACCACCAGGCCGTACGGGACGCGCTCGACCTGGTCGGGATGGCCGACCGGGCCAAGGACAACGTCGAGGCGCTCTCCGGCGGCCAGCACCAGCGGGTGCTGATCGCCCGCGCCCTGGTGGCCCGGCCCGAACTGCTGATCATGGACGAGCCGATGGCCGGCGTCGACCTGGCCAGCCAGGAGATCCTCGCGCGGACCCTGCGCGAGCAGGTCGAGCAGGGCACCACGGTCCTGCTGGTCCTGCACGAACTGGGCCCGCTGGAGCCGCTGATCGACCGCGCGGTCGTGCTGCGCGACGGCTGCGTCCTGCACGACGGGCCGCCCCCGCGGGCCGTGGGCCAGCACGCCCTCCCCGGCCACGACCACGTCCACCCCCACGAACACGCGCCGATCCGCACGGGACTGCTGAGCTGATGGACTTCCTGAACTACGCCTTCATGCAGCGGGCCCTGCTCGCCGCCGTCCTGGTCGGCATCACCGCGCCCGCCGTCGGCATCTACCTGGTCCAGCGCCGCCAGGCCCTGATGGGCGACGGCATCGGCCATGTCGCGATGACGGGCGTCGGCCTGGGCTTCCTGCTCTCCACCTCCCCGGTGTGGATGGCCACGGCCGTCTCCGTCCTCGGCGCGATCCTGATGGAGCTGATCCGCTGGTACGGCAGGACCCGCGGCGACATCGCCCTCGCGATGCTCTTCTACGGCGGGATGGCCGGCGGGGTGATGCTGATCAACCTCGCGCCTGGCGGCTCCAACGCCAACCTGATGTCGTACCTCTTCGGCTCGCTGTCGACGGTGTCGGAGTCGGACGTGACCGCGATCTGCGTGCTCGCCGCGTTCGTCCTCCTTGTCACCCTCGGTCTGCGCCGGCAGCTGTTCGCGGTGAGCCAGGACGAGGAGTTCGCACGGGTGACGGGCCTGCCGGTGCGGGCGCTGAACCTGCTGACGGCGATCACGGCGGCGGTCACGGTCACGGTCGCGATGCGCGTGGTGGGGCTGCTGCTGGTGTCGGCGCTGATGGTGGTCCCGGTGGCCGCGGCCCAGCAGCTGAGCCGGAGCTTCGCGGCCACCTTCGCGATCGCCGTCGCGATCGGGGTGACGGTGACGATCGGGGGCACGATCACGTCGTACTACCAGTACGTTCCGCCGGGCGCGACGATCGTGCTGCTGACGATCGCCGCGTTCATCGTGCTGAGCGTGCTGGCCGCACCGCTGGCCCGGCGACGCGCCCGTGCGGCGGCCTCGCGGCGGCCCGCCGGGGATCCGGCGGAGTGCGCGATTCCGGCCGGTCGGCAGGGCGCCGACGAGGTCGGCGTCTGACCGCGCACACTCCGGGCTGGCACAATGGCCCGGCAGAAGCAGTGATGTGAGGAGGCAACCGGTGACGACCGCTGGACCGCCCGTGAAGGGCCGCTCGACCCGTCAGCGGGCAGCCGTGGCGGCGGCCCTGGACGAGGTCGAGGAGTTCCGCAGCGCGCAGGAACTGCACGACATGCTCAAGCACAAGGGCGACTCGGTGGGCCTCACCACGGTGTACCGCACCCTCCAGAACCTCGCCGACGCCGGCGAGGTGGACGTCCTGCGCACGTCCGACGGCGAGTCGGTGTACCGCCGCTGCTCCACCGGCGAACACCACCACCACCTGGTCTGCCGCGTGTGCGGCAAGGCGGTGGAGGTGGAGGGGCCCGCGGTGGAGAAGTGGGCGGAGGCGATCGCGGCGGAGCACGGGTACGTGAATGTGGCGCACACCGTCGAGATCTTCGGGACGTGCGCGGACTGCGCGGGGTGCGCCGCGGGGTGAGCCGGTTGTCCGGGCGCGGCCCGGTGGGGGTTGCTCGCGCCCACGCGGCGGAGCCGCAAATGGATACAGCCCCGCGCCCCTTACGGGGCGCTGCAGTCGCGTCAGCCACATAGCTGCGGGCAGGCGTGCCGCAGGGCGCCCCCGGTCAGCTCCTGTCGAAGCAGCGTTCCAGTTCGTTCAGGTCGTAGAACTTGCTGTTCTTCCTGATCGGGTGACAGCCCGCCTTGAAGGCGGTCTCCTTCTCGTTGTAGAGCATCCGCACCAGGTAGTCGTCGCCCTTCCGGAAGACGTCCCACTGGATGTTGGAGGCCAGGGAGGCGACCTCGGCGCCGCGCCAGGGGTTGTCGGCGTAGGTGTACGTCCGGCCCGGCGTCGCCGCCTTCTCGCTGCCCGGCAGCCGCATCAGCGCGGCCAGCGGGATGATCTCCTCGGCGTGGGTGAAGCGGAGTTCGGCGCCCAGCGTGCTGGTGCCGTCCCGCTTGGCCTCGGCCTGCTTGAAGAAGTCGTCGAGGAGTACACCGGCCATCTTGTAGGTGATGTCGCTGTCCGAGAAGCTCGGACCCTTCTCGTAGAAGTCCTCGGCGTCGCTGAGGTAGCCGAACCAGGCCGCGTCGCGCGGGGCGATGTAGCGGTCGAAGTCCCAGCCCCGGCCGTTCGGGCTCTCCTCGCTCATCGCGGGCGCGATGGCGTAGAGGTTGTAGACGGCCCGGGCGGCGGTGATGTCGGAGGCCGTGGCGGAGAACTCGCCGTCGACGACGCGCCGCACGAACGCCGGCTCGAAGATCCTGCCGAGGACCCGGGCGGCGGCCCGGTGCGAGGCCGGCTGGTCGGTGACCGCCGCCAGGGTCGAGGCCAGCCGCTCGTCGCTCGCCAGCCACTTCTGGTAGTCGGCGCCGCCGGCGGACTTGTGGAAGTAGAGCAGGTCCTTGTCGACCCGGGCGGTGCCGAGCGAGGCCTTGAGCGCCGGGTCGGCGTCGGTGAGGGCGGTGGCGAAGACCGTCCCGCTGTCCACCGCGCGGCCCTGGCCCGAGCTGACGACGTCGATCTTCTCGCCGTTCCCGGCGATCGAGGAGAAGAGGGAGGGCAGGCGCTTCTCCAGGCGCACCGCGGTGGCGCGGAGTTCGTCCTTGCCGCGGCCGCTGAGGTTGCCGTACCCGATGGCGCTCATGGCCGCCTCGAGGGCCTGCACGTCCGGGCCGAACTCCTCGCCCAGCTTGGTGAGTTGACCATCGGCCTCGGCCTGGTTCCAGAGCGCGAGGACCGTGTCGCCGTCCTCGCCGTCGGTGGCCGAGCGGGAACCGTGCCGGGAGACGTTCTCGGTGAACACGGCGGTGTACCCGGCGGGCGCGTGCTGGTAGCTGCGCGGGTTCTGGCCGGGGGTGTAGACGGCCTTGGTGCCGTAACTGTCGCGGTGGGCGGGCCCGTTGTCCGTGGCGTGCGCGGGCAGCGCGGTGAGGAGCAGGGCGCCCAGGGCGAGGACAGGGGTGACACGCTTCATGAGGGACCGTTCCAGAGGCGGGAGACCGGGAGGTGGCCTGGCATGATCTCCCGCATCCTGGACGGCTCTCGTGAACGGCGGGTGGCCGTCAGTCGCCGGGCTGGTTGCCCTCCATGGCCAGCAGCTCCTCGTTGGGGATGGCGCCGCCGAACCGGCGGTCCCGGGAGGCGTATTCGAGGCACGCGCGCCACAGGTCACGGCGGTCGAAGTCGGGCCACAGGACGTCCTGGTAGACCATCTCGGCGTAGGCGCTCTGCCAGAGCAGGAAGTTGGAGGTGCGCTGCTCGCCGCTGGGCCGCAGGAACATGTCCACGTCCGGCATGTCCCCGTAGTACATGTGCTTCTGGATGGTCTTCTCGGAGACCTTCGACGGGTCGAGCCGGCCCGCCCTGACCTCCTCGGCGATCGCCTGCACCGCGTCGGCGATCTCGGCCCGGCCGCCGTAGTTCATGCAGAAGTACAGGGTGAGCAGGTCGTTGCCCTTGGTCTGCTCCTGGGCGATCTGGAGCTCCTTGGCGACCGACTTCCACAGCCGGGGCATCCGGCCCGCCCAGCGCACCCGGATGCCGAGCTCGTCGAGCTGGTCGCGGGTCTTGCGGATGAAGTCGCGGTTGAAGTTCATCAGGAAGCGGACCTCTTCGGGCGAGCGCTTCCAGTTCTCGGTGGAGAAGGCGTAGAGGGAGATGTTCCGGACACCGATCTCGATGGAGCCCTGCAGCACGTCGAGGACGCGCTCGGCGCCGACCTTGTGCCCCTCGGTGCGCGGCAGCCCGCGCTCCTTCGCCCAGCGGCCGTTGCCGTCCATGACGATGGCCACATGGCCCGGGACCAGCTCGCCCGGGAGCTTCGGCGGCCGGGCACCGGACGGGTGTGGCTCCGGCGTCCGGTACTCGCGGCGCCGGCCCCCCAGGATCCCGCGTACGACCATGTGCTTCTCGTCTCCCTCTAGCTCTTCTCTACGTACCTGAGCGAGCGCAGCCCCCGCTCCAGGTGCCAGTGCAGATAGGCGGACACCAGTCCGCCGCCCTCCCGGACGTGCCGTGCCTCGGCCGCGTCCGCCGTCTCCCAGTCTCCCGTAAGCAGCGCGCCGAGCAGAACCAGGGTCTGCGGGGAGGGTACGACGCTGCCGGGCACCCGGCAGTCGACGCAGACGCTGCCCCCGGAGGCGACCGAGAAGAAACGGTTCGGGCCGGGCATCCCGCACTTGGCGCAGGAGTCGAAGCTGGGCGCGTAGCCGTTGACGGCGAGGGAGCGCAGCAGGAAGGCGTCGAGGACGAGGTGGGGCGCGTGCTCGCCGCGGGCGAGTGTCCTGAGCGCCCCCACCAGCAGCAGGTACTGCTGCACCGCGGGTTCGCCCTCGTGATCCGTGAACCGCTCGGCGGTCTCCAGCATGGCCGTCCCGGCGGTGTACCGGGCGTAGTCGGTGACGATCCCGCCGCCGTACGGCGCGATGGTCTCGCTCTGGGTGCACAGCGGCAGCCCGCGTCCGATCAGCTCGCTGCCCCGCGCGAAGAACTGCACGTCGACGTGGGAGAACGGCTCGAGCCGCGCCCCGAACTTCGACTTGGTCCGCCGCACCCCACGCGCGACGGCCCGCACCCGGCCGTGTCCACGGGTGAGCAGCGTGATGATCCGGTCCGCCTCACCCAGCTTCTGGGTGCGCAGCACGATGCCGTCGTCGCGGAACAGGCTCATGGGCCCATTCTGCCCTGCCGTGGCAGGGGACCGGTCCGGACCGGAACCTTCAAGGCACCTCGCCGCGGCTGCGGGCGTTGGCGTGGGCGGTGGCCGCGCTGAGCCGTTCGGCCTGGGTCGCGATCCGTACGGCGTCCGGGTGGGCGTCCCACTCACGCCCTCCCCCGTACGGCCTCAGCTGCACATAGGGGCCCTCGTGCCCCATGACGATGCCCAGCCGTCCGGTACGGGTGTCGACGGCGCAGGAGCCGACGGGGAGGTTCTTCGCGTTCACCTCACCTGGCTCCCCCGCCTCCGGGAATTTCACGCTTCGCATCCCCGGGGTGGCGCTGGGTGCCTAGACTCGGCCGGAGTCTGTCCCGCACGGCCGCCCGAGCCCGGGTCTCCGGGACCGCCTGCCGTGCGCTCGGTGACAGCCGTCCGGCCGCGGCCGCTGCGGCGCCGGCTCACATCAGCCCCGCCGCCGCCAGGTGCTTGCCCACGCACTCGATCTCCGCCTCCGACAGCGGCACCTGCGGCTCCGCGGTGACCGGGGACGCGATGACCCCGCGCAGATGCAGTGCCGCCTTGAACGCGCCCAGCGCCGCCGAGCTGCCGCCCATCCGGCGCCCGTCGCCGACCCGGACCATCGCGAACAGCGCGCACAGCCGCTCCTGTTCGGCCCGCGCCCGCTCCCAGTCACCGGCCCGGCAGAGCCGGTGGAGACGGACGTAGCCGTCCGGGTCGACGTTGGCGAGTCCCGGTACCGCGCCGTCGGCGCCCAGCGCGAGGGCCGAGTCGACGGTCAGCTCGGAGCCGGTCAGCGCGCTGAAGCGGGGCAGGCTCCGGCTGCCGATGACGACCTCGCGGAAGCCCGCCAGGTCGCCGCTGGAGTCCTTCAGCCCGGCCAGCACCCCGTCGGCGGCCAGTTCCAGCACCAGGTCGGCGGGGAGCTTGGTGTGGACGGCGGACGGGATGTCGTAGGCGATCACCGGGACGGGCGAGCGGTCGGCGACCAGCCGGAAGTGGCGGGCGATCTCGGCGGGGTGGGTGCGGGTGTAGAAGGGCGCGGTGACGACGATCGCGTCCGCGCCGGCGGAGGTGACGGACTCGACGTGGTCCAGGACCCGGGGCGTGGTCATGTCGATCACGCCCGCCAGCACCGGGAGCCGCCCGGCCGCGTGCGTCACCACGGTCTCCGTGACCAGCCTGCGCCGGCGGTCCGTCAGGTACGCCGCCTCCGACGTCGAGCCCAGCACGAACAGGCCGTCCACCCCGGCCGCCACCAGATGGTCGACGAGCCCGCGCAGGGACGGGACGTCCACCTCGCGGTCCGGGGTCAGGGGGGTGCAGACGGGCGGTACGACACCGGACACCATCTTTTGACCGTTCCCCTCCGGGGCGCTGGAAGCCGGAGCGCGCCCCTTCGGCTCACGGGTGTGGGGGGTGGGCAGGGTCATCAGGGCTCCCTGGGCAGGCTGTGGCTCGGCTGGTCCTCCTCCAGTGGATGGTGACAGCGGTAGCGGTGAGCGGTGCGTGACGCGGCCGTGAAGTCAGGCATGCGGACGGCACACTCGTCGTCCGCCTTCCAGCAGCGGGTGCGGAACGGGCACCCGGACGGCGGGCGGGTGGCCGAGGGGACCGGACCGGTGAGCGGGATGGGGTCGATCGGTCGGAGCAGGCCGGGAGCGGCCGAGAACAGGGCCCTGGTGTACGGGTGCCGGGCGTGCTCGGTGATCTCGGCGGCCGGGGTCTCCTCGACGATCCGGCCCAGGTACATGGTGATCACCCGGTCGCTCATCCGCCGTACCGTCTGGATGTCGTGGGAGACGAAGACCATGGCGAGGCCGAGCCGCTCGCGCAGGTCGAGGAGGAGGTTGAGGATCTGGGCGCGGACCGAGACGTCCAGCGCGCTGGTCGGTTCGTCCGCCACCACCAGGCCGGGGTCCAGGGCGAGCGCCCGGGCGATCGCCACCCGCTGCCGCTGTCCGCCGGAGAGCTGGCCGGGCAGCGCCTCGGCGAGGGCCCGGGGCAGACCGACCAGGCCCATCAACTCCCGCACCCGGTCCTCCCGTTCGGCCCGGGTGCCGCGCTCGTGGACGTCCAGCGGGTCGCGGAGGATACGGCGCACCGGCAGCCGGCGGTTGAGGGCCGTCGACGGGTCCTGGAAGATCATGCCGGTGCCGGCGCCGACGGCCGACCGGCGTTCGGCCCCCGGCATCGCCCACAGGTCGCGGCCGTGAACGGATACCGTGCCGGCGGTCGGCCGCTGGATGCCGACCAGCACCTTCGCCAGCGTCGACTTCCCGCACCCCGACTCGCCGACCACGCCGACCGTCTCGCCGGGCGCCACGGTGAGATCCGCGCCGGTCAGCGCGTACACCCGGTCCCGGCCGAAGACGCCTCCGCCGCGCGCCCGGTGGACCACGTGGACGCCGGCCAGCTCCACCGCGCTCATGTCACCGCCTCGGTGCTCGCCAGGTCGACCGCCGGGTGGTGGCAGGCCGCGGTGTGGATACGGGAGCCGGCCAGGTCCGGTGCCGTCGTACGGCAGACCTCGCTCGCCGCCGGGCAGCGGTCCGCGAAGCGGCAGCCCGCCGGGAAGTCGGCCGGGGACGGCACCACGCCCCTGATCTGGGTCAGCCGCTCGGCCCCGGACTCCAGCGACAGCACGCTGCCGAGCAGGCCGCGCGTGTAGTGGTGGGCCGGGGCGGCGACCAGCTCCGCGGTGACGCCGGTCTCGACGACCTGTCCGCCGTACATCACCACCACCCGGTCGGTGACGTCCGCGACGAGGGCCAGGTCGTGGGAGACGAGGATCAGCGCGAAGCCGAGTTCCTCGCGGAGGCGGAGGAGGAGTTCCATCACCTGGGCCTGGACGGTGACGTCGAGGGCGGTGGTCGGTTCGTCGGCGATGATCAGACGGGGGTCGCGGGAGAGGGCCATGGCGATCAGGACGCGCTGGCGTTGGCCGCCGGAGAGTTCGTGGGGATGGCTGCGGAGCGTTCCACCGGGGTCGAGGCCGACGAGGGCGAGAAGTTCGGCGGGGGTGCGGTGGCCGCCGCGCCGGGTGAGCTGCTTGAGCTGGGCGTTGACGGTCATGGAGGGGTTCAGGGAGGACAGGGCGTCCTGGTAGACCATCGCGAGTTCGTGGCCGAGGAGGCGGCGGTGGGGGGTGGTGAGGTCGATGGGCGGGTGCGGGTTTGTGGGGGCCGGTCGCGCCCGCGCGGCGGCAGCCGCATTTTCGATACCGCCCCGCGCCCCTGACGGGGCGCTCCACGCGGCGGCGTTGAAAAGAATCTCGCCCGTCACCCGTGCCGTCCTCGGCTGCAGGCCCATGATCGTCAGCGCCGTCAGGGACTTTCCGCAGCCCGACTCCCCCACCAGGCCCAGTACCTCACCCGGACGCACCTCGAAGCTGATGCCGTCGACGATGTCCACGCCCCGGTGGCGGTCGGGGAAGCCGATGGCCAGCCGCTCCACGGCCAGTACCGGCCGGCCGTCCGGAACGGGGGGCCGGGCGCGGGCGCGGAGCCGCTCTCCCGCCTCCGTCAGGCCGGGCAGCTCCAGGACCTCGCCCCGCTCGACGGTCGCCACCGGATCGGCCCCTGCCGGCTCCGTCTCCCGCGGCGCCGGTGACGCCCACGCGTCCGAGACGCCCTCGGAGAGGATGTTCAGGGAGAGGACGGTGAGCAGGATCAGCAGGCCGGGGAAGAGGGTCGCCCACCAGCCGCCCGTCAGCACCATGTTCCTGCCGTCCGCGATGACGCTGCCCCAGGACGGGTCCGGGGGCCGCACGCCCGCGCCGATGAAGGACAGGGACGCCTCGAAGACGATGGCCTCGGCGACCTGGACCGTGCAGAAGACCAGGACGGGGGCGGCGCAGTTGACGGCCACGTGGCGCAGCACGATGTGCGGGGTGCGGGCGCCGATCACGCGTTCCGCGGTGACGTAGTCCTCGCCGTACTGGTCGAGGACGTTCGCCCGGACCACGCGGGCCACGGGCGGGGTGAAGAGGAAGGCGATCGCGCAGATCAGGACCGTGATGCCACCGCCGAAGACGGCGACCAGGACGGCGGCCAGGGCGATGCCCGGGAACGCCATCACCACGTCCAGGCAGCGCATCAGGGTCTCGTCGACGCCTTTGCGGGAGGTGGCCGCGAGCGCGCCGAGCAGCGCGCCGGCGACCAGGGCGAGGCCGGTCGCGCCGAGGCCGATGGCGAGGGACCAGCGGGCGCCGTACATCAGCCGGCTGAGGATGTCCCGGCCGAGGCTGTCCTGGCCCATCCAGTGGCCGGCGGAGGGGTGCCCGGTGCCGTCGGCGGGTGCCTGCTGGGCGAGGGGGTCGTCGGGGGCGAGCAGGGGCGCGCACACCGCCACCAGGACGACCACGGCCAGGAAGACGAGGGCCGCCCTGGACAGCGGGGACAGTCTGCGCAGTCGTACGCCGGGACGGGCCAGGGCGGTGGTGAGGGCCGCGCGGGTGAACGTCGTCATGTCGCCTCCCTCAGACGGGGGTTGACCAGCAGGTAGAGGACGTCGATGACGAGGTTGACGACGACGAAGCCGGTCGCGGTGGTGAGGACGACGCCCTGGACGACGGCCGGGTCGCCGTTCTGCACGGCGTCGATCATCAGCTTGCCCATGCCGGGCAGGGCGAAGATGGTCTCGATGACGACGGCGCCGCCGAGCAGGTAGCCGACCCGCAGACCGAGCACGGTCAGGGGGTTGACCAGCGCGTTGCGCAGGACGTTGCGGCCGACCACGACATGGGGTGGCAGGCCGCTGCCGATCGCCGTGCGGACGTAGTCCCGGTCGAGTTCCTCGACCACCGAGGTGCGGACGATCCGGGTGAGCTGGGCGGCGACCGGGAGGGAGAGCGCGAGGGCGGGCAGCGCCATGGTCTTCAGCCAGCCGGTGACGGAGTCCTCCGGGTTGATGTAGCCGCCGGAGGGGAACCAGCCCCGGTCGACCGCCAGGTACTGGATCATCAACAGGGCCAGCCAGAAGGCGGGGGCGGCGACGCCGACGAGCGAGAGCACCCGGATGGCCTGGTCCGGCCAGCGGTCGCGGTGGATGGCCGCGGTGACACCGCCGGCCAGCGCCAGGACGACCGCGATGCCGAGGCCGAGGAAGGTCAGCTGGAGGGTGAGCGGCAGGGCGGTGGCGACCTGGTCGAGGACCGGGGTGCGGGTGAGGGCGCTGGTGCCGAGGTCGCCGTGGAGCAGACCGCCGACGAAGTGGACGTAGCGCAGGGGCAGGGGGTCGAGGAGGCCGTTGCGTTCGCGGAAGTCGTGGAGCTGTCGCGGGGTGGGGTTGGCGCCCTGGAAGAACGCGGACGCCGGGTCGACGTCGGAGAAGCGCATCACCAGGAACACGAACAGGGCGATGCCGAGCAGCAGCGGCACCAGCAGGACGATTCGGCGCAGCAGGATGCGCAGGACGGCGTTCATGCCGTCAGGCCCACTTGGCCGTCAGGACGTTGATGCCGGGGTAGGGCTGGGCCCTTATGCCGGTGAGCCTGCGCGGGTCCCAGGCGGTGATCAGCTCGTTGTGGACGACCGGGTAGAGGACGGCCTGTTCGGCGACGATGTCGACGTAGTCCTGGATCATCGTCTTCTTCTTCTCGGGGTCCGGTTCGCGGGTGGCCGCGTCCATGTCCCTGAAGAGCCGCTTCGCGACCGTGTTGTCGGACCAGCGGGCGTAGCCCATCCAGAGGTTCTCGGGACCGTAGTTGTAGTGCATGATCAGGTCGGCGTCGAGACCGAACTGGTTGGGGTTCGAGACGGCGGCGACGACCTGGTAGTCCTGTTTCTGGTCCATCTTGGTGAACACGGCCGTGGTCTCCTGCGGGGACAGGGTCGTGGCGACGCCGATCGCGTCCCAGGACGACTTGATGGTGGGCAGGCAGTCGACGATCCAGCTCACGTTGACGGCGAGGATGTCGATTCTGAGCCCGCTGACGCCGGCCGCCCTGAGGAGTGCCTTCGCCCTTTCGGGGTCGTGGTCGTAGACCGTCTTCGCCCTGCGGTAGGCGGGGTTGGTCTCGTTCAGGAACGAACTCGCCGGTTTTCCGTGGCCCTTGAGGGCGACCTCGACGATCTTCGCCTTGTCGATGGCGTAGTGCAGGGCCTGGCGGACCCGGACGTCGTCGAAGGGTTTGTGCCGCGTGTTGAACATCAGGAACAGGTTGTTCATCCCGGCGCCGCCGCCGACCGACAGTCCGCCCTGCTGGAGACGGGGGATGTTGGCGTAGGGGATGTTGTCGGAGATCTGTGCGCCCGCGCCGACCCCGGAGATCCTGGCCACCCGTGAGGCCGCGTCGACGATCGTCAGCCAGTTCATCCGCCGGAAGGCGGCCCTGCGGGGGCCGTTGTAGCCGTCGTACGCGGCGAAGGTGGTGTTCGACTTCGGGTGGTGCCCGGTCTGCCGGTACGGTCCCGTGCCCACCGCGAGTCCCTTGATCGCGTCGTCCCAGGCGCCGGGCCGGGAGAACACGTGCCTGGGCATGATCTTGGCGAGGGTGAGACGGGCGGTCCCGTCCGGGAAGGGGAACCTCAGGACCAGGTCGACGGTCCGGCTGTCGATCCTGCGGGCCTCCTTCAGCCAGCTCGCGAAGAAGCCCTTGGCGAGGGTCTGGGTGCCCGGGTCGAGGATCCGGTCGAAGACGAAGACCACGTCGTCGGCGGTGACCGGCCTGCCGTCGTGGAAGGTGGCGCCCGGGCGCAGGGTGAACCGCCAGGTGGTGGCGTCCCGGTCGGCGGGCAGCCGGGTCGCCAGCGCCGGGTAGGGGGCGCGGGTGATGGGGTCGGTGTCGGCGAGGCCCTCGTAGATGTGGTTGTTGGCGGCCATCGCGAACGCGGACGCGGTCTGGGTCGGGTCCCAGCTGCCGTCGTTGCCGTAGCCGATGACGGCCGTCAGGGTGCGGTCGGAGCCGCTGCCGCCGAGGTCGATCGTCGACTTGGGTCCGCAGGCCGTCAGCGAGGCGGCCGCCCCCAGCGCGCCGGCGTGTTTCAGGAACGTCCTGCGGCCATGGGTCGCCTCGTCGCGCACGGTGCCTCCAGCGTGGGGGAAGAGGAGACGTCGGACGTCATGTGTAAGCGCGACCATAAGAGGGGGTTTCGGGGCGGTCAAGGCACCGCACACGAATGGCGTAAACCATCAGAGGTCGGACCAATACGTGCGGCTGGACGGCGCCACGGTGGCCGCCCAGCCGGCCGCTCCCCGACGGCCCGCCCGGCGCCGGTCACCTCCCCGGTGACCGGCGCCGACCGCCGCCGCCTCCGCGGCCCCCTCCGCGGCCCCCTCTGCGGCCTCCCCCGTTGCCCCCCTGGCGTGGAGGCCCTGGCCTCGATCCGCGAAGGCTAGGGCAGCGTCTTCTCGTACGAGGCGTCCTGGTCGGAGTCGTAGACGAGCTTGCCGGTGCGGTCGTACCCCTTGAGGTGCGGTGACTTCGTGACCTGCTGGTGCAGGGTGCCGGCGGCGACGAACCAGCCGTGGTCGAGAACCGCCTCGCCCGTGCTGTCGCCGTAGGACACGGTCATCCTGGTCACCGAGCTGCGGTAGCTGCCGATGATCCCCCAGCGGAACGGAAGCTTCCAGTTGCCCTTGTCGAGGTACGACTGCTGGTACAGCTTGCCGCTGTTGATGTCCGGGATCACCGGCATGGCCGAGTCGCCGAAGGGGTCCCCGGTGCTGGTGTTCAGCCCGGAGACCTCGCCGCCCTTGATGTCGCAGATGAGCCGGGCCGGCGTGGGCTTCTCGCGCACCGCGACCACGAAGTAGCCGTCGCCGGGGGCGTTCGAGTCGCCGGTGCTGCGCATCGCCAGGATGATCCGGTAGTCGGCGGGTCGGCCGAGGTCGATGTAGGACGGGTCCTTGGGGAGCCGGTGCGCCTTGTTGTAGTCCAGGCACTTGCCGAGTCCGCCGGCGGCCTGTTCGAAGGTGATCCCGTCCAGGAGCCGGCCCGCGGAAACCGGCCGCGCCGGGCCTGTCGGGGTGGCCGACGGTGTCGCTGTCGGGCGCGGGCTGGACCGCACGGTGGGACTCGGGCCCGCCGGGCTCGTCGTGGTGCTGCCGCCGCCCATCGCGTACGCGCCGACCGGCACCGCCGCCAGGGTCGCCAGCGCCACCCCGGTCACCCCGAGGCGCCGCCGCCGTCGCTCCAGCACCCCCCGCCGCCGGATCTCCGGATACGGCACCGGCGACGGCCGCAGCGCCGAGGCGTCCCCCGCCAGCAGCGTCCGGACCCGCTCCTCGAAGTCCGGCTCGGCCTGTGTGCCCTGCTTCTCGCCGCTCACCTGGTGCCTCCCTGCCCGGATCCCGCGTGGCTCATGGTCTGCGCGAGACCCGGAAACGTACGCAACTTCGCCAGGCCCTTGGACGCCTGGCTCTTGACCGTGCCCGGGGAGCAGCCGAGCACGTCGGCGACCTCCGCCTCGGACAGGTCCTCCCAGTACCGCAGCACCACCACCGCGCGCTGCCTGGGCGGCAGTTCCGCCAGGGCGGCGAGCAGCGTGCCGCGCTCGTCGGCCCGGGAGACCGCGTCGTCGTGCCCCGCGCGCTCGGGCGGCGCGGCGGTCAGCGACTCCGTGACCCGCCGTTTGCGGAACCGGTCGCTGTTGCAGCTGACCAGCATGCGGCGGACGTACGCCTCCGGACGGTCGGTGCCGGAGACCCGGCGCCACGACCGGTACGCCTTCGCCAGCGCGGTCTGCGTGAGGTCCTCCGCGTGGTGCGGGTCGCCGGTGAGCAGATAGGCGGTCCGCACCAGATGGGACCACCGTGCTCTGACGAATTCCTGGAACTGGGCCTCGAGTTCGGCCTGCATCAGCCACCCCCTCGCCCTCCAGACCACCGGCCGGGGGGATTCGGTTGCCCCGTTCATGGCAACAACCGGTTCACAGCGGCGGCCGGTTCACCGCCACGGCTCACTCCCGGGGTGCCGCGACCCGCCGGAACTCGATCGTGTCGTACGCCGTCCGCGTCCCCGTCTCGTACAGCACGCCCACCGTGCTCCTGTCCACCTGCACCAGGTCCGAGTAGGCCGCCTTCCGGCCGGACAGGGTGAGGAGCTTGTCGAAGCTGATGCCCTCGTCCGCGCTGGTCCACAGGGCCATGGCCTGGCGGGCCGTCGGGATCGAGGGGGCGGAGAAGAGCAACGGGGCTTCGAAGCCCTGGAGTTGGAGGACCGAGGCTTCGACCACCGGGACCCGGCGCAGGGTCGGCTGGACGGTGTACTGCGCGTCCAGGGTCTCCGCGCCGTCGCTCGACCAGGCGTTGAGGCGGTTGCCGGGGCTGCTGCCGTTCTGGTCGCGGGCGTTGAAGTAGAGGCGGCCGTCGGGAAGTTGGGCGGCGGTGGTCTCGTTGGGGTTGTCGCGGCCGGTGTAGGAGCCGTCGACGAAGCCGAGGTGCCAGCTGCGGCCGCCGTCGTCGCTGTAGATCGCGTGACCGCCGTAGTACCTGGCCTCCCGGCCGGTGTCGGAGGAGCCGGGACGCGGCGTTCCGGAGTGGTCGGCGGCGACGACCAGACGGCCGCGGTGCGGTCCCTCGGTGACGGCGACGGCATGGCCGGGACCGGTGGCGTACCAGCGCCAGCCCGAAGGTTTCACCTGCGCCGTGATCTCCCGCGGGGCGGTGAAGGACCGGCCGTCGCTCCGGCTGCGCTGCACGAACACCCGGCGGCTCTGCTCCTTGGTGACCTGGCCGCGCATGATCTGCGCCTCGCTCACCGAGCCGTCGTTGTAGGAGGTCACCAGGACGATGTCGCCGGTGCGCGGGTCGACCACGGGTGCCGGGTTGCCCCGGGTGTTCCCCTTACCGTCGGCCACCACCTGGAGCGGGCTCCAGGTGCAGCCGCCGTCGGAGGAACGCCGCAACACGACGTCGATGTCACCGCTGTCGCCGGTGGTGCTGTGCCGGCCCTCGGCGAAGGCGAGCAGGGTGCCGTGCCAGGTGCGCACGACGGCCGGGATGCGGTACTGGGCGTAGCCGCCCTCGCCGGACACATACGGCACGGCGGACTCGCAGGTCGCCGCCCAGGCCCTGGGTTCGACGGTGAACGCCCCCAGCAGCAGGGCGGCGGCGAGGGAGATCCGGCTCACACGGGTCACAGGAGACACATGGCTCACCCTTCCATGTTCCTCCCCGCCGCCCCCATCGCACGCCCGCAACGGCCAAACGGGTCACCTGGATTGGCACTCCGTCAGTTTCCGTGGGGCGGTCGGGGGCTCAGGAAGGGGTGCGGGCCGCCGCCAGCAGGCGGGTCACGTCGTCGGCGCAGATGGTCAGGGCCGCGCCGACCGTGCCGAGGACCTCGCGTTCGGCGTTGGTGTAGGGGCCGTCGGCGAGCGCGATCCGGGCGGCCTGGAGGAGCAGGGACTCGCGGCCGGCCGGGGCGAGGTGCGGGGCCAGCGGGTCGAGGGCCTCGTGCAGTTCTATCGCGAGGCTCGCACCGCCCGGCTGCTCGAAGACCCGGCCGGTGTCGGCGGCGAGCGCGTCGACGAGCGCGCTCAGCTGCTCCTCCGTGACGTCCTCGAAGCCGGCCGCGCGGACCGCTGCCGCGGCCGCCTCCAGGGACGCGCGGGCACAGGCGCCGCCCGCCGCGAGGACGGCGAGGGCGACGGTGTGCACGGCATCGCGGAGCATCGCCGAGAAGCGTGAGGTGGTCGGGTGGTCGAGGACGTCGGTGCCGAAGTGGTGACGGCAGGCGGCGCACTCCACGACCGGCCCGGTGGTGCCGCGCGGCAGCACCGGCACGCCGAGCAGGGTGAAGCGGCGGCGGCCGGTGAGCCGCTGGTAGTTGCGGTCGCCTCCACAGCCGGGGCAGAAGAACTCGCCGTCGCCGACGGGCGTCCATGCGGTGCGGGTGCCCAGAATGCGGGCAGGCCTGGCGGTTCGGCCGTCTCGTCCCCGTACTGGCAGCACGTCGCACCTCCTTAACGCCGTGGCAACATCGCCACCGCTGGCGTGATGTTAGCCACATCGGTGAGGTGGAGTCAGTACCCCGTACGAGACCTTTCCGTGACCTCCACGGCCGGATGGCCGGTATACGACGGGACCCTGATCGCCGTACTGCACGATCAGGGCCCCTAAACCGCCGGTCAGAGCGGTTATCGCGTCGCTCGGTTGACGGCGGACACGACCGCCTTCAGCGACGCACGCGTCGTGTTCGCGTCGATGCCGATCCCCCACAGAACCTTGTCGCCGATCGCGCACTCGATGTAGGAGGCGGCCTGCGCGGAGGCACCCTCGCTCATCGTGTGCTCCTGGTAGTCCAGGAGCCGCACGTCGATCCCCAGCCCCTGCAGCGCGTCGAAGAACGCGGAGATCGGGCCGTTGCCCGAGCCGGTCAGGACGGTGTCCTCGCCGTCGACGGTGGCCTCGACGGTGAGGGTGTCCACCCCGTCGGTGTCGGTGGTCGACTGACCCGTCTTCACCTGGACACGGCCCCAGGGGTTCTCCGGGTTCGGCAGGTACTCGTCCTGGAAGACCGCCCAGATGGCGGAGCCGGTGACCTCGCCGCCCTCGGCGTCCGTCTTCGCCTGGATGAGCTTGGAGAACTCGATCTGCATCCGGCGCGGCAGGTCCAGCTTGTGGTCGTTCTTCAGGACGTAGGCGACACCGCCCTTGCCGGACTGCGAGTTGACCCGGATGACCGCCTCGTAGGAGCGGCCGACGTCCTTCGGGTCGATCGGCAGGTACGGCACGGCCCACTCGATGTCGTCGACGGTGACGCCCTTCGCGGCCGCGTCGGCCTCCATGGCGTCGAAGCCCTTCTTGATGGCGTCCTGGTGGGAGCCGGAGAAGGACGTGTAGACCAGGTCGCCCACGTACGGGTGGCGCGGGTGGACCTCCATCTGGTTGCAGTACTCCCACGTACGACGGATCTCGTCGATGTCGGAGAAGTCGATCTGCGGGTCGACGCCCTGCGAGAACAGGTTCATGCCCAGGGTGACCAGGTCGACGTTGCCGGTGCGCTCGCCCTGCCCGAACAGGCAGCCCTCGACCCGGTCGGCGCCGGCCATCAGCGCCAGCTCGGCGGCGGCGACGGCCGTACCGCGGTCGTTGTGCGGGTGGACGGACAGCACGACGTGCTCACGGCGGGAGAGGTTGCGGTGCATCCACTCGAAGCGGTCCGCGTGCGTCGACGGCGTCGAACGCTCCACGGTGGCCGGCAGGTTGAGGATGATCTCGCGGCCCGGACCCGGCTGGTAGACGTCCATGACCGCCTCGCAGACCTCCAGCGCGAAGTCCAGCTCGGTGTCGGTGAAGATCTCCGGGGAGTACTGGTAGCCGAACTCCGTCTCCGGGCCCAGCAGCTTCTCGGCGTACTCCATCACCAGGCGGGTGCCGTCGACGGCGATCTGCCTGATGTCGTCCTTGGAGCCGCGGAACACCACCCGCCGGAAGACCGGCGCCGTGGCGTTGTACAGGTGCACGGTGGCCCGCCGGGCGCCCTTCAGCGACTCCACGGTCCGCTCGATCAGGTCCTCGCGGGCCTGGGTCAGCACGGAGATCGTGACGTCGTCGGGGATCGCGCCCTCTTCCTCGATGATCGAGCGTACGAAGTCGAAGTCGGTCTGGCCGGAGGCGGGGAAGCCGACCTCGATCTCCTTGTAGCCCATCTTCACCAGCTGGTCGAACATCCGGCGCTTGCGCTCGGGCGACATCGGGTCGATCAGGGACTGGTTGCCGTCGCGCAGGTCGGTGGAGAGCCAGCGGGGAGCGGCGGTGATGCGCTGCTGGGGCCAGGTGCGGTCCGGGATGTCGACCTGCTCGTAGCGGCCGTACTTGTGGATCGGCATGGTGGTGGGCTGCTGGCGGTTCGCCATGATCGCGGGGCTCCTCAGGATGTCCGGAAGGACGGCCGACGACGCAACACGAAGCTCCGCGGGGAGGGAGTCGACCTGGACTACAGGCCCTCGCCGCGGCAGCTAAGAAGAAGCAGCCCGAAACGCATGATGCTCCGCATGCTAGTCGAGCCCCTTCGAACGCGGGGCGCCGTATCAGTATGCGGGACCGTGGGGACGAACAGGACAAAACGTGCGCCATACCACTCCCCCTCACACAGGGTCATCAATTGTCGCGGTATTTCACCAATCATGGTTGCGAGTAGTGACAGTCGAGTGACTCAGTGCGAGGGTGCGGTGCATGACGACCAACGGGGGCTCTGAGCCCGTCATCCGCCGCACGCCCGTTTTCTGCGGGATCGTGCCGCCGCACATCCTCGACCAGCTCGCCCAGCACGAGGACGGCGCGCTCGCCGACTCCGCGCTGCGCACCCTGCAGCACGACTCCGCGGCCCGCACCCGCCGCCGGGTCACCGCCGTGCGCACCCTCACCGCCGTCGCCGCCCCGGCGGCCCCGGACAGCGCGCCGCGCCGCACCGTCTACGACGCCGGGCACGGCACCGACCTGCCCGGCACCAAGGTCCGCGAGGAGGGCTCCGAGCCCGGCCAGGACGCCAGCGTCAACCGCGCCTACGCCGGCCTCGGCGCCACCTTCGACCTCTACCTGAAGGCGTACGAGCGCGACTCCATCGACGGCAACGGACTCGCGCTCGACGCGAGCGTGCACTACGACCGCGACTACGACAACGCCTTCTGGAACGGCGAGCAGATGGTGTTCGGCGACGGCGACGGCCAGATCTTCACCGACTTCACCAGCTCCGTCGACGTCATCGGCCACGAGCTCACGCACGGCGTCACCCAGTACACGGCCAACCTGGAGTACTACGGCCAGTCCGGCGCCCTCAACGAGTCGGTCTCGGACGTCTTCGGCTCGCTGATCAAGCAGTACTCCCTCGGCCAGAGCGCCGACCAGGCGGACTGGCTGATCGGCGAGGGCCTGCTCGCCCCGGGCGTGCGCGGGGTGGCCCTGCGCTCGATGAAGGCCCCGGGTACCGCGTACGACGACCCCCGCCTCGGCAAGGACCCGCAGCCCGCGACCATGGCGGGGTACGTCAGGACCAACCGGGACAACGGCGGGGTGCACATCAACTCCGGCATTCCCAACCACGCCTTCTACCTGCTCGCCACCGCCCTCGGCGGCAACGCCTGGGAGCGGGCCGGGTGGATCTGGTACGACGTGCTCACCGGCGGCGAACTGGGGTCGGACGCCCGCTTCACGGACTTCGCGAAGCTCACCGTGGCGGCGGCCAAGGCCCGCTTCGAGGAGGGCGAGGAGACCGAGGCGGTTCTCAAGGCGTGGGCCCAGGTGGGTGTGCAGACCGGCTGATCCCGTACTACACAGGGACCCATGCGTATTCAGGTGAGGCGTACGGGTGGGTTCGCGGGCATCGAGCGGCGGGCCGAGGTGGACACCTCGGGGCGGCCCGACGCCCATGAGTGGCAGGCCCTGGCCGAGCACGCGCTCGCGGCCGGCCAGGGCACGCCGCCGCCCGGGGTGCCGGACGGGTTCGCGTACCGGATCACGGTGGACGGGCGGACGGTGTACGCGGCCGATCCGCGGCTGACCTCCGAGCAACGGGAGCTGATCTCAAGGGTGTTGAAGGAGGGCGCCTAACCGGCACCGGTAACGGGTAGTTCACGTCCGGACGTTGACTTCTGTTACTGCTGGTAAGGATGATCCCGGCCATGGCGACTGACGCGGACCGTCCGATACCCCGTTTCCCCGGTTTCCCCGACGACTTCCTGTGGGGTGTGTCGACCTCGGCCCACCAGATCGAGGGCGCGGCCGACGAGCGCGAGCCCTCCGTGTGGGACGTGTTCTCGGCCGAGCCGGGCCGGATCAAGGACGGCTCGACGGCGGCGGTGGCCTGCGACCACTACCACCGCCACCGCGAGGACGTGGTCCTGCTGGCCGGCCTCGGCGTGGACGCGTACCGCTTCTCGGTCTCCTGGCCGCGGGTGCGCTCGGCGGGCGGCCTGGACTTCTACGACCGCCTCGTGGACGAGCTGTGCGCGGCGGGCGTACGACCGGTCCCCACCCTCTTCCACTGGGACCTGCCGACAGCTCTGCAAGAGGCGGGCGGCTGGCTGGAGCGGGACACCGCCGCCCGGTTCGCCGACCACGTCTCCACGGTCGCGGACCGGCTCGGGGACCGGGTGCAGAAGTGGATCACCCTCAACGAGCCCGCCGAACACACCCTGTTCGGCCACGCCCTGGGCGCCCACGCCCCCGGCGAGCAGCTGATGTTCGACGCGCTCCCGGTCGCCCACCACCAGCTCCTCGCCCACGGCCTGGCCGTACGGGCGCTGCGCGCGGCGGGCGCCGCCGACATCGGCATCGCCAACTCCCACGGCCCCACCTGGCCGGCCTCCCGGGAGCAACCGGACCTGGAGGCGGCCGGCTTCTACGACCTCCTCCTCAACCGCCTGTTCGCGGAACCCGTTCTGCTGGGCGAGTACCCGGAGGGCATGGGCGACCTGATGCCGGGCGACGTCGCCGCGGACCTGAAGGTGATCTCCGAGCCGCTCGACTGGTACGGCGTCAACTACTACGCCCCGACGAAGGTGGGCGCCCCGCAGGGCACCGAGATCGAGTTCGGCGGACTCACCCTTCCCGCCGAACTCCCCTTCTCCGTCCAGGACATCGAGGACGTGCCGGTCACGGACTTCGGCTGGCCGGTGGTCCCGGAGGGCCTGACGGAACTCCTCACCGGATTCCGGGACCGCTACGGCGACCGGCTCCCGCCGATCGTCATCACCGAGAACGGCTGCTCCTACGAGGGCGTCGACGACCAGGCGCGTATCGCCTACCTGGACGGTCACATCCGGGCGCTGCACCGGGCGGCGGAGGCCGGCGTGGACGTGCGCGGCTACTTCGTCTGGTCGCTGCTGGACAACTTCGAGTGGGCGGAGGGGTACGCGCGCCGCTTCGGCCTGGTCCACGTGGACTACGACACCCAGGTACGGACGCCGAAGTCGTCGTACGGCTGGTTCCGGGACCTGCTCCGGGCACAGAAGAGCCAGGCGCAGGGGTCCCGGGCGCAGAGATCCCAGGCGCGGGGATGACGACGACGGGGGCGCCGGCCGCGCTGGCGGAACCGGCCGAGAAGGTCGGCCGGGGCTGGACGTCGGCGCTCTCCCTCGCCAACGGGGCGATCTGGGTGGGCTGGTACGGCCCCCTGCAGATCCTCCTGGCCTCCCAGGCCAAGGACTTCGCACCCGGCTCCGGGATGTCCAAGGAGACGATGCTGGCGTGGGTGACCGCCGTGGGCGCGGTGGTGTCGCTGGCTGCGAACCCGGTCTTCGGCGCGCTGTCGGACCGTACGGCGTCCCGCTGGGGCCGCCGTACGCCGTGGATCGTCGCCGGCACGGCGGGCGGGGCGCTGTCGCTGCTGCTGCTCGCGGGCGCCGGCGGCATGGGGACGATGATGCTGGGCTGGTGCCTGGTCCAGCTGACGCTGAACGCGGCCTTCGCGGCCGTCACGGCGGCCGTGCCGGACCGGGTGCCGAGGAGCCAGCGGGGTTCGGTGGGCGGCTGGCTGGGAGCCGCCCAGATCCTCGGGGTGGTCGGCGGCACGGGGCTGGCGACGGCCGCCGGGGGCGTCGGGGCGGGCTATGTGGCGTGCGCGGTGTTCACGACGGCCGGCGTGCTGCCCTACGTGCTCCGGTACCAGGATCTGCGGCTGGCCCCGGAGGACCGGCCGCCCTGGTCCTGGCGGGCCTTTCTCGCCGGGTTCTGGCTGAGCCCGCGCCGGTACCCCGACCTGGGCTGGGCGTGGCTGACCCGGTTCCTGATCAACCTCAGCAACGCCCTGGTCCTGCTGTACCTGCTCTACTACCTCCGCGACCGCCTCCACTACTCCGACCCCGACCAGGGTGTGCTGATCCTGACGGCGGTGAACGGGCTGACGCTGATGGCGACGGTCGTGGTCGGCGGGGTCTGGTCGGACCGGGTGGGGCGGCGCAAGCCGTTCGTGGTCTGGTCGGGGATGCTGATGGCGGCGGCGACGGCGCTGCTGGCGGCATGGCAGACCTGGCCGGGGGCGATCGTCGCGGCGGCCTTCCTGGGCATCGGCTTCGGCGTGTTCACCTCGGTCGACTTCGCCCTGATGACGGACGTCCTGCCGAAGGCCCTGGACCGCGGCAAGGACCTCGGCGTCATCAACGTGGCCAACGCCCTGCCCCAGGTGGCGGCACCCGCCCTCGCCGCACCGATCGTGACGTACCTGGGCGGCTACCGGGTGCTCTACCTGGCGGCGGCGGTGATCGGACTGGCGGGGGCGGGCCTGGTGGGGCGGATCCGGGGAGTCGACTAGCCGCTCGGCCGCTCACAGGGCTCCGGCGTCGCGGGCGGTCCAGACGGTCGGGTGGATCGGCCGGAAGCCGAGGTCCCGGCGGATCTTCTGGTTGGACATGATCCCGAACCAGGGATCGGGGTCGGTGTGGGTGTGCAGGTCCGCGGGCACGTCAAGGCCGTTGAGCCGGTACAGCTCCACGGTCGTGACGGGGGCGTCGTCGGCGATGTTGTAGAGCGGGCCGTTCACCGCCGGGGCGTACAGCAGACGCATCAGGCCCTGGCCGACATCCGCGTGGTGGGCCATCTGGAGCCGCTGGGCGGGCGCCCAGTTCGCGGCCCAGCGCAGGACGTCGACGAGGTGAGGGTCTCCTTCGCCGTAGACGAACGGCAGCCGCCCGATCCGCACCTCCATCCCGCCCTCCAGCGCGAGCAGTTCCCGCTCCGCGACCGCCTTGGACTCCGCGTACGCACCCCACAGCTCACCGCCGGGCCGGCTCTCGTCGTCCTCGGTGAGCGGACGGCCGCGCCCGATGCCGTACACGTTCCCGGTGCTGACCTGCACGAACCGTCGTACGCCGGCCGAGACCGCGGCCCTCCCCAGGGCCACCGCCGCGTCCCGGTTGACGGCCCAGGCCTCCTCGTCGGGCACCCCGCGGAAGGAGGCCGCGACGTTCACGACGGCGTCCACCCCGGCGACGGCCTTGCCGAGCGCCTCCTCGTCCCGCAGGTCCCCGACGACGACCTCGGCGCCCAGCCCGGCGAACGGCTCCCCACGGGCCGCGTCCCGCACGAGCACCCGCACCTGCTCCCCGGGCCGGGTCTGGGTGAGCAGCCGCGGCACGAACCGCCGTCCGACCTGCCCCGTCGTACCGGTGACAAGAGTGATCACGGTCTTCTCCTTCGCCTCTAGCGCTTCCTGCGCTTCCTTCGCGCCGGTGCCACCAGCCTCGGCCTCCTCGGAGACGGCCGGGAGAGACCTCCCGATCAGGGGATCGGCACTCCCTGGATAAGCCGGGCGCCCCGGGCCACCCTGGAGGGGTGAACCGCCCCGAACTGGCCGACTTCCTGCGCCACGCCCGCACCCGCCTGGACCCCGCCGACGTGGGCCTGGCCCCCGGCGCCCGCCGCCGCACCCCCGGCCTGCGCCGCGAGGAGGTGGCGTCCCTGGCAGGCATGTCGGCGGACTACTACACCCGCCTCGAACAGTCCCGGGGCCCGCGCCCCTCCCGCCAGATGCTGACGGCGATGGCCCGCGCGCTGCGCCTGACGGAGGACGAACGCGATCACCTGTTCCACCTGGCCGGCGAAGAACCGCCGCGCCGGGAGGCGACGAGCACCCACGTCCGTCCCGGCCTCCTCCTGGTCCTGGACCGGCTGCACGACACCCCGGCGCTGGTGACGACCGACTACGGCGAGGTCCTGGCCCAGAACGCGCTGTCGCGGGCGCTGAGCGGCGACGTCCTGGCCCGGCCGCCGCGCGAACGCAACCTGCTCCGCCGCTACTTCCTGGACCCTTCGGCCCGCGACCTGTTCCCGCCGGAGGACCGCCCGGCACACACCCGGGACCACGTCGCGGGCCTCCGGGCGGTGGCCGCGGGCCGCCCCGCCGACCCGGTCCCCGCCGCCCTCGTCGCGGAACTCCTCGCGGGCAGCGACGAGTTCGCCCGCCTCTGGGCCGAACACGAGGTGTCGGTGCGGCGCGCGACCACCAAGCGCTTCCTGCACCCCACGGTCGGCCTCCTGGAACTGGACTGCGAGGTCCTCCTCAACGCCGACACCCACCAGCAACTCGTCATCCACACGGCCCGCCCGGGCACGGACTCCCACGAACGCCTGCAACTGCTACGGGTGGTGGGCCTGCAGGACATGACACCGAGCCGCACTTGACCCACCCGATACCTGGCCACGGTCGTCGAGCTGCCGGATGGCGCCTCGTGGCGCTACACGTACGACGAACGGGGCAACTGCACGGCGATCATCGATCCGACGGGCGCAGCCGACCGGGCCGTCTACACGCAGACGGGACATCTCGCCGCGGTCGTCGACGCTCTCGGACACACGACCACCGTCGAGTGCGATGCCGCGGGGCTGCCCCTGCGGATCACGGACGCCGTCGGCGCCGAGGTGGTCTGGACCCGCGACGTCGTGGGACGGCCCGTGGAGATCGTCGACGAGGCGGGGCACTCCACCCGCTTCACCTGGTCCCCGGAAGGCAAGCTGCTCCGGCGGGCCGCGGCGGACGGCGCGGCCGAGACCTGGACCTACGACGGTGAGGGCAACTGCACCTCGCACACGGACCGGTCCGGTCACCTCTCCCGTTTCGAGTACACGCACTTCGACCTGCTCACGGCACGCATCGCTCCCGACGGCACCCGGCACGAGTTCGCCTACGACTCCTCGCTGCGCCTCACCGGCGTCGTCAACCCCCTCGGCATGACATGGAGTTATGCCTACGACCAGGCAGACCGCCTCGTGTCGGAGACGGACTTCGACGGCCGCACGGTGACATACACGCACCACTCCGCTGCGTTTTCCCGGTCAGTACTTCGACCCGGAATCCGGGCCCCCAACCCGATGGCCTACGTCACCAACCCCGACACATGGAGCGACCATCTGGGGCTCTCCCCGGAGGAATGCACACAGTCCATCTTCAAGGCGCCAGGGCGGAAACTGGGCGAGCAGCAGGAGAAATACGGATACCGTGAGGCCGACTTCCCCGGCGATCCGGACGCCCCCGACTACAGCTACCCCAACGGTAGGGTGCACTTCGCGAAGGAGCGGCACGTTGCCGAGAAATATGCGAAATCCTACGGTGAGGGCGTCATAGAGATAAAGATTCCGAAATCCGAGTACGCCGCCAAGTACGAGAAGTACGAGCGGAACTACGAAGGCGGACCGGAAAAGGAACTGGAAATACCGAACAACGTCGTCGAAGATCTGAATCAATATCCGAGGGTGCGGCACAGGTGAGCGGTGAAGAGATGTGGGAAGCGGCGAAGCGGCGTTACCCCCTGGGGGGTGCCGCCAGGGGCAGGGTGAAGGACCGGTTCCCGTTCGGGGTGTTCCTCGAACTCGACGACGCCCCGGGGGTCAACGGATTCGTCGACCTCCTGTCGTACAACCCCGACGGCACGATCAACGACCCGGAGGCGCCGCCCGCGCCGCTCCCCGAGGTCGGGGAGACCGTGGAGGGGACCGTGGCCATGCACGTGGACCGCGACCGGCAGATCCGGATCCGGGTCGGCGCCCCTTTCTGGGAGGCGTGACCGGGCCCGGAGACCCTGCCTCCGTCCGTGGCGCGGGGGTTCCCGCGCCCGCCCCCCGCCGCCCTCAGAACCCCAGCCGCCGCAACTGCTTCGGATCCCGCTGCCAGTCCTTCGCCACCTTCACGTGCAGGTCCAGGAAGACCGGCGTGCCGAGCAGTGCCTCGATCTGCTTGCGTGACTTGATGCCGACCTCCTTCAGGCGCGTGCCCTTGGGGCCGATGACGATGCCCTTCTGGCTGGGGCGCTCGATGTAGAGGTTGGCGTGGATGTCCAGGAGGGGCTTGTCGGCGGGGCGGTCCGGGCGGGGGAGCATCTCCTCGACGACGACGGCGATGGAGTGCGGCAGTTCGTCGCGGACGCCCTCCAGGGCCGCCTCACGGATCAGTTCCGCGATCATGACCTGCTCGGGCTCGTCCGTGAGGTCGCCCTCGGGGTAGAGGGCCGGGCCCTCGGGCAGGAGCGGGACGAGGAGGTCGGCCAGCAGGCTCACCTGCTGGTCACCGACCGCCGACACCGGCACGATCTCGGCCCACTCGAAGCCCAGCTCCTTGCCCAGCTGGTCGATGGCGATCAGCTGCTCGGCGAGGGTCTTGGAGTCGACCAGGTCGGTCTTGGTGACGACCGCGATCTTCGGGGTCTTGCGGATCCCGGCCAGTTCCTTGGCGATGAAGCGGTCACCGGGGCCGATCTTCTCGTTCGCCGGCAGGCAGAAGCCGATCACGTCGACCTCGGCCCAGGTGGTGCGGACCACGTCGTTGAGGCGCTCGCCGAGCAGCGTGCGCGGCTTGTGCAGGCCCGGGGTGTCGACCAGGATCAGCTGCGCGTCCGGCCGGTGCACGATGCCGCGTACCGTGTGCCGCGTGGTCTGCGGCTGGTTCGCGGTGATCGCCACCTTCTGCCCGACCAGAGCGTTCGTGAGGGTGGACTTGCCCGCGTTGGGGCGCCCGACGAAACAGGCGAAGCCCGCCCGGTGGGCGGCCTCCGGCGATTCCGACGGCTCGGTGGACTGGCTGCGAACGCTCATGGCCCCCATTCTCCCTGATCCACGAGACCCCGCCGCACCGTGAGATTTCGGTAACCCAGCGGCAACGAAACGTCACGGAAACACGTCCGTACGCGGCCGGAAACGCGTTCCGGTGAATCTCTGACGAGCCCCCACGACGTTGGAGACGCCCGTGATCCTCTCCGCCGCGCACGCCGACACCGGCGACACCGCCTGGCTGCTCGCCGCCACCGCCCTGGTCCTGCTGATGACCCCGGGCCTGGCCCTGTTCTACGGCGGCATGGTCCGCACGAAGAGCGTCCTCAACATGCTGATGATGAGCTTCGTGTCGATCGCGCTGGTGACGGTGGTGTGGCTGGCGGGCGGGTACTCGCTGGCCTTCGGGGAGGACGTCGGGGCGGGACTCGTGGGCGGGCTGCGGCACGCCGGGATGCACGGGATCGGGCCGGACAGCGTGCAGGGCACCGTCCCCACCCTCCTCTTCGCCACCTTCCAGCTCACCTTCGCGATCATCACGGCCGCGCTGATCAGCGGTGCGGTCGCGGACCGGGCGCGGTTCGGGGCGTGGCTGGTGTTCGTGCCGGTGTGGGCGCTGCTGGTATACGTTCCGGTGGCGCACTGGGTGTGGGGCCCGGGTGGCTGGATCGTGCGGCACCTCGGCGCCCTGGACTTCGCCGGCGGCCTGCCCGTCGAGATCACCTCCGGCGCCTCCGGCCTGGCCCTGTGCCTGGTCCTGGGCCCGCGGCTCGGGTTCAAGAAGGACGCGATGCGCCCGCACAACCTCCCGATGGTCATCCTGGGCGCCGGCCTGCTCTGGTTCGGCTGGTTCGGCTTCAACGCGGGCAGCGCGCTCGGCGCCAACGGTCTCGCGGCCGCCGCCTTCCTCAACACCATGGCCGCCGGCTGCACGGGCCTGCTGGGCTGGCTCTTCGTCGAGCAGAAGCGGGACGGCCACCCCACCACCCTGGGCGCGGCCTCCGGCGCCGTCGCCGGCCTGGTCGCGATCACCCCGTCCTGCGGCTCGGTCTCGCTGCTCGGCGCGCTGGTCGTCGGTCTCGCCGCGGGCGTGGTCTGCTCGTACGCGGTCTCCTGGAAGTTCCGGCTGAACTACGACGACTCGCTCGACGTCGTCGGCGTTCACCTGGTCGGCGGAGTCATCGGCACCCTCCTCATCGGCCTGTTCGCGGAGCGGGCCATGACCGGCGGCGCCGAGGGCCTCTTCTACGGCGGCGGGCTCGCCCAGCTCGGCAGGCAGGCGGTGGCGGTGGCGGCCGTGGCGGCGTACGCCTTCACCGTGACGTACGGCCTCGGCAAGCTGCTGGACAGGACGCTGGGCTTCCGGGCGAGCGAGGAGCAGGAGCACACCGGCCTGGACCTTACGGTGCACGCCGAGACGGCTTACGATCACGGGGTCCTGGGCCACGGCGCCCCGGTCAGCGCGTCCGTCCTCCCCTCCGCCCAGAAGGTCAAGACCCGCCCATGAAGCTCGTCACCGCGATCGTCAAGCCCTACCGTCTCGAGGCGGTGAAGACCGCTCTCCAGGAGATCGGGGTGCACGGCCTGACCGTGACCGAGGCCAGCGGGTACGGCCGGCAGCGCGGCCACACCGAGGTGTACCGCGGTGCCGAGTACCAGGTCGACCTGGTCCCCAAGGTCCGGATCGAGGTCGTCGTCGAGGACGCCGACTCCGAGCCGGCGATCGAGGCGATCGTCAAGGCCGCGCGGACGGGGAAGATCGGGGACGGGAAGGTGTGGGCACTGCCGGTGGAGACGGTCGTACGGGTGCGGACGGGCGAGCGCGGCCCCGACGCCCTCTGAGCAGCCGCGGCAGACCACGGCCCCGGCGGGCCCGGGCGAGCAGCACGCCGCCCGCCACCCCGGCGACGAAGGCCAGCCCCACCACGAGCCACGGCAGCGCGAGGAACGACGTGCTCGCCGACTCCCTGGTGCCGGTCGCGCTGGCCGTCAACGTCACGTCGCCCCAGTCGAGTTGGGGCGCGTCCCGCCAGGGCGCGGTGAGCCGCACCCGCTCCCCCGGCAGCAGCTCGGAGGGGACGCCGGTGAGGTCGCGGCTGAGCAGCGTACGGCCGAAGAGCCCCTCGGCCCGCAGCCGCACCCGGGGGTTCAACGTCACGTTCCCCGTGTTGTGCAGGGTGTAGGAGACGGTGGCCGTGCTGTCGCCGAGGCCGGGCACCAGCGGCTGGTGATGGGTGAGGTGCACGTGCTCGACGGCGACGGCCGGGAGCGTCGGCCCGCTCACCCGCAGATAGACCCGGGCACCGACGGCCCGCTGCACACCGAGCGCGAGGGAGCCGGCCCCCGGATCGACGCGCTCGTCCAGTGCCACGATCGCCCCCGGATGGTCACCGGGTTCGGCGCCCCGGGGCACCCGCAGGGTGAAGGCAACGGTGACCGTCCTGTGCGGCGCCACGGTGACCCGCGCCTTCGCGATGCTCGCCCAGGCCCCCACGCCCCGCATCTTCTCCTTCACCGTGCGGACGGCGAACCCGCCGTCCCGCGCGGTGTTGTAGGCGTCGGCCGCGTACAGCCGGAAGGTGAGCGGTTCGCCGGTCTTGTTGGCGACGGCCAGCCTGTCGGTGATCGTCTGCCCGGGGTCGAGGGAGAGGTAGAAGTACGGCCGCGCCGCGATCTTGGAGGCGACCGGGTAGACGGACCAGCTGCCGTTGTCGGCGGCGTGCGCGGGAGCCGCCGTGCAGAGGAGTCCGAGGAGCAAACTCAGGAGGAGGACATACGGCTTGACGCGACGCATGGGTGCGGACCCCCGGTCGGAAGCGGGTCGGGTGACGACCGGGTCTTTCATGCAGGCCCGGTCGCCACGGGGGAGTTGGATCAGGTGAGGGTCAGGGTCAGGACTCCGGAGTACGACCCCGGAGGCGTGAACGCCGGTACGTCCAGGGAGAGTCCGGCGCCGACGGTGAACTCACCGCCGGTGACGGTGGAGTCCGGGGTCGACGCGAGGGTCGCTCCGGAACCGCCGACGGCGCCCGCGGAACCGGCCGCGCAGGTGCTCGGGCTGCCCGCCTTGGTCGCGCAGGACGGGGTCCAGCTGAGCTTCCCGGCGTCGATCTTGGCGCCGGGACCGGTGAAGTCGGTGACCTTGCCGGTGAGCGACCAGCCGGCCGGGCCGCCGCGGAAGTCCTTGACGGTGACGGTCTGCAGGCTGCCCGTCGACGCCCCGCCCTGACCGAAGTCGACCGCCGACAGCGCGACGGAGTCCCCGGCCTGGGACATGGACAGGGTCCCCGCCTTGACGGTGGTCGTCAGTTTCTGGCTTCCGGCCGGCACCGGCGTGGTGTCGTTGACGACGTAGGCGGCCGGACCGGCCCCCGCCGTGTCGCTCCACGCGCTGCCCTCGTACGCCACGATCCCGCTCGTCGTCTTGTCGTTGACGGTGAGCGGGGCGCTGAAGGAGCCGTCGGAACCCGCGGTCGCGGTGGCCGTGTCCGCGGTCTGGCTGGACCCGGACCGCCCGGCCAGCGTCACACTCGCGCCCGGCGTGAAGTTCCGGCCGCTGACGGTCACGCTGTCACCGGGGTTCCCGGAGGCCGAACTCAGGCTGATGGCACGGTTGTTGACCGGGGTCGAGTCGGTCGCCGTGACGGTCTCCGACACCGGGGCGGGCGGGTTGGTGACCGTGCAGGGGGTGTCCAGCTCCAGGATGTAGCTGGTGTGGATGTTGTAGTCGCCGGGCGAGAGGGTGATGGCACCCGGCGAGGTGACGGTGAACGTCCCCGTCATGGAGAACGACGGGAAGGTCCCGTACCCGGGCACCGGATCGTTCTTCTTCGGCCCGGTCACCGTGACGTCCCCGCTCTGCGCCCCGCCCAGGGTGACCTTCCCGGTCGGCGTCATGATGTCGGCCGGCAGGGCGAGGGCGGTGGGGTTGTTGGCGGCGGGCGTGACCACGGTGTAGGTCACGGTGACCGTGTCGCCGACCTTGGGGGTGGTGTCGTCCACCGAGATGCTCGCGGTGGTGGTGCCGTCGATCGGCGGGAGGCCCGCGACCGCGGGCGGGATGCAGTGCGTGGCGAAGTCGACGTTCGTCCCGGCGGCACCGGCCGGACAGGCCAGCGCGCCCCCCGTCGTGACCGCGAGCGCGGTCGCCCCGAACAGTGAGATCCAGCGCCACCGTCGGGATCTTCGTGATCTTGGGGGTGAACCCATGGAAGCCCCCTCCTGAGGGTTGCGGGCGCAGCGGCTCCTCTGCGCCGACAGGGGGCCATTGATGTGGAGGGCGCGTGAGAAGTCAATGGAGATGCCGCAGAAACCTGACGGTTCATCAGCTTCTGCGGCATCCGGAACGAACCCGTCAGCGGACTCAGAAGACGAACGGGCCCGGGGACTGGGCGGCGCTGGACGTACAGGTGACGGTGATGCCGAAGATGACCATCTTCAGCGAGCCGCCGTGGAAGTCGAGGCTGTCGCCGGAGGCGACGGTGCCGGGCAGCGGGCCGACGGTGACGGCACTGCCGGCCGCCATGGCCGGGTTCACGGTGCCGCTGAAGACCACGTTGCCGCCGGTGGAGTTGGCCATGGTCAGCGTGGAGGCGATGGAGTTCGCCGACAGGGCGAGCGGGGTGGTGATCGCGCTGGAGGTGAGCGTGAGGGTGGCCGAGGTACCGCTCTGGGTCGCGGTGAGGGTAGCCGCGCCGCCGCCGAAGATGCCGCAGCTGGCGGTGACGGTGGCGGTGGTCGGGGTGACGGCGGCGGCCGAGGGGGCGAAGGCCAGCGCCGTGGCGGCGAGGGCCCCCGCCGCGAGTGCCGCACCGGTGGTCAAGCGTTTCATGGAGATCGGGCTCCCTTCCCGTTGCGTGGGAATGCCATGTGGGGATGGCGACCCCGGTCCGGGTGGATGCGGGCACACCGCGGGGCCGAATCTGACGCACCATCAGAATCTGACGGCCCGTCGGAACTTACGGTCCCATTGATACGCGAGAGACAGGGACCGACAAGGTTGAAATCTGGCCGACTGCGGGGAGGGGGGCGGCGCGCGGATGACTGCGGGTGCGTGGGGGCTGGTCGCGCAGTTCCCCGCGCCCCTTTCGGGGGCGTCAGCCGTGGCGCCCCTTCAGGGGCGCGGGGAACTGCGCGAGCAACCACGACGGCGGCGCACCCGTCCACAAGCGCCCGCCCACCCGAGTCAACCAACTCCACCCCTCCCCCGACGGAGTCAGAGAACGCCTCGCTTCTCAGCGGAGCGAGTCGGGTGGGTGGGTAGGTGGGCGGGAAAGCTAGGCGGAGACGGTCAGCCGTACCGCCCCGTCCGGCCCCGCCAGCAGCACCGGCGTCCCCGGCCCCCCAAGATCCCGCACCGCCGCAAGGTCCTCGGCCGAAACGCCGTCGGCAACCGTCACGACCGCCGCCGCCTCCAGCGACTCCGCCCCCGACGCCACCGCCATCGCCACCGCCGTCCGCAGCGCGCTCAGCTTCAGCGAGGCCAGCTCCACCGTCCCCGCCACATACGTCCGCCCCGTCGAGTCCCGTACGGCCGCCCCTTCGGGCACCCCGTTGCGGGCCCGGGCCGAACGGGCCAGGGTGACGATCTTGCGGTCCTCGGGATCAAGCGCACTGCTCTCGGTCATGCCCCGAGCATACGAACAACTTGACCGGGTCAGGCACCCCGGCCACCGCGTCACGCCCGGTCGAGCCGCAGCCGCTCCGCTCTCGGCAGGCCGGCCACGACCAGGTCGTACGAGTCCTCGATCAGCTCTTCCACCAGCCGGTCGGGGAGGGCGCCGTCCACGGTCACGGTGTTCCAGTGGCGCTTGTTCATGTGGTACCCGGGGATGATCAGCCCCTCGTGGTCGGTGCGCAGCCGGACCGCGTCGTCGGGATCGCACTTGAGGTTGACCTTCAGCGGGCGGGCGTCGATCCAGCTCAGCGCGAACATCTTGCCGAGGACCTTGAAGACCGAGATGTCCGGGTTGAACGGGAAGTCCTCCTCCGCCGCGTTGAAGGAGAGGCAGCAGGCGCGGAGCCGGTCGGGGGTCACTCGGGCCCGTCCTCGGGGTCGTGGGCCACCGGCACCGGCTCCACCAGCACCGTCACGATCTTGTTCCGGCGTCCGGCGGCGGCCTCCGCGGTCAGGGCCAGTTTCCGTCCGTCGGGGAGTTCGACCTGGGCGGCGGCGCCCGCGATGGGCACCCGGCCGAGCGCCTTGGCGAGCAGTCCGCCGACGGTCTCCACGTCCTCGTCGTCGTACTCCTCGAGCCCGTACAGCTCGCCGAGGTCGGTGATGTCGAGGCGGGCGGTGACCCGGTAGCGGTCGTCGCCGAGGTCGGTGACCGGCGGGAGCTCCCGGTCGTACTCGTCGGTGATCTCGCCGACGATCTCCTCCAGGATGTCCTCGATGGTGACGATCCCGGCGGTGCCGCCGTACTCGTCGATGACGACGGCGACGTGGTTGCGTTCCTTCTGCATCTCGCGCAGCAGGTCGCCGGCGTTCTTGGTGTCGGGCACGAAGAACGCGGGCCGCATGGCGGTGGAGACCAGGTCGGACTCGGCGTCCCGGCTGATGTGCGTCTTGCGGACCAGGTCCTTGAGATACACGATGCCGACTATGTCGTCCTCGCTCTCCCCGGTGACGGGGATGCGCGAGAAGCCCGAGCGCAACGCCAGCGTCAGGGCCTGGCGGATGGTCTTGTACCGCTCGATGACCACCAGGTCGGTGCGCGGCACCATGACCTCGCGCACGAGCGTGTCACCGAGTTCGAAGACCGAGTGCACCATCCGGCGCTCCTCGTCCTCGATCAGGGACTCCTTCTCGGCGAGGTCGACCAGGGCGCGCAGTTCGGCCTCGGAGGCGAACGGGCCGCGCCGGAAGCCCTTGCCCGGGGTGAGGGCGTTTCCGATGAGGATCAGGAGATACGGGATCGGGCCCATGATCCTGGCCAGCGGCAGCAGCACGTAGGCGGCGGCCGTGGCCGTGTTCAGCGGGTGCTGACGGCCGATGGTGCGCGGGGAGACGCCGACGGCGACGTACGACACGAGCACCATCACGCCGATCGCGGCGAGCAGCGCCTCCCAGGTGGTCGGGATCTCCTGGAGGCAGGCGTAGGTCACCAGGGCCGCGGCGGCCATCTCGCAGGCGACGCGGACCAGCAGCGCCACATTGAGGTAGCGGGTGGGGTCGGCGGCGATCTGGGCGAGTTTGGCGCTGCCGCGCCGCCCGGACTTCACGGCCTCCTCGGCGCGGAAGCTGGAGACGCGGGCGATACCGGCCTCGGCGCAGGCGGCCAGCCACGCCACCACGACCAGGGCGATCGCTCCCGCGACGATCTGCGGACTCATACGTGGACGACCACCCGGCTAGGAGACCGTCGGCGCCGGGGAGGGGCCGGTCAGGCCCTTCTCCCCCCGCCAGCCGTCCACGATGGCCGCCTGCAGGCCGAACATCTCGGCCTTCTCGTCGGGCTCCTCGTGGTCGTAGCCGAGCAGGTGCAGCACGCCATGGACGGTGAGCAACTGGAGCTCCTCGTCCATGGAGTGCTGGGTGTCGGCCTCGGCACCCTGCTTGGCGGCGACCTCCGGGCAGAGCACGATGTCGCCGAGCAGCCCCTGCGGCGGCTCGTCCTCGTCCTTCGACGGCGGCCGCAGCTCGTCCATCGGGAAGGACATGACATCGGTCGGCCCGGGCAGGTCCATCCACTGGATGTGCAGCTGCTCCATGGCGTCGGCGTCCACGACGATCACCGAGAGCTCGGAGAGCGGGTGGATGCGCATCCGTGCGAGGGCGTAGCGGGCGATGTCGAGGATCGCCTGCTCGTCGACCTCGGTTCCCGACTCGTTGTTGACGTCGATCGACATGGCGCTGTGCTTGTCTACTTCCCCTTGTGCCCGGACTTCGAGCGGCCGCCCTGATGCGAGCCGTTCTCCGTGCCGTGCGTGCTGTCGTACTGCTCGTACGCGTCGACGATACGGCCCACCAGCTTGTGCCGTACGACATCGTGGGACGTCAGGCGGGAGAAGTGCACATCTTCCACGCCTTCCAGGATGTCCTGCACCTGGCGCAGACCGGACTTGGTCCCGTTGGGCAGGTCGACCTGGGTGATGTCGCCCGTGATCACGATCTTCGACTCGAAGCCGAGCCGGGTGAGGAACATCTTCATCTGCTCGGGCGAGGTGTTCTGGGCCTCGTCGAGAATGATGAAGGCGTCGTTGAGGGTGCGGCCGCGCATGTAGGCGAGCGGCGCCACCTCGATCGTTCCGGCCGCCATCAGGCGCGGGATCGAGTCCGGGTCGAGCATGTCGTGCAGCGCGTCGTACAGCGGGCGCAGGTACGGGTCGATCTTCTCGTAGAGCGTGCCCGGCAGGAAGCCGAGCCGCTCGCCGGCCTCGACCGCCGGCCGGGTCAGGATGATGCGGTTGACCTGCTTGGACTGCAGGGCCTGCACCGCCTTGGCCATGGCCAGGTAGGTCTTGCCGGTACCGGCGGGGCCGATGCCGAAGACGATCGTGTGCTTGTCGATCGCGTCGACGTACCGCTTCTGGTTGAGGGTCTTGGGGCGGATGGTGCGGCCGCGCGAGGACAGGATGTTCTGTGTCAGAACCTGGGCCGGGGTCTCCTCCGGGCCCTCCCCGTTCTCACTCGCCCGCAACATGGCGATCGAGCGTTCCACTGCGTCCTCCGTCATCGGCTGTCCGGTGCGGAGCACCAGCATCATCTCGTCGAACAGGCGCTGTATGAGGGCGACTTCACGGGCATCGCCGACCGCGCTGATCTCATTGCCCCGGACATGGATGTCGGCCGCCGGGAAGGCCTTCTCGATCACGCGCAGCAGGGAGTCGCCGGATCCCAGCACGGTGACCATCGGGTGCTGGGCGGGAACCTCGAACTGAGCTCGGGCCTGCTGCTGCGCGGGAGTGTGAGCTGTGGGTGTCTGAGTCATGGGCCGGCGCTTAAGGCCTGCGGTTCCTCCTCATCACGGCCGCGTAGCTGAGGGCGGCCTCGCGATACCAAGCGTACGACGCGGGGCTGACAACGCCGTAGGCCTTTTCACAGCGGAAGGCGCCCCCGTTGCAGCCGTGAGCCCTGCATGCGCTCCGGCGCGCCGGGGCAGAATCCGGGCCGTCACCGCCACGCGTGGTCGGGGGGCCGCGTCCGCCCCACGCCACCTGTCCGTTCAGAAAGCAGGTAGCCGTGCTGCTGCGTCTGCCCACGTCGGTGTCCGAGGCCCGTCAATGCCTGGCCGAGGGGGCGATACCCGTCGGCGGTGCCACCCTCGTCTGGGCCGTCTGGCAGCGGGACGGCTTCCCGGAACAGGCGGTGTCCCTGCGGAGGGTGCCGGAAGCGACGGCGATCGGGGACGGCGTGCTGGGGGGTGCGGTGCTTCTGCACCAGGTGGACGACCGGGTTCCGGAGGTGCTGCGGAAGGCGGCGAAGGGGGTCGGCACGGGGGCGGTGCGCCGGACGGCGACGGTGGGCGGGAACATCGCCGGGTCGAACCTGCGGGATCTGCTGCCGGCGGCGATCGTGCTGGACGCGTGGGCCGAGGTGCTCACGGCGGACGGGGTGGACGAGGTGGACCTGTCCGAGGTGGAGGCGAAGGCGCCGGTGCTGCTGGCGCTGCGCTGGCGGGAGCCGGTGAAGGGGGCGTACGCGAAGGTCGCGGACCCGGGGGGCGGCGAGGTACCGACGATCGCCGCGGCGGCCGTGGACACGGACGGTGTGCTGAGGGTCGCGGTACGGGAGGGGTATGTGCTGAGCAGCGGGAGGGTGGGCGCCGAGGGGGGCGGGGCGGAGGAGCTGTTCGCCGGCGCGCTGGCCGGGGTGTCGGGTCCGGGCCGGGAGCTTTTGCGGGAGCAGGTCGCCGGGGTGCTCGGAGGTTAGCCTCGGGGTGGTGACCACCGGTCGTCGGCCGCGGCACCCGCACCCGCAACCTCGGCAGTCACCCCGCGCGCCCGAACCCGATCGTCGGCACCGCCCTCCGCAGGGGCCACGGCCTCACCTGGTCCTCCTCCGGCACCAGGCCCTCCAGGAACGCGTAGCGCCGCAGCGCCGCCCGGTCCTGGCCCGGCACCGACTGGACCTTGCGCCACCACGCCCCGATCTCCGACCAGCCGGGCGCGGACAGGGAGCCGCCGAACTCCTGGACGGAGAGCGCCGCCGTGAGGCCCGCGAAGGCGAGGCGGTCGGCCAGTGGCCAGTCGGCGAGCGTGCCGGTGACGAACCCGGCGACGAAGACATCACCCGCACCCGTCGGGTCGAGGGCCTCCACGGCGATCGCCGGGACCTCCGCGGACTCCCCGGTCCGCCCGTCCACGGCATAGGCCCCCTCCGCCCCGAGGGTGACGACGGCGAGGGGCACGTACTCGGTGAGGGCATGGGCCGCGGCGCGCGGGCAGTCCGCGCCGGTGTACCGCCGCGCCTCCTCGGCGTTCGGCAGGAACGCCTCGCAGTGTTCGAGGTCGGCGAGCCCCGCCAGGTCCCACGCGCCGGTGTCGTCCCAGCCGACGTCGGCGAAGATCCGGGTGCCCTCGGCGGCGGCCTTGGCGATCCAGGGGTTGCGCTTGCCGGGCGTGAGGGAGGCGACGGCGGCGCGGGCGTGGGCCGGGTGGCCGGGGGCGTTCTGCTGCCGGAACAGCGTGTCGGCGGGCGGCTCGTGGCCGTGCGAGACCATGGTCCGCTCGCCCTCGTACGCCATGGAGACGGTGACCGGCGAGTGCCAGCCGCGCACGGTCCGCGACGGGGAGAGGTCGATGCCCTCGCCCTGCTCCAGGGCGTCCCAGCAGTACTCGCCGTAGTGGTCGTCGCCGAAGGCCGCCGCGAGGGAGGTCTTCAGGCCGAGCCGGGCGAGCGCGGTGGCCATGTTGGCGATGCCGCCGGGGCTGGAGCCCATGCCCCGGGCCCAGGACTCGGTGCCGCGCACGGGGGCGGAGTGCAGGCCGGTGAAGATGATGTCGAGGAAGACGGTGCCGGTGAGGTAGACGTCCCAGGGCGGATCGTCCGGCGAGCGCAGGCCGGCCAGCGGGTCGACCTGCGCGGCGCAGTGCGGGGTCGTTGCTCCTCTGTCGTCGTCGAGGTACTCCGGTTCCTCTCCGGCGAACGCGTTGGACGCGGTCACGGTGCGCTCCCTGGACGTGGTGCGGATCCGGCCAGTCTGCACCATGCCGGGACGGCGGCGACGGCTCTCGTCGTACGACCGCCCGAACGAGCGCCGCTACCAGCGCGGCACGGCCGGTGTGGTCCACCCCGGCTCGGCCACCCGCATCGCGGCCGCGTCGTCGCGGTCGCGGAACGTCCCGTCGTCGTCCAGCCAGCGCCGGTGCAGCGCCCGCAGCCGCTCCCGGTCCAGCTCGACCCCCAGGCCCGGCGCGTCGGAGACGGCGACCCGGCCGTCCTCGAAGACGAGCCGTTCGGTGAGGACGTCCTCGGACTGCCAGGGGTAGTGGGAGTCGCAGGCGTGGTGGAGGCCGGGGACGGTCGCGGCCACGTGGGTCATCGCGGCCAGGCTGATCCCGAGATGGGTGTTGGAGTGCATGGAGACGCCGACGCCGAAGGTGCGGCAGACGGCGGCAAGTTGCTGGGTGTTGCGCAGGCCGCCCCAGTAGTGGTGGTCGGAGAGGACGACCTGGACGGCACCGCGGGTGAACGCCTCCTGGATCTCGCCGAAGGTCGTCACGCACATGTTGGTGGCCAGCGGCACGTCGGTGCCCGCGGCGACCTCGGCCATGGCCGGGGTGCCGAGCGCCGGGTCCTCCAGGTACTCGAGGACGTCCCCGAGTTCCTTCGCGACCTTCAGGGAGGTCTCGACGGACCAGGCGCCGTTGGGGTCGAGGCGCAGCGGATGTCCGGGGAACGCCTGCGCCAGTGCCCGGACGGCCGCGATCTCCTCCTCGGGCGGGAAGACCCCGCCCTTGAGCTTGAAGGAGGTGAAGCCGTACCGCTCCGTGAGGCGGCGGGCCTGCGCCACCACCCCGGCCGGGTCGAGCGCGGCCCCCCAGTCGTCGGGTTCCGCGGGCACGCCCTCCGGGTGGGCGGCCCACTTGTAGAACAGGTACGCGCTGTACTCGACCGAGTCGCGGACCTTCCCGCCGAGCAGGGCGTGCACGGGCAGCCCGAGTGCCTTGCCGAGCACGTCCAGGCAGGCGACCTCGAAGCCGGAGACCACGGACAGCCGCAGCTTGTCGGCGGTCTGGACGCCGCGCAGCCCGCCGACGTCGACCTGTCCGGAGACCCGGGCCGCGTCCACGGTGACCTCGTCGGCGACGGTGAACAGCCCGTTGAGATCACTGACCCGGCGCCCGCGCAGCCGCTCGGCGAACGGCCGGGCCAGTTCCAGGTACTTCGTGTCGCCGTAGGTCTCACCGACCCCGGTCACCCCGTCGGCGGTCTCCACCTCCACGATGAGCCGGGGCGTGTACGGCTGGTGCACGCCCTGGGTGTTCAGCAGCGGCGGGTCGGCGACCAGGATCGGCGTCAGGCGGACGTCGGTGATCGTGAGGTTCACAGCGACGCTCCCACGAGGTCGAGTCCGGCGGCCAGCAGGGTCTCGAGGTCGGCGAGGTCGGCGGCCGAGGGGTCGGTGAGCGGGGCGCGCACCGGGCCGACGGGGCGGCCCCGCAGCCGGGCCGCCGCCTTGACGAGGGACACGGAGTATCCGGGGACGCGGTCGCGGAGTTCGACGAACGGCACGTAGAAGTCGCGCAGCAGTTTGTCGACCGTGCCGTGGTCGCCGGCGTCGAGGGCGGCGAAGAAGGCGTCGGCGATCTCGGGGGCGAAGGCGTGCACGGCGGAGGAGTAGGCGGGGACGCCGACGGTGGCGTAGGCGCGGGCCTGGATCTCGGCGGTGGCGGCGCCATTGAAGAAGAGGAAGCCCTCCGGGGCGGCGAGGGTGAGCCGCTGGAGCCGGTCCAGGTCGCTGTGCCCGTCCTTGAGCCCGACCACGCCGGGGATGCCGGCGATACGCGTCAACGAGTCGGCCGTGAAGGCGACCTGTCCGCGCTGGTAGGCGATGAGCGGAAGGGACGTCCGGGCCGCGATCCGCTCCAGTTGCGCGACCAGCCCGTCCTGCGGGGCGGCGACGAGATAGTGCGGCAGCACGAGCAGGGCGTCGGCCCCGGCCTCCTCGGCGACCCGGGCGAACCGCACGGCCTGCGCCCAGCCGTACCCCACCCCGGCGACCACCGGCACCCGGCCGGCGGCCTCCTCGACGGAGACGGCCACGACCTGCCGGTACTCGTCCTCGTCCAGCGAGAAGAACTCCCCCGTCCCGCAGGCCGGGAAAAGGGCACCGGGCCCGGCGGCCAGCTGCCCGCCGACGTACTCCCGGAATCCGTCCACGTCCAGGGATCCGTCGGCGTGAAAGGCGGTGAGCGGGAACGACAGCACCCCGCCCGCCATCCCGTCCCGCAGCCTGCGCACCACGTCCTCCGGCTGTCCGGCCACCGAATCCATCTCCCCATGTAGACGTCATCCACGTATAGAAACAAAGACTAGATATGCGAACACCCCCCGTCAACGGCGCCCACCGCCCCCGCCCCCTTACGATCTGCACCATGTCCGAGACAGCAGGCGTCCGTGAGGTGAAGTCCGCGGCACGCACCGTGGAGCTGCTGGAGCTCCTCGCGGCCCGCGGTGACCGCCCGGCCCGCCTCCAGGAGCTGGCGGACGAACTCGGCGTCCCGCGCAGCTCGATGTACGCCCTGCTCCAGACGCTGATCACGCGGGGCTGGGTACGCACCGACACGACCGGCTCCCTCTACGGCGTCGGCATCCGCACCCTGCTGACCGGCACGAGCTACCTGGACTCCGACCCGCGCGTCCGCCTCGTGCGCCCGTACCTGGACGAGGCGTCCGAGGCACTGGGCGAGACCATCCATCTGGGCCGCCTGGACGGCCCGGACGTGGCGTACCTGGCGACCCGGGAGTCGCACGAATACCTGCGCACGATCAACAGGGTGGGCCGACGGCTGCCGGCCCACGCGGGCGCCCTCGGCAAGGCACTCCTGGCGGAACGCCCCGCCGAGAACCTCCCCGCGGGCCCGTACGAGCCCCTGACCCCCCGTACTCACACCACGCGGGACGCGCTGGCCGCCGACCTCGCCGGGATCCGCGCCCGCGGCTACGCGATCGATCGCGAGGAAGCCGTCACCGGCATCGTCGGCTTCGGCCTCGCCCTGCGCTACGACACCCCGGCCCAGGACGCGATCAGCTGCTCGGTACCGGTGACCCGCCTGACGCCGGAACACGAGGCGGAGATCGTGTCGGTGATGAGAGAGACCCGCACGAGGATCGAGTCGGCGACGGCCCCCGGCGGCACGGTCAACTGGCGCTGACCGCGCCCGCCTTCTCTCGGCGGCACCGGGGGACCTGTCGGCACGCGCCCACGCTGCCGACCCGAAAGGGGCGCGGGGCCGTACCGGCACGCGGCTCCGCCGCGTGGGCGCGACAGGCCGGATCGGACCCGCACGCGCCCCCGTCCAACCCCCACGGCGCGCGGCGCGTCTACCCCTCCCCCCACACCCGAAACCGAACATGACCCACATCACACCCCCCGCCCTTCTTCCGGCCTCCCCCACTTGATACAAATTGCCCGCGCGTTCCTGTCCGTCGACGGCCTGCGCCCAACCCCCCTCCTCCGTCGGTCCTTTCGCATGCCCTGGGAACGCCCGTGTTCGCCCGCACCACCCCCTGGCCCCTCGTCGCCCTTTTCACGGCCGGGTATCTCGCCCCCTACCTGCTCCCGACCACCGTCGGCAGGCTCGAATCGGGGCTCCCGATCTCCGCCACCCAGGCAGGTGTCATCGGCAGTGCCCTGCTGCTGAGTTCCGCGGCGGCCGGCTTCCTGCTGGCCTCCCGCGTGGACCGCATCGGCCCCCGCACCCTCGCCCGCGCCGGCCTGCTGCTCGCCGTCCTCGGTTACGGCGGCGCCGCCCTCACCACGCACGTCCCGGCGGTCGTGGCCGGTGCGGTGGTCGGCGGCTTCGGCTCCGGCACGGTCACCGCGGTGGCCGCCACCGGTATCGCCGGGCAGCGGGACCCGCACCGCACCACCACCCTCGGCCTGCTCGGCGTCTCCGCCCTCGCGGGCGCCGTCTATCTGACGGTCCCGCACCTCGGCCCCGGTCATGCGCAGCCCCTCGCCGCGATCGCGCTCACCGCGCTGGCGGTCTGGCCGCTCACCGCCCGCCTGTCCCCCCGTACCGCCCCGGTGCTGCCCCGCACGGTCACCGGCTCCCGTCTCCCGCACCTGCGCCCGGGTCTGCTGCTGGCCGCCGCGATGCCCTGCTGGTCGGCCGCGCAGAACTCGCTGTGGGGCGTGAGCGGCCGGATCGGCCTGACGCAGGCACACCTGGGCGAGGTGACCGTCGGCGTGGTGTTCGCGGTGGCCCTCGGCGCCGGCCTGCTGGGCGTGGTCGGCGCGGGCGCGCTCGGCCCTCGGCTCGGCCAGGCCCTGCCGATCGGTCTCGGCACCGTGCTGATCGCCGGCTGTATCGCGCTCAGCGCCTCCGCCACGGACCTGACGACGTTCGCGTCCGGCGAGATCGCCTGGAACCTGCTCTACCCGGTCGTCCTGTCGTACGTGATCGGCCTGGCCGCTTCCCTGGACCCGCGGGGCCGCTGGGCGGTGCTGGTCGGCTCGGCGTCGTCGCTGGGGACGGCCGTGGGCCCGATGACGGGCAGCCTGCTGTCGGCCCGGGCCGGTTTCCCGGCGATGGGGACGGTCCTGGCGGTGGGCCTGCTCGCGGTCGCGGTCCCGCTGACGGCGGTGGCACTGCGGCGCAGGACCACCACCGTCACGACCTACCCGGCACTCACCGACGAGACGGTACGGCTGGACGTCGCCGCCTAGCCGAACTCGTAGGCGTCCACCTCGGCGAGGTAGCGGGCCCGCAGCTCCTCGTCGTCCTCCAGGAAGGACGCGAGGAAGGAGTTGCGGGCCAGTTCCCGCATCTGCTCCCGGGACAGACCCAGGGCGTCGTGCACGGCGTGGTAGTTGTCGGCGACGTAACCGCCGAAGTAGGCCGGGTCGTCGGAGTTGACCGTGCACAGCAGGCCCGCGTCGAGCATCGCCGGCAGCGGGTGCTCGGCGAGCACGTCGACCGCGCGCAGCCGCACGTTCGACAGCGGGCACAGCGTCAGCGGGATCCGCTCCCGCACCAGACGGGCGACCAGGTCCGGGTCCTCCAGGCAGCGCAGCCCGTGGTCGACGCGCTCCACGCCGAGCACGTCCAGCGCCTCGGTGATGTAGGCGGGCGGCCCCTCCTCACCGGCGTGCGCCACGCGTCGCAGCCCGAGGTCCGCGGCGGCCTCGTACACCTCGCGGAACTTCGCCGGCGGATGCCCGACCTCGGCCGAGTCCAGCCCGACCCCGATGATCCGGTCGAGGTGCGGCCGCGCGGCCTCCAGCGTCTCCAGCGCCGAGTCGGCGGACTCGTCCCGCAGGAAGCACATGATCAGCCGGGTGGAGATCCCGTGGTTCTCGACGCTTTCGCCGAGCGCCCGCCACAGCCCGTCCACGACCGTGCCGAGCGGCACGCCCCGGGCGATGTGTGCCTGCGGGTCGAAGAAGATCTCGGCGTGCCGCACGCCCTGCGCGGCGGCCCGGGCCAGATAGGCGTTCGCGAGGTCCTCGAAGTCCTGCTCGGTGCGCAGGACGGCCATGAGCTCGTAGTACAGGTTCAGGAAGGACTGGAGGTCCTTGAACCGGTAGGCCTCACGGAGGGCGTCGGTGTCCGCGTACGGCAGTTCCACGCCGTTGCGGGCGGCGAGCCGGAACGCCAGCTCCGGCTCCAGGGTGCCTTCGATGTGGAGGTGCAGTTCAGCTTTGGGGAGGGGCATCAGAGCATGGTACGGCCGTCTCACCTGCGCTTCGGAACCGGCACTCGGAGCAGATCCCGTGCCACGGTCAGCTCCTCCTGGTATCCGGCCGCCCGCGCCTGCCGCTCGAACTCCTCGGGTTCGGAGTAGCGCTGGCTGAAGTGGGTCAGCACGAGGTGCCGTACCCCCGCGTCCCGCGCGACGGCCGCCGCCTGTCCGGCGGTCAGATGGCCGTGCTCCGCGGCGAGTTCGGCGTCCTCGTCGAGGAACGTGGACTCGATGACCAGCATGTCGCAGCCCTCGGCGAGCGCGTGCACGCCGTCGCAGAGCCGGGTGTCCATCACGAACGCGAACCGCTGCCCGCGTCGCACCTCGCTGACCTGGTCGAGGGTGACGTCCCCGAGGACGCCGTCGCGCTGGAGACGGCCGACGTCCGGGCCCTTGACGCCGTGCGCGGCGAGCCGGTCGGGCAGCATGCGGCGGCCGTCGGGCTCGACCAGCCGGTAGCCGTACGACTCGACGGGGTGGGACAGCTTCCTGGCCTGCAGCGTGTACGACGAGGTCACGGCGAGGTCGCCGTCCGCGTCGACCGGGGCCTCGGTGATGCCGACGGTCTCCCGGTAGGCCGTGGCGTACCGGAGCCGGTCGAAGAACCGCCGGCCGGACTTCGGGTAGTGCGCGGTGACCGGGTGCGGAACCTTGTCGAGGTTGATGCGCTGGATGACCCCGGCGAGACCGAGACAGTGGTCGCCGTGGAAGTGGGTGACGCAGATCCGGTTGAGGTCGTGTGCGGCGGCCCCGGCCCGCAGCATCTGCCGCTGGGTGCCCTCGCCGGGGTCGAAGAGGATGCCCTCGCCGTCCCAGCGCAGCAGGTAGCCGTTGTGGTTGCGGTGCCGGGTGGGAACCTGGCTGGCGGTGCCGAGGACCACCAGTTCACGGACGGACACGACGACCTATCCGGGCGGCCACTGCAGGCCACGGCCGCCGATGATGTGCGCGTGGGCGTGCCAGACGGTCTGTCCGGCGCCGCTGCCGGTGTTGAAGACGATGCGGTAGCTGTCCAGCTTGTCCTCGTCGGCGACGGCCTGCGCCTCGCGCAGTATGTCGGCGGCCACGGCGGGGTCGCCCGCGGCGAGCTCGGCCGCGTTCTCGTAGTGGACCTTGGGGATCACCAGGACGTGGGTGGGTGCCTGGGGGTTTATGTCCCGGAAGGCGACGGTGGTGTCCGTCTCCCGGACGATCGTCGCCGGGACGTGGCCTGCGACGATCTTGCAGAACAGGCAGTCGTCCTGGGGTTCCCCGGCCATGTCTTCTCCTCACCGGTGATCAGCTTCGGGGGGCATCGTAGTCGGTTCGGCTGCGGACCGGTGGGGGCTTGTCGCGCCCACGCGGCGGAGCCGCACATCGGCATGGCCCCGCGCCCCCTCGGCCGGACCCGGCGCCCCTCCTTACATCGGCAACGTCGGCGGAACCTTCGCAGGCGTCGTCTCCAACGCCTCCAGCGCTGTCCGTACCGCCTCGTCGAGTTGGGGGTCCCGGTCCGCGGCCCAGTCCTGCGGGGTCTGTACGACCTCCACGTCCGGGTCGACGCCGTGGTTCTCCACGCCCCAGCCGTAGCCCTCCAGCCAGAACGCGTACTTCGGCTGGGTGACCAGCGTGCCGTCGACCAGGCGGTAGCGGCTGTCGATGCCGATCACGCCGCCCCAGGTGCGGGTGCCGACCACCGGGCCGATGCCGAGCGCCTTGATCGCCGCGTTGACGATGTCCCCGTCCGAGCCGGAGAACTCGTTCGCGACGACGACCACCGGGCCCCGGGGCGCGTCCCTCGGGTAGCTGAACGGGCGCATGCCGCGTGGCAGGTCCCAGCCGACGATCCGGCGGGCCAGTTTCTCCACGACGAGCTGCGAGGTGTGTCCGCCGCGGTTCTCCCGGACGTCCACGACGATGCCCTCGCGGGCCATCTCCACGCTCAGGTCACGGTGGATCTGGGCCCAGCCGGGTGCCTGCATGTCCGGCACGTGGAGGTAGCCGAGGCGGCCGCCGGAGAGTTCGTGCACATGGGCCCGGCGGTCGGCCACCCACGCGTGGTAGCGCAGCGGCTCCTCGTCCGCGACCGGGACGACCACCGGGTGCCGCAACTCGCCGCCGCCCGCCGGGGACACGGTCAGTTCGACCGCCTTGCCGGCCGTGCCGACGAGCAGCGGGCCGGGTCCGGTCACCGGGTCGACGGGGCGGCCCGCGACGGCCACGATCGCGTCGCCGGCGCGTACCGCGACGCCGGGCGCGGCGAGCGGGGAACGGGCGCCGGGGTCGGAGGTCTCGGCGGGCAGGATCCGGTCGATGCGCCAACTGCCGTCCGGATGACGGGAGATGTCGGCGCCGAGCAGACCCTGGCGGGGGCCGTTGCCGTGGCCGCCGCGCGGGGTGACGTAGGCGTGCGAGGTGCCCAGTTCGCCCTGGACCTCCCAGAGCAGGTCGACCAGGTCGTCGTGGGTGGCGACATGCTCGACGAGCGGGCGGTAGCGGTCCAGGACGCCGTTCCAGTCGACGCCGCCGAGGTCCGGCCGCCAGAACTGGTCCCGCATGATGCGGCCGGTCTCGTCGAACATCTGCCGCCACTCGGCGGCCGGGTCGAGGGTCTGCCGGACCCGGGACAGGTCGACGGTGATGTTGGTGTCGCTGTCGTCGTCGTTCGAGGCACGGCGGTCGCTGGGTACGACCTTGAGCTTGCCGTCGGCCCACAGCAGGACGCGTTTGCCGTCACCGCTGACCTCGAAGTGGTCGGCGTCGGAGGACAGGTACTCGATGCGCTGCTGGGCGAGGTCGTAGCGCTCCAGCTCGGTCTTGGGGTCGGGGTCCTCCGGGTGGGCGCGGGAGGCGCCGAGCACACCGCGCACCGGGTGGCGCAGCCACAGGACGCCGTCCTTGGCGGCGCGCAGCCCGGAGTAGCGGCCGGCCTCGACGGGGAAGGGCACGATCCGGTCGGCGAGGCCCTCCAGGTCGATCCGGGTGGCGGGGGTGCCCTCGGCGTCCGGGGTCTCGTCCTTGTCGGGCGCCTCGAAGGGCCGGCCGTGCCGCTGCGGGCCGAACGGCGAGGGGGTGGTCGCGGCCAGGGTGATCAGGTGCGGCCGGTCGCCGACCACGAAGGCCAGGTCGAAGACGTGCTCGTCGTAGACCGGGTCGAAGGAGCGGGTGGAGAGGAAGGCGAGGTGTTTGCCGTCGCGGGTGAAGACGGGGTCGTAGTCCTGGAAGCGCAGCGGGGTCGCCTCGGTGACGGTGAGGTCGGTGGTGTGGGCGACCCGGAGCTGGGCGAGCCCGCCGGCCCCGGGGTGGGACCAGGCCAGCCAGCCGGAGTCGGGTGAGAAGGCGAGACCCGACACGTCGCCGTCCTCGCTGCGGTCGACCTCGCGCACCTCGCCGGTCTCGCGTTCGACGAGGAGCAGCCGTCCGTCGTGCGCGGCGACCGCGACCCGGCCGCCGTCGGGGGCGACGGCGAGGTCCAGGACCCGGCCGAGCTGCCCGGCGGCGAGCCGCCGCGGGGTGGAGCCGGGCACGGCACCGGTGGCGGGCGCGAACTCCAGGGCGTCCTCGCCCTCGGCGTCCGTCACCCACACCACCCACTCCTCCGCCTCCGAGCGGAAGGTGACGGGCAGCCGGGCGCGCACCCCGGGCTGGGCGGCCAGGGCGCGGGCCGGGCCCGAGCGGTGGGTCACCCAGTGCACGCCGCCGCGCACCAGGACGGCGCTGCCGCGCGCGGTGTGGTCGGGCGAGGCGGAACTGAACCAGCGGGCGGCGTTGACCGGGTGCGGCTGCCGGTCCACCCGGGCCCCGCCGAGCCGGATGTCGAGCCGGCGCGGCTCGGCGCCCTCCAGGTCGTCGAGGAGCCAGAGTTCACCGGCCGACGCGTAGACGACCCGGGTGCCGTCACCGGACGCGTGCCGGGCGTAGAAGCCGTCGAGCGGGGTGTGCCGGCGCAGGTCGGAACCGTCGGCGAGGGACGAGTACAGCGCGCCCGTCCCCTCGTGGTCGGAGAGGAAGGCGATCCGGTCCCCGGCCCACACGGGGTGTTCGAGGTTGCCGTCCAGCTCCTCGTGCAGCCGTACGAACTCGCCGTCCCCGGCCCGGTCGATCCACAGCTTCCCGGCCGTGCCGCCCCGGTACCGCTTCCACCAGGCCGCCTCCCGGCCCATCGGCGCGGACAGCAGCACGGTGTGCGGCCCGAAGGCGACATGGCCGACCGGGCCGTACGGCAGGACGGTGGACGGGCCGCCGTCGAGCGGGACGGTCCGGGCCCAGCTGCGCCGGAGGCTGGACTGTCCGTAGGTGCTGATCGCGAGGACCTGTCCGTCGTCGGTCCAGCCGCGCACCTGGGTGCGGGAACTCCCCCAGTGCGTCAGGCGGGTGGCGGAGCCGCCGTCGACGGGGGCGGTGTGGATCTCGGGAGCGCCGTCGCGGGTGGAGGTCCAGGCGACCGTGGTCCCGTCGGGCGAGATACGCGGCAACGTCACGGGGACGTTGTCGGCGCTGACCCGCCAGGCCCGGCCGCCGTCCAGGGGCGCGAGCCACACGTCGTCCTCGGCGGTGAAGGCGACCAGGTCGCCGTGGACATGGGGAAATCGGAGGTAGGACCGCGGTCCTGTCGCTGCACCCTGAGTCACCCGCTCAGCCTATGCATCGCCGGACGATCGCGGTGGCCGATTTCGATCACTTGCCCTGGACCGGCCGGCACTTGGGGTCGCTCTGGCACCAGACGGTCTCCGTCACGGTCACGGTGGGGCCGGGCTGCTGTCCGTAGGTGGGCGGCCGGTAGGTGCTGTACGCCGGTCCGGGTGTGGCGTCGCAGTTGCCGAGGCCCGTCACCCGGAACCACTCCTTGCCGCCCACCTTCGCGACGAGGTTCCCGCGCACACAGGCGCCGCTGACCGCCTTGGTGACGCGTCCGGTGACGGTGATGTCCCGGCCGTCCCTGGTCCGGCCCCGGCAGTCCACGGAGACCGCGGTGGTCTCGGACGCCGAGGGCGTCCTCGGCGCCGCCGAGCCGTAGTTGCCGGTGCAGGTGAGCCAGCTGACGTCGACGTGCTGCCGTTTCAGCTCGGCGGTGGCGGTCCGGTCGGTGGTGTACGCGACGGTCGCGGAGTTCAGGTCGGTCGGCCGGCATCCCACCGCACCGCCCACGGCGATCACCGCGAGCCCCACCACGGCCGCCACTGCGGTCTTGCGCGGCCGTCGCGTCACGAGCGGCCGTCGCCAAATCGGCCTCAATGCCCCCATGGAGGGCAGCCTGCCACCGTCGTGCCCGTGACGGTAGGGGGCATGCGGCCACTCACGTGTTCGGAGTCGTCCCCCCTGAGGCGGAAGGACGGACTCCTCAGGTGCGCAGCAGCAGCCACTCCTGGAGTTCCACCAGGTTGCCCTCCGGGTCCTTGAGGTGGGCGACGCGCATGCGTTCCGTCATCGGCGCCGGCCCGTGCACCAGGACCGCGCCCCGGGCGGCGATCTGCTCGCAGTAGGCGTCCAGGTCGTCCACGCGCAGCACCACCAGCGATCGGTGCCCGGTCGCGGTGTCTCCCAGCTCGCCCAGTACCTCGGCCATCATGGCCCGGTCCTGCAGGGCTATCCCCGCCGACCCGGCGTGCGGACTGAACTTCTCGTACGGTCCCTCGCTCGCCCCCGACTGCGGCTTCAGTCCGAGCACTTCGGCGTAGAAGCGGTAGCAGGCGGCGAAGTCGGAGACCAGGAGCCGGACTTGGGCGAGTTCCACGGCGCGTTCCCCCTGTGGTGTCGTACGGGTCGGGACCAGTCGTACCGGTCAGGACCACCGGCCGGTACGGCCGAGGAGCAGGGCCGCGGCCGCGGTCCCGGCAGTCGATGTGCGCATCACGGTAGGCCCCAGGGTGCAGGCCTTGGCGCCCGCCTCCTCGAAGAGCGCCACCTCGTCCCGGGCGACGCCGCCCTCGGGTCCGACGACCAGCACGATCTCGCCCTCGGCGGGCAGCCGGGCGGCGGCGAGCGGCTCGCTGGCGTGCTCGAAGTCGGAGTGCAGTACGGCGGCCAGATCGGCTTCGGCGAGCAGTGCGGCGACCTGCTTGGTGGTCGCCGCGTCCGTGATCTCCGGGAAGCGCACCCGGCGGGACTGCTTGCCGGCCTCGCGGGCGGTGGCCCGCCACTTGGCGAGGGACTTCAGGCCCCGGTCGCCCTTCCACTGGGTGATGCAGCGGGCGGCCTGCCAGGGCACGATCCGGTCGACGCCGACCTCGGTCATGGTCTCCACGGCGACCTCGCCGCGGTCGCCCTTGGGCAGCGCCTGGACGACGGTGATACGGGGCCGCGGGAGGGGTTCCTCGTGGAGGGTCTCCAGGTCCGTCACGACGAGCCGGTCCTTGCCCTCGGCGGCCTTGACGACGCCCTCGCTCCAGCGTCCGCGCCCGTCGGTGAGGATGACGTCCTCCCCGGGCCGCAGCCGCTTCACGGAGACGGCGTGCCGGCCCTCGGGGCCGTCCAGGACGACCTCGCCGCCGGCGGAGCCGGGCACCACCAGCGGGTCGAGCACGAACACCGGGGCGGTCATCGCCCGTCCTCCCTGTCGGCTCCGCCGGCCCGGTCGCCCTCGGCCTTGCCCGACAACGCTGTCGACGCGGCGGCGAGTTCCTGCGCGAGGACCTCCACCAGCCGCCCCGCGGGCAGCTCCCGGGCCATCCGGTGCCCCTGCCCGGCCCACAGGGCCATGCCCTGCGCGTCCCCGGCCCTGGCGGCGGCCTTGCGCAGCGGGGAGGTGAGGTGGTGGACCTCGGGGTAGGCGGCGGGCGCGTACGGGCCGTGCTCGCGCATGAAGCGGTTGACCAGGCCGCGGGCGGGCCGCCCGGAGAACGCCCGGGTCAGCGCGGTCCGGGTGAACAGCGGGTCGGTCAGCGCCCGCTTGTGCGGGTCGGCGGCGCCGGACTCGGGAGTGGCGAGGAAGGCGGTGCCCAGCTGGGCCGCGCTCGCCCCCGCGGCGAGCACGGCGGCGATCTGGCTGCCGCGCATGATGCCGCCCGCGGCGACCACCGGGATGCTCACGGTCTCGCGTATCTGGGCGACCAGCGACAGCAGGCCGATCCCGGAGCCGTCGTTCTCCGGCACGTCCCGGTGGGTGCCCTGGTGTCCGCCGGCCTCCACGCCCTGGGCGATCACCGCGTCGGCGCCGGCCCGCTCGACGGCGAGGGCCTCCTCGGCGGTGGTGGCGGTGACGAGGGTGAGGGTCCCCGCCCGGCGCAGGGCGGCCAGTGCCTCGGGACTCGGCACACCGAAGTGGAAGGAGACCGCGGCCACCGGGTTGTCGAGGAGCACGGCGAGCTTCGCGTCGTACCCGTCGTCCCGGCCGCTGTCCGGGTCGCCGAGCTCGGTCTCGTACCAGGCGGCCTCACCGGCCAGCTGATGCGCGTAGACCTCGACCGCGCCGGACTCGGCATGCTCCGGCTGCGGCATGAAGAGGTTCATCCCGAAGGGGCGGCCGGTCAGTCCGCGCAGCTGCTTGATCTCCTGGTACATCCCGTCGGCGGTCTTGTACCCGGCGGCCAGGAACCCCAGCCCGCCCGCCTCGGACACGGCGGCGGCGAGCTGCGGCACGGAAACCCCGCCCGCCATCGGGGCCTGCACGATCGGAAGCGGGAAGAGATCGGTCAGTGCGGAGGACATGACGGCATGTTGTCACGTCCTCCGAACAAGACCGAATCGGGCCGTCCCTTTGGCACATGCCAGATATTTCCGGGCCGAAGGGGCAGCGCCCGTCTCCGGGCCGAAGGGGCGGCGCCCGTCTCCAGGCCGAAGGGGCGGCGCCCCGGCCCGGTGAGCCGTCAACGCCCGTTGAACGCGCCCTCCAGCCGGCTGAACAATCCCTGCCGGCCCGGCTGACCGCATCCTCCGGGGGCCGACCCCCGGACCCCCGGCAACTCCCGCAGCCCGCGTCAGCGCCCGTTGAACGCGTCCTTCAGCCGGCTGAACAATCCCTGCTGGCCCGGCTGGAACTGCCCCGTCGGCCGTTCCTCGCCGCGCAGCTTCGCCAGCTCGCGCAGCAGCCGCTCCTGCTCGGGGTCGAGCTTGGTCGGGGTCGTCACCTCGACGTGGACGATCAGGTCGCCCCGGCCGCCGCCGCGCAGATGCGTGACACCGCGGCCGTGCAGCGGGATCGACTGCCCGGACTGCGTGCCCGGCCGGATGTCGACCTCCTCCATCCCGTCCAGCGTCTCCAGCGGCACCTTCGTACCGAGCGACGCCGCCGTCATCGGGATCGTCACCGTGCAGTGCAGGTCGTCGCCGCGCCGCTGGAACGTGGAGTGCGGCAGCTCGTGGATCTCTACGTACAGGTCGCCGGCCGGACCGCCACCGGGCCCGACCTCGCCCTCGCCGGCGAGCTGGATCCGGGTGCCGTTGTCGACACCGGCCGGGATCTTCACGGTCAGCGTCCGCCGCGACCGCACCCGCCCGTCACCGGCGCACTCGGGACACGGCGTCGGCACGACCGTGCCGAAGCCCTGGCACTGCGGGCAGGGCCGGGAGGTCATGACCTGGCCCAGGAAGGACCGGGTCACCTGCGACACCTCGCCGCGACCGCGGCACATGTCACACGTCTGGGCGGAGGTGCCCGGCGCCGCGCCCTCACCGTTGCAGGTGTTGCAGACGACCGCCGTGTCGACCTGGATGTCCTTGGTCGTACCGAAGGCCGCCTCGTCGAGCTCGACCTCGATCCGGATCATGGCGTCCTGACCGCGCCGGGTGCGCGATCGCGGGCCGCGCTGCGACGCGGTGCCGAAGAACGCGTCCATGATGTCCGAGAAGTTTCCGAAACCACCGGCCCCGAAGCCGCCCGCGCCCGCGCCGCCGCTCTGCGAGAGCGGATCGCCGCCGAGGTCGTAGACCTGCTTCTTCTGCGGGTCCGAGAGCACCTCGTAAGCGGCGTTGATCTCCTTGAACCGCTCCTGGGTCTTCGGATCCGGGTTGACGTCCGGGTGCAGCTCGCGCGCGAGCCGACGGAAGGCCTTCTTGATCTCTTCCTGCGACGCGTCGCGGCGCACGCCGAGAACGGCGTAGTAGTCCGTGGCCACTTACGACTCCGCCAGGATCTGTCCGACGTACCGTGCCACCGCTCGTACCGCTCCCATCGTTCCCGGGTAATCCATGCGGGTCGGGCCGACCACGCCGAGTTTGGCGAGTGCCTCGCCGCCCGAACCGTAGCCGACCGACACCACGGACGTGGAGTTGAGTCCCTCGTAGGCGTTCTCGTGACCGATGCGTACGGTCATGCCCGAATCCCCCGCCTCGCCCATGAGCTTGAGGAGGACGACATGCTCCTCCAGTGCCTCCAGGACGGGCCGGATCATGAGGGGAAAGTCATGCCCGAAGCGGGTGAGATTGGCGGTGCCGCCGATCATCAACCGCTCCTCGTTCTCCTCGACGAGCGTCTCCAGCAGGGTGGAGAGCACCGCCGAGACCGTACCGCGGTCCTCGGCCTCGAAGGCGTCCGGCAGGTCCTCGACCAGCCGGGGCACGTCCGAGAACCGGCGACCGGCGACCCGGCTGTTGAGCCGCGCCCGCAGATCGGCCAGCGACGACTCCCCGAAGGGCGCCGGGCAGTCGACCATCCGCTGCTCGACCCGCCCGGTGTCGGTGATCAGCACCAGCATCAGCCGGGCCGGCGCCAGCGCGAGCAGTTCCACGTGCCGCACGGTGGACCGGGTCAGCGACGGATACTGCACGACCGCGACCTGCCGCGTCAGCTGCGCCAGCAGCCGCACCGTCCGCGCCACGACGTCGTCGAGGTCGACGGCGCCGTCGAGGAAGTTCTGGATGGCCCGCCGCTCCGGCGCGCTCATCGGCTTCACGCCGGCGAGCTTGTCGACGAACAGCCGGTAGCCCTTGTCGGTCGGGATCCGCCCGGCGCTGGTGTGCGGCTGGGCGATGTACCCCTCGTCCTCCAGGGCGGCCATGTCGTTGCGCACGGTCGCCGGGGAGACGCCGAGGTTGTGCCGCTCGGTCAGCGCCTTCGACCCCACCGGCTCCTCGGTGCCGACGTAGTCCTGGACGATGGCGCGCAATACCTGAAGCCTGCGTTCACTCAGCATCCAGCGCCACACCTCCAGAAAGTCGTCCCCGCGGCCTTTCGGGTCTTTCGCCTGGCACTCTGCGAGCCCGAGTGCCAGCATCCCCGGCCCAGTGTACGGCCGTCGGGTACCGACTGGGCAAGGTCGGCGAGGACCCGGGACGTTCTGCCGCTAGCGTCGCGGTGTGACGGTGACTTGGGAAGAGCTGGGCTGGGAGCGGGTGGCCGAGGGGGTCGGCCGGTGCCGGCTGCCGGGCTGGGACTGCACGGCCGGGCTGGTCCTCGGGGCGGGCCCGGTCCTGATGGTGGACGCGGGGTCGAGCCTGGCGGAGGGCGCGAGGCTGCGCGGGGAGGCGCAGCGGCTGGCCGGGCGCCGTGTGACCCATCTCGCGCTCACCCATCCGCACTTCGACCACGTCTTCGGCGCCCCGGTGTTCGCGGGCACGGAGGTGTACGCGGCGGCGGGCGCGGAGGCCGTCCTCACGCACGGCCGCGAGGCACTCCGCCTGGACGCGGTCCGCAACGGCCTGCCGGCCCCGGAGGCCGAGGAGGCGGCCGACGCGCTGCCCCCGCCCCGCCGCCCTGTCTCCGGCGAGTGGAACCTCGACCTCGGCGACGGCCGCCGGGCCCTGCTGGCCGACGTGGGCCCCGGCCACACCCGCCACGACCTCGCCGTCCTCGTCCCCGGCGACCCGCCGGTGGTGTTCTGCGGCGACCTGGTGGAGGAGTCCGGCGACCCCCAGGCCGGCCCCGACGCCGTGCCGTCCCGCTGGCCGGCCGCCCTGGACCGGCTGCTCGCCCTCGGCGGCGAGGACGCCCGGTATGTGCCCGGTCACGGAGCGGTGGTGGACGCGGCCTTCGTACGACGGCAACGCGACGCCCTGGCCGCCCGTTTCGGCGTGTCGTGACCACGCCGCCGCCGCTTCTCCTATCGTCATCCGAATGCGCCAGTACTCCGCCGACCTGACCCCGCCGTGGAAGAAGCCGAAACCGGCACCGGAGGTGGCCGCCGAACCCGGCCTGGTCGTCGAGGAACCCGGCACCGGCTTCTGCGGCGCGGTGATCCGCTGCGAGGCGGGCACGGTGACGCTGGAGGACCGCTTCGGCAAACACCGCGTCTTCCCGCTGGAACCGCGGGGCTTCCTCCTGGAGGGCCGGGTGGTCACCCTCGTACGCCCCGCCTCGGCCGGCCCCGTACGTCCCGCGCGCACCGCCTCCGGTTCGGTCGCCGTGCCCGGCGCACGCGCGCGCGTGGCCCGCGCCGGCCGCATCTACGTCGAGGGCCGCCACGACGCGGAACTGGTCGAGAAGGTCTGGGGCGACGACCTGCGCATCGAGGGCGTGGTCGTGGAGTACCTGGAGGGCGTCGACGACCTCCCGTCGATCGTCGCCGATTTCGCACCGGGCCCCGACGCACGCCTCGGTGTCCTGGTGGACCACCTGCTCCCCGGCACCAAGGAGTGGCGCATCGCACAGTCGGTCACCAGCGAACACGCCCTGGTGGTCGGCCACCCGTACATCGACATCTGGGAGGCGGTGAAACCCGCCGCCCTGGGCATCGAGTCCTGGCCGCGCGTCCCGCACGGCCAGGACTGGAAGACGGGCGTGTGCCGGGCGCTCGGCTGGCCCTCGGACAACACGGGCGCGGTGTGGCAGGCGATCCTGGCCCGCGTGGGGTCCTACAAGGACCTGGAACCGGAACTGCTGGGGCGGGTGGAGGAACTCATCGACTTCGTGACGGCTTCATCGACTTCGTGACTGACGGCTTCGTGACTGACGGCTTCATCGACTTCGTGACGGCTCCTTGGCTCCTCGGCCGGGCACCCCTGCCGCCCCGGCCCCCTCAGTCCACCAGGTCCCTGACCACCGCGTCCGCCAGCAACCGCCCGCGCAGCGTCAGCACGGCCCGCCCGTCCTCGTACGGGCCGGTCTCCAGCAGCCCCTCCCCCAGCGCCCGCCGCGCGGCCGCCAGCCCCTGCTCCTTCAGCAACGTCAGCGGCACCCCCTCCCGCAGCCGCAGCTCCAGCAGGATCCGCTCCACCCTGCGGTCCTCGTCGGTGAGGAGCTCACGCCCGGCCCCCGGCGACCGCCCCGACGCCAGCGCCGCCGCGTACGCCCCCGGATGCTTGACGTTCCACCAGCGCACACCGCCCACGTGCGCGTGCGCGCCCGGTCCCGCGCCCCACCAGTCGGCGCCCCGCCAGTACAGCTCGTTGTGCAGGCAGCGGGCGGCCTCGGAGGTGGCCCAGTTGGACACCTCGTACCAGTCGAAGCCCGCCGCGGACAGCATCTCCTCGGCGATCAGGTAGCGGTCCGCGTGGACGTCGTCGTCGGTCATCGGGACCTCGCCCCGGCGGATCCGGCGGGCCAGCTGGGTGCCCTCCTCGACGATCAGCGCGTACGCCGACACATGGTCCGGGCCGGCTCCGAGCGCCGCGTCCAGCGAGGCCCGCCAGTCGTCGTCGGACTCACCCGGCGTGCCGTAGATCAGATCCAGGTTGACGTGCTCGAAGCCGGCCGCGCGGGCCTCCGCGACACACGCCTCGGGACGCCCCGGGGTGTGCGTGCGGTCCAGGACGCGCAGCACATGCTGCCGGGCGCTCTGCATGCCGAAGGAGACCCGGTTGAAGCCGCCCTCACGCAGGGCCGTCAGATACGCGGGGTCGACGGACTCCGGGTTCGCCTCCGTGGTGACCTCCGCGTCGGCGGCCAGACCGAACTCGTCGCGGATCGCGTGCAGCATCCGTACCAGGTCACCGGCGGCCAGCAGGGTCGGCGTACCCCCGCCCACGAACACCGTGCGGACCTCGCGCGGGTCGTCGCCGAGAACCTTGCGGGCCAGCCTGATCTCGTCGATCAGGGTGTCCGCGTAGTTGTCGCGGGAGGCGAGGACACCGCCGGTGCCGCGCAGCTCGGTCGCCGTGTACGTGTTGAAGTCGCAGTAGCCGCAACGGGTCGCGCAGTAGGGGACGTGCAGATAGAACCCGAGGGGGCGGCCGGCGGCACCGGCCAGCGCGTGCGCCGGGAGCGCGCCGTCGTCGGGGACCGGTTCGCCGTCGGGAAGTGCGGAAGGCATGTCCTCCATTGTCCCGTACGACGCCGGTTACTCCGCCTGGAGCACCAGCAGCGCCAGATCGTCCTCCGGCTGCCCGCCGCCGAACTCGTGCACGAGCCGTCGGATCCGCTCGGCGATCAGCTCCGCGCTCAGGCCCGTACAGCTCGCGAGCGCCCGGGCGAGCCCGTCGCCGTCGTCGAACTGCCGGGAGCCCGAGCGGCGCTCGGTGACCCCGTCGGTCACGCACAGCAGGCTGTCACCGGGCCCGAGCTCGATGGTCTCGCTGGTGTACGTCTCGTCCTCCACGACCCCGAGCAGCGTCTGCGGCCGGGCGGCGGTGCGGACCGCGCCGTCGGGGCCGAGGAGCAGCGGCAGCGGATGCCCGGCGGAGGCGAGGGTGCAGCGGACGCCGCCCGCTTCGAGGGGGGTGAGTTCGCCGTAGAGAAGGGAGAGGAAACGGGTCTGCGGGCCGTCCCCGGGCGGCATGCGGCCGCCGGCCGCGACCAGGGCGCGGGCGGCGGCGTCGGCGGCCTCGGTGGCGTCGTCGAGGAGGAGCTGGTTGAGCCGGTCGAGGACGTCGGCGACCCGGTACCCCTCCCGGGCGAGCAGCCGCAGCCAGGGCCGGGCCAGGCCGATGACGACGGCGGCCTCGGGGCCCTTGCCCTGGACGTCGCCGACGGCGAAGCACCAGCGGCCGTCGCCGGCCGGGAAGAGGTCGTAGAAGTCACCGCTGGGGCCGCCCTTGTCGCACGGCTCGTAGACCAGCGCGCTGCGCACGCCCGGGATCTCGGCGACCGCGCCGGGCAGCAGCCCGCGTTGCAGGACGGCGCTGATGGTGGCCTGGCGGGCGTACTGGCGGGCCGCGCCGATGGCGAGGGCGACCCGGCGGCCGAAGTCCTCGACCAGACCGGTGATCTCGTCGGGGAAACCGGCCGGGCCGGAGCGTCCGATCACGAGCGTGCCGAGCGGACGGCCGCCCGCGATCAGCCGGTAGGAGAGCGCCGAGCCGCGGGCGGTCTGCGGGCCGAGCGCCTCACCGGGCCAGGGATACGGCTCGGGACCGGACCGTAGGCCGTCCGTCACGCACGGCGGGTCCTTCTCCAGGGCGCGGCGCAGTTCCTCGATGCGGTTCTCGCTGCCGTGCCAGACCCGGGCCAGCCGCGGCCCGCCCGCGCCGTTCGCGTCACCCCAGCCGCCGGACCGCACCGTCGACTCGTCCTCCAGCCACACCGCGCACCAGTCGGCCAGCCGCGGCACGATCAGCTGGCCGGTGAGCGCGGCCACCAGGTTCTCGTCGAGCTGTCCGGCGAGCAGGTCGGAGGCCTCGGCGAGGAAGGACAGCGCGCCCCGGTCGAGCCAGTCCCGGTCGCGGTCGGGGCGATGGGTGCACCCCCGTTCCAGCGCGGCCGAGTGCGGCGGAGGCTCGGGCGCGAGGATCTCGGCCACCTTCAGCTCCTGCTCGTCGGGGAGCGTGCCGCCGTGCCCGGTCAGGCGCGCCCACACCGTCTTCGCGCCGACGCGGTAGGTGACCCCCCAGGACTCGGCGAGCGAGGCGACCAGGCGCAGCCCGCGCCCGTACTCCGGGGTCTCGTACGGCGTCTCCCCCGGGTGGTCGCGCGGGGCGCGGGAGGGATGGTGGTCGGTGACCTCGACGACGAACGCCGTCTCCTGCCGTGCCTCCTCCAGCCACCAGTCGACCTCGACGTCGGTGCCGGCGTGCACGACGGCGTTGGTGACCAGTTCGCTGACCACGACCATGGCGTCCTCGGCGACCCGCTGTCCCGGCCGCAGCAGGCCGCAGTCGGTCCACTCGTCGAGGCAGGCGCGCACCAGTGCGCGGGCGGAGCCCGGCGCGAGGGGGCTCCCGGGGAGGGTCGCGCGCCCCTGCGCGTACGCGCCCGCGCTCTCGTGCGCGGGCGCGCCGGTGTCCTCGTGCGCGGGCGCGCCGGTGTCCTCGTGCGCGGGCGCGCCGGTGTCCTTGTGCGCGGGCGCGCCGGTGTCCTTGTGCGCGGGCGCCTCGTCGCGCGCAGGCGCCTCACGGACCCGGGAGGCGGTCTCCCGTTGCGTGGGTATGGCCCCCATGTCGAGCTCCCCGAGCAGTTCGGACGAATACATCCCGATCGATGCGGACAGAGTGACAGACTGGCTGCGCCCATAAGCACCGAGTTACCGAAGTGGGCCGCCATGAGTGAGAACAGTGCTACGCGTGTGCTCGAAGACGGACAGAAACCGGAACAACTCCGAGCATCCGAACTGCGCCCTCTGCTCGCCGCCATGACCGCCGCCCGCGACGGCGACTTCACGAAAGTGCCGGAGACCGGGGAGGGGATCGTCGGCGAACTCACCGCGGTCTTCAACCAGATCATGGACCGCAGCGTTCACTTCAACACCGAGGTGCAACGCGTGAAACGCGAGCTGGTGCGCCACGGCCGCCTCGACGAACGAGTGTCGGCCAGCCCCGGCCAGGGCGCCTGGACGTCCCGGGTCAACGACGTCAACCAGGTCCTCGACGCCCTGGTCGCCCCGGCGGCGAACGCCACGCGCGTCCTGGACGCGGTGGCCGGCGGCGATCTGACCCAACGCGTCGATCTGCACGACGGCAGCCGCCAGTTGCGCGGGGATCTGCGCAGACTGGGCCGCGCCGTGAACAAGATGGTCGACCAGCTGTCCCTGTTCACCGGCGAGGTGACCCGGGTCGCACGCGAGGTCGGCACCGAGGGGCGGCTCGGCGGCCGGGCCAAGGTGCAGCGCCTGTCCGGCAGCTGGCGGGACGTGACCGAGGCCGTCAACACCATGGCGTCCCGGCTGACCGCCCAGGTCCGCGACATCGCCCTGGTGACGACGGCGGTGGCCCGGGGTGACCTGACCCGCACGGTGACCGTCGAGGCGACCGGTGAACTGCTGGAACTGAAGCTCACCGTCAACACCATGGTCGACCAGCTGTCCGCGTTCGCCGACGAGGTGACCCGGGTCGCGCGCGAGGTCGGCACAGAGGGCCAGCTGGGCGGCCGGGCCCAGGTGCGGGGCGTCTCCGGCGTCTGGAAGGACCTCACCGACAACGTCAACTTCATGGCGTCGAACCTGACCTCGCAGGTCCGCAACATCGCCCAGGTGACGACAGCCGTCGCCAACGGCGACCTCTCACAGAAGATCACGGTCGACGCCAAGGGCGAGATTCTCGAACTCAAGTCGACGATCAACACGATGGTCGACCAGCTGTCGGCGTTCGCCGACGAAGTCACCCGCGTCGCCCGCGAAGTCGGCACCGAAGGAAACCTCGGCGGCCGGGCGCAGGTCAGAGGCGTCTCCGGGGTCTGGAAAGACCTCACCGACAACGTCAACTTCATGGCGGACAACCTGACCTCCCAGGTCCGCAACATCGCGCTCGTCTCCACGGCCGTCGCCCAGGGCGACCTCGGCAAGAAGATCACCGTGGAGGCGAAAGGCGAGATCCTCGAACTCAAGTCGACGATCAACACGATGGTCGACCAGCTGTCGGCGTTCGCCGACGAAGTCACCCGCGTCGCCCGCGAAGTCGGCACCGAAGGAAACCTCGGCGGTCAGGCACAGGTCAGAGGCGTCTCCGGGGTCTGGAAAGACCTCACCGACAACGTCAACTTCATGGCGCTGAACCTGACCTCGCAGGTCCGCAACATCGCCCAGGTGACGACAGCCGTCGCCAACGGCGACCTCTCCAAGAAGATCACCGTCGACGCACGCGGCGAGATCCTCGAACTGAAGGACACCGTCAACACGATGGTGGAGCAGCTGCGGGCCTTCGCCGACGAGGTGACCCGGGTGGCCCGCGAGGTCGGCACCGACGGCCGGCTGGGCGGCCGCGCCCAGGTGCTCGGCGTCTCCGGCGTCTGGCGGGACCTGACCGACAACGTCAACTACATGGCCGACAACCTCACCTCACAGGTGCGGAACATCGCCCAGGTGGCGACGGCCGTGGCACAGGGCGACCTGTCGAAGAAGATCGACGTGGACGCGCGCGGCGAGATCCTCGAACTGAAGACGACGATCAACACGATGGTCGACACACTGTCGTCGTTCTCCTCCGAGGTGACCCGCGTGGCCCGCGAGGTGGGCTCCGAAGGGCAACTGGGCGGCCAGGCGCGCGTGGAGGGCGTGTACGGCACCTGGAAGCGCCTGACGACCAACGTGAACGAACTCGCCCTCAACCTCACCACCCAGGTCCGCGCGATCGCCGAGGTCGCCTCGGCCGTCGCGCAGGGCGACATGTCCCGGTCAATCACGGTGGAGACGCAGGGCGAGGTCGCCGAGCTGAAGGACAACATCAACCTGATGGTGGCCAACCTGCGCGAGACGACCCGCGCGAAGGACTGGCTGGAGTCCAACCTGGCCCGGCTCGCCGCGCTGATGCAGGGCCACCGGGACCTGATGGAGGTCGCCGACCTGATCCTGCGCGAACTGACCCCGCTGGTGAACGCCCAGTACGGCGCGTTCTTCCTGGCCGACCCGGACGAGGACGGCGCCGCCGTGCGGACGGCCGTACCGGCGAAGGGCCTGGCGTTCATCGCCGGCTACGGCTCGGCACAGGGCGCGATCGTCGAGACCGGCGGCCTGCCGGTGCACGGCCTGGTCCGGCAGGCGGCCCGCGAGAAGACGCGGATCCTCGTCGAGGAGGCACCGCCGGACTACATCAAGATCAACAGTGGTCTCGGGGAGGCGTCGCCGACGACGATCGTCATCATCCCGATCCTCTTCGAGGACAAACTCCTCGGCGTGATCGAACTGGCCTCCTTCTCCCGCTTCTCGGACGTCCACCTGGCCTTCTTCGACCAGTTCGTCAACACCATCGGCGTGGCCATCAACACGATCATCGCCAACTCCCGCACGGAGTCCCTGCTCGGCGAGTCGCAGCGGCTGGCGATGCAGCTCCAGGAACGTTCGGACGAACTTCAGAAACAACAGGCGGAACTACAGCGCTCCAACGCGGAACTTGAGGAAAAAGCCGCCCTCCTTGCGACTTCTTCCCAGTACAAGTCGGAGTTCCTGGCCAACATGTCCCACGAACTGCGCACTCCGCTGAACTCCTTGTTGATTCTGGCCCGACTGCTGTCCGACAACCCGGACGGCCGTCTCTCGGACCAGGAGGTCCAGTTCGCGACGACGATCCACCGTTCGGGCTCCGACCTCCTCCAGCTCATCAACGACATCCTGGACCTGTCGAAGATCGAGGCCGGCCGGATGGACGTACGCCCCAAACGCCTCCCCCTGATCAAACTGCTCGACTACGTCCACGCGACCTTCCGCCCGCTGACCCTGGACCGGGGTCTGGCCTTCGAGGTGGCGGTCGGCGAGGACGTACCGCGCGAGATGTACTCCGACGAACAGCGCCTCCAGCAGATCCTGCGCAACCTGCTCTCCAACGCGATCAAGTTCACCGCCAAGGGGAGGGTGGAACTGCGGGTCGGCCGGGTGACGGACCCCGACCAGCACTACGTCCGCGGCAGCGACGAACTGATCGCCTTCGAGGTGACGGACACCGGTATCGGGATCGCCGCCGAGAAACTCCCGGTGATCTTCGAGGCGTTCCAGCAGGCCGACGGCACCACGAACCGCAAGTACGGCGGCACCGGCCTCGGCCTGTCCATCAGCCGCGAGATCGCGGGCCTGCTGGGCGGCCGGATCGTCGCGGCGAGCGAGCAGGGCAAGGGCTCGACGTTCACGCTGTACGTCCCGGTCGTCAGCCCCGGCCACACGGCGGCGGGCCCCACCCCCGAGGACCACACCCTGCCGGTCCCCGACCCCGCCAGGCCCGGCGCCCCCGACACCGACGACTCCTGGCCGGCGCCGACCAAGCTGGAGGCCTGGCAGTCCGGCCGCGCCAGCCAGATCCTGCCCGGCCGGCGCGTCCTGATCATCGACGACGACATCCGCAACGTGTTCGCGCTCACCCACGTCCTGGGCCGCGTCGGCATGCCGGTGCTGTACGCGGAGAACGGCCGGGAGGGCATCGAGACCCTCGAACGCAACCAGGACGTCGAACTGGTCCTGATGGACATCATGATGCCGGAGATGGACGGCTACGAGACCATCGCGGCCATCCGCCGCGCTCCTCGCTGGACCGGCCTGCCGATCGTCGCGCTGACGGCGAAGGCGATGCCCGGCGACCGGGAGAAGTCCATCGCGCGCGGCGCCAACGACTACGTACCCAAACCCGTGGACGTCGACCGGCTGCTCACCGTCGTCTGCGCACTCCTGGACCCCGACAGCACGGAAGGCGGCGAGGCCGCCGACGAGGAACGGACAGGGCGATGATCGCTGATGAGCGGGCCGGCATCCTCCTGGTCGACGACATGGAGGACAACCTGATCGCGCTGGAGGCCGTACTGGGCTCGCTGAACGAGCCGATAGTGCGCGCGCGTTCCGGTGAGGAGGCGATGAAGGCCCTGCTGCGCCGCCGCTTCGCCGTGGTCCTCCTCGACATCCGCATGCCGGGCATGGACGGCTTCGAGACGGCCGCGAACATCAAACGCCTCGACCAGACCAAGGACGTCCCCATCATCTTCCTGACGGGAGCGGAGGAGGACGCCGGGTACGCCTTCCGCGGTTATGCGACGGGCGCGGCGGACTATCTGACGAAACCCTTCGATCCATGGGTGCTGCGGGCGAAGGTCAACGTGTTTTTGGAGCTGCACAGAAAAAACCAGCAGTTGCAGGCTCTGCTGACGCGAGAACAGGCGGATTTCAGCGAGTTGAGCAAGCGGCTGGCGGTCCTGGAGGACCACCTGTCGCAAGACGGTCCTCTGGACGCGGCGGCTCTGCGGGCCGAGGTCGGTGAGCTACGTCAGCTGATCCGACCGCAGGGGGGCGGGGAACCGCGCCAGCGGCCCCCACGCCCCGGTACCTGAGGACGAGACACCTACGCCTCGCGCGTCCCCGCGTACATCTCGTCGATCAGGTGCTTGTACCCGCGTTCCACTACCGGCCTCTTCACCTTCAGGCTCGGCGTGATCTCCCCGTGCTCCACATCCAGATCCCGGGGCAGCAGCCGGAACTTCTTGATGGTCTGCCACCGCTGCAGCCCCTCGTTGAGCTCCTTGACGTAACCGTCGACCATCTCGACGGTCGCCGGCGCGGCCACCACCTCGGCGTAGGACTTGCCGTCCAGGCCGTTCTCCTTGGCCCATTCCAGGATCGCGACCTCGTCGAGGGCGATCAGGGCCGTGCAGAAGTTCCGGTCGGCGCCGTGCACGAGGATGTTGGAGACGTACGGGCAGACCGCCTTGAACTGTCCCTCGACCTCGGCGGGCGCGATGTACTTGCCGCCGGACGTCTTGATGAGGTCCTTCTTGCGGTCGGTGATCCGCAGATAGCCGTCGGGGGACAGCTCACCGATGTCACCGGTGTGGAACCAGCCGTCGGCCTCCAGGACCTCCGCCGTCTTCTCGGGCAGCCCGTGGTAGCCCTGCATGATGCCGGGGCCGCGGAGCAGGATCTCCCCGTCGTCGGCGATCCGCACCTCGCAGCCGGGCAGCGGCTTGCCGACCGTACCGGTGCGGTAGGCCTCACCGGGGTTCACGAAGGACGCGGCGGAGGACTCCGTCAGACCGTAGCCCTCGAGGATGTGCACACCGGCGCCGGCGAAGAAGTAGCCGATCTCGGGGGCCAGCGCGGCGGACCCGGAGACACAGGCCCGCAGCCGCCCGCCGAAGGCCTCCCGCAGCTTGGAGTAGACGAGCCCGTCGGCGACCTTGTGCTTGGCGGTGAGCCCGAAGGGCGCGGTGGCGGAGCCGGTGCGGCGGAAGTTGTCCTGGGTGGCCTTGGCGTACTCGCGTGCGACGTCGGCCGCCCACTGGAAGATCTTGTACTTGGCGGCGCCACCGGCACGGGCCTTCGCGGCGACACCGTTGTAGACCTTCTCGAAGATGCGCGGTACGGCGGCCATGTACGTCGGCTGCACGATCGGCAGGTTCTCGATGATCTTGTCGACGCGGCCGTCGACGGCGGTGACATGGCCGACCTCGATCTGCCCGGAGGTGAGCACCTTGCCGAAGACATGGGCGAGCGGCAGCCAGAGGTACTGCACGTCGTCGGTGCTGATCAGACCGGTCGCGGCGATCGCCTTCGCCATGTACGACCAGTTGTCCTGCGGCAGCCGTACGCCCTTGGGGCGGCCGGTGGTGCCGGAGGTGTAGATGAGCGTGGCGAGCTGGTCCTTGGTGATCGCGCCGACCCGCTCCTTGATCAGCTCGGGGTGCTTCTCCAGGTGCTTGGCGCCGCGCTCCTCCAGCTCGGCGAGGGTGAGAACCCAGTCGTCCGTCTCCACGCCGGCCGGGTCGATGACGACGACCTGGATGAGTTCGGGCAGCTCGGCGCGCTTCTCGACGGCCTTGGCGACCTGTGCCGCGTCCTCCGCGATCAGCACCCGGCTGCCGGAGTCGGAGAGGATGAACGCCGACTCCTCGGCGTTGGTCTGCGGATAGACGGTCGTGGTGGCCGCTCCGGCGCACAGGATGCCGAGGTCGGTGAGGATCCACTCGACGCGGGTGGAGGCGGCCAGGGCGACCCGCTGCTCGGGCTGGATGCCGAGTTCGATGAGACCGGCCGCGATCGCGTAGACGCGCTCGGCCGCCTGCCCCCAGCTCAGGGACTTCCACTCGTCCGGCCCCTGACCGGAGGCGGCGGGCACCGGGTACCGGTAGGCCTCGGCGTCCGGTGTGGCCGCCACACGCTCCAGGAAGAGGGCCGCCACAGACGGCGGACGGTTCTCGATCAGTGTCTGCGTGTCGCTCACGACATCCTCCGGGGGCCCGCGACGGTGCGGCTGGCTCAGTGCGGCTGGGTTTACTCACGGTGCGGATCGCACTACTTGTTTAACTCGCGAGTAACTATCGAGCAGGGATCAGAGTAAGCCGCGACCGGCCTGTACGTAAGGGGCATCGGCCTGTCTGTTTCCCCGCATGTTCCACACAGAGCGACCCTACGCACGCGTAGGGGTCCGCCGCACTTTCGTACGGCGGACCCCTGTTGTACCCGATTTGCGGCCGTCGCCGATTGTTACCGGCGGTTACTTCTTGCTCTTGGCCGATCCCGCGCTGTCATCGCTGCTGAGGACCGCGATGAAGGCCTCCTGCGGAACCTCCACGGAACCCACCATCTTCATCCGCTTCTTGCCTTCCTTCTGCTTCTCCAGCAGCTTGCGCTTACGGGAGATGTCACCGCCGTAGCACTTGGCGAGGACGTCCTTGCGGATGGCGCGGATGGTCTCGCGGGCGATCACCCGGGAGCCGATGGCGGCCTGGATGGGCACCTCGAAGGCCTGCCTGGGGATGAGCTCGCGCAGCTTGGCGACGAGCCGCACCCCGTACGCGTACGCCGCGTCCTTGTGCGTGATCGCCGAGAAGGCGTCCACCTTGTCGCCGTGCAGCAGGATGTCGACCTTGACCAGGCTGGACGTCTGCTCGCCGGTGGGCTCGTAGTCCAGCGACGCGTAACCGCGCGTCTTCGACTTCAGCTGGTCGAAGAAGTCGAAGACGATCTCCGCGAGCGGCAGCGTGTACCGGATCTCGACGCGGTCCTCGGACAGGTAGTCCATGCCGAGCAGGGTGCCGCGCCGGGTCTGGCACAGCTCCATGATCGAGCCGATGAACTCGCTGGGCGCCAGGATGGTGGCGCGCACGACCGGCTCGTACACCTCGCCGATCTTCCCCTCGGGGAACTCACTCGGGTTGGTGACCGTGTGCTCGCTGCCGTCCTCCATGACGACGCGGTAGACCACGTTCGGAGCGGTCGCGATCAGGTCGAGCCCGAACTCGCGTTCCAGCCTCTCCCGGATCACGTCCAGGTGCAGCAGGCCGAGGAAGCCGACACGGAAGCCGAAGCCGAGGGCGGCGGAGGTCTCCGGCTCGTAGACGAGCGCGGCGTCGTTGAGCTGCAGCTTGTCGAGGGCCTCGCGCAGTTCGGGGTAGTCGGAGCCGTCCAGCGGATACAGACCGGAGAAGACCATCGGCTTCGGGTCCTTGTAGCCGCCGAGGGCCTCCGTGGCGCCCTTGTGCTGGCTGGTGACGGTGTCACCGACCTTGGACTGCCGCACGTCCTTCACACCGGTGATCAGATAGCCCACCTCGCCGACGCCGAGGCCGTCGGCACCCAGCATCTCGGGCGAGTTCGTCCCGATCTCCAGCAGCTCGTGGGTGGCGCCGGTCGACATCATCTTGATGCGCTCGCGCTTGTTGAGCTGGCCGTCGATGACACGGACGTAGGTGACGACACCGCGGTAGGAGTCGTAGACCGAGTCGAAGATCATCGCGCGGGCGGGCGCGTCGGCGACACCGACGGGCGCCGGGATCTCCTTGACGACCTTGTTCAGCAGGGCGTCGACACCGAGGCCGGTCTTGGCGGAGACCCGCAGCACGTCGTCCGGCTCGCAGCCGACCAGGTTCGCCAGTTCCTCCGCGAACTTCTCCGGCTGGGCGGCCGGCAGGTCGATCTTGTTGAGCACGGGGATGATCGTGAGGTCGTTCTCCATCGCCAGGTAGAGGTTGGCGAGGGTCTGCGCCTCGATGCCCTGGGCGGCGTCGACGAGGAGGACGGTCCCCTCGCAGGCCGCCAGCGACCGCGAGACCTCGTAGGTGAAGTCGACGTGCCCCGGGGTGTCGATCATGTTGAGGATGTGCGTGCTGCCCTGGTCGGGGCCCTCGGTCGGGGCCCAGGGCAGACGCACCGCCTGGGACTTGATCGTGATGCCGCGCTCGCGCTCGATGTCCATCCGGTCGAGGTACTGAGCACGCATCTGCCGCTGCTCGACCACACCGGTCAGCTGGAGCATCCGGTCGGCGAGCGTGGACTTGCCGTGGTCGATGTGCGCGATGATGCAGAAATTGCGGATCAGAGCCGGGTCGGTACGGCTCGGCTCGGGCACATTGTTAGGGGTCGCGGGCACGCAGGGTCCTGTCTCTTGAGGCGCCTTATGCCTCGGGTCGGATCGATACGTAGCCTCCATGGTCCCATGACGGGGGACCGGGGACCGGTTTGGGCGGTTCCCCGCCCCGCTGCTAGTCTGGGCAGCTGTGTCTCATGCCCTCTCAGCGCGAGGCACGTCTTCGAGAAATCATCGGTACGGGATCTGCACGGTCCCGCACCAGAACCTGAAAAGGCTCTTTCGTGGCGAACATCAAGTCCCAGATCAAGCGGATCAAGACCAACGAGAAGGCTCGTCAGCGCAACAAGGCTGTCAAGTCCTCCCTCAAGACCGCGATCCGCAAGGCCCGCGAGGCCGCTGCCGCGGGTGACGTCGAGAAGGCCACCGAGTACCAGCGCGCCGCGTCGCGTGCGCTCGACAAGGCCGTCTCCAAGGGCGTCATCCACAAGAACCAGGCTGCCAACAAGAAGTCGGCGCTCGCTTCCAAGGTCGCGTCCCTCCAGGGCTGACACTTGATACGACGCCGGAAGGACCCGGGCGGGCCCTCTCTCATCCGCCCCCGACCGGCCCCCAGAGCCTGTTCGCGGCCTGCGTTCGCCACGCGGGAACGGGCTCGAAAAGCTTGAAACCGATGCCCCGGCACTCCGCCCTTCCCCAGGACGGACGCCGGGGCTTTCGGCGTTTCCGGGCGAGCCCGTCCCCCTGCGGTACGTCCGGCCGGTTACCCCCTGCCGCGCGACCGCGCCGCCCGCGCGATGGTCACCACGGCCTTCTCCAGGGCGTACTCGGGATCGTCCCCGCCGCCCTTGACGCCCGCGTCGGCCTCGGCGACGGCCCGCAGCGCCACCGCCACCCCGTCGGGCGTCCAGCCCCGCATCTGCTGCCGTACCCGGTCGATCTTCCACGGCGGCATCCCGAGCTCCCGGGCGAGATCGGCGGGCCGTCCGCCCCGCGCGCCCGAAAGCTTCCCGATCGCCCGCACCCCCTGCGCGAGCGCACTCGTGATCAGCACCGGGGCAACGCCGGTCGCCAGCGACCAGCGCAACGCCTCCAGGGCCTCCGCCGTACGTCCTTCCACGGCCCGGTCGGCGACGGTGAAGCTCGACGCCTCGGCCCGCCCGGTGTAGTAGCGCCCGACGACGGCCTCGTCGATGGTGCCCTCGACGTCGGCGGCGAGCTGCGTCACGGCGGAGGCCAGCTCGCGCAGATCGCTGCCGATGGCGTCCACGAGCGCCTGGCAGGCCTCCGGGGTGGCGGAGCGGCCCAGCGCCCGGAACTCGTTCCGCGTGAACGCGAGCCGGTCCGCCGGCTTCGTCATCTTCGGGCAGGCGACCTCCCGCGCCCCCGCCTTGCGCGCCGCGTCCAGCAGCCCCTTGCCCTTGGCGCCGCCCGCGTGCAGCAGCACCAGCGTGATCTCCTCGGCGGGCGCCCCGAGGTACGCCTTCACGTCCTTGACCGTGTCGGCCGACAGATCCTGCGCGTTGCGTACGACGACGACCTTGCGCTCCGCGAAGAGCGACGGGCTGGTCAGCTCGGCGAGCGTGCCGGGCTGCAACTGGTCCGGGGTCAGATCCCGTACGTCCGTGTCGGCGTCGGCGGCCCGGGCGGCGGCCACCACCTGCTGCACGGCACGGTCGAGCAGCAGCTCCTCCTGCCCCACGGCAAGCGTCAGCGGGGCGAGCGGATCGTCATCAGCAGTCTTCTTTGCCATCACGCCAAGCATCCCACGGCCCACTGACAACGCGGCGGCCGTGCCGCCTGCCGACGCGGGCGAGGACCGTCGTACCGCCGAGCCGGCAGGAGTGGCCGCGGCGGCCCCGCGCACCCGCTACGGCTCCTCCCGCCATCCCTCCCACTCGCCCGCGAACTCGTCCAGCTCCGCCGGGTCCAGCCGTTCCTCCACGTCCCGCAACAGCACCAGCCACTGTGCGTCCTCGGCGTCGTCCTCCCCCGCCAGCGCGTCCCGCACCAGCCGCGGCTCCTCACCGATCCCGAAGCGCTCCCCGAGCGCCTCGGCGGCTTCCTCCGCCGCGTCCCGGTCCGGCAGCACCAGCACATGTCTCACATCGCTCACGGCACCATTCTCCGGTACCGCCACCGGCCGCAACGAGCCGGAGCCGGGCAGGAGCGGCCTGCTCAGCCCTGGGGCACGATCTGCACGTCGAGGTCGACGCGGATGCTCGGCCCGACGACCGCGATCCCGCGCGCCAGCATCGTCTGCCAGCTCACCGTGAAGTCGTCCCGGTGCAGTTCGGTGGTGGCCCGGCAGGCCGCCCGCACCTCGCCCTCCATGCCGTTGCCGAGCCCGAGGTACTCCGTGTCGAGGGTGACCGTCCGGGTCACGCCGTGCAGGGACAGTGCCCCGGTGACGGCCCACCTGGTGCCGCCCCGGTGCGCGAACCGGTCGCCGTAGAACTCCAGCGTCGGAAACCGCAGCACGTCCAGGAAGTCCGCCGACCGCAGATGGTCGTCCCGCATGCGCACGCCGGTGTCGATGGTCGCGGCGTCGATCACGACGTGCAGGGCGGACCGCTCCATCGGTTCGGCGATCCGTACCGCGCCCGCGAACGAGTTGAACCGCCCGTGGATCCGGGCCAGTCCGATGTGCCGGGCGGTGAACGCGATCGAGGAATGCGTCGGTTCGATCTGCCAGTCCCCGGGCGCCGGCAGCTCCGGCGGCTGGGCGACCTGGAGGGTCACGTCACCGAGCGAGGCGAGGCTGTTCTCGCCGACCCGCGCGGTGGCCCGGTACGGCTTGAAGCCCTCGGCGGACACCGCGAGCCGGTACTCCCCCGCCGGGACGGTCGTCATGAACGAACCGTAGGGATCCGCGCCCCCGCTGACCACCGTGCGCCCCAGGGTGTCGCTGACCGCGAACTCCGCGTTCGTCACCGGCTCGTTGACCGGGTCGATCACCCGGCAGCTCAGCACCCCGGCGTCGGGCGGAGTCTGCACCGCCGCGAGGGGACTCGTCCGCTGCACCCGGTTCGTTCGGTTTCCCCTCAAGCCGCCGAACATCCACGCCACCCCTGTACGCCTCGCCACCATCCGTTACCGAAGAAACATTCGAACACTGATGCGGCTTTCGAGGCAACACGGGCCCACATCACGGGAATCCAGCATATGTGCCGGAACTACCCACGAGTAGCACGCTACGCGCCGGTAGCGACCTGTTCTCCCGTGACGCCCGGCTTAGCCGTTCCGGTTGATGTTCCGTGGAGTTCGCACAACGGGTAGGCGGTCCAGCTCGATCCCGAACCGCTCCCGGTAGACCCCCAGCACCTCCTCGTCGCCCTCCAACTCCCGTACTTCACGCGCCCCGTCCGCCGCCGTCACCGTCAGCGTCCGCCCGCCGAGCGTGATCCGGCCGCCGTCCTCGGTGACCCGGGAACACACAAGCGACTGCGTGAAATGGGAAGACGGCGAGGTGCTGTGCCACCACGCCCCGGCCGTGAAGTCCCCGAGCACCCTGGGCCGGACCTCCAGCCGGTACTGCGGCTTCCCGTTCCGCAGCACGTCCAGGTCCCCGGCCACCGCACCCGGTGCTCCCCCGGCCCCCGCCGCGTCCGGCCCGGCCCCGGTGATCCGGAACGTGCCGCCCGGATCCGCCTGCTCACCCCGCTCCGCGAACGCCAGCGGGTAGTGGCTGTGCGCCCCGAACCCGACGTCGGCGAGCCACTCGCCCCCGTCCACCGTCCCCACGCGCAGCGCGAGATGGTCGTACGGGATCCCGAGCCTCCCCTCGTCCCCGTACACCCGCCCCGCCAGCAGCGTCACCTGGAAACCGAGCGCGGTCAGCAACGCCGAGAACGCGCCGTTGAGTTCGTAGCAGAACCCGCCCCGGCCCACGCCCACCACCTTGTCCACCAGCCGCTCCTGCGCCAGCACGATCTCCTCGCCGAGGTGGATCGCGAGGTTCTCGAAGGGCACGGCCCGCAGATGCCTCAGATGCAGATCCCGCAGAGCCTCGGCGGTGGGCCGGGCCGGGCGGGCGGCCCCGAGCCGGTGTAGGTAGGCGTCGGTCTGCGTGCTGTTCACCGCGTTCATGCCCTCAGTCTCGCGCCACTGCCAGCTCCCCCGCCTCCCGTCCCGTACGGCCGCCGGTCACCGCGAGCGCCCCGTCCCGGTCGGTCCGCAGCACCACCGCACCCGCGGCCCTCAGTCGCGCCACCGTGTCGGGCGCCGGATGCCCGTACGGGTTGTCCGCCCCGCACGAGATGAGCGCCACCCGGGGTGCCACCAGCCGCAGCAGCTGCGGATCCTGGTACGCGGACCCGTGGTGGGCCACTTTCAGAACATCCACCCGGCCCAGTCCTGCGGCCGCCGGTGATCTCAGCAGCTCCTGCTGGGCCGGGGGTTCGAGGTCTCCGAGCAGCAGCATCCGCAGTCCGGCCGAACGGACCAGCAGGGCGACACTGGCGTCGTTCGGGCCGTCGGGTTCCGGTGCCGGATCCGGGGGCGGCCACAGCACCCGCCAGTCCAGCCCGCCGGTGGTGCGCCGCTCCCCGGCGACCGCGCGCGTGAGGGGGATCCGGTGCTCGGCCGCCTCCCTGCGTACGAACTCGGCCTGTTCCGCCGGTTCCTCGAACCCGGTCGTCTCGATCTGCGCCACCGTCCGCCCCCGCAGCACCCCGGGCAGCCCGCCGACATGGTCGGCGTGGAAGTGGGTCAGGACGACCAGCGGGACGCGGGTGACGCCGAGTTCCCGCAGGCAGTGGTCGACCAGTGCCGGATCGGGTCCTGCATCGACCACCACGGCCGTGCCGGCGCCCGCCGCGAGCACCGTCGCGTCGCCCTGCCCGACGTCGCACATCGCAAGCCGCCAGCCGGGCGGCGGCCAGCCCGTGATCACCCGGGTCAGCGGCGCCGGCCGCACCACCAGCAGCACGAGCAGCAACCCGAGCGCCCCGCACCACCAGGGATGCCGCAGCAACCGCCGCCCCAGCGGTACGACGACCACCGTGACCCCGGCCAGCAGCAGCGCCCCCGCCCAGCTCCCGGGCCAGTCCACGCCCGCGCCCGGCAACGCGGCCCCGGTCCGGGCGATCCCCGCGATCCACCCGGCCGGCCAGCTCGCGCACCACGCCAGCGCCTTGGCCAGGGGCATCGCCACCGGGGCCGCAGCGAGCGCCGCGAACCCCAGCACCGTGGCCGGCGCGACCGCGATCTCGGCCAGCAGATTGCACGGCACCGCCACCAGACTCACCCGCGCCGACAGCACCACGACCACCGGCGCACACACCGCCTGCGCGGCGGCAGCCGCGCCCAGGCCCTCGGCCAGCCGCTCCGGCACCCCGCGCCGCCGCAACGCCTCGCTCCAGCCGGGCGCCAGCACCAGCAGCGCCCCGGTGGCCAGCACCGACAGCAGGAAGCCGTAACTGCGTGCCAGCCACGGGTCGTACAGCACCAACAGCAGAACCGCCGTCGCCAGTGCCGGGATCAGGGACCTGCGGCGCCCGGTCGCCAGGGCGAGCAGGGCGACGGCTCCGCAGGCCGCGGCCCGCAGCACGCTGGGGTCCGGCCGGCACACGACGACGAATCCGAGGGTGAGTGCCGACGCGAACAGCGCCGTCGATCGCAGCGACAGCCCCAGGCGCGGGGCGAGGCCGCGCCGCTCGACCTGCTGGGCCAGTCCCGGCGGTCCGATGAGCAGGGCGAGCAGGATGGTGAGGTTGCTGCCCGAGACCGCGAGGGTGTGCGCGAGATCGGTCTGCTCGAAGGCCTCGTCCAGTTCGGGGGTGATCCGCGAGGTGTCCCCGACGACCAACCCGGGCAGCAGTGCCCGCGCGTCTTCGGGCAGTCCCTCGGTCGCCTCCCGCAGCCCGGCCCGCAGCCGTCCGGCCAGCCGCTGCGGCCCGCTGGGCTCACCCACCACCACCGGCGCGGGACGCTCCCGCACCCGCAGCATCGCCGCGGTCCGGTCCCCGCCGGCCGTCGCCGGTGCCAGCCGCCCGCTCACCCGCAGCCGGGTGGAGGGCAGCAGCCCGAGCCACTCCGCGCGGCCACCGCCACCCGGCGCCCGCACCCCCGGGTCGACGGCCATCAGCACCGGTGACCTCGTCGTCACCGCCGCCCCCTCGCCGCTCTCCACCCGCCGTACCTCGCCCCGCACCAGCACGGCGACGGGAGTGGCATGGTCACCCCGCACGCGCGGCCTGCTGAGCCACGGATCGCCCGTGAGTTCCACCTCCGCGGTCACGGTCGCGTAGGCGCGGGCCAGGCCGGGCACCGGCCCCCGGCGGACATCCGCCCCGTGCAGCCCCGCGGAGGCGGCGGCCCCGGCGACACAGAGGAGCAGAGCACCGACGGAGGCGTTCCGCCAAGTCGACCGGAGGGCCGGGGGGTTGCGAGTCACCCTCCGATGCCCGGGGACTGGAGAGTGGCCGGTCACCGTCCCAGACCCGGGATCCGGAGAGTTGCCGGTCACCGTCACGGACCCGAGATCCGGAGAGTTGCGAGTCGCCGTGCCGGGTCGGCGGCCTGACCGGCTCCGGCACAGCAGGATCAGTCCGACGACCAGGCAGATGCCGGCGGTCCCGGCCGTCCAATTCGGCGGCGCGTCCAGGGTCAGCGCCGCCGTCGCCCAGGCGGCCAGCGCGGGCGGCACCAGCCGCAGGTCGGCCGCGGCGTCCTGCCGGGGGTGCGCGGTCCCGAGCCGCTTGCCCGAACCGGCGTGCACGGCCCGGCGTACCGTCACGGATCCCGACGGCGCTCCGTCGCTCACGCGGCTCATGGCCGGACCAGATCCCGCAGGTCGGAGAAGCGGCGGTCGCCGATGCCCTTGACCTGGCGGAGTTCGTCGACCGAGCGGAAGCCGACGTGCTGGGTCCGGTAGTCGACGATGTGCTGGGCCAGTACCGGGCCGACCCCGGGCAGGGCATCGAGCTGCTCCACGGTCGCCGTGTTCAGGGAGATCGGGGCGGCCGGGCCCGTTCCCGTCGCGGCACCGTCTGCCACCTGGTCCGGGGCGGGCGGCGGGGCAGGGCCCCCGACGACGATCTGTTCGCCGTCCACCAGGAAACGGGCTCGGTTGAGTCCGCCGGTGTCCGTACCGGGCCGCACCCCGCCCGCCGCCCTCAACGCGTCGGTCACCCGGGACCCGGCTGGCAGGGAGTGGACCCCCGGCTCACGCACCTTCCCGGTGACATCCACGACGACCTCGCCGCCGGGCCCCGCCGGCCCGGCGGGCGCCGCGGCGGTACCGGTGCCCGCGGCCGGAACCTTCTCCTCGCTCTTCTCGTACGGTGCCTCGGCGCGCACCACCTCCGGTGCACTCACCGCCTCGGTCCGGCCCGTCCAGAAGTGCTGCACGGCCAGGGCCCCGGCCACCACGAGAACCACCCCGATGGCGACGGCGCCCCGGCGTTCCAGCCCGCAGCGGGTCTGCAGCCACACCGGCATCCGCTCCCGCACGGCGAGCCCGACGCGGGACCGCAGTTTGGGGAGCGCCGGTTCGCGCAGGCCCGTGCCCTCGTCGGCGAGCGCACGGGCCGAGGACATCACCGCCGCCGCCGTGGACAGTACGGCCGCGGCGGTGCGCACCCCGGACGCGGCGGTGCGCAACCCGGAGGTGGCCGCGGTCAGTCCGGCCGCCGTACCGGTACCGGTCACCGTGCCCGCGTGCGGGAGGCCGTGTCCCGGATCCGGCCTGGTGACTCCCCGTTCGCCGAAGAGGAGCTCCGCCCGGCGGCGCAGTTCTTCCGCCGGGGCCGGGCGGTGCCGGGTGCGGACCCGGGCCGGGGACCGGCGGTGCCGGGTCCGGCCGTCGGAGGAAGGGCCCCGGCCCGGGCCACTGGTCGCATGTGTCTCGTGTGAGCGTGATCGAAGTGCCATGCGACGAGGATCAGGCCTTCCGCCGATCCACGATGATCTTGCTCAAGTTCCGTGGATCACGGCCCGGTTGTGGATAACTTCACCACCCACACGAGTGAAAGCGGCGAGACCGCCGCCCTCTGATCCACAGGTCACCGCAGTGAGACGACCGCCCCGAGCAGCCCAGGTCCCGTGTGCGCGCCGATCACCGCACCGACCTCGCTCACGTGCAGCTCGGCCAGTCCCGGCACCCGTGCCCGCAGCCGGTCGGCGAGGGCAGAGGCCCGGTCGGGGGCGGCGAGATGGTGGACGGCGATGTCCACCTCGGCGCCGCCCGCACGCTCGGCGGCGAGCTCCTCGAGGCGGGCGATGGCCCGGGACGCCGTCCGTACCTTCTCCAGCAGTTCGATCCGACCGCCGTCCAGCCGCAGCAGGGGCTTGACGGCCAGCGCGGAACCCAGCAGCGCCTGCGCCGCGCCGATGCGGCCGCCACGGCGCAGATAGTCGAGGGTGTCGACGTAGAAGTACGCCGAGGTGCCGGCGGCGCGTTTCTCCGCCGCGGTGACGGCCTCGTCGGCGGTGCCGCCCGCCTCGGCGGCCTCGGCCGCCGCGAGCGCGCAGAAACCCAGCGCCATCGCGACCATCCCGGTGTCCACCACCCGCACCGGAACGGATGCTTCGCGCGCCGCGACGACCGCCGCGTCGTAGGTACCCGACAGTTCGGCGGACAGGTGGAGCGAGACGATGCCGGTGGCACCGGACTCGGCGACCTTGCGGTACGTTTCCGCGAACACCTCGGGGCTGGGCCGGGACGTGGTGACGGAGCGCCGCTTCTGCAGAGCCTGGGCCAGGGAACGGGTCGAGATCTCGGTGCCCTCTTCGAACGCCCGGTCGCCGAGGACCACGGTCAGGGGAACCGCGGTGATGCCGTGGCGCTCCATCGTCCGCGGCGGCAGGTAGGCCGTTGAATCGGTGACGATCGCGACATGGCGGGACATGAGCTGGAGGTTACCTGGCGTAGCCCAGGGGCGGCAGCCCGCCCCCGCCCGCCTCGGCCAGGACCGGCCGTGTCAAGTGGTGCTCTCCGGCCGGGGCTTCTTCTGCCAGGGGTAGGCCTGACGCCGCCCGGGCGGCGTGATCGCGGGCTGCGCCGGCTCCTCCTCCGGGGCGGACCGGGGTGCCTCCGGCCAGGTCTGGCGATCCCCCTGACCGGCGGCGGCGTCGGGCCACGGCGGGGTCTCGGGTGCGGGGGCGGGACGGGTCCAGTGCCGCAGGGCTTCCGCCTCGACGCCGATCTGCGTGCTCAAGGTGTCCAGGTCGTCGTCGGCGAACCGGTGGGCACGGTCACGCACCGCCCACCGCAATGCGTCCGCGGACTCGGTGACGCGTGTGGTGCGCCGGCGCAGCTCGGGCAGCCGGGCGGTGAGCGTGGCCCGGTCCGGCTCGGACTCCAGGCGCCTGAGCTCGCCGTCCAGTTCCTGCCCGTGCACACTCAGCCGCTGGAAGAGGCCGAGGGATTCCTTCAGCGACTCGTCCTCGGCGACGCCGGCGTGCAGCGCGTCCTGGGTGGCCCGCATAGAGGTGCGCAGGGTGAGCCGCAGCTGGGCGATCTCGGCCGCCGGGCCGATCTGGACCATGGACTTGGCGCGCAGCGTGTGGTCCTCGACCGTACGCCGGGCCTGCGTGATCGTACGGTCCACACCGCGCTTGGCGGCGCCGACCGCCTTGAACGTGACGTATGCCCCGCCCGCGACGAAGAGCAGGAAGAGCACGGCGAATACGGCGATCACTGTTTCCACGGTGCTCCTCCTCCGCTGACGGCCACCCGACCACCCGACCACCCGATCGCTTCCGAGCACGGCAGGGGCGGCCGCCCCTTCAACGGTAAACGCAAAGGGCAGGCCCGGAGTTCCAGAAAGACCCCGAACCTGCCCTTAGGGGACCACCCGAAGGCGGCCCGTGGCCGTTACGCCGTGACGATGTTCACCAGCTTCGGCGCGCGGACGATCACCTTGCGGATCCCCGCGCCGTCCAGCGCCGCGACGACCTTCTCGTCGGCCAGCGCCACCTTCTCCAGCTCGTCCTCGGAGATGTCCGGCGACACCTCCAGGCGGGCCTTGACCTTGCCCTTGATCTGCACGACGCAGGTCACGGTCTCGTCCACGACGTACGCCGGGTCGGCGACCGGGAAGTCGCGGTGCACGACCGAGTCGGTGTGACCCAGCTTGCGCCACAGCTCCTCGGCGACGTGCGGGGCCAGCGGCGCGATCATCAGCACCAGCGGCTCGGCGACCGTACGCGGCACCGCGCCGCCCGCCTTGGTCAGGTGGTTGTTCAGCTCGGTGACCTTGGCGATGGCGGTGTTGAAGCGCAGGCCCTCCAGGTCCTGGCGGACACCGTCGATCGCCTTGTGCAGAGCACGCAGCGTGTCCTCGTCGGCATCGGCGTCGGTGACGGTGACCGCACCGGTCGCCTCGTCGACGATGACGCGCCACAGCCGCTGCAGCAGCCGGAACTGCCCGACCACCGCGCGCGTGTCCCACGGCCGGGAGACGTCCAGCGGGCCCATCGCCATCTCGTACAGGCGCAACGTGTCGGCGCCGTACTCGGCGCAGATCTCGTCCGGAGTCACCGCGTTCTTCAGGGACTTGCCCATCTTGCCCAGCAGCCGGGTGACCTTCTCGCCCTGGTAGTAGTAGGCGCCGTCCTGCTCCTCGACCTCGGTGGCGGGCACCGGGAAGCCGCGGCCGTCGCGGTAGACGTAGGCCTGGATCATGCCCTGGTTGAACAGCTTGTGGAACGGCTCGGCGGACGAGACGTGCCCCAGGTCGTACAGGACCTTCGACCAGAAACGGGCGTACAGCAGGTGCAGCACCGCGTGCTCGGCGCCGCCGACGTACAGGTCGACACCGCCGTGCGGCAGGCCCTGGCGCGGGCCCATCCAGTACCGCTCGATCTCCGGGTCGACCAGCTGCTGGTCGTTGTGCGGGTCCAGGTAGCGCAGCTCGTACCAGCAGGAACCGGCCCAGTTGGGCATGGTGTTGGTCTCGCGGCGGTACTTCTTCGGCCCGTCGCCCAGGTCCAGGGTGACGTTGACCCAATCCTCGTTGCGCGACAGCGGCGTCTCGGGCTGGGTGTCCGCGTCCTCCGGGTCGAAGGTGCGCGGCGAGTAGTCCTCCACCTCCGGCAGTTCCAGCGGCAGCATCGACTCGGGCAGCGCGTGCGCGACGCCGTCCTCGTCGTAGACGATCGGGAAGGGCTCGCCCCAGTAGCGCTGGCGGCTGAACAGCCAGTCACGCAGCCGGAAGTTGACGGTGCCCTCGCCGATGCCCTTGCGGGCCAGCCACTCGGTGATACGGGCCTTGGCCTCGGCGACCGGCAGGCCGTCCAGCTTGATGTCGTCGTTGGAGGAGTTGATGATCTTCGCGTCGTACGAGGCGAAGGCGTCCTCCCACGTCGAGGTGTCGGTGCCGCGGCCGTCGGTCGGCTCGACGATGCAGACGATCGGCAGCTCGAAGGCGCGCGCGAACTCGAAGTCGCGCTGGTCGCCGGCCGGGACGGCCATGATCGCGCCGGTGCCGTATCCCATCAGCACGTAGTCGGCGACGAACACCGGGACCTTTTCGCCGTTGACCGGGTTGGTCGCGTACGCGCCCGTGAAGACGCCGGTCTTGTCCTTGGCCTCGGCCTGCCGCTCCACGTCGGACTTGGCGCCGGCCTGCGCGCGGTACGCGGCCACGGCCTCGACGGGCGTCGCGTGACCGCCGGTCCACACGTCGTGGGTGCCCTCGGGCCAGGCGGCCGGAACGAACTCGTCGACCAGCGGATGCTCGGGGGCCAGCACCATGTAGGTCGCACCGAACAGGGTGTCGGGGCGCGTGGTGAAGACGGTGATCTTCTCGCCGTCGATCGGGAAGTCGACGCGGGCGCCCTCGCTACGGCCGATCCAGTTGCGCTGCTGCAGCTTGATGGCCTCGGGCCAGTCCAGCTCGTTCAGGTCGTCCAGCAGCCGGTCGGCGTAGGCGGTGATGCGCATGTTCCACTGGCGCAGCTTGGCCTTGAAGACCGGGAAGTTGCCGCGCTCGGAACGGCCGTCGGCGGTGACCTCCTCGTTGGCCAGCACGGTGCCCAGCCCGGGGCACCAGTTGACCGGCGCGTCGGAGGCGTAGGCCAGCCGGAACTCGCCCAGGACGTCGCCTCGCTCGACTGCGGTCAGCTCGTTCCACGCGCGCGTGTGGCCCGGTACGGCTCGCTCACCGGACTCGAACTGGGCGATCAGCCCGGAGATCGGGCGGGCCTTCTTGGCCTCGTCGTCGTACCAGGAGTTGAAGATCTGCAGGAAGATCCACTGGGTCCACTTGTAGTAGTCCGGGTCGATCGTGGCGAACGACCGGCGCTTGTCGTGGCCCAGGCCCAGCCGGCGCAGCTGGGCCTTCATGTTCTCGATGTTGGACTCGGTGGACACCCGCGGGTGCGTGCCGGTCTGCACGGCGTACTGCTCGGCGGGCAGGCCGAAGGCGTCGAAGCCCAGGGTGTGCAGGACGTTGTGGCCGTTCATCCGCTGGAAGCGGGCGAAGACGTCGGTGGCGATGTAGCCCAGGGGGTGGCCGACGTGCAGTCCCGCCCCGGACGGGTACGGGAACATGTCCATGATGAACTTCTTGGGCCTGGCGACCAGCTCGGGGTCGCCGGCCAGGTCACCCTTGGGATTGGGGGCCGCGTAGGTGCCGTCGGCGTCCCAGAAGTCCTGCCAGCGTGCCTCGATCTCGGCCGCCAGGGCGGCCGTGTAGCGGTGCGGCGCGGCCTCCGCCGACGTGGCGGCGGCAGCGGGGTTCGTCTCGCTCATGATCCTCAAAGCTCCATCGATCGTCTCTGCCTGCGGCTGTGACTTTCTAGAAACGAAAAATCCCCTCGCACAGGAGGGGACGCCGCGCCGATGCCGACCGGCCGTTTGGCCCGGCGGTCGGGACTGATCAGCGCGGCCCGCTAAGCAGAAGGCGTACGGCACGCATGGCGTCAGGGTACCGCAGCACTTGAGCAAGCCGCGACGCGCTTACGTATCAACGGTTGACACGTACGTCCAAGGCGACAACCGGGACGATAGTTGAACCAGGTTCAAAACTTACTTCGCGTAACAACCACTAAGGGACATCGCAAGTCCCGCATTGCCCTTTGATAACAACGCAATAACTCAAACCTCGTACTGATCGGTATGGCGCCACTTAGGCTGCGGCACCGGGACCGCTTTCCCGAACTGCTCGGAGTTGCCCCCATGAACCCTCGTCGTAGTAACAGCTCGCTCCCCAAGCCAGGCCGCTCGGCCTGGGGGGTGGCGTCCGCTGTCGTTCTGTTGCTCATACCCGTGGTCGTGCTGACCGGAGGCAGCCAGTTCCAGTCGTTCCTGAACTTCGGCGCGGGCGTGCTCTCGCTCGTCTCGCTGAGCTGCTCGGTGATCTGGGGTCTGGTCGCACAGGACCGCATCTTCCTCAACACCCGCCAGCGGATCGTCGGGCAGGCGGTGCACCGGACGACCGCGGTCGCCTCGATCGCGTTCCTGCTGGTGCACATCGTCACGAAGATCGCCCTCGATCACACCGTGGTGATCGCCGCGATCATCCCGTTCTCGCTCGGCGTCACCGGAAGCGCCGGCCTGATCGGACTCGGTTCGCTGGCCGGACTGCTGATGATCTTCGTGGGTGTCACCGGCGCCCTGCGCAGCAATTTCGCCGCCCCGGCCGTGGTGGCGGCCCGCTGGCGGGCCATGCACATGCTGGCCTACCCGGCCTGGTGCGCCGCGCTGATCCACGGCCTGTTCGCGGGCCGCGCGGCGAAGCCCTTCTTCATGATCTCGTACGAGCTGTGCCTGGTCGGCGTGATGGGCGCGCTGGCGCTGCGCGCCGCCCCGCGCCCGTTCAAGCGCAAGGTCGCCGACCGTCTCGTCTCCATCCTGGGCAGCTCGGAGCGCCCCGACCTGGACGAGCTGGACGCCAGCCGCGCCCGGGTGGGCGAGTCCGGCCTGCCGGGCTACGACGGCGGACGCGAACGCGAGCCGAGGTCCTCCCGAGCAGACGCCGGGGCCCCGCAGCCCAACCCGCTGTTCCCGACCGGCATGCCCGCCCCCGAGGCGGCCTCCGGCTTCGCGGCCGCCTACCGGGCCACCTCCACGCCCGGTCAGCCCCAGCCCCAGCCCCAGTCGCCGTTCGCGGCCGGTCAGACCGCGCGCATGGAGCGGCTGGACCTCCAGGCCACCGAGGCCTTCCCGCGCATGGACGGCCCCGGCAGCACCTCGGGCAGCTGGCCGGTCCCGTCGCCGCCGCCGGTCGGCGAGGCGCCCCCGTCGGCGTACGACCCGCTCCAGGACACCGGATACAACATCCCGGTCTATGGCAATCCGGGCGTCGGCGGACCGGGTGGACGTGATGTGTACGACACGGGTGAGACGAACCCCGGCTACGGCACGTACAACTCGAACGACACGTACAACAGCGGTCCCGCCAACGAACCAGCACCCGGCGCGTCCTTCGACGCACCGGGTTCGGGCGAACCTTGGAACACGCCTTCCGGAGGCTATAGGTGAACGAGGCCCTGCCCGACGTCCCAGAAGTCCGCGTGGTCGGCCTTCCGCAGCTCACGTCGGGCTTCGACCTTGTCGAAAGACTCGATCTGCCCATGCACCTCAAGGTGCACGGGCCGCTTGAACCCCTGGGCGGGGAGCAGCTCGCGCAGCTCTCCGAACGCATCAACCTGAAGGGCCGCGGCGGCGCGGGCTTCCCCTTCCACAAAAAGCTGCGCTCGGTCGCCGAAGCGGCGATCAAGCGCGGTGTCCGGCCGGTGGTCGTCGTCAACGGCAGCGAGGACGAGCCGGCCTGCCGCAAGGACACGGTGCTGATCAACCGTGCCCCGCATCTGATCCTGGACGGTGCGCTGCTGTGCGCCGAGGCGCTGGGTGCCCGCACGCTCGTGGTGGGGGTCACCCGCGAGTCCACGCAGCGCTCCATGGAGCAGGCGCTCGCCGAACGCGGTCTGAGCACCGGCCGCCGTTCGGCCCTGAAGGCGTTCGTCCAGCGGAACCCGGTCCGGATGGTCACCGGCGCGGCGGCGTCGCTCGTCCGCTCGATCGACGGCGGCCCGGCGGTCCCGCCCGGCCGTAAGACCAGCGCCTCCCAGAACGGTGTCGGCGGCGCGCCCACGCTGCTGTCGAACGCGGAGACGTTCGCGCAGCTGGCGATCGCCGCCCGGATCGGCCCGGAGCGTTACGGCAACACCGGCCTGTACGACGAACCGGGCACCGTCATGCTGACGGTCTCGGGCGCGGTCGCCCGCCCCATGGTGATCGAGGTGCCCACGGGTGTGCCGCTGCGCTACGTCCTGCAGCTGGCCGGCGCCCCGCCGGTGCCGCAGGGTGTGCTGACCGGCGGCTATCACGGCAAGTGGATCGACGCGGCGACGGTCAACGAGGCGATCGTCTCCCGCAACTCCCTGGACGCGGTGGGCGGAGCACTGGGCGCCGGCGCGATCCTGCCGATCACGCAGGACACCTGCCCGCTGGGCGAGTCGCTGCGGGTCGCCCAGTGGCTGGCGGAGGAGAGCGCGGGACAGTGCGGTCCCTGCTACCTCGGTCTGCCGGCGGCAGCGCGCGGCATGGAGGACATCCTCAACGGCGGCGGACCGGCCGCCCTGGAGGCGCTCAAGCAGGTCGCCAAGAACGTGAAGCGGCGCGGCGCGTGCTCACACCCGGACGGCTCCGCGATGTTCCTGGAATCGACGATCAAGGCGTTCACCGACGACCTGGCCGCGCATGTCCTCGGAAACGGCTGCGGACGGCCCGTGGAGGGCGTTCTGCCACTCTTCGAGGACGGCAAGATGCCGGCCGGTATCCCGGGCGGCGGAGAGCCCGAGGAGACCGGCGGCAGCCGTCAGAAGATCCACGTCGACTGGACGCTGTGCCGGGGCCACGGCCTGTGCGCGGACATCCTCCCGGAGGTCTTCGAGCTGGGCGCGGACGGTTTCCCGACGGTGGCGCAGGCGAAGGTGCCGCGGTTCGCGGAGGCCAAGGCGCTGCGCGCGGTGCGCCGCTGCCCGGCGCTCGCCCTGCGTCTCGAGGAGGACACGCGCTCCCAGGCGCCGGCCAAGAACCTGCCGGTCCTCTCGCAGGGCCGCGGCCGCCGCGCCCTCGGCCGCTGACCGCACCAGCACCAGCACCAGCACCAGCACCAGCACCAGCACCAGCACCAGCACGACAGGTAAGGCGGGCCACCCGGTCGGGTGGCCCGCCTTACCTGTGACACACGTTTCGCGGCGCCCGTTTCCGGTGTTTCCGAATGTTTCCCGAAAACGTCGAAGGCGGACCGTCCATCCGGACGGTCCGCCTTCGACTTCTGTGGAGCTAAGGAGAATTGAACTCCTGACCTCCTGCATGCCATGCAGGCGCTCTACCAACTGAGCTATAGCCCCGCGTTTCGCTCCGCCCGGCTTCCCTGGCGGCGACGCCAACATTACACGGTCGACCGGGTGCACCACCAAATCGTTTCCGTTCTGTGCGGATACGGACGCTAGTGTCGGACTTCGTGACCGTGATCGTGTTCTCCGAGACCCGGCGCCGGGTGCCGGTGGCCCTGGGGGCCTGCCTCTTGTCGTTCACGGCGTTCTGGGTGGCTCAGCGGGCCGCGCACGTGTCGATGATCGACCTGATGGTCTACCGGGCGGAGGGCGCGACCGTCCTCGCGGGCGGCGACCTCTACGCACTGCGTACGACGGCAGCTCATCTGCCGTCCACCTACCCGCCGTTCGCGGCACTGCTGTTCACCCCGCTGACGCTGCCGGACGTCACGACCATGCGGACGCTGGCGACGGTGGGGAACCTCTTTCTTCTGGTGGTGTTCGTGGCGCTGTCGCTGCGGCTCGTGGGGCACGCGCGCGTGGAGGGCGTGCTGTGGGTCGCGGCGGCGGCCGTGTGGTGCGAGCCGGTGTGGACGACCGTGCGCTACGGGCAGGTCAATCTGCTGCTGGCCGTGCTGATCCTGTGGGATCTGTCACGGCCTCCGGCCGAACGCCCGGGCCGCTGGGCGGGGGTGGGCATCGGGCTCGCGGCCGCGGTCAAGCTGACGCCCGCCCTGTTCGCGGTGTTCCTGCTCGCCACGGGCCTGATGGCGCGCCGCGGGGGCCGGGACGGCGGGCCGTGGCTGCAGCACGCGCGCGGGGCGGCCGCCGCCTTCGCGGGGGCGACCCTGCTGGCGGCGGCCGTCCTGCCCTACGACTCGTGGCGGTTCTGGACCGGGATGGTGTTCCGGACGGGACGGGTGGGGCGGGCCGAGGAGACCGCGAATCAGGCCCTGCGCGGCGTTCTGGCGCGGTTGCTGCACACACCCGAGCCGGGGGCGCTCTGGACCGCCGCGGCGGCCCTGACGGCCGTTCTGGGGCTCGCGGTGGCGGTCGCGGCGGAGCTGCGCGGCCGGCGGGGCTGGGCGGTGGCCGGGTGCGCGGTGACCGCGCTGCTGATCAGTCCGGTGTCCTGGTCGCACCACTGGGTGTGGTGCGTGCCCGTGGTGCTGCTGCTGTGGACGCGCGGGTACCGGGCGGCGGCCGCCGGCACGCAGCTGGTCTTCTGCTCGTACGCCCTGTGGTGGGTGCCACATCGGCACGGGCGGCCCGAACTGCACCAGAACGCCGTCGACTTGACGCTGTCGGCGCTCTACGCGGTCACCGGACTGCTGTTCCTGGCGCTCGCCCGGACATCGTTGCCGAAGCCGGGCGCCGCTCAGGCCGTGACGAACGAGTAGAACCGCTTGAGCGTGCAGTGCTCCTCGAGAAGACGGCCGTAGATCGGCTCGCCCTCCAGTTCACGGTAGGTCTCGATCGGGTCGCCTTTTATGATCAGCGCCCGAGCGCATTCCTCGCACCAGTACTGGTAGTCGGGGTTGATCGGCTCCATGTCGCGGACGATCGGGGTGCCGCTCCCGCACCAGTCGCACTTCCGCCTGTGTGCACCCATCGATCAGCTCCAGCTGTGGCCGCAGGCCGTGCACACGTAGGAGATCCCGCCGTTGTCGCCCAGTACTTGGGCGACATCCACGGAACCGCAGGAAGGGCAGAGCAGCCGGGTGGTCGTGTCCCGTATCAACGCCGCACCGAGGAGGTGGCCGCCCTCCTCATGGATGCTCGCAGGCATCGCTACTCCTCCCGTCGGGCCGCGCCCCCTTCCGGCCGTTTGATTCTGCCACGGCCGGACCAATACGGTCAGCGACGCCTCAGTACCAGTCCGGACACGGCACCCGCGGCCGCCGTCGCGGCGAGCGCCCATGCGCAGGCTGACAGCGCCTCCGCAGAGGTATACGCCCGCGGCGCCCCAAGTGACTCAAGCCGGTTCAAGAACAGTGTGCCGAATGCGGCGACGCCGATGAGCTGGCCGAGTTGGGTGACGGTCGCCAGGAGACCGCTGGCGTCCGCCGCGTCCTCGGGGCGCACGGTTGCGAGCGCTCCGGTGAGGGTGGGGCTGAACGCGAGCGCGAGCCCCGCTCCCACGCCGGCGTACGCCACATAGAGCCACGCGCCCCCGTCGCCGCCGCCGTGGAAGACCAGCCCGACGCCGGTGACGGACAGCGCGGTCAGCGCGAACCCGGCCGGGGTCAGCGCCCGCTGCCAGGAGGCGGGCCACCTGCGCCAGGTCAGGGCGACCGCGCCGAAGACGACGGCGGTCGGCGCGAAGGTGAGTCCGGCGCGCTGTGCGCCGTAGCCGAGGCCGCTCTGGACGTGCAGGGTGAGCGTGAAGAGCAGTCCGGCGTTGACGGCCATGACGGCGAGGATGCGGAAGACGGCCAGGCCCATGCCGGGGTGGCGCAGCACCCGTGGTGCGACGATCGGGGCGCCGCCGCGCCGGGCGAGCCGTACCTCGTAGCCGCAGAACAGCGCGAACAGGAGCACGGCGGCCGCCAGGGACAGCCAGGACCACAGCGGCCAGCCCTCCTCCTGGCCGAGCACCAGGGGAACCGTGAGCAGCGACACCGCGGCCCCCAGCAGGAGCAGGCCGGGCAGGTCCAGGCCGCGCGCCCGCTCCGGCCCGGATCCGGTGTCCCTCGGCAGGACGCGCCTGCCGAGGACGAGGAGTACGGCGCCGACCGGCACGTTGACGAGGAACACCGGCCGCCAGCCGGTGCCGAACAGGTCCGCGCCGACCAGGACGCCGCCGATGATCTGGCCGGCGGCGGCGCCGACCGCGAGGACCGCCGAGTAGGCGCCGAGCGCCCGGATGCGGGCCTCGCCGGTGAAGGTGCGCTGGATGATGCTGAGGACCTGCGGGATCATCACCGCCGACCCGGCGCCCTGAACCAGCCGGAACACGATCAGCTCGGTGGCCCCCTGGGCCAGGCCGCAGGCCAGCGAGGCCGTCGTGAACAGCACCAGTCCGGCGAGGTGGACCCGGCCGTGGCCGAACCGGTCGCCGAGGCGGGCGCCGGTGATCAGCAGCACGGAGTAGGTGATGGCGTAGCCGGCCACGACCAGCTGCAGGTCGGCGCCGGTGGCGTGGAGTTCGGAACCGATGGTGGGGGCCGCGACGTTCACGATGAAGACGTCCAGCACGGCCATGAACAGGGCCGCGAGGACGACCGCGAGGAGCAGCCGGGGCCGGTTGTCAGTGCCGGGTGCTTCACTTTTCGCAGGGGTTCGAGCGGGTGTGGGGCCTGGTCCCGTCCGGGATGTCGTCGTCATGTGTCCGAGCGTGGCGAGGGGCCGGTACGGGTGCCGAGAGCCCACCGATGCTGGTACTGGCAGCACCTGGCAGGGGGCGGGTGCGGCGCTCACGATGGATGACGTGACGACGGGGGACGTGACGATGAGGGCGACAGCACACCGCCGCAGGCCGGAGCTGGCCGCGTTCCTGCGCAGCAGGAGGGCCCGGGTGACACCGGCCGATGTGGGGATGCCGCCGGGGCTGCGGCGGCGCACTCCGGGGCTGCGCCGGGAGGAGGTCGCCCAGCTCTCGGGCGTGGGGGTGACCTGGTACACGTGGCTGGAGCAGGGCCGGCCGATCAACGCGTCGCCGCAGGTGCTGGACGCGGTGGCGCGCACGCTGCGGCTGGACGCGCCGGAGCGGGAGCATCTGTACCGGCTGGCGGAGGTGCCGTACGCGGCGGCGCCCGAGGGGCTGTCGCGGTCGGTCGGCGCGGAGGTGCAGGGCATCATCGACGCCCTCGATCCGCTGCCCGCGGTGGTGTACACGTCGCGGTACGACGTGCTGGCCACCAATCCGGCCTACCGGGACCTGTTCCTGGTGCCGGAGACGGTGCGGATCGGGGTGCCCAACGTCCTGTGGACGTTGTTCACCGTGTCCGAGGAGGCGTGCCCGGTGGTGCACCGGGAGCGTGAACTGCCGGTGATGGTGGCGACCCTGCGCTCCAGCTACGGCAGGCATGTCGGCGAGCCGGCCTGGGAGGACTTCATACGGGCGCTGTCCGGGGCGAGTGCGGACTTCGCCCGGTTGTGGGCGAGCGGTGCGGTGGCGCAGCCGGGGCCGCGGGTGAAGACGTTCCGTCATGAGGCGGTGGGTGAGCTGCGGATGACGTCGCAGTCGTTGTCGATCGACGGGGTGCCGGAGTCCCGGATCGTGGTCTACACGCCGGAGGACGAAAGGACGCGGGAGCAGGTCGCGTTGTTGCGGGAGCGCAGACAGCGGCTGTGGCCGGTGACCGACGACGAGGCCGCCGAGATCATCCGGCAGTGGAACACGAAAAAACCCGCCCCCTGAAGAGGGCGGGATTCTCTCACCGATCTTTGACAACTCGACAGTGTGCTGAGCGTCGATCTGTGGAGCTAAGGAGAATTGAACTCCTGACCTCCTGCATGCCATGCAGGCGCTCTACCAACTGAGCTATAGCCCCTTGCGTTCTTCCCGTCTTTCCGCTTGGCGGGGCGAACAAGAAGAACTTTAGCCTGCGACCTGCCGGAAAGTGAAATCCGGGTCCCGGGGCGGGACGGGTGGCCCGAGGATCACCGGCCGACGGCCGAAAAGGGCTCTCAGTCGTCGTCGCCGAGGACGGGCTCCGGGAGGGTGCCGGCGTTGTGCTCCAGGAGCCGCCAGCCGCGGGCGCCTTCGCCGAGCACGGACCAGCAGCAGTTGGTGAGACCGCCGAGGCTCTCCCAGTGGTGGGAGTCCAGGCCGAGCAGGCGGCCGATGGTGGTGCGGATGGTTCCGCCGTGGCTGACGACCACGAGGGTGCCGTCCTCGGGGAGCTTCTCGGCGTGCCGGAGCACGACGGGGGCGGCCCGGTCGGCGACCTCGGTCTCCAGTTCGCCGCCGCCGCGGCGGACCGGCTCGCCGCGCTTCCAGGCGGCGTACTCGTCGCCGTGGCGGGCGATGATCTCCTCGTGGGTGAGGCCCTGCCACACACCCGCGTAGGTCTCGCGCAGGGCCTCGTCGCGGATCACGTCGAGGCCGGTGAGCTCGGCGAGCTGGGCGGCCGTGTCGGAGGCCCGCCGCAGGTCGGAGGAGACGATCGCGTCCGGGCCCAGGGAGGCGAGCAGCCGGGCCGCGCGGCGGGCCTGGCCGATGCCGGTCTCGGTGAGCTCGACATCGGTGGAGCCCTGGAAGCGGCGTTCCACGTTCCAGGAGGTCTGGCCGTGCCGCCACAGGATGATGCGGCGGCCGCGGCCCTTGCGGTCGGTCACCTCGCCCGTGGCGCTCATCACCACTCCCCGCCCGGTTCACCCGCGTCGTCGGCGGCCTGCAGCTCGGCGTGCTCCTGGGCCTTGCCGCGGGTGGCCTTGGCGTCGGCGGGCAGCTCGATCTCGGGGCAGTCCTTCCACAGCCGCTCCAGGGCGTAGAAGACGCGCTCCTCGCTGTGCTGGACGTGGACGACGATGTCGACGTAGTCGAGCAGGATCCAGCGGGCCTCGCGGTCGCCCTCGCGGCGCACCGGCTTGGCGCCGAGCTCCTTGCTGAGGCGCTCCTCGATCTCGTCGACGATCGACTTGACCTGGCGGTCGTTGGGCGCGGAGGCCAGCAGGAAGGCGTCCGTGATCGACAGGACGTCGCTGACGTCGTAGGCGATGACGTCATGGGCGAGCTTGTCGGCGGCCGCCTGTGCGGCGGCGGTGATGAGCTCGAGGGAACGGTCGGTGGCGGTCACTACGTGGCTTTCCGTCGGCGGTCGTTTGAACCTCAAGGGTCTCACGGACCGCCGGGCGCACCCCACGTGATTACCGGGTCACGTGGGGTGCGGCGGGCGGGCTCAGGAGGAGGACGGCTTGTAGTCCTGGCCGAGGACGACCGAGACGTCGGCGCCCGAGCCGACCGTCCCCTTGGCGACGGCGCCGGTGCCGAGGCCGAGGGTCTTGGCGACCTCGGTGGCGTTCTCCTTGTCGGCGGCGCCGGAGTACAGCACCTTGGAGGTGGCCTGGGTGCCGGAGGCCGTACCGCCTTCCAGGAAGGTGTAGCCGCCGTTGACGAGGACCACGCGGGCCTTGTCGGTGTTGTCCTTCACGCCGGTGGCGTTCTGGACGGAGACCCGGATCGCGGAATCCGCGGAGGGGCTCTTTGCGGTGCCGCCGAGGATGTCCTTGACCACGCTGGCACTGGTCTGCGCGCTGAGGGTGCCGTCGCTCTGCACGGGCAGCAGGGCCGTCTTGTAGTCGCCGCCCTTGGCGAGGTCGGCGAGCTTGGCGAGGAAGGTGCCGAGGTCCTTGTCGGTGAGCGAGGGGTCGAGGATCTGCGCGAGGGTCTGCACGGTGACCGTGGCGGCCGAGGAGTCGGAGGACATCTTGCGCAGCACGCCCTGCATGACCTGCCCGAATCGCTCCAGCTGGGCGTTCTGGGCCTCGCCGGAGGCACGGTAGGTGGCGTAGGCGACGGCGGCCTTGCCGCTGAGGGTCTGGTCCTTGCCCTTGTGGACCAGGGGCGCCTGGCCCTTCTTCTTGGCGTCCGGGTCGGGTACCTCGGCGTTGGTGTCGATGTCGATGTTGCCGACGAGTTCGACGAGGTTCTGCAGGTAGGGGGTGTCCAGGCGCCAGGTGCCCTCGATGTTGGTGCCCAGGACGGTGTCGAGCTGGTCGCGGGTCCCGGAGGAGCCGTCGTCGCCGACGGACTTGGCGAGGGTCGTGGTGGTGCCGTCGTCGTCGGTCATGGCGAGCGAGTTGGGCAGCAGGACGGTGGTGCCCTGCTTGGTGGTGGTGTTGTCGACGAGCAGCGCGGTCGAGGTGCCGCCGCCGCTGGTGTTGTGCAGGTGGACGACGACCACGTCGCGTTTCTGGGCGGCCGCGGACGTCGTCGTGCCGCCCTTGGCGCCGGAGGAGGACAGTCCGGGCAGCTTTCCGGCGTACCAGAGGTAGCCTGCGCCGCCGACGGCGACCAGGGCGAGCACGACGACCAGGGCGACCATGCGGCTGCGGGCGCGGCGCTTGGCCTCTTCGCGGCGCTCGGTGCGGTTCTCGGTGAAGTTCAGCCAGTCGATGACGTCCTCGGAGTCACCGTCCGGGTCCTCGACGAACGCGAACTGCTCGGTGTGGTAGTCCCGTTCGTCCCCGGGGGCCTGGCGGGGACCGGCGGGTTCCCCGGCGGGCCCGGCCTGCTGCGGGATGTGCGCGGTCTGCTCGGCGACCCGGGACTGCCGGCCGCCGGCGGCGGACTGCCGGTAGGGGTCGTAGACGGGCTGGCCGCCGGTGCCGTAGGGGTCGTAGCCGGGCGTGACCGGCTGCTGCCCGGTGTCGTGCACGGGGGGTACGGGGGCCTGCTGGCCGGTGTCGTACGACGGTGGGGCCTGCTGGCCGGTGTCGTACGACGGTGGGCCCTGCCGCCCGGGGCCGTACGAGGGCGTGCCCTGCCGACCGCCGCCGTCGGTGGCGTACGGGTCGTACCCGTAGCCCTGTCCGGCGTACGGGTCGTACGTCTGCTGTTGTTGTGCGGGGATCTGGCGGTACACCGGCTGCCCGTACTCGTCGTAGCCGACGAGTTCGTACTGGTCGCTTCCGTAGCCCGCGTCGTATCGGTCGTTCACCGGTGCCCCTCTCGGCTCACTCGCCGCGGTACAGCTCGCGCTTGTCGATGTAGCGCACGACTCCGTCCGGCACCATGTACCAGATGGGGTCGCTCTTGGCGACTCTCGCACGGCAGTCTGTGGAGGAGATGGCGAGCGCGGGAACCTCCACCAGCGAGACGCCGCCCTCCGGGAGACCGCGGTCGGTCAGTTGGTGGCCTGGCCGGGTGCAGCCGATGAAGTGGGCGAGGGAGAAGAGTTCCTCCGAGTCGCGCCAGGTGAGGATCTGGCCGAGGGCGTCGGCGCCGGTGATGAAGAAGAGGTCGGCGTCGGGGTTGAGGGCGCGCAGGTCGCGCAGGGTGTCGACGGTGTAGGTGGGGCCGCCGCGGTCGATGTCGATACGGCTGACGGAGAACTGTGGGTTCTCCGCGGTCGCGATCACCGTCATCAGGTAGCGGTCCTCGGCCGGTGAGACGTTGCGGGCGGTCTTCTGCCACGGCTGCCCGGTGGGCACGAACACGACCTCGTCCAGCTGGAACTGGGCGGCGACCTCGCTGGCCGCCACGAGGTGTCCGTGGTGGATCGGGTCGAACGTCCCGCCCATGACGCCGAGGCGGCGTTTGCCGGTGTGCGCGGGGCCCGCCGGTGTGTACCGCGGGGTCGTCACCGTGTCGTAGGCGGCATCGGCCGCGTCATGCGCCGGACCGGTAGGCATGTCCTGCTCTCCCATGCGTGCAGACCCTACCGGCCCGGCCCGTGGGCCCCGCCCCGAGGACGGGTGCCGGGCTCGGCCGCCGGCTCAGCGGTCGCGGTTGAAACGGGTGGTGATCCACAGCAGGAGCAGCAGGATGATGAACGCGCTGCCACCGGTGACGAGCGGGTTGAGGCTGTTGTGGTTGCCGCCGTGCTCCTCGCCCTCGGCGGCGAGGGTGACCAACTGGGCAGCGGCGCTGTGAAGATTCATCATCTGCGGCAGGACCTATCGCGTGTGGACGGGATAAAGACGTCGGCCCATCGTATGCGGGCGGCCCGGCGACGATCACGCCGACTCCTCCGTTGGGTCGACTCCTCGGTTGCGTCGCCCCGGCACCTCGGTCACACCGGCTCCGCCGGCCACACCGGGCGGGGAACGATCCCGGCGGCTCAGTCGTCCTTCTGTCTGTACCCGCGCAGCAGGAACCAGGCGGTCAGCGCACAGCCCAGGAACATGACGATCAGGACGATGCGCAGCAGGTCGCCCGACCCCTGTTGATGGGCGGCGCTCGCGGCCTGGGTGAGCAAGGCGGCTCGGGGGTTGTGCTCCATGAGGCACTCCTTCGGCTGTACTGCCCGTCCACGGTATCTCCGCCTAGGCTGGGCCCTGCTTCGGGGGCACGGTGGACACACTCACGCACATGGGGGATGACATGTCCGACGACGGCCACGAGCGACACGGGCACGAGCGGGTGCCGGGCAGGCAGCGCAGGCGGTTCCCGGGGATCTCCTCCCGCGCGTACGAGCATCCGGCCGACCGTTCGGCCCTGGTGGCGCTGCGCAAGCTGAGCGGCTTCGACACGGTCTTCAAGGCGCTCAGCGGGCTGCTTCCGGAGCGGAGCCTGAGGCTGCTGTTCCTGTCCGACTCGGTCCGCGTGTCGGACCAGCAGTTCACCCACCTGAACGACATGCTGCGGGACGCCTGTTACATCCTGGACCTGGAGAAGGTCCCGCCGATGTACGTCAACCAGGACCCGCAGCCCAACGCCATGTGCATCGGCCTGGACGAGCCGATCATCGTCGTCACCACCGGCCTCGTCGAACTGCTCGACGAGGAGGAGATGCGGGCGGTCGTCGGGCACGAGGTGGGGCACGCCCTGTCGGGGCACTCGGTGTACCGGACGATCCTGCTGTTCCTGACGAACCTGGCGTTGCGCGTCGCCTGGATCCCGCTGGGCAATCTCGCGGTCATGGCGATCGTGACGGCACTGCGGGAGTGGTTCCGCAAGTCGGAGCTGTCCGCCGACCGGGCGGGACTGCTGGTGGGGCAGGATCTGCGGGCCTCAATGCGCGGACTGATGAAGATCGCCGGCGGCAACCATCTGCACGAGATGAACGTGGACGCGTTCCTGCAGCAGGCCGAGGAGTACGAGGCCGGGGGCGATCTGCGCGACTCGGTGCTGAAGATCCTGAACGTGCTGCCGCGCTCGCACCCGTTCACCACGGTCCGCGCGGCCGAGCTGAAGAAGTGGGCCGAGTCCCGCGACTACCAGCGGATCATGGACGGCCACTACCCGCGGCGCGACGGGGACAAGGACACCTCGGTCAGCGACTCGTTCAAGGAGTCGGCGGCGAGCTACGCGAGCGATGTGAAGAGCTCCAAGGATCCGCTGATGAAGCTGGTCTCGGACATAGCGGGCGGGGCCGGCGGCCTGGGCGGCCGGGTCAAGCGCGGCTTCGACGGGTTCACGAGCCCGGCGCCCCGCAAGGACGCTTCCGCGAAGGACGCTCCCCCGAAGGACACGCCGCCGCAGGACGGTCCCGCGCAGGACCCGTCGCAGGACGGTCCGGCGCGGGACTCTCCGCCGCGGGACGACGAGTAGCCAGGACTGGTCAGACCTTCGGTTCGGCCCCGGCGGCCAGCGTCCCGCACAGGGCGGCGGCGCTGTCCGTGGCGTACGGGTTCGTGCCCGCCGGGCCGCCCGCGCTGGCGGTCTCGCCTGCCAGCAGCGGCTGCAGGTGGTCGGCGGAGTCGTCGGCGCAGGACAGCGGGCCGGCCTGGACGTAGGAGACGACCAGCTGGGTCTGGCGCAGGCGCAGGTCGTCCCGGTCGAAGCGGAAGGTCAGCTCGCGGCGGACGGTGAACAGGGAGACCTGGGAGCCGGCCGGGGCGCCGACGGCCCGCAGCGCGTAGACGACGGTGTGGTCGGCGGTGACCTCCAGGGTGGCCGAGTCGGTCTCGGTGGCCTGCATGCTGCCCTGGATGCGGATCTTCGGATCGGCGAGTTCGGCACGGGTGGGGTCGAAGCGGACCAGCCATCCGGTGGGCGCGTGCCGGCCGTCCGCCGCGGGGTGGTCGATGCTCTGGTCGAACTGGTCGAGCTGCCCGGGGTCGAGCAGCACCCGCGCGGGCCGCACCTCGCTGCTGTCGAGGACCTCCGGATAGAGCGCGGAGCGCACGATGTAGTCCTTGGCCGTGGTCAGGGCGGTCACGACCTGGCTGTCGGAGAAGTGCGCGGTGCTGCGGACGGCCGGCAAGGGTATGCCCTCGGCGCCGACCTCGTACCGCCCGGCGGGACTGTGCGCGAACAGCGTCTCGGCGTCGGCGGCGCCGGGCACCTTGCCCTGCGGGGCGAGGGGGACGACGGCCATCCGCAGCGGTTCGACGGGCTTCTGGGCCTCCTGGGTGCCGTAGGGGTGGCGGACACCCATGTAGATCGCGGTGCCGAAGGCGACGAGGATCAGCAGGACGAGGATCAGTGCCTGCCGGGTGAGGCCCCGGCGCAGGGGCGGGCGGCGGCGTACGGCCGGCGCGTGGTCGGACATGCGTTCGCGCGCGGAGGATTCCTGGAGGCGGGCAGCGCGGACGAACGATTCGTCGAAGACGACGGATCGGTACTCGTCCTCTCCACCCACGGGGCCGCCCTCGGGTGTCCCCTCGGGTGGGTCCACAGGCCCGCCCATACTCTCAGAGTAGGTCTCGGAAGCCTCAGGTAAACGCCCAGCTACACGACAACTTCTGACAGGTTCTCACCAGAACGGGCAATCGCCGCTCAGGGGGTGCGCGGGACCGCGGAGACCGCCGACTGGGCCGGCTGGGAGTACTCGGCCGACGCGGAGGGTGCCGCCGCGGTGCCCTGTTCCAGGCCGGTGGAGGGGGGCCGGGGCACCTGGTCGCGGCTGCCGCCCGAGGAGGCGCCCCGGTAGACCGCCGCGAAGGCCAGCGCGACCATGCCGATGCCCATGACGAGAGCGAGCATCCAGGCCACGGGACGATGCCAGCGGACGTGCTTGCCGTAGGCCCCTGGGGAGCCGTACCGGTCTTCGAGTACGTCGCCGTCGTCCAGGTCGTCGAGGTCGGCGCCGTGGCCGAGATCGGGGTCGTCGGGGCCGTAGCCGTCGTCGTAGCGCTCGCCCCTGGCGTGGGCGCGGCGGGCCTCGGCCTCGGAGGCCTCGGCTCTGGCCTGTGCGGCGGCCAGGAGGCGTTCGACCGCGGTCGGCTCGTGGATCACGGCCGCCTTCACGAAGGCCTCGTCGAAGACCACGGCGTCGAACTCTTCGTCCGACATCCCGCGGTCATGGTCGTCGTCGGGCTCCCAGCCGTCAGGGAACGGCGTGCCCCCCACGTCCTCCGGCACGGATCCAGAGTAGACCTGGGGGGTCAATTTGGGCAGACGGTATGGAAATTCATAGGCCCTGTGAGACGCCTTTCACGCCCGCGCGGGGCCCGTACGCCCCTCCGCGCGCCCGCACGCCGTGGGGCGTGCGCGGTTGGGCCGTACGGGTGTCGGCGGCGGCTTCACAGGCGTCAGCGGCGGATGTGGCCGTCACCGGTGACGATGTACTTGGTGCTGGTCAGCTCCGGCAGGCCCATGGGGCCGCGGGCGTGCAGTTTCTGGGTGGAGATGCCGATCTCGGCGCCGAAGCCGAACTGGCCGCCGTCGGTGAAGCGGGTGGAGGCGTTCACGGCGACGGTGGTGGAGTCGACCAGCTGGGTGAAGCGGCGGGCGGCCTGCTGGGAGGTGGTGACGATCGCCTCGGTGTGCCCGGAGGTCCACAGCCGGATGTGCTCGACGGCCCTGTCCAGGGAGTCGACGACGGCGGCGGCGATGTCGTACGACAGGTACTCGGTCTCCCAGTCCTCCGGGACCGCCTCGACCACGGTCGCCTTGGAGTCCTTGGCGTAGGCCAGCACGCGTTCGTCGGCGTGGACGGTGACGCCGGCCTCGGCGAGGGCGTCCAGGGCGCGCGGCAGGAACTCGGCGGCGATGTCCTGGTGGACGAGGAGGGTCTCGGCGGCGTTGCAGACGCTGACCCGCTGTGCCTTGGAGTTGATGAGGATGTCGATGGCCATGTCGATGTCGGCGTGGGCGTCGACGTAGACGTGGCAGTTGCCGGTGCCGGTCTCGATGACGGGGACCTTGGACTCCATGACGACGGTCTGGATCAGGGAGGCGCCGCCGCGCGGGATGAGGACGTCGACGAGGCCGCGGGCGCGCATCAGTTCGTGGACGGACTCGCGGCCCTCGCCGGGCACCAGCTGGACGGCGTCGGCGGGCAGCCCGGCGCCGCCGACGGCGTCGCGCAGGACGCGGACGAGGGCGGTGTTGGACTCGTAGGCGGAGGCGGAGCCGCGCAGCAGGACGGCGTTGCCGGACTTGAGGCAGAGAGCGGCCGCGTCGACGGTCACGTTCGGGCGGGCCTCGTAGATGATGCCGACGACGCCGAGCGGGACACGGACCTGGCGCAGGTCGATGCCGTTGGGGAGGGTGGAGCCGCGGACCACCTCGCCGACCGGGTCGGGCAGCTTCGCGACGTCACGGACGTCGGAGGCGATGGCACGGACCCGCTCCGGGGTGAGGGTGAGGCGGTCGACGACGGACTCGCTGGTGCCGTTCTCGCGGGCCTTGGCGATGTCCTTGGCGTTGGCCTCGACGATCTCGCTCGTACGGACCTCCAGGGCGTCCGCGATGGCGAGCAACGCGTCGTCCTTGACGGCACGCGGCAGCGGCGCGAGGTCGGCGGCGGCTGCCTTGGCACGGTAGGCGGCCTGCGTGACCGGGGACATGGCGTCGTACGGCGAGAGCGTGGTCATGGGGGAAGGGTAGTGCGCGCCGGCGTCCCGTCCACGCGTCATCCCATACCGCGAGACGGGATCAAAAGGGGGCAATCACGGTCACGGTCAGAACGGGTGGATACCGACCGGTGTCGCCGGTGGCGGACCGTAACCCTCGGCGATCCGCTGGTGGTAGGTGGCGCGGTCGATGACCTCCAGGCCGACGATCTCCCAGGCGGGCAGTCCCGCGGTCTGGCGGTGCTCACCCCACAGGCGCAGCGCGACGGCGGCGGCGTCGTGGAGGTCGCGGGCCTCTTCCCAGTAGCGGATCTCGGCGTGGTCGCACGCGTAGCGGCTGGTGAGGAGGAACGGGTGGTCGTGGGCCAGTTGTTCGAGCCCGCGGCGCAGTTCCGGCAGGGGGACCTCGGCGCCGCAGACACTGAGGGTGACGTGCCACAGACGGGGCAGGTCCTTCGGCTCCTCGTAGGTGTCCCCGGCCGCGACGCTCGTCAGAGCACCGCGGGACGCCGCAGCCCCAGGGCGCACTCGTCTCACGACGGCCTCCTTCAGCTGTGCTCGTGCGGTACGTGGTCCTGAGACAAAGTTGAGCAGGCCCCAAGGGTTCGTGGGGCGGTTTTACGGAACGTCCCCCACCGGGGTCCGTCGTTACGCCCCGTTTTTACGGGTGCAGGATCACCAGGTCGTCCCTGTGTACGACCTCGCGTTCGTACGTCGGGCCCAGTTCGCGCGCCAGCTCCCTGGTCGAACGCCCGATCAGCTGGGGGATCTCCTTGGCGTCGAAGCTGACGAGCCCGCGGGCGACCGCGCGTCCTTCCGTGTCCCGCAGTTCGACCGGGTCGCCGGCGGCGAACTCGCCCTCCACGGCGGCGATCCCGGCGGGCAGCAGCGATTTCCGGCCCTCGACGACGGCACGCACGGCGCCGTCGTCGAGAGTGAGCGAGCCCTGGGGGGTGGAGGCGTGCTGAAGCCACAGCAGGCGGTCTGCGGACCGTTTGCCGGTGGGGTGGAAGTAGGTGCCGGTGTCGCCGCCGGAGAGCGCGTCGACGGCGTGCACGGCGCTGGTGAGGACGACCGGGATGCCCGCGGCCGCGGCGATCCGGGCGGCCTCCACCTTGGTGACCATGCCGCCGGTGCCGACGCCGGCCTTCCCGGCGCTGCCGATCTCGACGCCCTCTAGGTCCCGCGGGCCCTTCACCTCCGCTATCCGCGAGGTGCCGGGCTTGCCGGGGTCGCCGTCGTAGACGCCGTCGATGTCGGAGAGCAGGACCAGGAGGTCGGCGTGGACGAGGTGGGCGACGAGGGCGGCGAGGCGGTCGTTGTCGCCGAAGCGGATCTCGTCGGTGGCGACGGTGTCGTTCTCGTTGACGATCGGCAGGGCGCCCATGGCGAGGAGTTTGTCGAGGGTGCGGGAGGCGTTGCGGTGGTGGGCGCGGCGGCTCATGTCGTCGGAGGTGAGCAGGACCTGGCCGACACGGACGCCGTAGCGGGCGAAGGACGCGGTGTAACGGGCGACCAGCAGGCCCTGGCCGACACTGGCGGCGGCCTGCTGGCGGGCCAGGTCCCTGGGGCGGCGGCGCAGTCCGAGCGGGGCGAGGCCGGCGGCGATCGCTCCCGAGGAGACGAGGACGACCTCCTTCTCGCCACCGCTGCGGCTCCTGGCGAGGACGTCCACGAGCGCGTCGACCCGGTCGGCGTCCAGGCCGCCGGAGGCGGTGGTCAGCGAGGAGGAGCCCACTTTGACGACGATCCTGCGGGCCTCGCTCACGGCCTGCCTTGCGCTTGCCACGTCCTGTCCCCACTTCGTTGCGCGTGGCAGCAATCTACGCGAAGGGGATACGCCGGGGGCGCGGCCGTCCAGCCTCCGGACAGGGGCGCGTGCAGGCGGAACGTAACCGGTCGATCACGCCTTGCTCACGGCAAAAAGGTTGCACGGACTGCTTATAGAAATTGAAGCAAACGCAAAGTTAATTTGAAGTTTGTGTCATCTAAAGTTCGCAGTGTGAAGCGCATCCTCCTCAGATCGGGCAAGAGTCCCTACGACGTCGTCACCGTCGAGGAAGCCCTGCACCGGGACGTCATAGCCACCAACGCGGGCAACCTGATCTTCAGCGATGCCGCGCACAAGATTCTCGAGACCCCGGACACCGAGGTCGTCTCGAACGGCATGCCTTCCGACGCCTCCGCCGCCGCGCGCATCAACGACGAGTACGACGCCTTCGTCATCCCGCTCGCCAACGCCTTCCGCCCGTCCTTCGAGAGCGCGTTGAAGCGGATGACCCGGCTGATCTCGAAGCTGAGGATCCCGGTGGTCGTGCTCGGCGTCGGCGCGCAGGCCGGAGTCGGCTACAACCCGGACCGGCTCAAGCGCATCGAGCCGACCGTGCGGGAGTTCTGCGCGGCGGTGCTGGAGCGCAGCGCGTCGATCGGCGTGCGCGGCGAGTTCACCGAGCAGTACCTGAAAAGCATGGGCTTCAACGACGTCGAGATCATCGGCTGCCCTTCGCTGTTCCTGTACGGAGACCGGCTCCAGGTGCACAAGAAGGCGCTGGAGTTGACGCCGGAGTCGCGGATCGCGATCAACGGCTCGCACAGCGCGGTACGTGCGCAGGGCCTGGACCGGATCATCACGCGCACTCACGAGCGCTACCCGTATCTGCGGTTCGTCGGCCAGAACCTCAGCGACGCACGGCAGTTGCACTGGCGGGACCTGTCGGACCCGAACGCCGCGGTGACCGCGATGCCGACCCATCCGGACCACCCGATGTTCCACGAGGACAAGGTGCGGGTCTACGTCGACCCGGTCACCTGGATCGACGACCTGCGTTCTTTCGACTTCTCCTTCGGTTCGCGCATCCACGGCAACATCGCGGCGCTGCTGGCCGGCACGCCGGCGACCGTGCTGTGCGGTGACTCGCGGACGCTGGAGCTGTGCCGTTACTTCGAGATTCCGCACCTGCGGCTGGACCAGGCGGTCAAGGACCTCGATTCGGCGGACCCGGCGAAGCTGTACGCGGAGGCCGACTTCGGCGGTCTGGTCGGCGGCCACCGGGAGCGCTTCGAGCGGTTCACCGGGTTCCTCGACCGCAACGGACTGCAGAACACCTTCACGCACGGCGACGGCGGTGCGGCCTTCGAGGAGCGGATGCGGGAGCTGACGTTCCCGGCGGGCATCCGCCCCTGGAACGAGGCGGACGTCGCCTCGCTCACCTCGCGGTTCGGCTGGCTGCACAGCCGTATAGACGAACTGACGCTGGACAATGTCAGGCTGCAGAAGGACCTGGCGCGTGCGGGCGCCCGGGCGGCCAAGACGGTCGCCGCTCCGCCGCCGCCGGCGTCGGTCTACCGGCGGGCCAGGCGGGCCGTCGGCAGGCCGATCCGGCGGGCGCTGGGGACGGGCCAGTAGGAAGTGGGACGGCCGGCGGCGGTCTGACCGGGTGACCGGTCAGGCCGCCGCCGCTTTGACCTCCCGTGTCGGCAGCGACCTGCGGAGCCTGCGCAGGGCGCGCCGCAGGAAGGTGTTGGCCGCGTCCTCGCGGTAGCCCCCGATTTCACGGGCCTCCCGGGGTTCGGCGAGGTAGATCCAGTCGGGAATGCCTGCCGATCTCGCGCGGAAGTGCGGGTAGGCGAAGTAGACGTGGGTGCCGCGCTTCTCCAGGAGGGCGCCGGGCTGCTTCTTGGCCCGGACGAACTCGATGACGTCCAGGAGGAGGTCGGGGCGCTGTACGGCGACCAGGTGGAGGCGCAGCCGCTCGTGGACCCGCAGGCGGCGGGCGATCTCCGGATTCCAGTGGGTGTCCATCAGCGGCTTGGCCAGTTCCAGCTTTTTGCGGCGGACTTCGTCGCTGTCCTTGAGGAACCGGGGACCGAACTGCGGGAGCAGGGTGACCAGGAACGGCCGGACCATGAGCGTGTCTCGGCGCGGTCCGGCCGGGACCATGTCGGCGATCAGGTTCATCAGGGCGCGTGCGGAGTCGAAGCGGAGGGTGTAGCTGCCGCTCTTGGTGACGTGTTTGCCGTCCTCGCGGCCGACCAGGTAGTAGCAGGGGTAGTCGGCGACCACGGAGACGCCGTCGGCGCGCAGGTAGGCCTCCATGGTGAACAGCGCGTCCTCGCCGGTCCACAGGGACTCGTCGAAACGCATCCCGTGCTGTTCGAGAAGGGCGCGGCGGAACAGTTTCTGCGCGCTGAGCGTGAACTTGATGTTGGACGAGAAGACGTCGGTACGGTCGAGCGTCTTGCCCCACATGGACTGCGGGGGTTTGCGGTTGATCCCCTCGACCTTGCCGAGGACGACGTCCGTGTTGTTCTTGTCGGCCATGGCGACCATGCGCGCGAGGGCCTCGGGGCCGAGCCGGTCATCGGCGTCCAGGAAGAACACGTACCGGCCGGCGGCCTTGCCGAGGCCGACGTTGCGGGGACCGCTGGGGCCGCCGGAGTTCTCCTGCCGGATCACGGTGACCGGCATGGCGGCGCGGGCCGCGAACTCCTCCAGGTACTCCCCCGTGCCGTCCGTCGACCCGTCGTCGACAGCGATGACCTCCATGCGTGCCGGGTCGAGGGTCTGGCTCTCCACGGAGGCCAGGCATTCGACGAGATACGGCATCGCTTCGTACGCCCCGATGATCACGGTCACATCAGGCTGCGCAACGACGGTCACGTTTCCCCCTAGTCAATGGTGCGTTCCCCCTGCGTCACCTTGATCGCAACGTGTTAGATGACCGGCCGGCGCAACCGGTTACCTTGGGACGCACCTTCAGTGGCGCACGTCACATGACGAGCAGCCAGCCGAGTGGTGTACAGCGGGTTACGTCGGAGAGTACGGACGCACGGTAAGAGCTGCTCACCGAAGACCGCGAAGCGTTGGTAAGAGAAATGGCGCGAATGACCAAGCAGCGGTAAGAGGTCGTGCCCGGAGAAACGTCGAAGGGGCTCGGTACCAGGGATTTCTCCCTGGTACCGAGCCCCTTCGACGTTGTGGTGCGGGCGGTCAGCCGGTGGGGGTGCCCTCGGCCTCGCCGGCGGCCTTCAGCGGGTCGCCGGGCAGCACCTCGGCGAGTTCGGCCGCCTCGGGGTCACCGGCCGCGATCCGGGCCTCCTGGCCCAGGTTGCGGGTCTCGGCCTTGCGGGCGAGCGCGGCGACCGCGGCGTTGAACTGCTCGATGGAGGTCGGTTCGTCCGGTCCGAGCAGATAGCGCTTGAGCTCGTCCCGGTCCAGGGCCAGCGGATCGGCCGACGGATCGCGTACGGCGTCCAGCAGGGCGCCCAGTTCCTTGGCGCTGTTGGACAGGATCACGGCGGCACGCACCGCGGTGTTCGCCCGCTTGAACTCCTCCGCGCCGACTTCGGCGGAGTCCGTGACGGCGTACGGCTTTCCGCTCGCGATGAAGTCGGAGACGACGCTGGAGATGTCGGAGACCATCGCGTCGGAGACGTTGAAGCAGTCGTAAAGGCGCGGTTCGGCGCCGGTGACGACCCGGTGCTCGTGGTCGGGGAAGGAACGCCAGTGGGCGTCGTTCCACTCGGCGCGCAGCCGGGCGATCTCCTCGTGCTTCTGCAGGTCGACGATGTCGTCCCGGCTGGCCTCGGCCTCGTCACGCTTCTCGCCGCCGGTGCCGGTCAGCTCGGCCAGGCGGGCCTCGATACGGACCAGCTCGGCCTGTGCCGCCGCCAGGGCGGCCGTGTCGGCGGTGAAGCGGGGGTCGGCGGCGCGCTGGACGGCGGCCTTCTCGAGGAGCGCGGTGACGCGTCGGTGGGCGGCGCCGGCCTGGGCGCTGACGGTGCCGGTGAAGGGGTGCGGCTTGTACAGGACGCGGACCGGCGGGTCGGCCTTGACCAGCTTCTTCACGATGTTCTCGCCGGCGAGCACGAGGGAGGTGTTGCCGGGGTTGCCGTCCCAGCCCTCCCAGGTGGGCGCGTACAGGACGGTGGGGCAGCGCCCCTCGGCGGGGGCGCCCGGCCCGCTCTGGATGGGGGCCAGCTGCGGGCGGCCGACCTCGACGATGTCGTCGTCGCGGACGCCGACGTCGGCGATGGCGTAGCGGTCGCGGCCCGCGCGGCCGGCGGTCCACACCTCGTCGTAGACCTTGCTGAACGGGTTGACACTGGCCAGCTTGTCGCTGTCGCCGTGGCCGATGAAGACGTGCTTCATGGTGGGGACGCGCAGCAGGTGGATGTTCTTGCCGACGTTGGCCGCGTAGAGGGCGACACGGACCGTGGAGAGGTCCAGGTTCATCAGGTGCACACCGCCGGGCACGCAGATGACGGGGGCCGTGGTCGGGGCGAGGTTCTGCAGGATGACCCGCTCGCGCAGCAGGACCAGCGGGCGCGAGTCCAGCTGTTCCATGGTCTCCAGCCACATGTTGACCTGGTAGGCGGAGTCCTTGGAGCCGGAGAAGTACAGCACCGTCTCGGGCTTGTACTGGCCCATCCAGTCGTCGACGGCGGCCAGCACGGTGTCCGCGTCCGGCGGGGTCTTGCGGCCGCGTACGTACGGCAGCAGCACCAGCACGTAGACGCAGCCCAGGGCGAGGGTGACCCCGATGCCGACGAAGCCGGCGACGGGGTTGTCCGTCATCGCCGAGACCAGCAGGCCCACGACGGCCGCGAGGTCGAGGTGGAGCATCTTCTCGGCGGAGCGGTCGAGCAGGCCGCGCGGCGGGGCGTCCGGGATGCGGATGCGGGACTTCAGGTCGACGTTGCGGGTGGCGACCGGCATCCGTCGGCGGTTGCGGATCAGGGTGACCAGCGCGCCGTGCGGGGCCTGCAGGCCGTAGAAGGCGATGAAGCAGGCGATCGCGCCGTAGAAGACCAGATTGTTCGAGAGGTCCATCCGGGCCAGCAGCAGGATCAGCAGCAGCTGCCGGATCAGGAAGCGGATCGACAGACCGGCCCGGACCTTGCTCAGGCGGTTGATGAGATAGCTGCCCTTGCGGTGCAGGTAGTGGTCCGCCAGATACGTGACGGCGGCCGCGGCCGCGAAGGCGTAAACGCTCGGGACGAGCGCGGCGATCATGAGCACCGGGAAGCCGAGCATCATCAGTGCCGCCGCGGCCAGCTCGGCCGCGCTGCCCACCCGGGCGACGCGAATAGCGGTGGATATCACGGAGAACCTTTTGCTGACAAAAAGGCCGGAATTTGACCTTGCGGACGATCTGGCAGGTTGTCGGGCGTGGGATTTTTACGGTTCAGGCCCCTGTGATTGCTCCGCGAACGCGCAGCCACAGAGGCCTGAATTAAAGATGACTAATGGAGGCCGATTATGCCACGCCGTCCTGTCGGTCCAGGACACTGGCCAGCGCCTGTTCGAAGCCGGAGGCCAGGCCGGCGGCGGCCGTCGGGTCCTGCTGGCGGACGTCGATGACATGGCCGGTGAGTTCGGACAGCAGCACGTCGAGGGAGGTGCGGGCGACGGCCTCGGAGGAGAGCAGCGAGCCCGACGGCTCCTGGCCGAACGCCTTGGTGCGCATCGGGGTGGCGGTGCGCTCGGGGTTGATGCAGTTGACGCGGATGGCGTCGCCGGCCCACTCGTCGGACAGGGCCTGGGTGAGGTTCACCATGGCGGCCTTGGTCGAGGAGTAGAGGCTGTACTCGGCGCGGCCGCGGGTGTAGCTGCTGGAGGTGTAGAGCAGCAGCTGGCCCTTGGTCTCGGCGAGGTACTTGTAGCTGGAGCGGGCGATCTGCACCGGGGCCAGGTAGTTGACCTTCAGCGCCTCCTCGATGGTGGCGTTGTCGGTCTCGGCGAGCTTGCCGATGCGCAGCACGCCCGCCGTGTTGACGACGTAGTCGATCCGGCCGGTCTCCGCGTACGCCTTGGAGAGCGCGTCGTCGACCTCTTCCGGGTTCTCCACGTGGGTGCCGGTGGTGGAGCGGCCCAGGGCGTAGACGTTCGCGCCGTAGGACTCGGCGAGTTCGGCGATGTCCTTGCCGATGCCGTACGAACCGCCGAAGATCACCGCGGTCTTGCCGGTGAGCAGCGCGCGGTAGGCGTCCTCGCCGTTCTGCTCGGGGGCGGCGGCGGAGGCCAGTTGGAAGAGCTTGTCGGCGATGAAGACGTCGACGGGCTGGGTGACCTTCATGTTGTACTCGTCGCCCGCGACGACGTGGATCGGCACGTCCGGCAGGTACTTGAGCACGACGGAGCAGTCGTCGGTGGCCTGGAAGTTGGGGTCGCCGGCGGCGACCTCGTAGGCCCGCTTGATCGTGGACAGCTTGAAGGCCTGCGGGGTCTGGCCGCGGCGCAGCCGGGAGCGGTCCGGGATCTCGGTGATGAACTCGCCGTCGTCACCGTGCGTCCGCGTGACGATGATGGTGTCGGCGGACGGGATGGCGACGTCGACGGCCTGGTAGCGCTCCAGGGCGGCCACGCAGTCGTCGATGACGCGCCGCGACAGCAGGGGGCGTACGGCGTCGTGGAAGAGGACGTTGAGGTCCTCTCCCTCGGCCAGGCCCTCGCCGAGCGCCTCGATGGCGCGCTCGGTGGTCTCGTTCCGGGTGTTGCCGCCCTCGATGATCTTCTTGACCTTTGTGAACCCGGCCTTGGCGACGATCTTCTCGATGTCCGCGACATAGCCCGGCGCCATCAGCACGATGATGTCGTCGATCGAGTCGGCCTTCTCGAAGGTGGTCAGGGTGTGCTCGATGACTGCCTTGCCGGCGATCTTCAGCAACTGCTTGGGGATCGACAGACCCACCCGCTGGCCGGTGCCACCGGCCAGGATCACTGCGGTGGTTCGGGGCTTGGCTATGTGCTGGGACACAGGTGACCTACCTTGGGGCATCAGGGAACCTGGAAATGGTCCCACTTCGGGTAACCGGTATGCAAGGTGAGCGCCCTCCACTGCATATGTGCCCGCAACCTTTCATTCACCTTGCGACGCTGGTGATGGGCGCCGCCCGTCGAGTGGGTGAGAAAGTTCCGTGAATTTGCTGTGAGTAACTACACAGGGCATTCCGATTGCTGTGCGTGATGCATGGTACGTCTCAGCAGAGCTAAGACGTACCTCGTGGACGGCTTAGCGCAGCTAAGACGTGACCTGCGGGGACGGTATGACGCGGCCAAGCCGTCCCGGTGCAGAACCGGCTCAGCGCCGTCGCAGCTTCTTCAGACATCGGTGACCCAGTACCCGTACGAGCTCCTTCGATGTCGTCTGGTGCACCGTGCGGGCCTTCGCCTCGGCGGTGTGACGTACCGGTGCCGCGGCCGCCGCGGCGAGTGCGCCGTACAGGGCCTGGGCGGCGACCTCCGGTGCGATGCGGGCCTCGGCGGCGGCCGGCCCGGTGGCCGGTTCACGCTGCTCGGGTACGGCAGAGAGCAGGGAGGGGTCGCCGACGACGCGGACGCCCGTGGTGACGATGCGTTCCACCATCTCGGCGCCGATGCGGCCGGCGGCCCGGACGGCCCAGTCGGGGGTGGAGATCTTCACGTCGGCGGCGGTGGGACTGCACGTGTTCTTCATATGCATGACGGCGCCGTTACGGACAAGTTTCGAATAGAGCTCGTCCGGCAGTCCATTTCCGCGGAATTCCACGTTGAGCTTTCGCAGCATTTCGGTCTCGGCGAGGGTGAGGGAACGGTTCGCCGTGTCCGGTACGGACTTGAGGAGGTTTTCGGGCAGTCCGAGCAGCGCTTCGAAGGTGCGCATCAGGCCGTCGCGGTCCCGGTCGTCGACCACGACGACGGTGATCCGGTCGGCGCCGACCGCACGGATCCAGCGTTCGACGAGCCGGTCGTGCCGGTGACGGTGCCAGAAGCTTGGGTTGGGCTTCTCGTACGGGGCCTTGCGCAGCATATGATCCAGCCACTCCTCGTACCCCATGCGCAGCCCGTTCTGCACGTACTGCTGCCACTGCGAGGGCATGATCCTGGCGATCGGGCGCAGGGTGACGAGGACGTGGACGCGGTCGCCGCCGAGCTGCTCGACGATGCGGGCGACACTTTCGTCGTCGGGGGCGTCGGCGAAGAACTCGCTGCTGATCACCGAGGTCCGGGAACCCGTGGCCTCGACCTGCTCGAGCAGCCGGGTCCAGTGCTTCTCGGTGGGCGCGGTGTCGCCGATCATCGCGGGCCGGGCGCAGGCGGCGAGGGCGGCCTCCATGGGGTGCCGGCTGGTCGCCGGGAACTCCACCCCGTGTCCTGGCAGCTTGTCCTTCGCGGCGAAGAGGGCGCCCTGGATGGCCGTGGTACCGGTCTTGTGGGGGCCGATGTGCAGCAGGCGGGTGCCGGTGGGCAGGGCGGCGAGGGGACCGGTGGGGCTCATGGGGCTCATGGGGGCGCCGTCCACCGGGGCTTCGCTTCTCGTACAGTCCGTCTCCATGGTTAACGGAAGGTAAGACGTTTACCTGAGGTTCACCTGAGAGGCGCCTGGGACACAGATGAGTCCCAGGCTCCCGTTACACAGACTTGGCTTTCGGCGCACCGCTTTCAACGCACGCTTTCGGCGCACCCGGTCCGCTCGTCAGACGACCTGTACGCCCGGTTCGTCCGCCTCGACGCGCAGGGTCGCGAAGGTGCTCGCGGTGGCCTGCGGCTTGACGACGGTGTCCACGACCCGCACGCGCGCGTCGATGCCGTCGCGGCGGATGTCGAAGAGGTGGTAGCCGCGGTGGGCGTCGATGACCTTCCAGTGCGGGTTGTCGGGCTTCAGCGGGTCGAACTGGGCGTGGAAGGCGGCCTGGTCCTGGTCGCCGTTGCTGGAGATGGAGGTGCCGACGAACTCGGCGCCGACCACGTCCGACGACGGGTCGGCGAAGTCCTGCTTCAAGTCGCTGATCATCGTGAGGTGCCGGTCGCCGCTGAGCACGACGGGGTTGCGGATCGAGGCGAACTCGTCCAGCAGGGCGTTGCGCTCGACCTGGTAGCCGTCCCAGGCGTCGTAGTACCAGAGTTTTCCGTCGCCGGGCAGGATGTCGGTCTCGGCCATCATGATCTGCGAGGCGATCAGGTTCCAGCGGGCCGGTGAGTGGTGCAGTCCGTCGAGGAGCCACTGTTTCTGCCCGGCGCCGAGCATGGTGAGGGAGGGGTCCTCGGCGGCCGTCTGGCCGGTGACCTGGTCGCTGCGGAACTGCCGGGTGTCGAGGACGTTGAGCCGGGCCAGCCGGCCGAACTCCAGGCGGCGGTACATCTGGATGTGCGGCCCGTCCGGGATCGCACTCGCCCGGACCGGCATGTGCTCGTAGTAGGCCTGGAAGGCGGCGGTCAGCCGGGTGACGAACGCGTCGTGGGACTGTTTGTCGGGGTCCTGCGGGACCTGGCCGGCCCAGTCGTTGTCGACCTCGTGGTCGTCGAAGGTGACCACCCAGGGCGCGTTCGCGTGCATGGCGGCGAGGTCGGGGTCGCTGCGGTACTGGGCGTAGCGGTTGCGGTACTGCGTCAGGGTGTACGGCTCCCCGGTGCCCTCGTGGCGGCGCGGGCCGGCCGAGGACGGCGTGGACTCGTAGATGTAGTCGCCGACGAAAAGGACGATGTCGGGGTCCTGGGCGAGCATGTCGGCGTACGGGGTGAAGTAGCCGTGCTGCCAGTTCTGGCAGGAGGCAAGGGCCACGCGCAGGGAGCCGCCCCCGGCGTGCGGGTGGGGTGCGGTGCGGGTGCGGCCGGTCGGGGAGATCCGGCCGCCGGCGCGGAAGCGGTACCAGTAGGAGCGGTCGGGGCGCAGTCCTCGTACATCCACGTGAACGCTGTGCCCGTACTCGGGCCGGGCGTGGGCGGTGCCCCGGCGGACGGCCTTGCGGAACCGTTCGTCCTCGGCGATCTCCCAGGCGACGGGGACGACGGTGTCGGGCATGCCGCCGCCGTCGAGGGGGTCGGGGGCCAGCCGGGTCCAGAGCACGATGCCGTCGGGGAGCGGGTCGCCGGAGGCGACGCCGAGGCTGAACACGCCGTCGGGCAGCGGGGTTTCGGCCGCCTGTGCGGAGGCGGGCAGCCAGAGCTGGGCGGATGCGGCGGCTGTGAGGACGGCGGCACCGGCGGTCAGAAAGCGGCGTCGGTCGGGCGATGGTGCTCCGGTCATGCGCGGACTCCCTTGCCACTGTGGCCTCTTGAACGGTCTGACCTTCGGAAGCTCCCATGGCCGGACGGTCCGTGCGCTGAACGAGAGCATTCGCGTGCATGACAACTAGGGAGACAACGGACGACCTTCACCGGCAGAGGATCAGACCACTGGAGTCCCGCACTTGACGGCGGATCAGCCCTCTCGGGCCTGGGACGGGCCGGCCTCCGTGGGAGCGGTGCCCGCCGGAGCCGTGACCGCCGCCGCCAGCCGTTCGCGGAACCAGCGGTGGCCCGGGTCGGCCGAGTTGCGCGGGTGCCAGGCCATGCCGAAGTCGAGAGGCGCCAGGTCGACGGGGATCGGGAAGGTACGCAGGCCCAGCGCCTCGACGGTGTCGTCGAGCCAGTCGGCGACGGTGAGTGCGACGAGGTCGGTGGTGCGGGCGAGCATCATCGCGCTGGTGTGGCTGGGTACGACGACGGCGATACGGCGCTGGAGGCCGAGTCCGTCGAGGGCGCGGTCGATGGGGCCGAGGCGTCTGCCGTGCCGGGAGATGCCGATGTGACCGGCGGCGGCGAACCGTCGGGCGGTGATCCGCCCCTGGAGGAGCGGGTGTCCGGCGCGGGCGACGCCGACCAGGGTCTTGCGGGTGAGCCGGCGGGTGCGGATCTCGGGGTCCAGGTGGCCGAGGACGCCCAGTTCGACGTCGACCAGGCCCTGCCGGAGCGCGGGGCCGCCCTCCAGTGCCTCCGGCACGAAGACGACGTCCACGTGCGGGGCCTGTGCGTGGACGTGGTCGGTGAGGGTGCCGGCGAGGCCCACCAGGAGCAGTTCGGTGCTCTGCACGGTGAAGGCGCGCTGGAGGTGGACGGGGTCGAATCCTGCGCCCGGCCGCAGGACGTCGTCGCAGCCGCGCACCAGCTCGGCCACCTGGTCGCGGAGTTCGAGGGCGCGTGGGGTGGGGACCAGGCCCTGCCCGGCGCGCACCAGCAGCGGGTCGCCGACGGCTCGGCGCAGCCGGGCGAGGGTACGGCTGACGGCGGCGGGTGAGGTGCCGAGCCGCTCGGCGGCCCGGGTCACGCTGTTCTCCTGGAGGAGGGCGTCCAGGACGCGCAGCAGGTTGAGATCGATCAAAGTCACCGTCCTGAGCTGCGTCTTTGCGTCTGCGGCAAGGATTCGCTGCTCATCTTTGCATGGCTGTGGGGCGGTGTGCCGCGGAGAGTGGTTGTCGCCGGCGAGACCGACCCGGGCCGGACTGGGCCGCCGGCGAGACCGACCCGGGCCGGACCGGCCCGCCAGGCGAGACCGCCCCCGGCCGGACCGGCCCCACAGGCGAGACCGCCCCCAGCCGGACCGGCCCCACAGAAAGGCACGCACGTGTACGTCATCACCGCACCCACCAGCACCATCGGCCGTCTGGTCGTCGACGACCTCCTTGACCGCGGGGAGAAACCGCGCCTGGTCACCCGGGACGCCTCGCGACTCGCCCCCGGGGTCCGGGAGCGGGCAGAGATCATCGAGGGCTCGCACGGTGACGAGGCCGTGGTCGACCGGGCCTGCGCGGACGCCGAGGCCGTCTTCTGGCTGGCGCCGGACGACGGGGACGCGCCGGGCACCGAGGCCGCCTATGTCGACTTCACCCGTCCCGCGGCGCGGGCGTTCGCCCGGCACGGTGTCCGGCGGGTCGTGGCCGTCACGGCGCTCGGCCGGGGCACGCCGCTCGCGGACCACGCCGGCGCGGTGACCTCGTCCCGGGCGATGTGCGACCTGATCGCCGCGTCCGGCGTGGGCTTCCGGGCGGTGGCCTGCCCGTCGTTCATGCACAACCTGCTCAACCACGTCCGGTCGATCAGGGAACAGGGCCTGTTCTTCATGATGGCCGACCCGGATCTGAAGGCTCCGGCGGTAGCCGCCCGGGACATCGCCGCGACCGCCGTGAGCCTGCTGCTCGACGGCACCTGGACGAGGTCCGGCGAGGTCGCCTGCCTCGGTCCCGAGGATCTGTCGCCGAACGACATGGCCCGGATCGTCTCCGAGGTGCTCGGCACCGAGGTCGGCTACCGGCAGATCAGCGGCGCCGCGTTCAAGGAGCGGATGACCGGCTTCGGGATGACCGAGGGGATGGCACAGGGGCTGGTCGACATGTTCGAGGCGAAGAACAGGGGGCTGGACAACGCCGAGCCGCGCACCGCCGGGTCGACGACACCGACGACGTTCCGGCAGTGGTGCGAGGAGGTGCTCAAGCCCGCCATGACGGGCTGAACACCCACAGCCACCCGTGCCCCCGAACCGAAGCGGCGCCGAGGCGGCCGCGCCGGGCGCCGCCCCGCCTCCGTCACTCCTCGAACGGGTCGAAGTCGCCGTACTCGCGCAGCGACTCGTCGCGCTCCGCCTGGCGGTCGCGGCGGCGCTGCGCGGCGGGGCGCGGTTCCTCGAAGCGGTGGTCCTCGCCGCGGCGGCCCAGCATCTCGGCGCCGGACATCATGGTCGGCTCCCAGTCGAAGACGACGGCGTTCTCCTCGGGGCCGATGGCGACGCCGTCGCCGCTGCGGGCACCCGCCTTCATCAGCTCCTGCTCCACACCGAGGCGGTTGAGGCGGTCGGCGAGGTAGCCGACGGCCTCGTCGTTGTTGAAGTCGGTCTGCCGGACCCAGCGTTCGGGCTTCTCGCCGCGCACCCGGAACAGGCCGTCCTCCTCCTGGGTGACGGTGAACCCGGCGTCGTCGACGGCCTTGGGCCGGATGACGATCCGGGTCGCCTCCTCCTTGGGCTTGGCCGCGCGGGCCTGGCCGACCAGCTCGCCGAGCGCGAACGTCAGCTCGCGCAGGCCCAGGTGGGCGACCGCGGACACCTCGAAGACGCGGTAGCCGCGGGCCTCCAGGTCGGGGCGGACCATCTCGGCGAGGTCCTTGCCGTCGGGGACGTCGGTCTTGTTGAGGACGACGATCCGGGGCCGGTTGTCGAGGCCGCCGTACTGCTTGAGCTCCTCCTCGATGACGTCGAGGTCGGAGACGGGGTCGCGTTCGGACTCCAGGGTGGCGGTGTCCAGGACGTGGACGAGGACGCTGCACCGCTCGACGTGGCGCAGGAACTCCAGGCCGAGGCCCCTGCCCTGGCTGGCGCCGGGGATGAGCCCGGGGACGTCGGCGATGGTGTAGACGGTCGAACCGGCGGTCACCACACCGAGGTTGGGGACCAGGGTGGTGAACGGGTAGTCGGCGATCTTCGGCTTGGCGGCGGACAGCACCGAGATCAGCGAGGACTTGCCGGCGCTGGGGTAGCCGACCAGGGCCACGTCGGCGACGGTCTTCAGCTCCAGGACGATGTCCTGGAAGTCGCCGGGCACGCCGAGCAGGGCGAAGCCGGGGGCCTTGCGGCGGGCGCTGGCGAGAGCCGCGTTGCCGAGGCCGCCGCGGCCGCCCTGCGCGGCGATGTACGAGGTGCCGTGGCCGACGAGGTCGGCGAGGACGTTGCCCGCCCCGTCCAGCACCACGGTGCCGTCGGGTACCGGCAGGACCAGGTCCTGGCCGTCCTTGCCGGCCCGGTTGCCGCCCTCCCCGGGCTTGCCGTTGGTGGCCTTGCGGTGCGGGGAGTGGTGGTAGTCGAGGAGGGTCGTCACGGACTGGTCGACAGTCAGGATGACGTCGCCGCCGCGGCCGCCGTTGCCGCCGTCGGGGCCGCCGAGCGGCTTGAACTTCTCCCGGTGTACGGAGGCACAGCCGTGGCCTCCGTTACCCGCGGCGACGTGCAGCTCGACGCGGTCCACGAAGGTGGTCATGGTGGGGTGCCTCCAGTTACTTACGGGGTGATACCTATGTCAACACGCGAAAGGCGGACCCGCCTTCCCGATCGGGAAGTGAGGTCCGCCTCGCGAAACGTTCGGTCTGAGCCGTCCAGTCAGAAGACCAGGACTCAGGCGACCGGAACGATGTTCACGACCTTGCGGCCACGGTGGGTACCGAACTCCACCGCACCGGGCTGCAGCGCGAACAGCGTGTCGTCGCCGCCACGGCCGACGCCGGCGCCGGGGTGGAAGTGGGTGCCGCGCTGACGGACCAGGATCTCGCCCGCGTTGACGACCTGACCGCCGAAGCGCTTCACGCCGAGGCGCTGAGCGTTGGAGTCACGACCGTTACGGGTGGACGATGCGCCCTTCTTGTGTGCCATCTCTCCTCAGTCCCTTACTTCGCAGCCGCGGGGATCTCAGTGACCTTGATCGCCGTGTACTGCTGGCGGTGGCCCTGACGACGGCGGTAGCCGGTCTTGTTCTTGTAGCGAAGGATGTCGATCTTGACGCCCTTGTGGTGGTCCACGACCTCGGCCTGGACCTTGATGCCGGCCAGGACCCACGGGTCGCTGGTCACAGCGTCGCCGTCGACAACGAGCAGGGTCGAGAGCTCGACCGTGTCGCCAACCTTGGCGGTGGAAATCTTGTCAACCTCAACGATGTCGCCGACAGCAACCTTGTGCTGGCGACCACCGCTGCGCACGATGGCGTACACGCGGATCTCACTCTCTCGCTCGGGAACGGCACCCCCGCAGTCCAGCCGTCCGGCACGCGGATGGCCTCTCCGGAACACCGTGTGCTCCGGAGGAAGAGGTTTACGGGGATGTGGCACGTCCTCATATCCATGGACACGCCGACGGTCAAGGTTACGGGGCGGTGGCCGAGGGGGTCAAACCGGGCCCCGGGAGGTGTGGGCCCGATCACTCGAAGCAGCCCCCACACGGAGCGGGACCGGTCACACGGACCGGTCACACGAAGTGCGGGACCGGTCGCACGGACCGGTCCCACGAAGTGCGGGACCGGTCACACGGACCGGTCACACGAAGTGCGGGACCGGTCGCACGGACCGGCCCCACGAAGTGCGGGACCGGTCACACGGACCCGCCCCACGAAGTACGGGGCCGGTCGCACGGACCGGCCCCGCGTCCGGGTGTCAGCCCTCGTCGGAGGCGGTGGTGACCGTGGTGGTCTTCTTCGCCGTCGACTTGGCGGCGGCCGTCTTGGCGGTCTTGGCCGCCTTCTTGGCCGTCGTCGTCTTCTTCGCCGCCGTCTTCTTCGCGGCGGTCTTCTTGGCCGCCGTCTTCTTCGCGGCGGTCTTCTTGGCGGCCGTCTTGCGGGCCGTCTTCTTGGCCGGAGCGGCCTCCTCGACGCCCTCCTCGACGGTCTCACCGGCGACCGGCGCCTCGGCGGACGTCTCCGGCTGCCCGGCGGCCTCCGTGGAGGGCACGACCACGACGGCCGCTTCCTCCGACGCGGTCGGCGCGGTGGCCTTGCGCACCGCGCGGCGGCGCGGACGGGCCGGGGCGGCGCTCTCGGCGGGCGCGGCCGCCTCGGGCTCCGCCGGCGTCTCCACCGCGGTCTCCACCACCGGCTCGGCCACCGGCTCCGCCACCGCTTCGGCCGCCGGGGCGGCGGTCTCGGCGACGACGGTCACCGCGGCCGTCTCGGCCCCTGCCGGGGAGCCGGCAGGCGCCGACACCTTCCGGGTGGCCCGGCGACGGGTACGGCCCTTGGGCGCGGTCTCCTCGGCGGCCGGGGCCTCCGGTGCCTCGGGGGCCTGGACGACCGGGTCCTCCACGGCGACCGGCTCGGCGTGCGCCTCGGCGGCCGGCTCCGGCAGCACCTCGTGCTCGGCCGGGGCGGCCGGCGTCTCGGCCTCCGCACCCCGGTTGCGGCCCGCGCGCTCCCTGGGCGCCCCGGCCGGAGCCGAGGCCCGGCGGCCCGCCCGGCGGCGGGTACGGCCACGGCCGGCCGCAGCCTCCGCCTCGGCGACGCTGCTGTACAGCTCCTCGTCCGGCGCGAAGTCGGGGGCGGGCAGCGCGACGGGGCCGGCGGCCTCGGCCGCGACCTCCGCCGCCGTCTCGACCGCCTGGACGGCCTCGGCGTGCTCGACGGCCCCGTCGGCCACGGCCGTGTGGGTGTCGTGCAGGTCGTGGTCGTGCTCGTGTCCGTCGCCGCCACGGCCGCGCTTCTTGCGCTTGCCGCCGCCACCGCCGCCGGAGCTGGGCTGCTCCATGTGGACGATGACGCCACGGCCGTTGCAGTGCACGCAGGTCTCGGAGAAGGACTCCAGCAGGCCCTGTCCGACGCGCTTGCGGGTCATCTGGACGAGCCCCAGCGAGGTCACCTCGGCCACCTGGTGCTTCGTGCGGTCCCGCCCGAGGCATTCGAGCAGGCGGCGCAGCACCAGGTCCCGGTTGGACTCCAGGACCATGTCGATGAAGTCGATGACGATGATGCCGCCGAGGTCGCGCAGCCGCAGCTGGCGGACGATCTCCTCGGCCGCCTCCAGGTTGTTCCTGGTGACCGTCTCCTCCAGGTTGCCGCCCTGGCCGGTGAACTTGCCGGTGTTGACGTCGATGACGACCATCGCCTCGGTCCGGTCGATCACCAGCGAACCGCCGCTGGGCAGCCAGACCTTGCGGTCCAGGGCCTTGGCGAGCTGCTCGTCGATCCGGTAGGTGGCGAAGACGTCGACCTCGGAGGTCCACTTCGACAGCCGGCCCGCGAGGTCGGGGGCGACGTGCGAGACGTAGCCGTGGACGGTCTCCCAGGCCTCGTCGCCGCTGACGACGACCTTGGAGAAGTCCTCGTTGAAGATGTCGCGGACGACCCGGACGGTCATGTCCGGCTCGCCGTACAGCAGCGTCGGCGCGTTCGAGCTGCCGCCGTTCTTCGACTTCTTCTGGATCTCCTCCCACTGCGACTGGAGGCGTTCGACGTCGCGGCGCAGCTCGTCCTCGCTCGCGCCCTCGGCGGCGGTGCGCACGATGACGCCCGCGTCCTCGGGGACGATCTTCTTGAGGATGGTCTTCAGCCGGGCCCGCTCGGTGTCGGGCAGCTTGCGGCTGATGCCGGTCATCGAGCCCTCGGGGACGTACACGAGGTAGCGGCCCGGGAGGGAGACCTGGCTGGTCAGACGGGCGCCCTTGTGGCCGATCGGGTCCTTCGTCACCTGGACGAGGACCGACTGGCCGGACTTCAGCGCGCTCTCGATGCGGCGCGGCCCGTTGGCCATGCCCAGCGCCTCGAAGTTGACCTCACCGGCGTACAGGACGGCGTTGCGCCCCTTGCCGATGTCGATGAAGGCGGCCTCCATCGAGGGCAGCACGTTCTGGACCTTGCCCAGGTAGACGTTGCCGACGTACGAGGTCGACTGCTCCTTGTTGACGTAGTGCTCGACGAGCACGCCGTCCTCCAGGACGCCGATCTGGGTGCGGTCGCCGTACTGGCGTACCACCATCACGCGCTCGACGGCCTCGCGGCGGGCCAGGAACTCGGCCTCGGTGATGATCGGGACGCGCCGGCGGCCCTGCTCGCGCCCTTCGCGGCGGCGCTGCTTCTTGGCCTCCAGACGCGTGGAGCCCTTGATGGACTGCACCTCGTCGGACGGCTCGGACGGCTTGCGGGGCTCGCGGACCTTGACGACCGTGCGCTCCGGGTCGTTCTCGCCGGGCTCGCTGTCGGTGGAGCTGTCCCCGGCGCGACGCCTGCGGCGACGGCGGCGACGGCTGCTGGAGGAGGAGCCGCCGACCTCGTCGTGGGCGTCCTCGTCGTCCTCTTCCTCCTGCTCGGCGGTGTCCTCGGCGTCCTGCTCGGCCTGCTCGGCGGCGAGTTCGTCGCCGTCGGCGTCGCCGTCACCGGCGTCACCACGGCGGCGGCGACGGCCACCGCGGCGGCGACGGCGGCGGGACCCGGCCTCCTCGGTCTCGTCGTCACCGTCGGCGGCGTCCTCGGCCTCCTCGGCGGACTCCTCCGGCTCCTCGGCCTCGTCCTCGGCGGCGGGCCGGGCGGACGGGGTCTCCTCGGCGGCACCGCGCCGCCGGCGCCGGCGGCGCGAGCCGGTCTCGGCCTGCTCGGCCGGTTCGGCCTGCTCCGCCTGCTCCACCTGTTCGGCCGGCTCCGGCCGGTACGGGGCGAGTTCCGCGGGCTCCTCCGCTCCGGCGGCCACGGCGGCCGCTTCGGCGGCGGCCCGCTCCGGGGTCTGGAACTTCGGCTCGGTGAACACGGGCGCCTGGAACACGGCCACGGCGGGCCGGGCGGGGCGGCGCTGCGACTCGTCCTCGGCGGACGTGGCCGCGGCGGCGGGCTCGGAGAACCCGATGGCGGCCTGCCGTACGACCCGGCGGCGGCGCCGCGGGGACTCGGTCTCCGGCTCCTCGACGGCGGGGGTCTCGGTGGTGGAGGTGACGGCCGGGGCCTCGACGGCCTGCGGCCGCGCCGCGGCGGCGGCCTCGGCGGCGGCCTCGGGCGCACCGGCGGGCGCGGCGACCCGGCGGGTGGCGCGGCGCCGGGCGCGCGGCGCGGACGCGGTGGGCTCCGCCTCGGGGGCGGAGGCGCCCCCGTGGGTCTCGCCGGTCTCGGCGGCGGCCTCGGCGGTGTCCGCGACGGCGGCCGTGGGTGTGGTCTCGGCGGCGGTCTCGGCCGGCACCGGGGCGCCGGCGGGTGCGGACGCCCGGCGGGTCGCCCGGCGGCGGGTACGCGGAGCGGGCACGGCATCCTCGGCGGCTTCGGTGGCCTCGGCGGCCGGAGCGGCCTCGGTGACCTCAGCAGTCTCGGCGGCCTCAGGGGCCTCGGAAACCGCGGAAGCCTCGACAGCCGCTTCCTGCTCGGCAGCCTCGGTGGGCGCGGAGACGCGACGCGTGGCACGCCGGCGCGTCCGGCGCGGCGCGGCCTCCTCGTCGCTCTGGGCGGCGGTCCCGACGGCCTCGGCCGCGGGTGCGGCCTCGGCGGGCTCGGCGGGCTCGGTGGCGGTCGCGGGAAGCACGGTCTCGGCCGTCTCGACGGCCTCGGCTCCCGTCGGGGAACCGGCGGGCGCCGACGCCCGGCGGGTCGCCCGGCGGCGGGAACGCGCGGCGGGCACGGCCTCCTCGGTGACCGCGGCGGCCTCGGCGGTCTCGGCCGCCTCCAGGGTCTCTGCCGTCTCCTCGTCGGCCTCTGCGGGCTCGGCGGGGAACGACTCGGCGGCCGGTATGGCCGGCGTGGTGATCTCGGCCACGGCCTCGGCCGCGGCGGGCGGTCCCGCGGGGCGGGAAGCCGCACGGCGACGCCTGCGCGGCGGCAGGGTGTCGCTGGGCGTGTTCAGTTCGGAGCCCTCGGTGGGCTCGGTCGGTTCGAGCATGCGGGCGGTTCTCCCGTCAGGCTCCCGGGCGCCGCGCCTGATCCGGCGGCGTTCGCTTCGAGCGACCGCCGGTGACGTCCGCGGCTCGCGCGATGCGCGGTGCCGCCGTGTGGGGCGCGGGCGCCGCACAGGAGCTCTCTGTGTCCTGTCTCGCCGGTTCCGTACGCCTTGTCGCGGACGGCCTGGCGAAAGTCTTCTGGTCGGTGCGCTGCCCGACCCAGGTGGCTCCCGAGTACGAGGGCTGCGCGTACGACGTCCGTCCTTCGCGGGACCTTCCCTACGCCGGCGCCGTCGCGGCGGCAGCGGGTTCGGCCTTCGAGAGGGCCTCCACTGCCTCGCGGTCGGGCGCGAGCGGGTCGGTCACCGTGCCGGTCTCTTCATCGAGCAGCCCCTGCGCCAGCCTGGTCACCGCTGCGGGGACCGGCGGCGCCAGGTCGGCCACGGCGCGGAGACCGGACAGGACGTCGTCGGGTCGTACGGCAGGCGTCACGTGCCGAACAACCAGCCGCAGTATCGCACAGGGCTGGTCGCTCGGCCTATCAGCCGTTTCATTGTGCGTTTCAAGTTGTACGACGGCGGGGCGCGCGTCGAAGGTCCGTACGCCGTTCTTGGTCATGCGCTGGACCTCGACGGCGTCGGCCGTGTTGAACGCGGCGACGGCCGCTTGGGCCTGCGCCGGGTCCACGCCGACCAGCCGCAGCTCCCACACGGAGGCGGTGAGGCGGTCGGCCAGGCCGGACGTGCGGGCCTCGACCGCGTCGACGATGTCGAGCCCGGTGGGCAGGGACTCGTCGAGGAGGACGCGCAGTCGCTCCGGGTCGCGGACCGCGGTGAGCGCGATCTCCAGGTACTCGGCCTCGCTGCCGGTGCCGGTGGGTGCGGCATTGGCGTACGACACCTTCGGGTGCGGTGTGAACCCCGCCGAGTACGCCATGGGCACCTCGGCGCGGCGCAGCGCACGCTCGAAGGCGCGCTGGAAGTCACGGTGGCTGGTGAACCGGAGGCGGCCGCGCTTGGTGTAGCGCAGTCGGATGCGCTGCACCGCCGGTGCGGGCGGCGGGCCTTCGGGCTGTCGCTTGCCCAGTGTCGTCAGTCCTTCGTGGTTCTGGTGAGAGCAGCCGTGCCGCGAGGGCCGTGCTGCCGTGTACTGCTATCCATCAAGAGTACGTGTGTCGCGGCCGACAGGTTCCCGCCGGTCCACGGCCGCCGGCCGGGCCGGTTCGCCGAACAGGGCGCGGCGCAGGTCGGCGCGGGCCTGCCGGACGGCACGCCCGACGGCCCGTGCGACCTGGGCGGCGGGGCGCAGCACGAGGTCGCGCACGACGTGTCCGACCGGGGTGAGGACGGTCCGGTAGAGCAGGCGCGCGGGCTCCAGGAAGATCCACCGGAAGAGGGTCCCGAGAATCCGTCCGACGGCCCGCGCGACGTGTCCGGCGGCTCGCCAGGCGTGTCCGAGGGCCTCGCCGATCTCCCTGAGGACGATGCCGAGGACATGGCCGACGGGGGTGAGGATCCAGCGCCACAGGGCGACGGCGGGCAGCACGAGGAGCACCCGCACGATCCAGTACAGGGCGGTGGCGAGCTGCTCGAACACCCAGGCGGCGGCCTTGGCGACGGGCGTCAGCAGCCAGATCACCGCGTGGCCGATCGGGGTGAGCACGCGCGCGTAGAGCCACACGAGGGCGTGGCCGAGGGGGGTGAGCAGGTGGCGGTAGAGCCAGATCAGCGGAACGACGAGGAGGACGTGGAGGAGCCAGGCGACGGCGCGTCCGACGGGGGCGAGGACGTACCGCCAGAGGAATCGCGCGACGGGGACGACGAGGTACCGCCACAGGAACCGTGCGACGGCGGCGAAGGCGTCCCAGAGCAGCCGTATCGGCAGCACCACCAGGAACACGAAGACACGGACGGGGATCCTGATCGCGACGACGAGACACCCCTCGGGGTGCTGCGTCGGTGTCTGCGAATGCGTCTGCCGCTGCGACTGTCTCTCCATGTCCATGGCCAAAGAGACGCTATCGCGTGCCGCGCGGATGCGATCGGCCGCCCTTGATCACCGAACGGCGGCGACACGGTAACGGTTGACCCGCACACGCCAATCTGGATGGAACCGGCCACGACGGCTTGATTTGCTGGGCGCAGCCAAATCTAGAGCCTTTCTTGGGTCCTTGGGGGACGAGCAATGAACTGGTACGTGGACGTACTGAAGAAGTACGCGGTGTTCAGCGGCCGTGCGCGCCGGCAGGAATACTGGATGTTCTTCCTGTTCAACCTGATCATCAGCATCGTGCTGGCGGTCGTCGGGCGGGTCATCGGGTTCGCGGCCCTCGGCGCGATCTACAGCCTGGCGGTCTTCCTGCCCGGCCTGGGCGTCTCGGTCCGCCGGCTGCACGACACCGGCCGTTCCGGCTGGGCGGTGCTGGTCGGCATCATCCCGCTGGTCGGCTGGATCATCCTGCTGGTCTGGCTCGCCTCCGAGGGCAAGCCGGAGCAGAACCAGTACGGCGACAACCCGAAGTACGCGCCCGCCGTCTGACCTGTCATCACACCGAAGGCCCGCCGGATCCGTCCGGCGGGCCTTCGCCTGTCCGAGGAGGCCGCGGCGGGACGAGCGGGCCGATCGCCTTCGCCCCGGGAATCAGCGTCGGGGCAGTACCCCGGCGGCGACGAGCGAGTCGTAAAGCCGCTGCTGTTCCTCGTCGAGGCCGGAGTACAGCATGTCGTACGCCTCCTCCTCGCCCCGCATCGCCTCGACGGGGTCCCAGTCGTCGCCGAGGGCCGCCATGACGTGGGCGCGCCGGGTCATCTCATGGCCGGTGAGATCGACGTCGAAGTCGACCGGCTCGCTGGGAAGAGTGGCATCAGAACTGGACATATGAACGAATCTAGGCAGGCGGCCCTCCCCGCGACAAGAGCCCGTGGGACACATCACAGCAGGTCATCGCAGGTCATCGCAGGTGATCGCAGGTCATCGCAGGTGATCGCAGGTCATCGGCGCGGTATGACTCCGGCGGGGTGACCGCGCGGTGTCCGGAAGCGCGCCCGGTGGCGCGGGCAGGTCCGGAGGGGCGCCGTGACCGTGGACCACGGGGCGGCCGGCGGGCTGGCGCCCGGTGACCCGGCTCACGTGGGCGGTTCCGTCCCGGCCTGCTCGCTCACCATGTACCGCGCGTACCAGTCCGGCCAGCCGGGGTCCTCCGCGCCGGTGCGCGCCTCGTGCTCGCCGTGTGCGGCCGCGGCCCGTCGCAGGGCACTCGCCAGGTCCTCGGCCGAGGCGAACGTGGTGGCCGCGGGATCCAGCCGGCCCGGCAGCCGGTCGGTGACCTCCTGGAGGAGCCAGCCGTTGCCGTCCGGGTCGCTGAACGACAGGAAGGAGCCGTAGCTGCCGTGCTGTGGTTCGGGACCGGGCAGCCGGGCGTCGCCGTCGGCGTGGTGGAAGACACCGCCGGCGTCGTGGAACACCTCGCTGGGGTGGGCGCCGTGCCGTGCCAGCTCGTCGTGGGCGCTGTCGATGTCGTCGACGACCAGGTGCAGTCCCCGGGCCGACCCGGGCGTCTGCTCGGTGACCGACTCGCCGAAGATGACGGACGCCGGGGAACCCGGTGGGGTCACCTGCACCACCCGGAACTCCCCGTCGGTGGCGACGTCCGCGTCGAGCCGCCAGCCCAGCGCCGTGTAGAAGTCCTTGGCCCGGTCCACGTCGGACACCGGCACCACGACGACCTCTAGTTTCATGTCCATGGCTTGCACTTCCCGTCTCGGAGGGGACACGGCGACGGCCGGATCCGCGACAGGCCGGGCAGGGGCTCAGTGGGCGAGGAGCTGCTGGCCGCCGTCGATGTCGTAGGTGGCGCCGGTGAGGGCGTCGTTGACCATGAGGTGCACCGCGAGGGCGGCGACGTCGGCCGGACCGACCACGCGCCCGATGGGCAACGTCCTCCTCAACTCCTCGCGCCGCGCTTCGAGTCGGTCGCCCAGCAGGGAGGCCGACAGCGGGGTGTCCACGAACCCGGCCGCGATGAGGTTGACCCGGACCGGGGCGACCTCCAGCGCCAGGTTGGCGACCAGCGCCGGCAGCGCCGCGGTGAGGGCGCCGGTCACCGCCATCCCGGGCGCGGGCCGCCGGCCGCCGGTGCCGCCGATGAAGAGCAGCGTCCCGCCGGCCCTGACCTTCCCCCGGCTCGCCCGCGCCACCGCCAGCACCATCGCCAGACGCCCGCCGAAGTCCCGCCCGGCGTCGGTCAGGTCGAGGTCGTCGAGGGGGGTGTACGACGGACTGCCCGCCGTCACCAGCACATGGTCGACCCGCCCGGGCAGTTCCCCTACGAAGCGCTCCATGCGTTCGGTGTCGTGGGCGTCGAACACGGCCGTGCTCAGCGGGTGCAGCTCCTCCGCGGCCCGCTGGAGGCGCTCGGCGTTGCGCGCCACGAGCACCAGTTCGCCGCCGGCCGCCCGTACCTGCCGCGCGGTCTCCAGGCCGATGCCCGCGCTGCCGCCCACCACCACGACCGTCTGACCGGCCAGTTCCCCGTGCGCTCCGCTCGGCTCGTCACCACTCATGAGCGCCGTCTCCGCTCTGCCGTGAGCCCTCACCGGCCCCGGCGTCCACCCTCCCGACGAACTCCTCGGTGGTGACGACGGCATGGGCGTACAGGGGCGCGTTGAGTTCGAAGGTCGCGGTCATCTCCGGCCAGCTGAAGGAGGCGATGGCGTCGCGGACGAGGGTCACGTGGTACCCGAGCTCCTGGCCGAAGCGCGCGGTGGTGTCCACACAGGTGTTGGCCCGCATACCGATCAGCACGATCTTCCGGATGTGGTGCTGCTTCAGCATGAAGTCGAGGTCGGTGTTGGCGAACCCGCTGGACGCCCAGTGCTGCCGTACGACGATCTCGTCCTCGCGCGGCCGGAAGTCGGGGTGCCAGGCGCCGCCCCAGCTGCCCTCGGCGAAGATCTGCTGGGCGACGACGCGCCGCTGGGTCGGGGACAGGTGGTCCCAGGTGACGTAGTCGTTCGGCGTCGTCCGGTGGTGCGGCACGACGAAGACGCGAAAACCGTGGGCGCGGGCCGTGGCGAGCACGGTCCGCATGTGGTCGAGCAGGCCCACGCCCTCGGCCACTTCCTTCGCCCGGGGCCACAACTTGCCGCCCTCGGAAAGGAAGTCGTTGTAGGGGTCGACGATCAGAAGAGCGGTTTCGTCCGGGTAATACGGGGTGTACCGCGCTTCGGAGGTCTCAGCAGTCATGGACGGTTCCCAACTGGTCAGCGACCGGATCCCTCGCTGCCGGAACACGGCACCGGACGGTGCGTCCGGCGGCCGCCCGCAAGCCCTCCGCGCCCCAAGCCCCGCGTAACACTCCGTCACGGGCCCGCCGGCTCAGAATCCCCAGTCTGTCACTCCCCCGGCCCAACGGCATCCGGGCCGCCACCCCCTCACCGGCGCCGGCACCAGCCGAGGGACACGTCAGCCGAGCGACGGCGACGGCGACGGCGACGGCGACGGCGACATGGTGATCGGTTCCAGAAGCCGCCGCGGCCTGTTGAGCGCCTCGGAGACGGCATCGTCGTCGGAGTCCGCCCGCTCGAATCCGGGCCCGGGTTCGAGCACGGTCTCCGGGACCGGGACGACCGAGCCGCACCGTGTACCGGTGGGCCCGCCCGCCGAACGCGCCCTGCGGGCCCGCAAGGAGGCACCGGAGGACAGGCCCTTCCTGCCGGCCGAGATCGACTGGTAGCCGGACCTCTCAGGCCTGCGGTCGGGAAAGATCCACTCTGCGCCGCTCCCGGCTGACGCCCTCGACGAGGAGTGCGCAGGTACTGGCGGCGCAGGTACCGGCCGCACTGGCCGGTACCTCGCGGAATACCTCCGTGGACCAGGTGCCGGGCTGCGAGCAGCCGCCTCAGCAGAGGGACGCCGGTTTGCGAGCCTCTCCGAGGGGGTCGATCCTGAAGGGACGATGCCGTCCGACCGTGTGGATCGAGCGTATGGACCGCGGAGCCGACGGCGACCGTGAGCTGCGAAGGCCGTGCTCCAGAGAGCGGCGACCAGCCGTACGGCCCCTGGGAGCGGCCTCCGCTGTCCCGGCAGGCGTCGCTCGGGCGCTGCCGGCCCGCGGTCACGGCCGGCCCGCGGCGGCATCGAGTCGGTGGGTGTTCCCCCTCACCGGGCGAGCAGTCGGCCGTCGCCCAGGGGACGCTCGACGAGGAGCGGTTCGTCGCCGGGTACTGGGTATCGCGGCCGTTCGTTGCGGCGCGTGCCTGACCGCCGGCCCTGCACCGCTCGGAGCCCTCAGGAGTCACCATGACATCCGGCACCATCGTCGCGCGGATCACCGACTACGCCAATCGGGCCGATCCGTACCCGCTCTACGCGGAACTGCGCGAGACACCGGTCAGGCGGGAGGACGACGGCTCCTACCTGGTCAGCACCTACTACGAGGTGCGGAGCCTGGCCAACGACCCGCGGCTGAGCAACGACACGAGCAACCGTCCGGCCGGCTACGCCCGCCCCGGGCAACCGGTGGCGGAGAGCGGTCTGCCGCCCAGTTTCATCTTCACCGACCCGCCCGTGCACGACCGGCTCCGCGCCACCATCAACCGGCCGTTCGGTCCCCCGCACAGCCCCGGATTCCTCGACGGTCTACGGGGAGAGCTGGACGACGTCGTCAGGGAACTGCTCGACGCCTTCGAAGGCAAGGACGAGGTCGACATCGTCGAGGCCTTCTCCTATCCCCTTCCCGTCACCGCCATCTGCAAGGTCCTCGGCGTGCCACGCGAGGACGAACCGCGCTTCCACGTCTGGGCCGATGCCCTGGCATCGTCGCTCGACCCCCGATCCGGTGACGACGACGGGCCGGAAAAGGCACAACAGGCGCGCCAGGACCTGGGCGCCTACCTGACCGGCCTGATCGAGACCAAACGCCGCCACCCCGGCCCCGGGATACTCAGCGCGCTCGCCCCCGACATGACACCGGCGGACCTGGAAGCCACCGCCGTGCTGCTCCTGGTCGCCGGCCACGAGACCACCGTCAACGCCATCAGCAACACGACCCTCATCCTGTTGCGCCGCCCCGACCTGCTCGAACGGTTCCAGAAGGAACCGGACCTGGCCGCCCCGCTCATCGAGGAAGTGCTCCGCTACGAACCTCCTGTCCAGTTCGTCCCGTGGACCACCGCCCTGGCCGACATCGACATCGCCGGCACCACGATCCCCAAGGGCTCGCCGGTCTGGCTCATGGTGGCCGCGGCCAACCGCGACCCCCGGCGCTTCGAGCATCCCGACCGGTTCGATCCCGACCGCAAGGACAACGAGCACCTCGGGTTCTACACCGGCATCCACTACTGCTTCGGCGCCCCCCTGGCCCGCATGGAACTCCATGCGGCGCTGCCCGAACTGTTCCGCCGGGTCAGGTTCTCGCGGCTCCTCGAGGACCCGCCCCCGTACCGCGCCAACGCGGTGCTGCGCGGCCCCCGCCACCTTCCCGTGGCGATCGAGGGCGTCACGCCCTGAGCGCACGCCCTGAGCGCACGCCCTGAGTGTCAGCGCACGCCCTGAGTGTCAGAACCTCCAGGACCGGCAGGCTCCCCTGCCGGTCCACCCGTCCCGTCGCGACATCCCGGCCTTCCTCGGAGCTTGATCCGGACGGGCGCCCTCCGTCGCGTTCGCAGGCCGACCGATGAGTTCCCGAGTTCTGCGCGGTCTGCCTTCGTACCAGCCGAAGCCGTGCACGAGATCCGTGAGGGAACCATGACCGACCACGCGCTACCACCCGTCGTCGACTCCGCGACCTGGGAACACCGGCTCGCGGCACTGCGTGCCCGGGAGAAGGCCGCGACGCGGGAGCTCGACGCCGTCGCCGCCGAGCGTCGCCGCCTGCCGATGGTCGAGATGCCCGACTACACACTCGAGGGCGAAGACGGCCCCGTTCGGCTGGCAGACGTCTTCGAGGGCAGGAGGCAGCTGATCGTCTACAACCACATGTGGTTCACCGGCAGGGAATGGCAGTGCCCGGGCTGTACGGGGTTCACCTCGCAGTACACCCGCCTGGAGTTCCTGGACGACTACGACGCCCGGTTCGTCGTCGTCACCCAGGGCCCGATCAAGGAGGCGCTCGCCTACAAGCAGCGGGTCGGCAACCGGATGACGTGGTACTCGACCGCGAACAGTCCGTTCGGGTCCGACGTCGGCGCACCGCCCGACGGTGGATTCGCGGTCAACGTGTTCCTGCGCGACGGCGACACCGTCTATCGCACCTGGCACACCGACGGCCGGGGCACCGAGCAGCTCAGCCACAGCTTCGCGCTCATCGACCTCCTGCCGTACGGACGGCAGGAGGAATGGCAGGACTCGCCCGAGGGCTGGCCCCAGTCCCCCACCTACAGCCGCTGGGCGACGTCCGAGAACATCGCCGCGCTCTATGGCCCGGGTTCCGGCTGAACTCGTCACGGACGACGAGCGGGTGAACCCGACGGCCTGTCAACGGCCATGGTGTCCGGGGTCTAGGCCGAGGCTTCCTCCAACAGCCTCTGGAAGGCCGGTGTGGCCACCAGCTCCGCGTTGGCCGGGTTCTCCAGTGCCGCTCGGAACTGGGGAGTGTCCAGCACTTCCTGGAACGCGTCGTCCACGCGGTGGTCCTTGTAGATCTGCTGAACGGTCAGATCGGGATAGGCACTGACGAAGACCCCCGCGGGCTCCTGATGGGCGACGAACCAGTCCTTCGCCCCTGGATCCTTGACCCCGGGGAACCCTTCGCTGTGCGAGAAGACCTTGTCGAAGCGGGCCCCGACCACCGTCTGGGCGAAGTCGTCGATGTAGGTGTCCCAGGAACCGTCGAAAACGCTGGCGAACATGAACCGCGTGTCGTCGTCGAAGATCACGTGCCGTGCGTCGTGCAGGGTGCCGATCTGGCGCACCGCCGCATGGACCTTCTCGTCGTCCGCCGCCTCGGACAGCGCGGCAAGATCCTTGCGCAGCGCATCCGCATGGCCCGGCTTGATCTTGGTGAAGACGGTGAACTCGTTGCAGACCCCATCGGACCTGCCCGGGCGCTCGGGGTGAGACGGTTGGGTTGCGCCTGTCGTCGCAGTCATCGTGACGTCCTCCTGCCACGGTGGGTGCGAGGGTCGCCAAGCGTCCGAACATGGGGCGCCATCGCCCTCACCTCTTCATCCTGGCCACACACGACTCGTCTCGCATCCCCTGCCAGGGGTGATGCGGTTACCCGGAGCGGAGCGCCGAGAAAGAGGGCATTCCCGGGTGCAGGCAGAAGGGAAACGCCAGCCCGGATGGGGGCGGGCCAGCCAGCAGATGCCAACGAGCCCCCACCCCATCGAGGGGAAGGGGCTCAACAGGCGCGAGCAAACAAACCAAGAACGGTCTTCAGACCCACTCCAGCTGGGAGACGATCTGCGAAGCGCCTCCAGGGCTCGGCAGCGGCGTCCGAAGAACGCGCCGCGGGGCCGGCTGCCGACGACCAGACGCACCGAGAACAGCCAAGGCAGCGGTTACCTCGTCGTCGCTCGCCCCTACCAGCGCCTCAACCACCAGATCGAGTGCCTCAGTCACGTCAGTGAGCGTGTCCGCTGGTCGGACCGTCCTTCTTGACCGTCAGAGGCAGCAACTTCTTGCCGGTCGGGCCGATTTGGATGGCCGTGTCCATCTGCGGGCACACCCCGCAGTCGAAGCAGGGGGTCCAGCGGCAGTCCTCGACCTCTGTCTCGTCGAGGGAGTCCTGCCAGTCCTCCCAGAGCCAGTCCTTGTCGAGGCCGGAGTCGAGGTGGTCCCAGGGGAGGACCTCCTCGTAGGTGCGCTCGCGGGTGGTGTACCAGTCGACGTCCACGCCGAAGGCGGGCAGCGTCTTGTCGGCGCAGGTCATCCAGCGGTCGTAGGAGAAGTGCTCGCGCCAGCCGTCGAAGCGGCCGCCGTCCTCGTAGACCGCGCGGATCACGGCGCCGACGCGGCGGTCGCCGCGGGAGAGCAGGCCCTCGACGATGCCGGGCTTGCCGTCGTGGTAGCGGAAGCCGATCGAGCGGCCGTACTTCTTGTCGCCGCGGATCTTGTCGCGGAGCTTCTCGAGGCGGGCGTCCGTCTCCGCCGCCGAGAGCTGCGGGGCCCACTGGAAGGGTGTGTGGGGCTTCGGGACGAAGCCGCCGATCGAGACCGTGCAGCGGATGTCGCCCTGGCCGGAGACCTCGCGGCCCTTCTGGATGACGTTCATCGCCATGTCGGCGATCTGGAGGACGTCCTCGTCGGTCTCCGTGGGCAGGCCGCACATGAAGTAGAGCTTCACCTGGCGCCAGCCGTTGCCGTAGGCGGTGGCGACCGTGCGGATCAGGTCCTCCTCCGAGACCATCTTGTTGATGACCTTGCGCATGCGCTCGGAGCCGCCCTCGGGGGCGAAGGTGAGGCCGGAGCGGCGGCCGTTGCGCGTCAGTTCGTTCGCCAGGTCGACGTTGAAGGCGTCGACGCGGGTGGAGGGGAGGGAGAGGCCGATCTTGTCCTCGGTGTAACGGTCGGCCAGGCCCTTGGCGATGTCGCCGATCTCCGAGTGGTCCGCGGAGGAGAGGGAGAGGAGGCCGACCTCCTCGAAGCCGGTCGCCTTGAGGCCCTTGTCGACCATCTCGCCGATGCCGGTGATCGAGCGCTCGCGCACCGGGCGGGTGATCATGCCGGCCTGGCAGAAGCGGCAGCCGCGGGTGCAGCCGCGGAAGATCTCGACGGACATGCGCTCGTGGACGGTCTCGGCGAGCGGGACGAGGGGCTGCTTGGGGTACGGCCACTCGTCCAGGTCCATGACGGTGTGCTTGCTGACCCGCCACGGCACGCCCGACTTGTTGGGGACCACGCGGGCGATACGGCCGTCGGGGAGGTACTCGACGTCGTAGAAGGCCGGGATGTAGACGGAGCCCGTTCGGGCGAGGCGGAAGAGGACCTCCTCGCGGCCGCCGGGGCGGCCCTCCGCCTTCCACTCGCGGATGATCTTCGTCATGTCGAGGACGGCCTGCTCGCCGTCGCCGATGATCGCCGCGTCGATGAAGTCGGCGACGGGTTCCGGGTTGAAGGCCGCGTGGCCGCCGGCCAGGACGATCGGGTCGTCCAGGCCGCGGTCCTTCGACTCCAGGGGGATCCCGGCCAGGTCGAGGGCGGTGAGCATGTTGGTGTAGCCCAGCTCCGTGGAGAAGGACAGGCCGAACACGTCGAAGGCGCCCACCGGGCGGTGGCTGTCCACCGTGAACTGCGGGACGCGGTGCTCGCGCATCAGCGCTTCCAGGTCCGGCCACACGCTGTACGTGCGCTCGGCGAGGACGCCCGCCTGCTCGTTGAGGACCTCGTAGAGGATCATGACGCCCTGGTTGGGCAGGCCGACCTCGTACGCGTCCGGGTACATGAGCGCCCAGCGGACGTCGCAGTCCTCCCACGGCTTGACCGTGGAGTTGAGCTCTCCGCCGACGTACTGGATCGGCTTCTGCACGTGCGGGAGCAGAGCTTCGAGCTGCGGGAACACAGACTCGGCGATCTGAGCGGCGGCTTCGGCAGGCATCTCGCGGACCTTTGTGAGCTGACTGGGGACACCCCCGGCCGGAGGCTGGGGGGAGGGTGGTCATCCAGCGTAGCGCGCCCGGCGGTGTCCCCTGTACGCCCGCTCAGACGGGCGCATCCTTCTTGATCTTCCGCCAGACGCCCGGCGTCTCCGCCTCCACCCGCGCCGCCCGCCGTTCCTCACGGCCGTACAGCAGCCCGTAGGTGAACGCGCTCTCCCCGGCCGCGTGGGCCACCGCGGACAGTTCCCGCAGGGTCTGGCGGGCCATCACGCTGTCCTGGTGCTCGCCGAGCCGGGACTGGACGGACTTCATGGACTTGACCAGGGACTTCGCCGGGCCGCCGAGGGCGGGGCGGGCCGCCTCGGCCGCGTAGCGGGTGCGCTTGGCCTTCTTGCGGGCGTCGTGCAGGCCGAGGTCGCGGTCGTGGCCGGGGGGCTGTGCCATGGCGGTCTCGATCAGGTCGGTCACCTTCGCGAAGTCCTTGTGCACGGCCTTGGCGAGGACCTTCTCCGGGTTCCCGGCGGCCGCCCTGCGCAGCGGCGGGTCGGCGATCAGGGTGTCCAGGGTGTCCAGCAGGGCGAGGTAGCGCCTGGAGTCCAGCACGCCGAGCAGCCGGCCCCGGGAGCCGCGCTCGCCGGCCTCGGCCCAGGCGTGCAGACGGTCGTGGACGGGGCCGGAGACGAGGGGGGCGGGGATCTCGTCCAGGGCGGTCATCAGGCGTTCGGCGAGGACCTCCTGGTCGCGGCCCACGCCGAGCTCCCCGGCCAGCCACTTCAGTTCGTCCGCGACCGGGTCGGTGACCTTCCGGTCGAGGACCTTGCCGAAGGAGCGGAAGGTGCTGCGCAGCCGGCGGGTGGCCACCCGCATGTCGTGGACGCCTTCCTCGGTGTCCAGGCGTACGGCGGGGTCGAGTTCGACGATCGCGTCCCGCTGGGCGCGGACGTAGGCCAGGACGTGGTCGCCGGCCGTGACGGGTGTGCCGGGGTCCGGCTTCGGCGGGTGCGGTTTGCCGCCCTTGGTCTCGGCCAGGGCCCGGGCGAGTTTCGAGGCGGACCCGGACGGTCGTACGCCCGCCTTGCCCAACCGTTTCTCCACCTTGTCGAGGAAGGCCGGGTCGCCGCCGTCGGCGAGTTCCACCTCGATCTCGGTCCACTGGGCCTTGCCCGCGCCGCCGAAGAGCCGTTCGGCCCGGACGCGGTCCACGCTCACCTCGGCGAGCAGGGTGCCGTCCGCGTCGACGAGGTGGCGGATGTCGCGGGTGGTGCGCAGCCGGATCACCGGGACCAGCTGGCCCTCGCGGACCCGGGAGCGGGCCAGGCCGGCCAGTTCGCCGGGGATCGTGTCGGAGAGCGGGGCGTGGATCTCGTCGCGGATGCCGGGGGCCACCGGGAGTTTGAGGTGCCAGCCGGCGTCGGTGCCGCCGGTGCGGTGCCGCAGGGTGACCCGGGCCGAGGCCAGGCGCAGGTCGGAGGTGTCGTGGTAGGTCGCGTCGAGTTCGGCGGTGCCCTTGTCCACGACGTTCGCCACGCCGGCGACGCCGGTCAGGTCGGGCAGCCCACTCTCGTCGGATTCGTACTTGCGCTCGATCTCACGCTTCGTATCCGCCATGAACCGAATCTAGTGGCCATCGCGGCACAGGGACAGCGGGCGCGGAGGTGAATCGGAGGAAAAGCCTGAATGAGGGTGAGGTGAACACATCGGAAACGACATGCGCACCTCACCCTTGGGTGTCCGGCTACGCCGGCATCGGTCCCGTTACGCCGACATCGGGCGCTGCACCCTGATCGACTGCAGCAGTCCCACCGCCACCCACACCGCGAACATCGACGAGCCGCCGTACGACACGAACGGCAGCGGCAGGCCGGTGACCGGCATGATGCCGAGGGTCATGCCGATGTTCTCGAACGCCTGGAACGCGAACCAGGCCACGATGCCCGCCGCCACGACCGTGCCGTACAGCTCGGTCGTCTCGCGGGCGATCCGGCAGGCGCGCCACAGGACGACGCCGAGGAGCACGATGATCAGGCCCGCGCCGGCGAAGCCCAGCTCCTCCCCGGCCACCGTGAAGACGAAGTCGGTCTGCTGTTCGGGGACGAACTGGCCGGTGGTCTGCGAGCCGTGGAAGAGGCCCGCGCCGGTCAGGCCGCCGGAGCCGATGGCGATCCGGGCCTGGTTGGTGTTGTAGCCGACGCCCGCGGGATCGAGGTCGGGGTTGGCGAAGGCGGCGAAGCGGTTGATCTGGTACTCGTCCAGGATGTGCAGCTGCCAGACCGCGATCGCGCCCAGCAGACCGGTCGCCAGCAGGCCGAAGATCCAGCGGTTGGAGGCGCCGGAGGCCAGCAGCACGGCCAGGATGATGATGACCATGACCATGACGGAGCCGAGGTCGGGCATCAGGAGCACGATCAGGATCGGTACCGAGGCCAGGCCCAGGGCCTGCAGGACCGTGCGGTGGTCGGGGTACTTCTTGTCGCCGGCGTCGACCCGGGCCGCCAGTATCATCGCCATCCCCAGGATGATGGTGATCTTGACGAACTCGGACGGCTGGAGCGAGAAGCCGCCGCCGAGCACGATCCAGGAGTGCGCGCCGTTGACGGTGGAGCCCAGCGGGGTGAGCACGGCGAGGATGCCGAGCAGCGACAGGCCGTAGAGGATCGGCACCGCGTTGCGCAGCTGGCGGTGGCCGATCCAGACCGTGCCGATCATCAGGGCGAGCCCGATGCCGGTGTTCATCAGGTGCCGGAACAGGAAGTAGTACTGGTCGCCCTGGTTGATCTCGGTGCGGTTGCGGGTCGCCGAGAACACCAGCAGCGAGCCCAGCAGGGACAGCGCCAGGGCTGCCATCAGCATCGGCCAGTCCAGGCGGCGCGCCAGCGAGTCACGGGCGAAGACCCGGGTCCAGCCGGCCCGCGCGGGACCGTATCCGGAGACGGAGAAGCTGTTGGCTCCGGTCATGCCGGGAACCTCCCGCCACGAACGCTCGTCACGTCAGCATCCTCCGGCTTCCCCTCTTCCGTGCCCGCCTGCGGGTGTTGCGGTTGCCCGTCGACGGCGAGGCGGTGGTGGCCGGGGTCTGCCGGCCGTCGTCGGCCTTGTCGCCCTGCTGGCTCGCCTGGAAGTCCTTCGCCGGGTCCTTGGAGATCTTCGGGGAGGCGATGGTGCCGTCCGTGCGGACCTTGGGCAGGCCCTGCTGCGGGGTGTAGAGCAGCGCCTTGTTCTTGTCGATGGAGCCGTCGGCACCGACGCCGTACAGGGCGCTGTAGATATTGCGGACCGCCTCACCGGAGGCACCGGAACCGGTACCGGCCTGGGCGATGGTCATGATGACCGTGTAGTCCTTGCTGTAGGTGGCCAGCCACGACGTGGTCTGCTTGCCGTAGACCTCGGCGGTACCGGTCTTGCCGTGCAGGGCGATCTTGTCCTGCGGCCAGCCGCCGAACTTCCAGGCGGCGGTACCGCGGGTGATGACGCCCGCGAAGGCGTCGTCCATGCCCTTGAGGGTGGCCTGGCTGACGGGCAGCTTGCGCACCGCCTTGGGCTTGATCTCCTGGACGGACTTGCCGTCGGCACTGACGACGGCCTTGCCGATGGTCGGCTGGTACTCGGTGCCGCCGTTGGCCACCGCGCCGTAGATCATCGCCTCCTGGATCGGCGTGACGAGGGTGTCGCCCTGGCCGATGGAGTAGTTGATCTCGTCGCCCTCGCGCATCTTGTTGCCTTCGAGGCAGTTCTCGTACTCGATCTTCTCGACGTAGGTGCCGTCCTTCTTGCCGGACTTGCACCAGGCGTCCTTGTTGGCCTTCCAGTAGTCGAGCTTCCACTGGCGGTCGGGGACCCGGCCGGTGACCTCGTTGGGGAGGTCGACGCCGGTCTCCTTGCCGAGGCCGAACTGGTGGGCGGTCTTGAAGAACCAGTCCTTGGGCTCGCCCTTCTTCGGGTTGATGCCGCCGTCCCTCTTCCACTCGCGGTCGGCGAGGCCGTAGAAGACGGTGTCGCAGGACACCTCCAGGGCCCGGCCGAGCGAGATCGGGCCGAAGTTCTCGCCCTCGAAGTTCTTGAAGACCTGGCCGCCCACCGAGTACGAACTCGTGCAGGGGTAGCCGCCGTCCCACACGTAGCCGGCCTGGACCGCGGCGGCCGTGGAGACCACCTTGAACGTCGAACCGGGCGCCGCCTGACCCTGTATGGCCCTGTTGAGCAGCGGGTAGTCGGAGTTCTTGCCGGTGAGGGCTTTGTAGTCCTTGGCGGAGATGCCGCCGACCCAGACGTTCGGGTCGTAGGTCGGCGCGGAGGCCATGGCGACGATCCGGCCGGTCTTGGCCTCCATCACGACGACGGCACCGGAGTCGGCCTTGTAGTTCTCGCTGGTGATCTTGTCGTACTGCTGGCGGGCTGCCTTCATCGCCTTGTCCAGCTCGTACTCGGCGACCCGCTGGACGCGGGAGTCGATGCTGGTGACCAGGTTGGAACCGGGTTCGGCGGCGTCCGACTTGGCCTTGCCGATGACCCTGCCGAGGTTGTCCACCTCGTAGCGGGTGACGCCGGCCTTGCCGCGCAGTTCCTTGTCGTACTCGCGCTCCAGGCCGGAGCGGCCGACCATGTCCGAACGCAGGTAGGGCGAGCTGGTGTTCTGGGCCTGCTGGATCTCGTCGTCGGTGACCGGGGAGAGGTAGCCGAGGACCTGGGAGGTGTTGGCCTTGCCGGGGGCCGGGTAGCGGCGTACGGCCTCGGGTTCGGCGGTGATGCCGGGGAAGTCCTCGGCGCGCTCGCGGATCTGCAGGGCCTGCTTGGCGGTGGCCTCGTCGGTGATCGGGATCGGCTGGTAGGGGGAGCCGTTCCAGCAGGGCTGCGGGGTCTTGGAGTCGCAGAGGCGGACCTTCTGCATGACCTCGGTGGGGCTCATCCCGAGGACGCCGGCGAGCTTGGTGAGGACCGCCTTGCCGTCGTCCGCCTGCTTGAGCAGGTCGGTACGGGAGGCGGAGACGACCAGCCGGGTCTCGTTGTCCGCGATGGGGACTCCGCGCGCGTCCAGGATCGAACCGCGGACGGCGGGCTCGACGACCTGCTGGACGTGGTTGCCGGAGGCTTCCTTCTGGTACTCGGCGCCCTCACGGATCTGCAGGTACCACAGGCGGCCACCGAGGGTGCCGAGCAGGGAGAGGACCAGGATCTGGATGACGACGAGACGGATCTGGACCCGTGGGGTCCGTCCGGTCTCGGGAATGTTGGTCACTGGGTTGCCTCCCCCTCTCAGTGATGTACGTATGTGTCATATACGACGAAGCTGTGGGCCGCGTCGCCGGGTCGCCGGGTGAACTCCCCCGCGCTCACAGGCGCTTGACCCCCTTGATGCGGCCGACGCGGACGTTGCGGGTGCGGGCCCTGGCCCGCAGGGAGCCGAGACCGCCACGCTGGCCGCCGATGCGCAGACCGGTCCCGGAGGAGAGCCAGCCGGAGGAGATGTCGCCCGCCTTGGTGCCGGAGTTGGCCTCCGTCAGCGGGTCGCTGTCGGCGCGGCGGGCCAGCCACATGATGCCGGGGACCACGAACGGGGCGAGCAGCAGGTCGTAGAGGGCGGCGCTGATCAGCAGGCTGGTCATGCCGACGTGCCGGGCGGCGGTGTCGCCGACGAGGGCGCCGACACCCGCGTACAGCAGGGTGGAGCCGACGGCGGCGGCGACCACGACGAGCATCGGCCCGGTCGCGGACTTCAGCCGGCCGTTCTCCGGCTTGATGAGGCCGGCGAAGTAGCCGACGACGCACAGCACCAGGGCGTAACGCCCGGCCGCGTGGTCGGCGGGCGGGGCGAGGTCGGCGAGGAGTCCGGCGCCGAAGCCGACGAGGGCGCCGCCCACATGGCCGTACACCATGGCGAGGCCGAGGACCGTGAGCAGCATCAGGTCGGGGACGGCGCCCGGGAGATGGAGGCGGGCGAGGACGCTCACCTGGATCACCAGGGCGACGACGACCAGGGCGGAGGAGAGCAGGATCCGGTTGACACGCATGAAGGGATTCAGCTCCTACCGCTGCTGCTGGTCGTTGGTGGCGGTCTCGTTCGTGCCGGAGGTCGTGCCCGGGTCGGTACCCGAGTTCGTGCCCGAGTCCGATCCCGTGTTCGCGCTCGCGGACGGGGTGACCGTGACGGTCACCGTCGGGGTCGGCGTCGGCTTCGGCTTGGCCGGGAGCACCTCGTCGCGCGGGTCCTTCTTGGGTGCCTCGACGACCACGCCGACGATGTCGAGCTTGGTGAAGGACACGAACGGCGTGACGTACAGGGTGCGGGTGAGGCCGCCGTTGGACGGGTCGACGCTGGAGACCGTGCCGACCGGGACGCCGGGCACGAAGGGCCGGTCGGCCTGGGAGCCGAAGGTGACGAGCCGGTCGCCCTTCTTCACCTCGGCCTTGCCGTTGAGGAGTTCGACGCGCAGCGGGCGGTCGCCCTGCCCGGAGGCGAAGCCGAGTTCGTCGCTGCCCTCCATGCGGGTGCCGACGGTGAAGTCGGGGTCGTTGGCGAGCAGCACGGTGGAGGCGTCCGGGCCGACGGTGGTGACGCGGCCGACCAGGCCGTTGCCGTTCAGCACGGTCATGTCCCGCTTGATGCCGTCGTTGGCGCCGACGTCGATGGTGATGGTCCAGGAGAAGCCCTGCGCCGACCCTATGGCGATGACCTGGGCGCCCTTGATGCCGTACTGGCCCTCGCCGGCCATCTTCAGCATCTTGTCGAGCTGGTTGAGACGGCTGCGGTTACGGTCGTCGCTGCCGAGCTTCGCCTTGAGGGTCGCGTTCTGCTTCTCCAGCCGGGCCAGGCGGTCGTGCCGTCCGCCGGAGTCGCGGACGGCGGAGACGGCGTTGCCCACCGGGTCCACCACCGTCGACATGCCGTTCTCGATCGGGCCGAAGACCGCGGCCGCGGCCTGCCGGGCGCCGTCGACCGGCGAGTTCCTGCCACCTCGGATGTCCACCGTGATCAGCGCGAACGCGATGGCGATCAGCAGCACCAGGAGCAGCCGGCTCTCTTTCGTGTCCCTCACGTGCGGCGGCCGTGCCTTCCTCGATAGGAACTTGCGGGAGCTTGTTTTGTTGGTCGGGGGGAAGTCGGGGGGCGGAGCTCGTTCTTGCGAGCCTATGCCTCCATATCAACGATCCGCCGCACGAGAGGGGATCATCTCGTACGGCGGAATCGAAGAGTCACGTCATCTGCGCGGCTGGGCGTCCAGGACCTGCTGGAGCGCCTCGAATTCCTCGACGCACTTGCCGGAGCCGAGCGCCACGCTGTCCAGCGGGTCCTCGGCGATGTGGATCGGCATGCCGGTCTCCCGGCGCAGCCGCTCGTCCAGACCGCGCAGCAGGGCTCCGCCGCCGGTCAGAACGATTCCCCTGTCCATGATGTCACCGGACAGCTCCGGCGGGCACTTGTCCAACGTGGTCTTGACGGCGTCCACGATCGCGTTGACGGGTTCCTCGATCGCCTTGCGGACCTCGGCGGCCGAGATGACCACGGTCTTCGGCAGCCCGGACACCAGGTCCCGGCCGCGGATTTCGGTGTGCTCGTCGGCGTCCAGGTCGTACGCGGAACCGATCGTGATCTTGATCTGCTCCGCCGTCCGCTCACCGAGAAGGAGGCTGTACTCCTTCTTGATGTGCTGGATGATCGCGTTGTCCAGTTCGTCGCCCGCGACGCGGATCGACTGGGCGGTGACGATGCCGCCCAGCGAGATGACCGCGACCTCCGTGGTGCCGCCGCCGATGTCCACCACCATGTTGCCCGTGGCCTCGTGGACCGGCAGGCCGGAGCCGATGGCTGCGGCCATGGGCTCCTCGATGATGTGCACCTGGCGGGCACCGGCCTGCGACGACGCCTCGATCACCGCGCGGCGCTCGACCCCGGTGATACCGGAGGGCACGCACACGACGACCCGCGGCCGCGCCAGGTAGCGCCGCTTGTGGATCTTCAGGATGAAGTAGCGGAGCATCCGCTCGGTGATCTCGAAGTCGGCGATCACGCCGTCCTTCAGCGGCCGTACGGCGACGATGTTGCCGGGCGTGCGCCCGATCATCTTCTTCGCTTCCGCGCCGACCGCGAGAATTCCACCGGTGTTCGTATTGATCGCGACAACGGACGGCTCGTTGAGTACGATCCCGCGACCCCTGACGTACACCAGCGTGTTGGCGGTCCCGAGGTCGACAGCCATGTCACGGCCGATGAACGACATTGAGTTCCCCATCAGGATTCGTCTGGCCTTCCCGGGAGCTTTTGAGGGCATTTCAGGTCGGCGAAGTGGGTGCTGTGACGTGAAGGCTTACATCGTAGACGCGCCTGCACGAACACTGCGCGAGGGTCTTCGCCATTGTCATCACGTACAGGGCCGCCTCGCTTGTGGAGACGGTCCGACGGGGGCACTCGTTCCCCCGATCGGCACGCATATGCCGAGGGACGGTCGAAATCATTCGACCGTCCCAGGCCAGACGGAGTAGTGGACTGACACCCCGTCAGAAAAATCTACGGAAACTCTACGGGGCCCCGCCTCACGGAATCGGGCGCGGCCACGGGAGTCAGGCGCGGCCCGGGAAGAAGATCTTGATCTCGCGTTCGGCGGACTCCTCGGAGTCGGACGCGTGGATCAGGTTCTCGCGGACGATCACCCCGAAGTCGCCGCGGATCGAGCCCGGCGCGGCGGCGATCGGGTCGGTGGGGCCGGCCAGTGCGCGGACGCCCTCGATGACCCGCTCGCCCTCGACGATCAGGGCGACGACCGGGCCGGAGGCCATGAACTCGACCAGCGGCTCGTAGAACGGCTTGCCGACGTGCTCGGCGTAGTGCTGCTCCAGCGTCGCCCGCTCCAGGGAGCGCAGCTCCAGCGCGGTGATCCGCCAGTCGGCCTTGCGCTCGATACGGCCGATGATCTCGCCGGTCAGGCCGCGACGGACGGCGTCGGGCTTGAGCAGGACGAGGGTGCGCTGAGTCACGTGAGGGCTCCTTCGCGGTACTTACGTGTGCGGTGAGGAGAGGCTACAGGGCTGGTCCGGGCGTTCGTCACGCAGTGTCAGTAGGGCCGGTCACCGGCGGCCGGGGGCTGCCGCCCCCGGACCCCCGCTCCGGCCTGAACGGCCTCGCCCTCAGACGCCGGACGGGCTGTTCTCGGTGCTCTCCGCCGCGAAGCGGGCCTTCGCCTCGTCGATCTTCCTGCCGTAGTGCACCGACGCCCACCACAGGGCCGCGAAGACCGCGCCCAGGAAGTACATCGTCGGCACGAAGACGCCGGAGCCGATCAGCGCGATCTGCAGGGCCCAGCCGAGGACGATGCCGCCGGGGCGGGTGATCACACCGCACAGGGCCACGCAGAAGACCATCGCGATGCCGCTGACCAGCCACACCGTGGCGGTGGACAGGTCGGGGTCCTTCATGGCGACCAGCGCGGCGAAGCCGATGACGAAGAACTCGCCGATCAGGGTGGAGGAGCAGAGCGTCCGCATGGTCAGGACCTCCCCAGCAGCAGGCGGGCCTCGCCGACCGTGATGACCGAGCCGGTGACCAGCACCCCCGCGCCCGCGAACTCGCCCTCCTCCTCCGCCAGCGTGATCGCGGCCTCCAGGGCGTCCGGCAGCCGTGGCTCGACCTGGACGCGGTCCTCGCCGAACACCTCGACGGCGATCGCGGCCAGTTCGTCCGCGTCCATCGCGCGATGGGTGGAGTTCTGGGTGATCACGACCTCGGCGAAGATCGGCTCGAAGGCCTCCAGGAGGCCCCGGACGTTCTTGTCGCCGCTCGCCCCGACCACGCCGATCAGCCGGCTGAAGTCGAAGGCCTCACCGACCGCCTCGGCGGTGGCGCGGGCGCCGGCCGGGTTGTGCGCGGCGTCCAGGACGACGGTGGGAGAGCTCCGTACGACTTCGAGCCGGCCCGGTGAGGTGACCGCCGCGAAGGCCTTGCGGACCGTGTCGATGGCGAGGGGCTCCGGGCGCTGGGCGCCGACGCCGAAGAACGCCTCCACGGCGGCCAGCGCGACGGCCGCGTTGTGGGCCTGGTAGGGGCCGTGCAGGGGGAGGAAGATCTGGTCGTACTCGCCGCCGAGGCCGCGCAGGGTGAGCAGCTGGCCGCCGACGGCGACCTGGCGGGCGACCACGCCGAACTCCAGGCCCTCGCGGGCCACCGTGGCGTCCACCTCGACGGCCTTCTTCAGCAGCACCTGGGCCGCGTCCACCGGCTGCTGGGCCAGGATCACGGTGGCGTCCTGCTTGATGATCCCGGCCTTCTCGCCGGCGATCTCGGCGGTGGTCTCGCCGAGCCGGTCGGTGTGGTCGAGGTCGATGGGGGTGACGACGGCGACGTCACCGTCGATCACGTTGGTGGCGTCCCAGGAGCCGCCCATGCCGACCTCGACGACGGCGACGTCGACGGGGGCGTCCGCGAAGGCCGCGTACGCCATGCCGGTGAGCACCTCGAAGAAGGAGAGCCGGTACTCATGCCGGGAGTCGACCATCTCGACGTAGGGCTTGATGTCCTGGTACGTCTCGATGAACCGCTCGGCGGAGATCGGGGCGCCGTCGAGGCTGATGCGCTCGGTGATCGACTGCACGTGGGGGCTGGTGTAGCGGCCGGTGCGCAGGTCGAAGGCGCCGAGCAGGGCCTCGACCATGCGGGCGGTGGACGTCTTGCCGTTGGTGCCGGTGATGTGGATCGAGGGGTACGCCCGCTGGGGCTCGCCCAGGACGTCCATGAGGGCGGTGATCCGGGTGACCGACGGCTCCAGCTTGGTCTCGCCCCAGCGGGTGGCCAGCTCCGCCTCGACCTCGCGCAGGGCCCGGTCGACCTCGGGGTCCTCGGGGCGGCCCGGGACGTCGGCCTGCGCCGGACCGCCCTGGGTACGCAGGGTCCGGCTGCCGGCCTCGATCACCGCGAGATCGGGGTCGCGTTCCGTCTCGGCCTCGACGATGTCGTCGAAGTTCTCGTCGAAGCTGTCATGGGGGTCGCGCGGGGGCAGATCACTCACGGCACCAGTCTACGGAGCCCGGCACCGGCCCGGCGGCCCAGGAGGGCCCGACGGCCTCGGAAGGCGAGGAAGACCAGGAAGGCCCGGCGCACTCGGAAGCTCTGGCGGCTCGGCGGGCTCGGTTGGGCTCGGAAGCTCCGGTGGGCTCGGAAGGCCCGGCGGACTCGGCGGGCTCGGGGAGCTCGGACAGTCCGGAAGGCCCGGCGGCCTTGGAAGGTCCGGCGGGCTCAGAAGGCTCGGCGGACTCGGAAGGCTCGCTCGGGGAGCTCGGGGAGCTCGGGGAGCTCGGACGGTCCGGCGGGCCCGGCGGCCTCGGCGGGCTCGGACGGTCCGGAAGGCCCGGCGGGTCCGGAAGCTCCGGTGGGATCGGAAGGTCCGGGGAATCGGAGGCTCGGTGGGCTAGGTGGGATCGGTGGGGGGCAGGGCCTGTTCGCACCAGATGGTCTTGCCGGCGGCGGTCTGCCGGGTGCCCCAGCGCTGGGTGAGCTGGGCGACCAGCAGCAGGCCGCGGCCGCCCTCGTCGAAGACCCGGGCCCGCCGCAGGTGGGGGGCGGTGCTGCTGCCGTCGGAGACCTCGCAGATCAGCATCGCGGTGTCCCGGATGAGCCGCAGCTGGATCGGGGAGCCGCCGTAGCGGATGGCGTTGGTGACCAGCTCGCTGACCACCAGTTCGGTGGTGAACGTCAGGTCCTCCAGCTGCCAGGCGCCGAGCTGGTCGGTGGTCAGCGTCCGGGCCCGGGCGACGTGCTCGGGGTCCGCGGGGACCTCCCAGGTGGCCACCCGGTCGCAGGGCAGGGCATGGGTGCGGGCGAGCAGCAGGGCGACGTCGTCCGCCTGTTCGCCGGTGCGCAGCGTCGCCATGACGCGGTCGCAGGTGGCCTCCAGCGACTCCCCGGGCGTCGCCAGCGCACGCCGGAGCCGTTCGAGGCCCTGGCTCAGGTCGAGGTTGCGGGAGTGCACCAGGCCGTTGCTGAACAGCGCGAGGGTGGTGCCCCCGGCGAGGTCCAGCTCGGTCGTCTCGAACGGCAGTTCGCCGAGCCCGAGGGGTGGTCCGGCCTGGCCGGGGGCCTTCTCCACCGCGCCCTCCGGGGTGATCACGAAGGGCAGCGGATGGCCCGCGCTGGCGAGGGAGCAGCGCCGCGAGATCGGGTCGTAGACGGCGTACAGGCAGGTCGAACCCACCTCTCCGGCCGGTTCCGAGGCGCCGTCGTCGAGGTGGAGGACGAGGTCGTCGAGATGGGTGAGGAGTTCCTCGGGCGGCAGGTCGACGTCGGCGAGGGTACGGACCGCCGTGCGCAGCCGGCCCATGGTGGCCGAGGCCTGGATGCCGTGGCCGACGACGTCCCCGACGACCAGGGCCACCCGGGTGCCCGACAGCGGGATCACGTCGAGCCAGTCGCCCCCGACCCCGGCCCGGGTGCCGGTCGGCAGGTAGCGGTAGGCGATGTCGACGGTCGGCCGGGCGGGCAGGTCGTGCGGCAGCAGGCTGTGCTGGAGGGCCAGCGCGGTCCCGCGCTCCCGGCTGTAGCGCCGCGCGTTGTCGATGGCGGCCGCGGTCTTCGCGGCCAGTTCCTCGGCGTCGGACAGGTCGTCCTTCTCGAACGGCGGGGAGTCCCGGGTCCGCCAGAAGGCGATCACCCCCATCGGGACGCCCTGCGCCGACAGCGGCGCGGTGATCAACGAGCCCATGCCGTAGGCGAGCAGCCGGTCCGCGCACCGGGTGTCGGCGGCCCAGCCCGCCGGAGCGGTGCGCAGGTCGGAGTGGAGGGCCGGGCCGGTGCCGGGGGCGACCCGGCAGGGTGCGGCCGGTGTGCCGACCGGGTCCAGCGGCGACCCGTCGCGGATGCCGCCCCGGGCGATCCGCTGCAGGCCCGCGCCGTCGTCGTCCGCGGGCTCCCCGCCGGTCAGGACGGCCGCCGCCAGGTCGACGGTGACGTGGTCGGCGAAGCGGGGGACGGCGACCCGGACGAGTTCGTCGGCGGTCCGCCGCACGTCGAGGGTGGTGCCCACGGCCGTACCGGCGTCGTAGAGCAGTCTGAGCCGCCGGTGGCTCTTCTCCAGGGAGGCGGCCATGCTGTTGAACGCCGTCTCCAGCTGTCCGATCTCCCGTCTGCCGGAGGGCGGCACCCGTGCGCTGAGGTCACCGGCGGCGAGCCGGGTGGCGGTGACGGCCATTCTGCGCACCGGCCAGACGATCACCCGGGTCACGTAGGCCCCGTAGCCGACGATCATCAGGACCGCCCCGAACACGCCGATGGACGCCCCGATGGCGAGCCGGTCCATCCGGTGCTCGATGGCGTGCTCCTGCTTGTCGATGCCGACGCGCTCGCCGCCCAGGTAGTCCCTGAGCCGGCTGCGCAGCTCCTCGACCCGTTGCCTGCCGTCCCGCGTGCGTGCCGTGCTGCTCGCGGCGGGATCGCCGCGCCGGACCGCGTCGACGAGCGGGACCGAGTAGTCGTCGATGAAGGACTGCCCGGACTGCCGGATCTGCTGGGCGAGCCGCCGCTGGTCGGGGGACGAGCTGACGTCCACGAGCCGCTGTGCCTGCACGGGGAACGCGTCGCGTGCGGCCCGCCAGGGCTTGAGGAACTCGTCCTGCCGGGTGATGACGTAGCCCAGCTGCCCGCCCTCCATGTCGAGCACGACCTTCTGGACCGCCCCGGCCTGGTCCAGTGCCGGCCGGCCTGCACGGGCGGTCTGCACGGAGCCGCGCGCGTCCTGGATCGCCCACACCAGCATCAGGAAGACGAGGCCGATGAGTACGGCGAGCAGGGCGCCCGTGACAGCCGTCAGGGGAACCAGTCCCCTGTGCGGAGGTGTCTTCGTTCGGCCCCTGCGCAGCATGCGGGCGTTCCCTCCGCCACGAAGCATCAAAACGGAACATTCAGGTCATGTTCCTACTTTTGGATTGTAGGGCGGTGACCGTTCCGCGCTTGATGACGGAAGAAATACGCGCAGGCGCCCGGCGGCCCGCGGAACGGGCTGCCGGACGCCTGCGGGGACGTGCGGGTCAGGCCTGCGGAAGGCGGTCCAGCTGGGTCTGGATGCGGGCGATGTCCTCGTCCGCCTTGGCCAGCCGGCCGCGGATCTTGTCCACCACGTTGTCCGGGGCCTTCGCCAGGAACGCCTCGTTGCCCAGCTTGGCCGTCGCCTGGGCCTTCTCCTTCTCGGCGGCCGCGAGGTCCTTGGCGAGGCGCTTGCGCTCCGCCGCGACGTCGATCGTGCCGGAGAGGTCGAGGGCGACCGTGGCGCCGGCGACCGGGAGGGTGGCCGTGGCCGCGAAGGCGTCGCCCTCCGGCTGGAGGCGCAGCAGCTGGCGGATGGCCGCCTCGTGCGGGGCGAGCGCCGTGCCGTCGAGGGTGAGGCGTGCCGGGACCCGCTGGCCGGGCTGCAGGCCCTGGTCGGCGCGGAAGCGGCGGACCTCGGTGATGACGGACTGGAGGCTCTCGATCTCCCGCTCGGCCGCGTCGTCGCGGAAGCCGCTGTCGGACGGCCAGTCGGCGACGACGACCGACTCGCCGCCGGTCAGCGTCGTCCACAGGGTGTCCGTGACGAACGGGACGACCGGGTGGAGCAGTTTCAGGGTGACGTCGAGGACCTCGCCGAGGACCCGCTGGGAGACCTCGGCGCCCCGGCCGCCCGCCTGGAACGTCGTCTTGGACAGCTCGACGTACCAGTCGAAGACCTCGTCCCACGCGAAGTGGTAGAGGGCGTCGGACAGCTTCGCGAACTGGAAGTCGTCGTAGAACGCGTCGACTTCGGCGACCGTCTTGTTGAGGCGGGACAGGATCCAGCGGTCCGTCGCCGACATCTCGGACGCGTCCGGGAGCGGGCCCTCGACGGTCGCGCCGTTCATCAGGGCGAAGCGGGTCGCGTTCCAGATCTTGTTGGCGAAGTTGCGGGAGGCCTGGACCCAGTCCTCGCCGATCGGGACGTCGGTGCCGGGGTTGGCGCCGCGGGCCAGGGTGAAGCGGACGGCGTCGGAGCCGTACTTGTCCATCCAGTCGAGCGGGTCGACGACGTTGCCGAAGGACTTCGACATCTTCTTGCCGCGCTCGTCACGGACCAGGCCGGTCAGCGCGATGGTGCGGAAGGGGACCTCGCCGTCCATCGCGTAGAGACCGAACATCATCATCCGGGCGACCCAGAAGAAGATGATGTCGTGGCCGGTCAGCAGGACGTCGGTCGGGTAGAACTTCCGCAGGTCCGCGGTCTGTTCGGGCCAGCCGAGGGTGGAGAACGGCCACAGGCCCGAGGAGAACCAGGTGTCCAGGACGTCGGTGTCCTGCTTCCAGCCCTCCGCCTCGGTGCCGGGCGGCTGCTCGTCGGGGCCGACGCAGACGACCTCGCCGCCGGGGCCGTACCAGACCGGGATCCGGTGGCCCCACCACAGCTGGCGCGAGATGCACCAGTCGTGCATGTTGTCGACCCAGTCGAAGTACCGCTTCGACATGTCCTCGGGGTGGATCCTGACCCGCCCGTCGCGGACCGCGTCTCCGGCCGCCTTCGCCAGCGGGCCGACCTTGACCCACCACTGCATGGACAGCCGCGGCTCGATGGTCGTGCTGCAGCGCGAGCAGTGGCCGACGCTGTGGGCGTACGGCCGCTTCTCGGCGACGATCCGGCCCTGCGAGCGCAGCGCCGCGACGATCGCGGAACGCGCCTCGAAGCGGTCCAGGCCCTCGAAGGGACCGTGGACCGTGATGACGGCCCGCTCGTCCATCACGGTGATGGACTCGAGGTCGTGCCGCTGGCCGATCGCGAAGTCGTTCGGGTCGTGGGCCGGGGTGACCTTGACGGCACCCGTGCCGAACTCCGGGTCGACGTGCGTGTCCGCGACGACGGGGATCGTGCGGTCGGTCAGCGGGAGCTTGATGCGCCTGCCGACCAGGTGCCGGTACCGCTCGTCGTCGGGGTGGACGGCGACGGCCGTGTCACCGAGCATCGTCTCCGCGCGGGTGGTGGCGACGACCAGCGTCTCGTCCCCCTCGCCGTACTTGATGGAGACCAGCTCGCCGTCGTCCTCCTGGTACTCCACCTCGATGTCCGAGATGGCCGTCAGACAGCGCGGGCACCAGTTGATGATGCGTTCGGCGCGGTAGATCAGCTCGTCTTCGTAGAGCTTCTTGAAGATGGTCTGGACGGCCTTGGACAGGCCCTCGTCCATGGTGAAGCGCTCACGGTCCCAGTCGACGCCGTCGCCGAGCCGGCGCATCTGGCCGAGGATCTTGCCGCCGTACTCTTCCTTCCACTGCCAGACGCGCTCGACGAACGTCTCGCGGCCGAGGTCCTGGCGGGACTTGCCCTCCTCGGCGAGCTGCTGCTCGACCTTGTTCTGGGTGGCGATACCGGCGTGGTCCATGCCGGGCAGCCAGAGCGCCTCGAAGCCCTGCATGCGCTTGCGGCGGGTCAGCGCGTCCATCAGCGTGTGCTGGAAGGCGTGGCCCAGGTGCAGGGAGCCGGTGACGTTCGGCGGCGGGATGACGATGGTGTACGCGGGCTTGTCGCTCTTGGCGTCGGCCGCGAAGTAACCCCGCTCCACCCAGCGCTCGTACAGCGGCCCCTCTACATCGGCCGGCGCGTACTGGGTCGGCAGTTCGGTGCTGGGCGCTGTGGGCTGCTGCTGAGCATTCTCGGTCACGGGGCTCAGTTTAGGGGTGTCCCGGCGCTGTCCCGAAACGCGTTTGTTCTGTAACGGTGGGCACCCGCGTGCCGTGCGTCCCCTGTGGCTGAGCCAGGATGTCAGGAACACATAAGCATCTGGAGGGGAACCCAGAGATGAGCTACAACCAGCCGGGCCCGTACGGAGGGCCGCCGCAGCAGCCGGGACCGTACGGACAGCAGCCGGGTCCGTACGGCCAGCCGCCGCAGGCGCCCCAGCCCGGCTACGGCTACCCCCAGCAGGCCCCGCCGCAGCCGCCGCAGCCGGGCTACGGCTACCCGCCCCAGGGCGTCCCTCCCGTCCCGCCGCAGCAGAACCCGTACGGCCAGCAGCAGCCGCCCTACGGCCAGCCTCCGTACGGCCAGCAGCCCTACGGCGTTCCGCAGCCGCCGGCTCCGGGCGGCGGCCGGAAGAAGACGGGCCTGGTCATCGGCGCGGTGGCGGTGGTGGCGGCCGTGGCGGTGGGCGCGTACTTCGTGCTCGCCGGGGGCGGGAGCGGCGGGCTCAAGGACGACGGGCCGCACAAGCTCACCGCGCCGGCCTCGCTGCTGTCCGCCAAGTACAAGCGGGTGGGCGACCCCAGCGAGGAGAAGGCGAGTTCGAGTGACGCCAAGGACTTCGCCAAGTCCGGTGTCACCGACGCCACTTCTGTCACCGCGATCTACTCGACCGTAGACCTGGGGTCCCTCGACGCCACGGACCCGACGGACCTGGCGAAGGCGCAGACCGCCGAGAACCTCACCCTGTTCGGGGTCTACGGCTCGGTGAAGGACCCGCAGGCCGCGCTGGACGCCACCTTCGCGCAGATGAAGAAGGAGGGCACCTCCGACGACGACAGCGTGAAGCTGGTCGGCGACGCGCAGTCGGTGTCCCCCGCCGGGCTGGACGGCGCGGTGATGAAGTGCCAGCAGGCGCAGGGCAAGAGCCAGCTCACCGGCAAGCAGCAGACGGCGTACCTGTGCATCTGGGCGGACTACAGCACGATCGGCATGGTGGAGCCGACGACGGGTGTGAAGACGTACAGCGTCGACGAGTCGGCGAAGCTCGCCGCCGAGGTCCGCGCGCAGGCGCGCGTCGCCAAGTAGACCCGTACGACGTGCGAACGGTGTGAACGCCGAAGCGCCGGGCTCCTCCGAGGAGGGCCCGGCGCTTCGGTGTTGACGTGGTTACGCCGACTTCTGCTCGCCCGCGCCCCGGCCGCGCGCGTCGCGCGGGATCAGGGTCGGGTTGACGTTGGAGTGGACGACGTCGGCCGTGATGACGACGCGGGCCACGTCCTTGCGGGACGGCACCTCGTACATCACCGACATGAGGACCTCCTCCATGATGGCGCGCAGGCCGCGCGCGCCGGTCTGGCGGAGGATCGCCTGGTCGGCGATGGCCTCCAGGGCCTCGCGCTCGAAGTCCAGCTCCACGCCGTCGAGTTCGAAGAGGCGCTGGTACTGCTTCACCAGCGCGTTGCGCGGCTCGATCAGGATCTGGAGCAGGGCCTCGCGGTCCAGGTTGTGGACCGAGGTGATGACGGGCAGCCGGCCGATGAACTCGGGGATCATGCCGAACTTCACCAGGTCCTCGGGCATGACGTCCTCGAACTGGTCCTTGGACTGCAGCTCCCGCTTGGAGCGGATCGTCGCGCCGAAGCCGATGCCCTTGGCACCCGCCCGGGACTCGATGATCTTCTCCAGGCCCGCGAACGCACCGCCCACGATGAACAGCACGTTCGTCGTGTCGATCTGGATGAACTCCTGGTGCGGGTGCTTGCGGCCGCCCTGCGGCGGGACGGAGGCCGTGGTCCCTTCGAGGATCTTGAGAAGGGCCTGCTGCACACCCTCGCCGGAGACGTCTCGCGTGATCGAAGGATTTTCGCTCTTACGGGCTACCTTGTCGATCTCGTCGATGTAGATGATCCCGGTCTCGGCCTTCTTGACGTCGTAGTCGGCCGCCTGGATCAGCTTGAGGAGGATGTTCTCGACGTCCTCGCCCACATAGCCCGCCTCCGTCAGCGCGGTCGCGTCGGCGATCGCGAACGGGACGTTCAGCATGCGGGCCAGGGTCTGCGCCAGGAGCGTCTTGCCGGAGCCCGTGGGGCCCAGCAGCAGGATGTTGGACTTCGCCAACTCGATGGCGTCCTCGCGGCTTTGGCCGCCGCCGTTCTCACCGGCCTGGACCCGCTTGTAGTGGTTGTACACCGCGACCGAGAGGGCCTTCTTGGCGGCCTCCTGGCCGACCACGTAGCCCTCCAGGAACTCGTAGATCTCGCGGGGCTTGGGGAGTTCCTCCCAGCGCACCTCGCTCGTCTCGGCGAGTTCCTCCTCGATGATCTCGTTGCAGAGGTCGATGCACTCGTCGCAGATGTACACACCGGGCCCTGCGATGAGCTTCTTGACCTGCTTCTGGCTCTTGCCGCAGAACGAGCACTTGAGCAGATCGCCGCCGTCACCGATGCGTGCCACGGTGTGCTTCCCCTTCGCCTGGGAGACGCCTGGACTCTTTCGAATCCAGCGGCTCCTGGTGCTGCCTTATGTCGACGGTACCTTGCCGGGCCCCCCGTACGGGCCCCCCTTGGCACGGTTCACTTTGACGTGCACCTTGCCGAGCCCACGGTCAAACCGGGCCAAGGGCGGCAGAGACTACATCCTCTGTCAGCGGACGTCAGCGTTGTTCATCTTCCGGGTGGAGATGATCTGGTCCACGATGCCGTACTCCAGCGCTTCCTCGGCCGTGAGGATCTTGTCGCGCTCGATGTCCTCGCGGACCTGCTCGATCGGCCGGTTGGAGTGCTTGGCCAGCATGGTCTCCAGCTGGTCACGCATCCGCGTGAACTCCTTGGCGATGATCTCCAGGTCGGAGAGCTGGCCACGGCCGGTGGAACCGGCCGGCTGGTGGATCAGCACGCGGGAGTTCGGCAGCGCCATGCGCTTGCCGGGCGTGCCGGCGGCCAGCAGGATGGCCGCGGCGGAGGCCGCCTGGCCCATGCAGACCGTCTGGATGTCGGGCTTCACGAACTGCATCGTGTCGTAGATCGCCGTGAGGGCGGTCATGTCGCCGCCCGGGCTGTTGATGTAGATCGAGATGTCCCGGTCGGGGTCCATCGACTCCAGGCACAGCAGCTGCGCCATGACGTCGTTGGCGGAGGCGTCGTCGATCTGGACGCCGAGGAAGATCACGCGCTCCTCGAAGAGCTTCGCGTACGGGTCGTACTCGCGAATGCCCTGGGAGGTGCGCTCGACGAAGCGCGGGATGACGTAGCGGGCGTCGGGCCGGGGCCCGTCGTAGCGGGCGTCAGCGGCGCCGGGAATGTTGCTCATGAGGGTGTTCACCGTCCTGGTGGCGTTCGGGGGCTGGAGTCTCGGCGGAGCGTGGCGGCCGGGCCTGGTCTCAGGCGCCGGTGCCGCCGCCTCCCGGAACACCGGAGGCATGCGTGATGATCTCGTCAATGAGACCGTACTCCTTGGCCTCTTCCGGGGTGAACCAGCGGTCACGGTCACCGTCGCGGACGATCGCCTCGACGGTCTGGCCGGAGTGCTGCGCGGTCAGCTCGGACATGCGCTTCTTGGTGCGCAGCAGGTACTCGGCCTGGATCTTGATGTCCGAGACGGTACCGCCGAGGCCCGCGGAGCCCTGGTGCATCATGATGTCGGCGTGCGGCAGCGCGAAGCGCTTGCCGGCGGCGCCGCCGGTGAGCAGGAACTGGCCCATCGAGGCCGCCATGCCCATCGCGATGGTCACCACGTCGTTCGGGATGTACTGCATGGTGTCGTAGATCGCCATGCCGGCCGTCACCGAGCCACCGGGGCTGTTGATGTAGAGGTAGATGTCCTTGCCGGGATCGGCCGCCAGCAGCAGCAGCTGCGCGGTGATCTTGTTGGCGATGTCGTCGTCCACCTGCTGACCCAGGAAGATGATCCGCTCGCCGAGCAGCCGGTTGTAGACCTGGTCGCCGAGGCCACCACCGAAGGAAGGCTCGCCGGCGGCGGAGGGCATCAGATTCGTCACGTATCCACCTGCTCGTCTTACGACGGCGCCGGGCCGTCTCACGTTTCCGTAGCCGGGGGCTTGGCTGCCCTCGTACTCATGGACCCTAACGCGATGGTCCCTTCGGGGAATCCCGGTAACAGGGCTGTTCGCCGGGGGCGTAGCGCCGTCCGGGGTGCGTCGTGGGGGCGCGTGCGGGTGCGTGGGGGCCGGTCGCGCGGTTCCCCGCGCCCCTGGGTGGGTCCGCGTGGCGCGTACGACAGAGGGCCCCCGGGACAGTGCCCGGGAGCCCCCTGCAAGCCGTTACGGGCGCCGTGGGCTCAGCCCTCGGACTTCTCCCCGTCGGTGGCGTCCGTGGCGTCCGCGGACTCGGCGGCGGCCTCGGGGGCCTCCGTCTCGTCCTCGTCCTCGTCGTCCAGGTCGACGATCTCGCCGTTGGTGTCCTTCACCGTGGCGGCCTCGACCACGACGGCCAGGGCCTTGCCGCGGGCGACCTCGCCGACCAGGAGCGGGACCTGACCGCCCTCGACGACGGCCTGGGCGAACTGGTCGGGGGACATGCCGGAGGAGGCCGCGCGCCGCATGAGGTGCTCGGTGAGCTCCTCCTGGTTGACGTTCAGCTTCTCGACCTTGACCAGCTCGTCGAGGACGAACTGGGTCTTGATGCCCTTGACCGCGGCTTCCTTGGTCTCGGCCTCGAACTCCTCGGCGGTCTTGCCCTGGATCTCGAGGTACTTCTCCAGGTCGAGGCCCATCTGGCCGAGCTGGTGGTGCTCCAGGTTGTGCTTGCGGGTGTTGATCTCGTCCTCGAGCAGCTTCTCGGGGACGGGCACCTCGACGAGCTCCAGGAGCTTCTCCAGGACGCGCTCCTGGGCCTGGGTGGCCTGGTCGTACGTCTTCATGTTGGCCAGGCGCTTGCGGCTGTCGGCCTTCAGCTCGTCCAGCGTGTCGAACTCGGAGGCGAGCTGCGCGAACTCGTCGTCCAGCTCGGGGAGTTCGCGGGCGGCGACCTGGGTGACCTTGACGGTGACCTCGGCCTCGCGGCCGGCCGCGGAGCCGCCCTTGAGCTCGGAGGTGAAGGTGGCCTCGCCACCGGCCTCCAGGCCCTTCACGGCGTCGTCGATGCCGTCCAGCAGCTCACCGGAGCCGATGGTGTAGGAGACGCCGTCGGCGATGCCGTCCTCGAGCACCTCGCCGTCGACCTTGGCCTCCAGGTCGATGGTGACGACGTCGCCGTCCTGGGCGGCCCGCTCGACCGGGGAGGTGGAGGCGAAGCGCTCACGGAGCTGCTCCACGGACTTCTCGATGTCCTCGTCCGTCACCTCGACGGCGTCGACCTCGACCTCGATACCGGAGTAGTCCGGGATCTCCAGGGCGGGGCGGATGTCGACCTCGGCGGTGAAGTTCAGCGTCTCGCCGTCCTTCAGCTCCGTGATGTCGACCTCGGGCTGGCCCAGCGGGTTGAGCTCGGCCTCGTTGACCGCCTCGGTGTAGAACTTCGGGAGCGCGTCGTTGACGGCCTCCTCCAGCACCGCACCGCGGCCGAACCGCTGGTCGATGACGCGGGCCGGGATCTTGCCCTTGCGGAAGCCCTTCACCGTGACCTGCTGGTTGATCTTCTTGTACGCCGCGTCGAGGCTGTCCTTGAGCTCCTCGAAGGGCACCTCGACAGTGAGCCGAACCCGGGTCGGGTTCAGGGTCTCCACGGCGCTCTTCACGGTTCGGTCTCCTTGTGGCTGACTGCTTGGGTTCTGCCGGGGCCAGAGAGGCACCGGCGGAGTTTCGCCGCCCGGAGGAGTTCGTAGGCCGCCGAGTGGGGGCCGGGACACGCGGGCGCGCAGCTTGCATAGTAACCGCAGCCGCTCAGCGCCCCAAAAGGCGATCAAGACGGACGCCGTCATCAGGTGGTCGGGGTGGCGGGATTTGAACCCACGGCCTTCCGCTCCCAAAGCGGACGCGCTACCAAGCTGCGCCACACCCCGTTTCGGTGCGACACGTAGGGTACATGGCCGGGCAGCCCGCGTCGGCCGCTTTGTTCACCCGCGTCGGCATCCCATCCGTGCAGACCAACACGTTGGCCTACGCGGCGGACGACCCGCTACGATGCCTTCTGTGCCGCGGTCACCGAGCTGCGGCGCGTGTTGTGCGGGCGTAGCTCAATGGTAGAGCCCCAGTCTTCCAAACTGGCTACGCGGGTTCGATTCCCGTCGCCCGCTCTGCGTGGCGAAGGCCCAGGTGAGAGGTTCCGACCTCGTCGCCTGGGCCTTCGGTGCATCCGGGGCCGGGCCGCCGCTCGCCGGACACGCCGACCGCACGGACGGAGCGGACGCCGTACAGGGCGTACGGAATCTACGTCTCGTGCTCCTTCGCTCACGGACCGCGTCCAGGGGGGGCGCGTCCATGGATCAGGTTCTCCGCCGCGCGGGCGCGCCCGCGCGCGCCCGCGCGGTCAGAAGCTGATCGAGTTGATGGTCTGCGCTATCGAGTCGAGGAAGCGCTGGATCGAGGGGGCCATCCCGGTCGACGCGAGGAAGAAGCCGAAGAGGACGGCCACGATCGCGGGGCCGGCCTTGATGTTCCCCCCTCTGATCAGCACTACCAGGATGATCGCCAACAGCAGCACCACAGACAGTGAAATGGCCACAACTGATCACGCCCTCGGTCGGTTCCGCTCTCCCGGCCCGGGGGTACGACCCCGCACCCCCGCCAGAACCATCGTGCCACCAACCCGGCCGCACTATGCGGCCCGTGACACAACGTCGACAACTCATCGCCCACCGGCCCCCGCCCGCACAGTAATTCGACGCCCCACCCGGCCTTGGATCCAAGGCAATTGGCCGACTTGGTTTCGGTGTCCACACAACGCCCGCGCAGCCAATTCGAATTGTTGACACAGGCATCACAAGACGGGATCACACGCTGGCGTTATGCACCAATTAGTCAGGATGAATAGGGACATCACGGGTGTAAGTGCCCCATGAAACCGCATGGCCACAGGAGTCGACCCGGGTAAATAGACCGGCGGTTCACAAGAGATCACGGAAGATATCCAGCATTCACTTCGGCGGTTTCACGAAATCCCACAGGCGACGCTAGGGTGCCTCAGATGTTTGCCGCCGCCACGTCCCCCGGCCAGAACCCAGCACCGCGTCCCCCGGCCCGGCCGCCGGCGGACAGACAGCGCGACGCGTTCTTCGACAACGCCAAGTACCTGGCGATCGTGCTCGTCGCGATGGGCCACTCCTGGGAGCCGCTGAAGGGCGACAGCCGCGTCCTGGAGGCGCTGTACTGCGTCGTGTACGCCTTCCACATGCCGGCGTTCATCATCATCTCCGGCTACTTCTCCCGGAATTTCGACATGCGGCCGGACCGGCTGAAGCGGCTGGTCACCGGTGTCGTCGTGCCGTACGTCCTGTTCGAGACCGCCTATTCGCTGTTCCAGCGGTACATCGACCACTCCCCCGGCCAGGACATCAGCCTGCTCGACCCCTGGTACCTGACCTGGTTCCTGTGCGCGCTGTTCGTCTGGCGGCTGACCACGCCGATCTGGCGGGCGGTCCGGCATCCGCTGCCGGTCGCCTTCGTCATCGCGATGCTGGCGTCCGTGTCCCCCACCATCGGTGACGACCTGGACCTCCAGCGGGTCCTGCAGTTCCTGCCCTACTTCGTGCTCGGCCTGTGCCTGCGGCCCGAGCACTTCCGGCTGGTACGCCGGTGGCCGGTGCGGATCGCCGCGGTGCCGGTGTTCGCGGTCGCACTGGCGTTCTCCTGGTGGTCGGTGCCGCGGATGAACACCGCGTGGTTCTACCACCGGGACGCCGCGCAGGAGCTGGGTGTGCCGTGGTGGTGCGGGCCGGTGATGGTGCTCGCGATGTTCGGCTGCTCGATGGTGCTGACGGCCGGCTTCCTGTCCTGGGTACCGGGGCGGCGGATGTGGTTCACGACCCTGGGCGCGGGCACGCTGTACGGCTATCTGCTGCACGGTTTCGTCGTGAAGTACGCCGACCACGCGGGCTGGTTCGACCCGCGGTGGCTGCACCGCCCGCTCGGCGAGATCCTCGTCACCGCGCTCGCCGGCGCCGTTGTCACGCTGCTGTGCTCCGGGCCCGTCCGGCGGGTCTTCCGGTTCGCCATGGAGCCGAGGATGGCGTGGGCGTTCCGCCAGGACCCGGCGGAACTGGCGCGGGGGCGGCAGAGCCGGGAAGCCCGGGAGACGGCCGGCGTGTGATTCCGCCTACGCGGGCAGACCGAGGAGGGCGCGCATCCGTGCGTACTTCTCGGTCAGCCGTTTCCGGGTGTCCTCGTCGAGTACGGCGAGCCGGCCAGGGTCGGCGTTGTGCGCGAGGTCGGCCTGTTTGACGAGGAGCGCGCCCGGGGTGTCGAGGATGCGGCGGGCGTACGCCTCGGGCGGCTCGCCCTGGTGTTTGGTGACGGCGAGGACGATGGCCCTGGTGCGGGCGGTGAGGGGGGCCGCCGCCAGCCAGTCCGCCGTGAGGGCGTGGTCCTCGACGGCGTCGTGCAGCCAGGCGGCGGCGATCTGCTCCGGGTCGCCGCCGCGGACGCGGACGCCTTCGGCGACGGCGGCGAGGTGCTCGGCGTAGGGGCGGCCGGCCTTGTCGGTCTGCGCGGCGTGCGCGGCCCGGGCGAGCGCCTCCACCTCGGGGAGGGAGAGCGGGGTCGGGGTCACGGTGCGAGTATCCCGTGGCGTGGGTGGGGGTGGGGACGCTTACCGGCGCTTGCGGGGTGCCGCCTGCGCCCACCCGTGCCGCCTGGGCACCTCCCAGGCCCTTGAGGCACTGGGGGAGGCACGCCTGCCCGCGGCTATGTGAGACACGGCTGGGGAGCGCCCCGTCAGGGGCGCGGGGAACTGCGCGATCGGCCCCCGCGCACCCGCAGCCGCCGACGGTCCGCAACCGCGCCCCCGGTCCGCGCTCATCGCACCGCCTCCCGGCAGATCAGGAGCAGCGCGCGGTCGTCGTTCACGTCCCTCGCGACCGCCTCGATCAGGTGCCACGCCGCCCCGTGGAAGCCGCCGGCGACATAGCGGTCGGCCTCTCCCGTGAGGCGGTCGATGCCCTCCACGATGTCCCGGTCCGACGTCTCCACCAGGCCGTCCGTGAAGAGCATCAGGACGTCACCCGGGCGCAGCGACCCCTTGACCGAGTCGAACTGCGCGCCGTCGTAGACGCCCAGGAGCGGACCCTCCGCGGCCTTCTCCTCCCAGCGGCCGCTGCCCGCGCTGAGCTGGAGGCCCGGGGGGTGGCCGGCGGAGTAGAGCTCGTAGTCGCCGGAGTCCAGGTCGAGGACCAGGTGGATCGAGGTGGCGAAGCCCTCGTCCCAGTCCTGGCGGAGGAGGTATCCGTTGGCGGCGGTGAGGAAGGCGTGCGGGGGCAGGGACCCCAGCAAGCCGCCGAACGCACCGGACAGCAGCAGGGCGCGGGACGCCGCGTCCATGCCCTTGCCGGAGACGTCCGTGAGGACGACCTCCATCGTGCGCCCGTTGTTCGTGCGGGCCGCGACCACGAAGTCGCCGGAGAAGGACTGCCCGCCGGCCGGCCGCAGGGCCATCTCGCGGTGCCAGCCCGGCGGCAGCTTCGGCAGCTTGCTCTGCACCCGGATGCGTTCGCGCAGGTCGAAGAGCATGGTGCCGCCGCGCCGCCAGGGCACGCCGACCCGGCTGCGGAACTGGGCGGTGAGCAGGCCGAAGAAACCGCAGGCGGCGACGACGAGGACCACGCCGGGGGTGACCCGGGAGGGGCCCTCGGTGTAGGGGCCGAGCCGTACCGACTCCACGATCAGTGCCGTCGCCCCTGCCGCGTACAGGCCGAGCAGGCTCGCCGGGCGCAGCAGCAGGCCGCCCGCGATGATCGGCAGGACCAGGGAGGCCGGCGAGAACCACACCGAGTTGGCGAGGGTCATGGCGGCGAGGACCGGGACGGTCAGCAGGAGTCCGGCGAGCGCGATCCAGTCGGAACCGTCGCCGCGGAAGTAGTCCACGGCGCTTCTGCGCAGGCCGACGCGGACCCGGTGCCACTGCATCTTCCACCGGGCCGTAAGCGTCTCGGCCTTTCCGCGCCGCTCTCGGTCTACAGCCATTAGTTCGGGACCCTATCCATCGGACCAGCTGCTTGGCACGGGAGGTCCCACTTGTCCCCCGTCCGAGGCTCACCTGTGAGTGCGACTTCACAGTGAACTTCACCGGGAGCCCCCGCGTCGCCGTCCGGGAGAAATTCGCTGGCTCGTCCCGCATTGCCCCTGGTAGGCATGGCGTATGGCGACCGACCGTACGACCGAGTTGAAGGTGCTGCGTGCCGAGGAGTTCGACGGGTGGTGGGACCATCTGATACGGGCCTTCGGGGCCGGACCGGCGTCGGCCGAGGAGCGTGAGCTTGACCGCTCCCTCACGGAGTTCGAGCGTTCGCTGGCCGCCTGGGACGGGGCCGAACTCGTCGGGACGGGCGGGGCGTTCAGCTTCCGGATGAGCGTGCCGGGCGGCGCCGTGCTGCCGGTGGCGGGCGTCACCATGGTGAGCGTGTCCGCGACGCACCGGCGGCGCGGGGTGCTGACCGCGATGATGCGGCGCCAGCTGGACGACGTACGGGAGCGGGGCGAGGTGCTCGCCGCGCTGACCGCCTCCGAGCCGGCGATCTACGGCCGCTTCGGGTACGACACCGCGGTCCAGCAGTTGCAGGCCGAGATCGACACGAGCCGGGTGACGCTGGCCGTGCCGGCCGGCACCGACGACGTGCGGCTGCGCTACGCCAGGCCGGCCGACGTGCTCGACGCGTGCGAGGCGGTGTACGCGGAGCTGGTCCCGCTGCGCCCCGGGATGCTGGCCCGGCAGCCCGGCTGGGAGCGGGCGGCGCTGGTGGACCCGGAGAGCGACCGGGACGGGGCGTCGGCGCTGCAGTGCGTGGTCGCCGAGCGGGACGGGCGGGTCACCGGGTACGCCCGGTTCCGTACCAAGCTGGGCTGGTCGCCGAGCGGACACGACGGCACGGTGGCGCTGCAGGACCTGGCCGCGGTGGACGCGGCGAGCGACGCGGCGCTGTGGCGGTTCCTGTTCGGCATCGACCTGATGTCGAAGCTGACGCTGCGGGGGCGGCCGGTCGACGACGCCTGGCAGTACCTGGTCTCCGACATCCGGCGCTGTCTGACGCGGGTGCGGGACATGGGGTACCTCCGTCTCGTCGACGTCGGCAGGGCGCTCGCGGCGCGGACCTATCAGGCGCCGGTGGACGTGGTGCTGGAGGTGACGGACGTCTTCTGCCCCTGGAACGAGGGGCGTTGGCGGCTGACCGGCGACGCCAAGGGCGCGTCCTGCGAACGTACGACGGACCCGGCCGAACTCGCCCTGTCCGTACGGGAGCTGGCGGCGGCGTACCTCGGTGGCGTGTCCCTGGTGTCGCTGGCCCGGGCGGGCCGGGTGCGGGAGCTGCGGCCGGGGGCGCTGGCCGAGGCGTCGACGGCGTTCGGGTCGGCGGCGCTGCCGTGGCTGCCGCACGGTTTCTAGTGCGCCCTCCGGTGGGCGCCGCTCAGCGGTTCTGACAGCGGGGGCACCAGAAGAGGTTGCGGGCGGCGAGGTCCGCGGTGCGGATCCCGGTGCCGCAGATGTGACAGGGCAGGGTGGCCCGGCGGTAGACGTACACCTCGCCGCCGTGGTCGTCGACGCGCGGCGGGCGGCCCATCGCCTCCGGGGTGTGCTCGGGGCGGACGGTGTCGATCCGGTTGTTCCGCACGCCTTCGTGCATGAGCGCGACGAGATCGGCCCAGACGGCGTCCCACTCGGCCGGCCCGATCTCCTTCCCGGCGCGGTAGGGATCGATTCCGTGCCGGAACAGCACCTCGGCGCGGTAGACGTTGCCGACCCCCGCGATGACCTTCTGATCCATCAGCAGCGCGGCGACGGTCGTACGGCTGCGGGAGATCTTCCGGTACGCGACGCTCGGGTCGGCGTCGGCACGGAGCGGATCCGGACCGAGCCGGGCGTGTACGGCGTTCTTCTCCGCGTCGGTGATCAGGGCGCAGGTGGTGGGGCCGCGCAGGTCGACGTACGAGGTGGCGTCGGCGAGGCGGAGCCGGACGGTGTCGGTGGCCGGGGGCGCGGGGGCGTCGCCGAAGGTGACCTTGCCGAAGAGGCCGAGGTGGATGTGGACCCAGTCGCTGTCCCGGAAGCCCAGGAAGAGGTGCTTGCCGTGGGCTTCGGTACGGGTGAGGGGGGCGCCGTCGACCAGCTGGGCGGCGTCGGAGAACTTGCCCTGCGGACTGCTGACCCGCACGGGTCCGGTGAGCCGCCGGTAGTCCAGCGCGAGCCGGTGGATCGTGTGCCCTTCCGGCACGAAAGCCATTCCTTTCCCACCCACCCACCCGACTCGCTCAGTGGAGAGCAGACGTCGAGAGGACAGGCGATCCCGAGGGAACGAGGACGCCCCGTCGGAGGCGCCAGGAGCAGTGGCCCGTCCGGGGGCTGAGAGTGTGCCCCGTCGGAGGCGCCAGGAGCAGTGGCCCGTCCGGGGGCTGAGAGTGTGCCCCGTCGGAGGCGCCAGGGGCAGTGGCCCGTCCGGGGGCTGCGGGTGCCCCGTCGGAGGCGGGACGGGGAGCGGCCCGTAGGGGGCGCGGGGCTGTGTTGGTTCGCGGCTCCGCCGCGTGGGCGCGATCAGCCCGGGCCGGGCCGCAACCGTGCAGCCGCCGCCCGGCCCGGCCTCACCTCACGGCGGGCCGAATCGGGCGGCCGGCGACAGTATTACGGCTGGGGGTGGTGCGCCGGGATGGGCGGGAGGGTGCCCGTCGTCTCGTACTCCGTCAGCATGTCGATGCGGCGGACATGGCGCTCACCCTGCGAGAACGGCGTGTTCAGGAAGGTCTCGACGAACTTCGTCGCCTCTTCCTGCGTGTGCATCCGCGCCCCCACCGCGACGACGTTCGCGTTGTTGTGCTGCCGGCCGAGCGACGCGGTCTCCTCGCTCCAGGCGAGCGCCGCCCGCACGCCCTTCACCTTGTTCGCGGCGATCTGCTCGCCGTTGCCGGAGCCGCCGATCACGATGCCGAGGGACTCCGGGTCCGCCGCCGTCCGCTCGGCCGCACGGAGGCAGAAGGGCGGGTAGTCGTCCTGGGCGTCGTAGATGTGGGGGCCGCAGTCGACGGGGTCGTGGCCCGCTTCCTTCAGCCACTCGACGAGGTGGTTCTTGAGTTCGAAGCCCGCATGGTCGGAGCCGAGATACACGCGCATGGGATGAGTGTGACATGGCCGTAAACGTGCGGCAGTACGGGGGCCACGCCCCGGAAAGTGTGAGTAACACTACAGAACCTCAGGAAAACCTCAAGTAACGATCTGGAATCAAAGGTTCAGGAATTCACCAGCCTCCGTTTCACTGGACCAACTCGTACGCCGCTCGTACGGGACCCCCGCTCACCCCCGCTCAACGGCGCAAAGGAATTCCCCCCCATGACTTCGCAGCCGACCACGACTGCCCCGCCCCCGGCCGGCGATCCCGGCAACGGCAACGGTCTGCACGCAGGACTCAAGAACCGTCATCTGTCGATGATCGCCATCGGCGGCGTCATCGGCGCCGGTCTCTTCGTCGGTTCCAGTTCGGGTATCGCCACCGCAGGGCCCGGCATCCTCTTGTCGTACGCCCTCGTCGGCACCCTCGTCGTCCTGGTGATGCGGATGCTCGGCGAGATGTCCGCCGCCAATCCGACCTCCGGTTCGTTCTCCGCGCACGCGGACCGCGCGCTCGGCCGCTGGGCCGGGTTCTCCATCGGCTGGCTGTACTGGTTCTTCTGGGTCGTGGTGCTGGCGGTGGAGGCCACCGCCGGCGCCAAGATCCTGGAGGGCTGGATCCCGGCCGTCCCCCAGTGGGGCTGGGCGCTCATCGTGATGGTGGTCCTCACCGCCACCAACCTGGTCTCGGTCGGCTCGTACGGCGAGTTCGAGTTCTGGTTCGCCGGGATCAAGGTCGTCGCGATCGGCGCGTTCATCGTCGTCGGCCTGCTGGCCGTCTTCGGTGTGCTGCCCGGCGTGCACGCGGACAAGGCGAGTTTCGCCAACCTCACCGACCACGGCGGTTTCCTGCCCCACGGGCCCGGCGCCATCCTCACCGGTGTGCTGCTGGTCGTCTTCTCCTTCATGGGCAGCGAGATCGCCACCCTGGCCGCCGGCGAGTCCGAGAACCCGCAGCGCGCGGTCACCAAGTCGACGAACAGCATCATCTGGCGGATCGGCGTCTTCTACCTCGGCTCGATCCTCATCGTCGTCGCGCTGCTGCCCTGGAACGACCCGTCGATCAAGGAGAAGGGCTCGTACGTCGCCGCCCTCGACTCCCTCGGCATCGCACACGCCGGCGAGATCATGAACTTCATCGTGCTGACCTCGGTGCTGTCCTGTCTCAACTCCGGCCTGTACACGGCCTCCCGGATGGCGTTCTCGCTCGGACAGCGCGGCGACGCGCCGAAGGCGTTCGCCCGGACCACCTCCCGCGGCGTGCCGATGGCCGCGATCGTCGCCTCCGTCGTCTTCGGGTTCGTCGCCGTCTTCTTCAACTACCGGTTCCCGGACTCCGTCTTCCTCTTCCTCGTCAACTCCTCCGGTGCGGTGGCCCTGTTCGTCTGGCTGGTCATCTGCTTCTCGCAGCTGCGCATGCGGAAGATCATCCAGGCCGAGGCACCGGAGAAGCTCGTCGTGAAGATGTGGCTGTACCCGTACCTGACCTGGGCGACGGCCGGTCTGATCGTGTTCGTCCTGGGCTACATGCTGACCGACACGGAGGGCGAGAGCAGCGGCCGTACGACCGTGCTGCTGTCCTTGCTCGTCGCGGCGCTCGTGATCGCCGTCGCCGTGGTGAAGCAGAAGCTCACGGGGAACCGCGTGGCGGCGACCGCCGCCGAGGCGGGCGAGCCCGCCGACAAGGTGTCCGTCGGCTGAGCCGACCACCGGTCACAGGAGGGTGAAGCCCTCCTTGACCTGCTCGTACGTCTGCACGGCCTGGGCTTCGATCGCCGGCTGGTACCAGGTGTTGATCTGGTACGACTTGCCGTCGGCGTCGAAGCCCAGCAGCCGTGCGTGCCAGCGGACGCCCTTGAGGGAGAAGGTGTACTCCCAGACCACCGCCGGGTAGCCGCGGAACCTCGTCTCGACCAGCCGGATCTTGCTGTAGTCCTGGCCCTGGTGGGCGCTGCGTTCGGAGGCGCTCCAGCTGTCCATGAGGTCACCGCGGGCCAGGGAGGACTTGGCGACGAGTTCCTGGCTGCCGTCGGGGGAGGTGTAGTGCACCTCGGCGCCGGTCTTCACGTCCCTGCGCCAGCCCTTCGGGGTCACCCAGGCGAAGCCGCCGGCCTCCTCGTGGGCGCCGGGCGGGAGGCTGCGGGGGCGGGCGGTGCCGGCCACGGTCGCCGACGGCGAGGTTGTGGCCGAGGGGGTTGAAGAGGCGCCGGTCGCTGTGTCCTTGTCGCCGCCGCCTGTTGTGGTGGTGAGGAGGACGGCGAGGGCGGTGGCTACCGCGGCGGTTCCCAGTACGGCCAGGAGAGTTGTGCGTTTGGGGGCTTTGCGCGGGTGGGTCGCCGCGGGTTCGTGGGGGCTGGGCGCGCCGTTCCCCGCGCCCCTGTCGGGGCGCTGCAAGGTCGGGACCGCTGAATTGCTGGGCGGTGTCTCCGAGCGGACCTCTGAGCGTTGCGTCGCCGCCTCCGTCGAAGCGCTCGTCGGCGGGGACGTCCGCACCTCCGTCGGGTGGGGCTGCGGGCGTTCGTCCTCCGGCTCCGGAATGCGCGGCTTCGTCAGGTCCACGTACGCCGGGGTCGGGCGCTCCGCTGGGGCCGGGGCCGGGGCCGGGGCCGGGCAGGTCTGCGTCGGGGTCCGGGGTGGGTATGCCACCGGGCGCAGGGTCTGTTCGACCTCCGCCAGGCCGGGCCGGGCCGTCGGTTCCTTCGCCAGCAGTGCCGCCAGCAGGTCGTGCAACGGGCCTGCCGCCGCGGGAAGTTCGGGCTCCTCGTAGAGGACCGCGTGCAGCGTGGCCAGGGTCGTGTCGCGGGAGAAGGGGGAGCGGCCGCCGAGGGCCGCGCACAGGGTCGCGCCGAGCGACCAGACGTCGGACGGCGGGCCCTGCGGGCGCCCGGAGATCCGCTCGGGTGCCATGTAGTCGGGGGAGCCGACGAGCATGCCGACCATGGTGAGCGCCTTGGCGTCCTGGATCGCCGCGATGCCGAAGTCGGTGAGCACGACCCGGCCGGCGGTGTTCTCGACCAGGACGTTCCCGGGTTTGATGTCGCGGTGCAGCACTCCCCCGGCGTGCACCTGGCGCAGCGCGGCGACCAGGCCGAGGCCGATCCGGGCCGCGGCGCGCGGGCTCAGCGCCCCCTCCTCGGCCATGATCCACTCGAGGGAGCGGCCGTTGACCAGCTCCATGACGATCCACAGGCGTTCGCCCTCGTCGACGACGTCGTAGACCCGTACGACGTTGGGGTGGTCGATCCGGGCGGTGGCCCTGGCCTCGCGCAGGGTGCGTTCACGGCGGGTGCGGGTGTCCTCGGCGTCGAGGCCGTCGATCCGCATCTCCTTGACGGCGACCTGCCGGTCGAGCGTCTCGTCGGCGGCCCGCCACACCCGCCCCATTCCCCCCTGCCCGATGCTTTCGGCCAGCCGGTAGCGGCCGGTCACCAGCAGCCCCGGCACACCACCGCGCCCCGCGCTCTCCGCGTTCCCTGGGCCAACCGCGTTCCCTGGACCACCGGAATTACCTGGACCAACGGAATTCCCCGCGCTCCCTGGAATCCCTGGACTCCCTGAATTCTCCGGCAATTCGCTGCACCCCCTCAACGACCGCCCCTGCTGACACACAATGGTCACACTTACGGCCGTACCAGCATAGTGCGGAGAAATCTTGTGGTACCTCTTCAAGTGACCGCGAATTCAGGCGCGGTCCAGGGGGTCGCAAGGGGGACGAACATGAGTTCTCGTCGTATGGCAGTCGTCGCGGGATCGCTGGTCACGGCATCTTTCTCGGCCGTGATGATCCTCCCGTCAACGGCGGCCGCCGATGACCAGGGACCGGCAAGCGGCAAGGGGGGAAAGGCGGTTGACCAGGCACCGGCGGGTGTGCGGCTGACGACCACGCTGCCCGGGAGGATCTCGGTCGACAACAGTTCGCAGAAAACGGCGATCACCGCCACGGTAAAGAACGAGGGAACCAAGGACAGTGCCGACATCAAACTTCTGGTGGTCGGTTTCGACGGCCTGAAAGTCACGAACGTGCAGGGCTGCGACGCCCTCGCGGCGAAGGATCTGCCGGCCGGTTCGAACAGCGGCTTCAGTTGCCCGGTCGGCACGCTCGGCGCGGGCAAGTCGAAGTCGTACCCGGTGGACGCCACGTTCGACCTGGGCAGGACCGGGAAGATCTGTCTGCCCGTGCAGAGCGCGGACGGGGAGAAGACCTTCTGGCAGCAGGGCCCGGTGCCGTTCGGTACGACGAACCCGTCGCCGAACGCCCCGGCCACCCCGCTGCTGCTGGGCACCGACAACAAGCCGGTGGGGCCGGGCGGCGACCAGCTGCCGAAGACCGGGGCGGGCGGTGACGTGCTGCCGCTCGGCGCGGCCGGCGCGGCGCTGATCGCGGCCGGGGCGGCGGGCGTGTGGTGGTCGCGGCGGCGGACCTGCTGAGCGGGACACCCACGGGAAGGGGCCCGGGGCGCGTGCGCGCCCCGGGCCCCTTCCCGTATCCGGTGCCGTCAGCCTCTGCCGGCCGTCGGTGCCGTCAGTTCATGTCGGCCGTCGGTGCCGTCAGTTCATGCCGGCCGTTCGGTGCCGTCAGTTCATGCCGGCCGTTCGGCGCCGTCAGTTCATGTCGGCCGTTCGGCGCCGTCAGCTCTTGTCGGCGAGCTTCCAGGCGGCCGGCAGCGCGCCCATCGCCAGGGCCGCCTTCACCGCGTCGCCGATCAGGAACGGGGTGAGGCCGGCGGCGATCGCCGCGGACGCGGACAGGTGGGCGGCGTAGGCCAGGTACGGCACACCGATCGCGTAGATGATCGCCTCGCCGAGCAGCATCGTGCCCGCCATCCGCAGCACGTTGCGGTCGGCACCGCGGCGGGCCAGGGAGCCCACGACGGCGGAGGCGAGCATCATGCCGAGGATGTAGCCGAAGGAGACGGAGACCCCGGAGGTGCCGCTCGCGAACCACGGCACGCCCGCCAGACCCGCCAGCGCGTACAGGGCGAGGGAGAGCAGACCGCGGCGGGCGCCGAGGGCGGTGCCGACGAGCAGGGCCGCGAAGGTCTGGCCGGTGACCGGGACCGGGGAGCCCGGCACCGGGACGGCGATCTGGGCGGCGAGGCCGGTGAGCGCGGCGCCGCCGACCACGAGGGCCACGTCGCGCACCCGGGACGCGGGCAGGAGGTCGGCGAGGACGGTGCCGGTGCGGGGCGACGCGGCTGCGGTGGCGGTGCTCATGGGGACTCCGCGAGGTGAGGGTGGGCAGACAAGCAGGGAACACCGTGACGCTATCCCGGCCCGCCTGAGCCGAACACGTCAGCGATCGACAAAGGCCGGAACGGGCGCTTGGTGGGCTCCCCACAAAGGATGCGGGCTACACACGGTTTGAGGTGACGCCGATCACTGAGGCAGAGATGTTTCAGTCACGTCAACGGCGTTGAACAGGCCTGTGGAGTTCCACCAATCGAATCCTAGTGGTCTGGTGGGATTCCGGGTCGCTGGCCTACGCTTTCGGACATGGTCGCCCAGTCCCGGAACTTCACGTCGCGTCGCTATGTCGACCTGCGACGGCAAGGGGCTGCCACCTGTCGCCGCCCGGTCTGAGGCCGCGTGGCAGGGACCGGACCCGGCGCGCCTCACCCTCCGAGACGTGTCGGCCCCCGTTCCCGAGGACGGTTCCCATGCCCCGTACCGCGGCACCCCCGCTCATCTCTCCCCCCGGCGACCGCCGGCGGGCCAGCGCCAGCGTGATCCTGCGGTCGGTGCTGGAGCACGGACCGGTGGCCCGCTCCACCATCGCCCGGCTGACCGGGCTCTCCCCGGCCTCCGTCACCGACTACTGCGCCCGGTTCACCGAACTCGGCCTGATCCGCGAGGCGCAGGCGCCGCGCCGGGCCGGCGGGGTGGGGCGCCCGCATGTCCCCGTCGACCTGGACGACTCGCGGTTCGTGGTCGGCGGGGTGCACGTGGCCGTGCCGTACACCACGGTCGCCCTGCTCGACCTGCGCGGACGGGTGCTCGTACGGCGGGAGTTGAAGCACCGGGACATCGAGCCGCGCGGGGTGCTGGAGCGGGCCGCCGCCGGGCTGGCCGCGCTGCTCGACGGGGTGCCGGGCAGCCGGCCGCTGGGCGTCGGGGTCGCGGTCGGCGGCTGGGTGGACCGGGACTCCGGGACCGTCGTCGAGCACCCGCTGCTGGGCTGGCGTGAGGTGCCGGTGCGGGAGCTGCTCGGCGCGGGCACCGGGCTGCCGGTCCATGTGGACGGGCACGCCCGGGCGTTGGTCAACGGGGAGCGGCTCTTCGGGCGGGCCCGGGGCAGCCGGAGCGTGCTGCATCTGTTCGTCGGGAACGTGGTCGACGCGGCCTTCGCCACCGGCGACGAGGTGCACCACGGCCCGCGCTCGCAGGCGGGCACGATCGCCCATCTCCCGGTGCCGGGCGGCACCGAGTCGTGCGGCTGCGGGCGCACCGGCTGCCTGCAGGTGGAGCTGAGCGAGCGGACGCTGGTGCGCCGGGCCCGGGCGGCCGGGGTCGTCGACGGCGTCAATCCGATGGACGTCCTCGCCGCGGCCGGCGCCGGTGACCCGGTGGCGGCGCGGCTGCTGGTGGAGCGGGCGCGGCTGACCGGGCGGGCGGCGGGGCTGCTGCTCGACGTGCTCAACCCGGAGAGCGTGGTGGTCACCGAGGTCGGCGTACTGAACCGCGAGGACTGCCTGGCCGCGCTGCGGGAGGCGGTCGGGCCGGAGCGGGCGGCCGTGGTCGCGCCGACCAGTTTCGGGGACTCCGTGCTGGCGGTGGCGGGCGGTTCGGTGGTCCTGGACGTGCTGTACCGGGACCCGTTGAGCGCGTCACCACGGCTTATTTAATTCAGAAACTCGGAATGTTGACAGCCGTCGTCCACGGCAAGGAGCATCCTTCTCATGACCTGTCGCACCCTCTGTTGCTGACGTCTTGACGCGCCCCGGGCGCGCATTTCCCTCTGCGTGAGATCTCTCTCTCCGGCCTTCCGTCGCCGGGAATTCGCCCTGCCTTTCTGCTGCTTTTCTCCCCGGAGCACTCCCATGCCTTCTGCGTCCTCCTCCGGCATCGACCGCCGGCTCTTCCTCACCTCACTGCTCGGCGCCTCGGCTGCCGTGGCCGGGCTGAGCGGCTGCGCGGGCGGCAGTGCCTCCGCCGACACCGCGGGCGCCTCGACCGCTCCGCTGGCCGACAAGGTGCCGTCCGGCACCAGCCTGAAGATCGCCTCGTATCTGAACACCCAGCAGTTGCAGTTCAAGCTGGCGAAACTGCCGGCACTGCCGTTCACGGTGTCGAGCTGGCTGAACATCGGGGCCGGTCCCGATGTCATCAACGCGTTCCGCGCCAAGTCCCTGGACCTCGCGAACAACGCGGGAATTCCGCCGATCCAGGCGCAGTATCAAGGGTTCGCCGCAAAAATCGTGGCGATCAACATCACCCGCAAGCCGAACTACCTGTTCGCCACCAAGCCCGGCAGTGATATCCGCACCGTCGCCGATTTCAAGGGCAAGAAGCTCGCCTTCTCGCAGGGGCAGGCCCAGGGGGTCGTGCTGCTGCGGGCCCTCAAGGAGGCCGGGCTCGCCTACGGCGACGTGAAGCTGGTCCCGCTGACCAGCAACCAGTTCCTCACCGCCCTGCAGTCCGGCCAGGTGGACGTGGCCCCGCTGGCCAACACCCAGGCGCCGGCCTACCTCCAGCAGTACGGCGCGAAGGGCGCCCACACGATCGCCACCGACGTCGTCGACCTGCTCAACCTGCTCTGGGCGCCGCAGGCGGTGCTGAACGACAAGGCCAAGGCGGCCGCGGTCGCCGCGTACATCCCGCAGTGGGCCAAGGGCCTGGTCTGGCAGTGGGAGAACCCGGACACCTGGAACGAGGAGTTCTACGTGAAGACCCAGAACCTGACCCTCGCCCAGGCCCAGGGCATCACGAAGCTGGCCAACAAGCCGTTGTTCCCGCCGAGCTGGGACGAGGCGGTCAAGTGGGAGCAGGAGACCGCCGATCTGCTGGCGGAGGGCGGCTTCGTGAAGAAGACCGACGTCTCCTCGCTCTTCGACCACCGCTTCGAGTCCATCGCCGCGAAGGCCGTACCGGCGGAGTACCGGAAATGACCGCCGTGGCCACCGGCACCGTGCCGGTTCCCGTCGAGGAGGAGGCCCGCCGGGTCCGCCCGCGCCGCCGCCTCTCCCCCGGCCGCCGGCTGCCCGCCGCCCGGCTGGCCGGGCCCCTGGTCCTCCTCGCCGCCTGGGCGATCGCGTCCGCCGCCGGGCAGCTCGACCCGGGCGCCGTCCCGGCGCCGTGGACGGTCCTGGACACCGCCGTCCACCTGTGGACGGCCGGGACGCTGCGCACCGACATCCTGACCTCCGTGGAGCGGGCCGGGTACGGCTTCGCGATCGGACTGACCGCCGGGGTGCTGCTGGCCCTGGCCGCCGGACTCACCCGGACCGGGGAGGCGCTGATCGACGGGACCGTGCAGATCAACCGGGCCATCCCCACCCTCGGTCTGATCCCGCTGTTCATCCTCTGGCTGGGCATCGGCGAGACCTTCAAGATCGCCATCATCGCGATCGTCGTCTACATCCCGGTCTACCTGAACACGCATGCCGCGCTGTCCGCCATCGACAGCCGGTACGTCGAACTCGCCGAGGTCCTGGACCTGTCGAAGCTCCAGTTCATCCGGCAGATCGTGATCCCCGGCGCGCTGCCCGGATTCTTCGTGGGACTCCGGCTCGGTGTCACCGGATCCTGGCTCGGTCTGGTCGTCCTGGAACAGATCAACGCCACCAGCGGCCTCGGCTACATGATGTTCCAGGCCCAGAACTACGGCCGCAGCGACATCATCCTGGTCGGCCTGCTGATCTACGGCGTCTTCGGCCTCGTCTCCGACACCGTGGTCCGTGGCATCGAACGGAGGGTGCTGTCATGGCGCCGCACACTGAGCAGCTGACCCGCCCCGCCGTCCGGCTCCGGGGGCTGACCCGGTCGTTCGGGGGCCGTACGGTCCTCGACGACATCGACCTCGACCTGCCCGCCGGGCAGTTCACCGCCCTGCTCGGACACAGCGGCTCCGGCAAGAGCACCCTGCTGCGGGCGGTCGCCGGACTCGACCACGGGGTCGCGGGGACCGGTGAACTCACCGCTCCGGAACGGGTGTCGGTGGTCTTCCAGGACTCCCGGCTGCTGCCCTGGCGCCGGGTGCTGGACAACGTGGTGCTGGGACTGGACGGCAAGGACGCCGACGCGAAGGGCCGCTCCGCGCTCGAAGAGGTCGGCCTCGGCGGCCGGGAGCGGGCCTGGCCGGGCGAGTTGTCCGGCGGTGAGGCGCAGCGCGCCGCGCTCGCCCGCTCCCTGGTCCGGGAGCCCGAACTGCTCCTCGCCGACGAGCCGTTCGGCGCGCTCGACGCGCTCACCCGCATCAAGATGCACCACCTGCTGCGCGAGCTGTGGCGGCGGCACCGGCCGTCCGTGCTGCTCGTCACCCACGACGTCGACGAGGCGATCGTCCTCGCCGACCGCGTCCTGGTCCTGGAGAACGGCCGGATCGGCCTGGACCTGACCGTCGACCGCACCCAGCCCGGCGCCCTCTATCGGAAGCAGCTGCTCACCGCCCTCGGTGTCACGGAGGACCCCGCATGACCCGCCCGCTCCACCTCAACGCCTTCCTGATGAACACCGGTCACCACGAGGCCTCCTGGCGCCTCCCGGAGAGCGACCCCCACGCACACACCGACCTCGCGCACTACGTAAGGCTGGCCAGGACCGCCGAGCGCGGCACCTTCGACTCGCTGTTCCTCGCCGACGGCCCGCACCTGTGGGGCAGTGTCGAGCAGCGGCCCTCCGGGGCGCTCGAACCCCTCACCCTGCTGACCGCGCTGGCCACCGCCACCGAGCACATCGGTCTGATCGCCACCGCCTCCACCTCCTACAACTCGCCCTACAACCTGGCCCGCAGGTTCGCCTCCCTGGACATCGTCAGCGGCGGCCGGGCGGGCTGGAACATCGTCACCACGGCGGGGGCGGAGGCGGCCCGCAACTTCGGTCTGGACGCGGAGCCCGCGCACGCCGAGCGGTACGCCCGGGCCGCCGACTTCCTCGACGTGGCCCTGAAGCTCTGGGACAGCTGGGAGGACGACGCGATCGTCGCCGACAAGGCGGCCGGCGTCTGGGGCGACGACGCGAAGATCCACCCGCCCCGCCACCAGGGGCCGTACTTCAGCGTCGAGGGCGCTCTCAACGTGCCGCGCTCCCCGCAGGGTTACCCGCTGCTGGTGCAGGCGGGGTCCAGCGAGGACGGCAAGGCGTTCGCGGCCCGGTACGCGGAGGCGGTGTTCACCGCGCAGCAGACCATCGAGGACGCCCGCGCCTTCTACGCCGACCTCAAGGCACGTACGGCCGCGGCGGGCCGGGACCCGGACCACATCAAGGTGCTGCCGGGCATCGTCCCGGTGATCGGCTCGACGGAGGCCGAGGCCCGGGCCAACGAGCAGCTCCTCGAGGACCACATCGTGCACCGGCACGGTGTCGACCGTCTGGAGCGGCTCCTGCAGCTGGCCCCCGGCACCCTGGAGCTGGACGCGCCGCTGCCGGCCGACCTGCCGTCCGAGGACGCCGTCGAAGGGGCCAAGAGCCGCTACACGCTCGTCGTCGAGCTGGCCCGCCGCGAGCGGCTCACCGTACGGCAGCTGATCGGCCGGCTGGGCGGCGGCCGCGGCCATCTGACCTTCGCCGGGACACCCGAGCAGATCGCCGACGCGATCGAGACCTGGTTCACCCAGGGCGCCGCCGACGGCTTCAACATCATGCCGCCGGTGCTGCCCTCCGGCCTGGAGGCCTTCGTCGACCACGTCGTACCGATCCTGCGCGCCCGCTCCTTGCTGCGCGGGGAGTACGGCCCCCGCCGCACCCTGCGGGAGCGCTACGGCCTCCCCCGCCCCGCCAACCAGTACGTCGGCCCCGTGCTCGTCTGAAGCTCATCCGAAAGGAACCGCGATGTCCCTCGAGATCACCAAGATCACCGCGAACATCGGCGCCCGGATCTCCGGCGTCGACATCTCCCGGCCGCTCGGCGCCGAGACCGCCGCCGCGATCCGCGAGGCCCTCAGCACGCACAAGGCGCTCGTCTTCGACGACGTGAACCTCGACGACGACACCCAGCAGGCCTTCGTCCGGCACTTCGGCGAGATCACCACCGCCCATCCGACGGTCTCCTCGATCGCCGGCGTCCCGAACGTCCTCCCGGTCGACAGCGAGCGCGGCCGGGCCGCCAACCACTGGCACACGGACGTGACCTTCGTCCTCAACCCGCCGCAGGCCACCACCCTGCGCTCGGTCACCGTCCCGCCGTACGGCGGCGAGACCCTGATCGCCAGCTCGGCCGCCGCCTACCGCCAGCTCCCCGAGCCCCTGCGCCGGCTGGCGGACACCCTGTGGGCGGAGCACACCAACGACTACGACTACGCCGTACCCGACGAGGAGGTCGACGAGGAGCAGGCCGCCCAGCGCGCCCAGTTCACCTCGATCACCTACCGCACGGTCCACCCGGTGGTCCGCGTCCACCCGCTGACCGGCGAACGCGGTCTGTTCATCGGCGGCTTCGCGCAGCGGATCGCGGGCCTCTCGCCGTCCGAGTCCCGCAAGATCCTCGACCTGCTCCAGGCGTACGTCACCCGGCCGGAGAACATCCTGCGCCACCGCTGGTCGCCGAACCAGCTGGTGATCTTCGACAACCGGATCACCCAGCACTACGCCATCGACAACTACGACGGCCTGCCGCGCCGGCTGCACCGGGTGACCCTCGCCGGTGACGTCCCGGTGGGCACCGAGGGCAAGGAGAGCTACTCGATCGCGGGCGACGCCTCGCACTACACGACCGTGGCCGCGTGACCGCGGTGCGTTAGCGGGGCGTCCGGATGGTGGGCGGCCGCTCCCCGTGAGCGGAGCGGCCGCCCAGACTGTGGGCGTTTTTGCCCATCTCACGCATTGGACGAGCCGCGCCCATGCCGCACCGCACCACCCAGGTCGAGCACCCGCCCGCGCAGGGCGCCGACGCCTCGCTCTCCCACGGCCTCAAGCAGCGCCACCTGTCGATGATCGCCCTGGGGGGTGTCATCGGCGCGGGTCTGTTCGTGGGCTCCGGCGCGGGCATCGCCGCGGCCGGCCCGTCGGTCGTCGTCGCCTACGCCCTCTCCGGCCTGCTGGTCATGCTGGTCATGCGGATGCTGGGCGAGATGTCGGCCGCCCATCCGTCGTCGGGTTCCTTCTCGGCGCACGCGGAACGGGCGATCGGCCCCTGGGCGGGCTTCACGGCGGGCTGGTCCTTCTGGGTCCTCCTCTGCACGGCCGTGGGCCTGGAGGGCATCGGCGCCGCGAAGATCGTGACCGGCTGGCTGCCGGGAACCCCGGAGTGGGCCTGGGTGGCCCTCTTCATGGTCGTCTTCTGTGTCACGAACCTGGCCGCGGTGCGCAACTTCGGCGAGTTCGAGTTCTGGTTCGCGGCGCTGAAAGTCGGCGCGATCAGCCTGTTCCTGATCCTCGGCGTCCTGGCGATCGCCGGCGTGCTCCCGGGCACGGACTCCCCGGGCACCACCCATCTCACCGACTTCCTCCCGAACGGCGGCGAGGGCCTGATCGTCGGCCTGCTCGCCTCGGTCTTCGCCTACGGCGGCCTGGAGACGGTCACCATCGCGGCGGCCGAGTCGGAGGACCCGGTGCGGGGCGTGGCGAGCGCGGTGCGCACCGCCATGTGGCGCATCGCCCTGTTCTACATCGGCTCGATGGCGGTCATCGTCACCCTGGTCCCCTGGGACTCCAAGGAGGTCGTCGAGAAGGGCCCGTACGTCGCCGCCCTCGACCACCTGGGCATCCCCGGCGCCGGCCAGGTGATGAACGTGGTCGTCCTGGTCGCCCTGCTCTCCGCGATGAACGCCAACGTCTACGGCTCCTCGCGCATCGCCCACTCCCTGGTGGCGCGCGGGCAGGGCCCCAGGGCACTGGCCAGGGTCTCCGGCGGCGTACCGCGCCGCGCGGTCCTGACCTCGTGCGTCTTCGGATTCGTCTGTGTCGTGCTCAGCTACTGGCGTCCGGACGACGTCTTCCCCTGGCTGCTCAACATGATCGGCGCGGTGATCCTGGTCGTCTGGGTCTTCATCGCCGTCTCCCAGCTGCTGCTCCGCCGCCGCCTGGAGCGGGAGACCGCGCGGCGGCCGGTCGTCCGGATGTGGGCGTTCCCGTATCTGACGTGGCTGGCGCTGGCCGGCATGACGGCGGTCTTCGTCCTGATGGCCCGTGAGGCGGACACCCGGGTGCAGCTGTACTACACGGGCGGGATGACCGCGGTGCTCGCGGCGGTGGGCTACGTCCGGCAGCGGCGGCGCGCCGGCGCCTGACGCCCCGTTCCCTCCCCCGAGGCCCTCACGTGACGACACGTGGGGGCCTCGTCCGTTGCCCGCACCCGGCTTCTTGTTGCTAACGTGTAGTTGCAAGTTCTTTGCAACAAGAGGTCCGGAGGGGACTCACGCCCATGCCCGTCTACACGCTCCCTGAACTGCCCTACGACTACTCCGCGCTCGCGCCCGTGATCAGCCCCGAGATCATCGAGCTGCACCACGACAAGCACCACGCCGCCTACGTCAAGGGCGCCAACGACACACTGGAGCAGCTCGCGGAGGCACGGGAGAGGGACACCTGGGGCTCGGTCAACGGCCTGCAGAAGAACCTGGCGTTCCACCTGTCCGGCCACATCCTGCACAGCATCTACTGGCAGAACATGACCGGCCCGAAGGACGGCGGCGGCGAGCCGCTGGCCGCCGACGGCGTGGGCGAACTGGCCGACGCGATCACCGAGTCCTTCGGCTCCTTCGCCGGCTTCAAGGCCCAGCTCACCAAGGCCGCCGCCACCACCCAGGGCTCCGGCTGGGGCGTCCTCGCCCTCGAGCCGCTCAGCGGCCGGCTGATCGTCGAGCAGGTCTACGACCACCAGGGCAACGTCGGCCAGGGCTCCACCCCGATCCTGGTCTTCGACGCCTGGGAGCACGCCTTCTACCTCCAGTACCGGAACCAGAAGGTCGACTTCATCGACGCCATGTGGGCCGTCGTCAACTGGCAGGACGTGGCCCGCCGTCACGAGGCGGCGAAGTCCCGCGCGGATGTGCTGCCGCCGGCTCCCTGAGCCACCGGCACGCCCTGCCTCGTGATCGTCTTCTCACCGCTCACGGGGGCAGGCGGAAAAAGAAGGCCCCCGCGAGGACGTGACTCGCGGGGGTCTTCCCGTAGGGGTTCGTCAGGGCGCGGGCCCGCGACCCGACCGGGTCTACAGGTTGCTGAAGTCGGGGCCCTTGGTGCGGGTCCGCTTGATCTCGTAGAAGCCGGGGACCGAGGCGACCGCGAGGGTGCCGTCCCACAGGCGGGCCGCCTCCTCGCCCTTGGGGGCGGGGGTGACGACCGGGCCGAAGAAGGCGATCTGCTCGCCGTCCGGGCCGGGGACCGCGATGACCGGGGTGCCCACGTCCTGGCCGACCTTGTCGATGCCCTCCTTGTGGGAGGCGCGCAGCTCCGCGTCGAACTCGAAGTCCTCCTGCTCGGCGTAGTCGATCAGGTCGGCCGGCAGACCGACGTCCGCGAGCGCGCCCGCGACGGCCTCCACGGTCGGGCCCTCGCCGTTGTTGTGGATACGGGTGCCGAGCGCGGTGTACAGCGGGCCGAGGACGTCGGCGCCGTGCTTCTGCCAGGCCGCGGTGACCACGCGGATCGGCTTCCACGCCTTGGTCTCCAGCAGCTCGCGGTACTCCTCGGGGAGCTCGTCGAGCCTGGGCTCGTTGAGCACCGCGAGGCTCATGATGTGCCAGCGGACCTCGATGTCGCGGACCTTCTCCACTTCCAGGACCCACCGGGAGGTCATCCAGGCCCAGGGACACAGCGGGTCGAACCAGAAGTCGACTGGGGTCTTGCCGGAACTCGTCACGCTCTCGGACATGGTTCTCCTCGGAATACGGTCCTTTTCCAGCCGCAACACCGACACCGGCCACCCCATTCCCGGGTACCCGCGGTCAGGTGCGCATGGGAGGATCGGTGCTGTTCCGGCGTACCGACAACCATGAGGGAGTGCCGCCCGTGCCCGGTGAGAATCTGTCCCGCGACGAGGCCCGGGAGCGGGCCGCCCTGCTGTCGGCGGACGGCTACGACGTGTCGCTGGACGTGCGGTCGGCCGTCGGCGAGGGCCAGGGCGAACCGCGCACCTTCCGCTCGGTGACCACGATCCGCTTCCGCTGCAACGAACCGGGCGCGGCGAGCTTCGCCGACCTGATCGCACCGGGCGTGACCGCGGTGACACTGAACGGCAAGGACCTGGACCCGGGCGAGGTCTTCGACGGCACCCGGATCCTCCTGGAGGACCTGGCCGCGGAGAACGAGCTGGTGGTGGACGCCCGGTGCGCCTACTCCCGCACCGGCGAGGGCCTGCACCGCTTCGTCGACCCCGAGGACGGCGAGGTCTACCTCTACACGCAGTACGAGCCGGCCGACTCCCGCCGGGTCTTCGCCAACTTCGAGCAGCCGGACCTCAAGGCGCCGTTCCGCTTCGAGGTGCGGGCGCCCGAGGAGTGGACGGTGTGGAGCAACGGGGCCGGTGAACTCGCCGACGGGGTGTGGCGGTTCGCGGAGACGAAGCCGATCTCGACGTACATCACGTGCGTGGTGGCGGGCCCGTACCACTACGTGACGGACGCGTACGCGCGCACGCTCCCCGACGGGACGACGCTGGAGATCCCGCTCGGCGCGATGTGCCGCAAGGGTCTGGCCCCCTACTTCGACGCGGACGACGTCTTCCTCGTCACCAAGCAGGGCCTGGACTTCTTCCACGACCACTTCGACTACCCGTACCCGTTCGGGAAGTACGACCAGGCGTTCGTGCCCGAGTACAACCTCGGCGCGATGGAGAACCCGGGTCTGGTGACGTTCCGGGAGGAGTACATCTTCCGGGGAAAGGTGACCCAGGCGTCCTACGAGGCGCGGGCCAACGTCATCCTGCACGAGATGGCGCACATGTGGTTCGGCGACCTGGTCACCATGGTGTGGTGGGACGACCTGTGGCTGAAGGAGTCCTTCGCGGACTTCATGGGCACCTTCGCGAACGTCAACGCGACCCGTTTCACCAACGCCTGGACCACCTTCGCCAACCGCCGCAAGGCCTGGGCCTACCGCGCCGACCAGCTGCCGTCCACGCACCCGATCACCGCCGACATCCGCGACCTGCAGGACGCCAAGCTCAACTTCGACGGCATCACCTACGCCAAGGGCGCCTCCGTCCTCAAGCAGCTGGTGGCCTACGTCGGTCAGGACGCCTTCCTGGAGGGCGCCCGCCGCTACTTCAAGCGCAACGCGTACGGCAACACCCGCCTCGGTGACCTGCTGTCGGTCCTCGAGGAGACCAGCGGCCGGGACATGAGCGCCTGGGCCGGGAAGTGGCTGCAGACGGCGGGGGTGAACTCGCTGACCCCGCAGGTGCTCCTTGACGGGGACGGCAGGGTGGCCGAGCTGGCGGTGGTGCAGGAGGCCGCCGAGTCCCATCCCGACCTGCGCCCGCACCGGGTCGCGATCGGCCTCTACCGCCGCACGGCCGAGGGCACGCTGGAGCGGTACGCGCGCGCGGAGACCGACGTCGACGGCCCGCGCACGGTGATCGCCGACCTGGCCGGCGCCGAGGCCCCGGAGCTGGTCCTGGTCAACGACGACGACCTCACCTACTGCAAGATCCGCTTCGACGACACCTCGCTGGCGACGCTCCGGGACCACCTGGGCGCCCTGACCGACCCGCTCGCCCGTGCCCTGTGCTGGTCGGCGCTGTGGAACCTGACCCGGGACGCGCTGCTGCCGGCCCGGGACTTCGTCGACCTGGTGCTGCGGTTCGCGAGCCGCGAGTCGGACATCGGGGTGCTGCAGATGCTGCACGCGTGGGCGAACTCGGCGCTGGTGAACTACGTGGCGCCCGAGTGGCGGGAGACCGCCGGGCGGCGGCTCGCGGAGGGTGCCCTGCGGGAGCTGCGGCAGGCCGAGCCGGGCAGCGAGCACCAGCTGGCCTGGGCACGGTTCTTCGCGTCGACGGCTGCGGACGGGGCCGACTTCCAGCTGCTCCAGGAGCTGCTGTCGGGCACGGCCACGATCGACGGCCTGGACGTCGACCAGGAGCTGCGCTGGGCGTTCCTCGAACCCCTCGCCGCGCACGGCGTGGCCGACGACTCCGCGCTGGCGGCCGAACTGACCCGCGACGACACCGCGTCCGGCAAGCGCCACCAGGTGCGCTGCCTGGCCGCCCGGCCCTCGGCTGCCGTGAAGGCGCAGGCCTGGGCGCAGGTCGTGGAGTCGGACGCGCTGTCCAACGCGCTGGTGGAGGCGACGATCGCGGGCTTCGCCCAGTCGTCGCAGCGGGACCTGCTGGCGCCCTACGCGGAGAAGTACTTCGAGGTCATCGCGCGGATCTGGGAGGACCGTTCGATCCAGATCGGCATGGACGTGGTCCGGGGCCTTTACCCCTCGCTCCAGGACCGCCCGGAGACGCTGGAGGCGACGGACGCCTGGCTGACGGCGCACGCCGACGCGCCGCCCGCGCTGCGCCGGCTGGTCCTGGAGGCCCGCGACGACCTGGCCCGGACGCTGCACGGACAGGAGTGCGACGCGCGAGCCGTGACCGGCTGACCTTTGGCCTTGGGTTTCCCGCCGGGTGACCGTTACGGAATTCAGTCAATCATGACCGTAACCCCTGGTCCGCACCCGATCGGACCAGGGGTTTTCGCCTCCTACTCGGCACTCGAACACCTGACCTTTAGCACCGTCCTGTCCGCATTCTTCAACAGGAACGTAACAGCGGTTAAGGGGCAGACCGGACAAGGGAATCTCCGGTCCATGACCCACAACACCCCGCTCTCCCCCCGCCCCCTCCGTCACCTCTCCGACGTCCACCGCCGGGTGCTGACGACGGCTCAGCTCCGTTCCCACGGCGTCCCGGCCACCGAGATCGCCGAGCAGTGCCGGGCGGACGGCCCCTGGCAGCAGCTGCTCCCCGGGGTGATCCTGCTCCACCCCGGGCCGCCGACCAGCGAGGAACGGCTGCACGGAGCGCTGCTGTTCGCCGCCCGTGAGCCGGCCCCCGGCGTCCCGGTCCAGCCGGGTGCCGACTCCCCGCACCGCACGGTCTACCCGGAGGCGATGATCACGGGTCTGGCGGCGCTGACCCTCCACGGCTTCTCCGCCACCCCGCCGCTCCTCTCCCTGGACCACGTGGACGTGCTGGTCCCGCGCCTGCGCCGGATCCGCTCCACCTCCTACGTCCGGGTGCTCCGCACCTCGGCCCTGCCGACCCCCGAGCCGGTGACCGGCCTGCCCGTCGCCCCGGTCCCCCGCGCCCTCGCGGACGCGGTCGCGGACCTGACCGACGGGGAGGCGGTACGACGGCTGCTGACGGAGGCGGTCCGCGGCCACCACTGCGAACCGGCCGCGGTGGTACGGGCGTTGAACGAGGCGAAGCTGCTGTCCCGCCCGCATGTGGTGGACGCCGTCGACTCGCTGGTCGCCGAGGGCCGGGCCATCGCCGAGGACCGCCTCTACCGGATGGTCCACGAGTACGGCCTGCCCGACCCGGTGTGGAACGTGGACCTGCGCCTGCCCGGCGGCCCGCACCTGGGCGGCCTGGACGCCTACTGGCCCGAGCAGGCGGTGGCGCTCGAACTGGACACCCGCGCCCCGCGCCAGGGCGATCGGCAGGAGGACGACGCCCTGTGGTCCGAATACGCCTGCAAGCGCGAGCACCTGGAGCGGCTGGGCATCACCGTCGTCCACCTCACCCCGAAGAAGCTCCGCGACGCCATGGAGCAGCAGGCGGCGGTGGTCCGTACGGCACTGATGGCGGCCGACGACCGGGACCCGGCCGCGTATGTCGTGGTGCTGCCCCGGTAACGAGGGGGGTCGCCGCCAGGAGGGGAGAGGAGGGGCCGCCGGTCGGAGGGGGACCGGCGGCCCCTCCTCACGTCGCGGCGGCCCCTCACCGGCCCGCTCCCCTACTGCCCGCTGACGCCTGGGCGCAGTTCGTCGCGCACGTCGCCGGCGACGCGGTCGAGCAGGTCGGCGTACGCGGCGATCATCCGGGTACGGCTGAACCGCTCGCGGCTCGCCAGCAGCGCCGGCGCGAACGCGTCCCGCTCGGCCACCGCCGCCGACCACGCGAAGGCGATGGCGTCGGGGTCGAAGGGCGTCACGAGACCGTGCCCCGCCACGATCGACGCGCTGTCGCCGACGTCGGTCGTCACCGGTACGGCGCCGCTCATCATGCCCTCGATCAGGCAGAGCGGTGCCGCCTCGCCGGAGACGGAGGTGAGGGCGACGACGTCGGAGCCGGCGTAGACGGCCTCCATGTCGTGCCGCACGCCCAACAGGTGCACGCGGTCGCCGAGGGCGGCCCGGTCGGCACCGAAGGCGATCTCCATGTCGGCCCAGAGGGCGGGGTTGTCCTCGGTCATCCCGGCGCCGCACATGACCACGTGACCGCCGCCCTCACGGGCCAGCCACGCCCGGGCCGCCCGCAGGAAGAGCGGCACGTTCTTCATGCCCGCGTACCGGGCGGCGAAGACGACGACGGGAGCGGTGGCCGGGATCCCGGCGGACTCGCGGAACGCGAGGCGCACCGCCGCGTCCGGGCGGAAGCGGAGCAGGTCGACGCCGTTCGGGATGACGTGCAGCAGCTCACCGGGGATGCCGGCGGCCTGGTAGGCGTCCCGCGTCGACTCGGCGCAGCACACGCAGGCGACCACCGTGCCGTCCGCGATGGCGGCCTTCAGCTCGTCCAGCGCCGGGCCCTGGTTCTCCGGGTCGGACCGGTGCAGGCAGACGACGACGGGGCGACGGGGCAGCCCGGCCTGGTTGAGGAGCGCCAGCGGCTGCTCCTTCAGGGAGAGGATGACGTCCGCGCCGGCCATCGCCCGCGCGGTATCGGCCAGCTCGGGCCCGCTGAAAACCGACGCCGCGACGGTGCCGTCGACGAGGCCCGCGGTACGGCCGAGGGAGGTGACGTCGATGCCGCCGGCGGTGAGCGCGCGGTAGCAGGCGTCGTCCTCCATCCGTTGCGTGGTGGCTTCCCGGTGGACCTCACCGTGCAGACTCAACACGCGATGCCACTGCTGACCGCCCTCGACGAGGCCCAGCAGCACATCACTGTGCACGATCCGGGCTCCCCCGGAGAAAAAACCCTCGTAGACCGAGAGCACACGAAGTCCGAGCCGAGCGCCCACACGATCACCAACCTTGCACCATATCGAGCCATCCCCGGGAACCGCGGGTTAGCCGATATGAGGCGGTACGGACGTTTCATTCGGATGAACGGTATGTCTCGTATCGGAGTCCGATTCATTTACACGGCGGGTGCCGGGACCGTCACTCCCGGCATCGCCCGACGGCCCTCGCCGTCACCCCTCTGACCTGCGGTTTTACGGGACCTTGCCGGGGCGGTGGGAGGCACGGTACCGACCCGGGCGACGGCAAAAAATCGGCAAGCGCGCCACCCGAACGTACGACGGTGTCAGTGACGGCCGCGGCGGGCGTTGAGCCGGGCGGCCTGACGGGTCAGGTGGTCGCGTTCGGCGAGGTGGGTCGCCTTCCGGGCCGCCTCGGCGTACAGCCGGGCCGCGGTCGGCAGGTCGCCGTCGCGCTCGTGGAGGTAGGCGGCGACCGCGGTGTGCCGGGGCAGGGCGGCGTCGAGCGCCGCGAGCGCGGCCAGGCCGGCGCGGGGTCCGTCGGCCTCGCCCACGGCGACCGCGCGGTTGAGCCGGACCACCGGGCTGTCGGTCAGGCGCGCGAGTTCGTCGTACCACTCGACGATCTGCACCCAGTCGGTCTCCCCGGCGGCGGGCGCGTCCGCGTGCAGGGCGGCGATCGCGGCCTGGGCCTGGAACTCGCCGAGGCGGTCGCGGGCGAGGGCCGCCTGGAGGATCACGACGCCCTCGGCGATCAGACGGGTGTCCCAGCGGCTGCGGTCCTGCTCGGCGAGCGGCACCAGACCGCCGTCGGGCGCGGTGCGGGCGGCACGGCGGGCGTGGTGGAGCAGCATGAGGGCGAGCAGGCCGGCCACCTCGGGGTGGTCGACCGAGGCGGCGAGTTGCCGGGTGAGCCGGATGGCCTCGGCGGCGAGGTCGACGTCGCCCGAGTAGCCCTCGTTGAAGACGAGGTAGAGGACGCGCAGCACGGTGGCGACATCGCCGGGCTGGTCGAAGCGCACGCCGGAGACGGTGCGCTTGGCCCGGCTGATGCGCTGGGCCATCGTCGCCTCCGGCACCAGGTAGGCCTGGGCGATCTGCCGGGTGGTGAGCCCGCCGACGGCGCGCAGTGTGAGCGCGACCGCCGACGACGGGGTCAGGGACGGGTGGGCGCACAGGAAGTACAGCTGGAGTGTGTCGTCCACCGCGGGCGCCGGCCCGGGGGCCGGTTCCTCGTCGACGAGGTCCTCGCGCCGGCGGCGGGCGCTGTCCGCCCGGGTGGCGTCGAGGAACCTGCGCCAGGCCACGGCGACCAGCCAGCCCTTCGCGTCCCGCGGCGGGTCGGCGGGCCAGACCCGGACCGCCTCGACGAGCGCGTCCTGCACGGCGTCCTCGGCCGCCGCGAAGTCGGCTCCGCGGCGGACGAGGATCCCGAGCACGCTCGGTGTGAGGCTCCGGAGCAGAGCCTCGGTCACCTCCGAGGTCATTCCGTGATCGTGGGCTGCACGCCGTAGAACGGGCGCAGCTCCAGCCACTCGTGGATCGGCCGGCCCCCGGCCCCGGGGGCGGCCGACAGCTCCCCCGCCAGCTCGACGGCACGCTCGTAGCTGTCGACGTCGATGATCATCCAGCCGGCGATGAGGTCCTTGGTCTCCGCGAACGGTCCGTCGGTGACCGGCGGCCGCCCCTCACCGCCGTACTGGACGAACGTCCCCTCCGGAGCCAGCGCCTGGCTGTCGACGAACTCGCCGCTCTTCTCCAGCCGGGCCGCGAAGTCGTTCATGTACCCCAGGTGGGCCGAGATCTCCTCGGGCGTCCACTGGTCCATGGGCACGTCGTTGACCGATGCGGGGGCGCCTCGGTAGTGCTTCAGCAGCAGGTACTTGGCCATGGTGGTTCTCCTTGGTGTTCGTGCGACCCATTGTGGCCGCGCTCACCCCTGGGACGGAGCCGGCCGCGCGTTCTCGACATCGCCGGCGGATTTTTTTTCCGGGCGCCCGCGGAAGGCGCTCAGTCCCCGCAGAACTCCGCGTCCAGGACGTTGCCCGGGTCGCCCTTCCAGTCGCCGTTGAAGTTCGCGGCCAGGGCGTGGCGGCCGTCGGCGGTGGCGGCCGCCGTGGAGGTGGAGCCGTGGATGCCGCCGTCGTGGCCCCAGACGTGGACGCCGCAGGAGAGGGTGTGGTCGATCAGGCCGAGGCCGTAGGCGCTGTTGGGGTCGCCGGGGACGGGGACCGTGGTCTTCATCTCCTCCAGCTGGTGCGCGGGGAGGAGGCGGCCGCGCAGCAGGGCCTCGTAGAAGCGGGTCAGGTCGGCGGAGGTGGAGATCATCTCGCCGGCCGAGGAGGCCATCGAGGGGTTGAGCGTGGTGACGTCGTAGGTGGGGCCGGTGGCGTCCGCCAGTTTCGAGTAGGCGCGGCTGCTGGGGCGCGGGAGGGTGGTGCGGGTGCCGGGGAGGGACGTGCCGGTCAGGTGGAGCGGCTCGATCACCCGGTCCGTGATCTCCCGGGCGTACGAGTGCCCGGTCACCGCCTTGACCACCAGGCCGGCCAGGATGTAGTTCGTGTTGGAGTAGGCCCAGCTGGTGCCCGGTGCGAAGGCCGGCTCGTGCTTCATCGCGATGCCCACCAGTCCGGCGGCCGTCAGGGTGTCGTAGCGGTGCCGGAAGAAGCCGTCCTTCAGGAAGTACGTGCGGCCGAAGTCCTCGTCCGCCGTGTAGTTGAAGATCCCGCTGGTGTGGTTGAGGAGCTGGCGGACGGTGACGCGGCGGCCGTCGTTGCCGTGGCCGCGGACCACTCCGGGCAGCCACTTGTCCACCGTGTCGTCCAGGGACAGGCGGCCCTCCGCCTCCAGCTGGAGCAGGACCGTGGAGACGAAGGTCTTCGTGATGCTGCCGACCCGGTAGCGGTCGGAGGCGGAACGCGGGGCGCCGGTCCGGGTGTCGCCCACCCCGGCCGTCGTCGACCAGGTGCCGTGCGGGTCACGGGCCGTGGCCGTCACCCCGGGCACGCCGGCCGCGACCGCGGCCCGCACCGCCTTGCGGGTGGCCTGGTGGCCGGCGGCGGGTGCCGCCACCGCCGGTGCCACCAGTGCCGCCGACAGGGCCAGTGCCGTGGCCGCCACCAGTGTCGTACGTACGTGCATGTCTCTCCCCCAGTTGGGTCACCGGTCGAGTCGACGCGGTCGTCGCACTCGGTCGGGGGAAGGGACACCGCCGTGATCGGCGAGGTTGCCCGGCTGTGGGCCGGTTGGGTGAGTTTCAGCCCTTCTTGAGGACCAGCTCCGTGTTCCGGTCCGCCGGGTTGCCGCCCAGGACCTTGCTGGAACCGGGGGCGTTGAAGGCCAGTTCCCGGTAGAGGGCCGCGAGGCCGGTCTGGGAGAGGTCGGAGAAGTCCGTGCGGTGGGGTGCGGCGGACTCGATCAGGGTGGTGAAGAGGGAGACCGTGCCGTCCTTGTTGTCCGCCAGCTCCACGACCCGCGCCAGCTGCGGGTGGTCCACGTGCGAGGCGGTGGTGATCTCCCAGAAGGAGTTGCCGTTCGAGGCCTTGTGCGGGGTGATGAGGTTGCGGTGGATGTGGCCGTTCACCCAGGCGAGCACATGGGCGTGCCGGTTGAGGAGGGTGACCAGCTCGGCGCCCGAGTGGCGGCGGTCGCCCGGGTGGGCCGGGTCGGGGCGGGTGTTGGTCATCGTCTGGCTGGTGTGGTGGCTGAAGACGACGGCGTAGGAGTCCTTGTTCTCCTTCAGCGTCTTCTCCAGCCAGGCCAGCTGGGCCGTTCCGATCGATCCGTCGTAGTGGCCGCCGGCGTCCGTCGTGTCGAGGCTGATGCCGATGACGTCGTCGGAGATACGGAAGGCGTAGTACTGGGTGCCCGCGGCCACGTTCGCGCTCGAGTAGCCGTGGCCGACCGGACCGAGGCCCTGGTAGGCCGGGTCCAGGTGGGCCTTGAGGTAGTCCGACGCCGTGTAGGGGGCGCGCTTCTCGTCCGCCGTGACCGAGCGCGCCGACCGGGCGTGGGCCTTCAGGAAGTCGCGGTAGCCGCTGCCCTTGGGGTCCCGGGCGTTGCGGATGGAGTCCTGGAGCTTCCTGGCCTCGGCGTCGGTCACCGTCATCAGCTTCTTGCCGGCGATGGCGGCCGCCGCCAGGTACGGGTCGGCGTGGGAGCCGAAGCAGCCGAGCGGCAGCGCGTCGTGGTTGCCGACGGTGGAGTACCAGGGGAGGTTGAGACCGGGGCTGTTCACCTCGCGGATCGCGGCGGCGAGGAAGCCCGCCAGGTGCGGGAAGCCGAGCGCCTTGTCGCCGTCGCGGACGGTGGAGCTCGCCTGCCAGTACAGCTTCAGGCCGCTGTTCTGGACACCTTCGTAGTGCTTGGGGTCACCACTGTTGGGGGTGATCCGGCCGCCGCTCATCACCTTCATGAACCACTCCAGCTCGGAGTGGGCGTTGTTGTCGGTGTTGTCGCCGGTCGTCATCACGAAGTGCAGCGCGGAGCCGGTGACGGGGGCGCCGCGCAGCGCGTTCACGCGCTCGACGAGGGAGATGGCGCCGGGCACGGTGAGCGCCTCGTGGGGGCGCCAGGCGTGCGGGTCGTGGGCGCGCAGGTACTCCAGGCGCAGCGGGTGCTGGACGTCCATCAGATGCAGGTCGGTGAACTGCACGAACGCGGCCAGGGCGGTGCGGCGGCCCGCCCGGCCGGACTTGGCGGCGGCCAGGTCGGAGCGGAGCACCCGCGACCAGCCGGCGCCGTCGCCGAGCCGCCGGTAGCCGGAGCCGGTGCGGGGCGCGGCGACGGAGGCGAGGGTGGTGCCCTTGGTGTACGGCGCGAGGGGCGCCGCGGCGGCCCTTCGGCCCTCGGCGACCGGCTGCGGCTCGTCGGCCGCGGCGGGCGCGGCCTGGCTGTCGGTGGGGCGCAGGGCGTAGCCGACGCCGGCGGAGAGCGAGACGGCTCCGGCGGTGGCGAGCACGGTACGACGGTTGATCTCCAGTGCCTCGCGGCCCTTCTGGGCCGCGGAGGTGGCGACTGAGCGTATGCGCGGCATGGCGCGGTCTCCCCGAGTGCGAACGCGTCCGACAGTGGTCGCGGGCGATCGCTTCCGCGAACTTCCCGCTCACTCTGGATCGTTGGCACCGGGGATGGCCTGTGCGTGAACGCGGCGGCAACGTGCAACGCCGATCACCGTACGTGGATCAGGTGAGGTGGGGACCGGTCATGGAGCGGATTGCGGGCGGCCGGGGGCCGGTTACTCCGCGTTCATCTGCCAGGGAAGGGGAAGGTCTCCGGCGCTCACGACCGGCCTTCGGCGCTCACGACTGCTCCTGTGCAAACCGTCCCGCCGCCGGCCGCTCCGACCACAGCCGCAGCGCGACGTCGACCAGCCGGACGCGCCGCAGGTCCCGCACGGCCATCAGGTCCTGCCAGGCGGCCATGTCGGTGGAGCCGCCGATCTCGTTGCGCAGTTCGCCGCCGACGATCTCACCGGTGTAGATGATCCGCACGCTGTGGTGGTCGGTGGGCAGACGCAGCGGGCCCTCCGCGGCGAAGTGGTGCCGGTAGGAGTCGATACCCAGCAGTCCGGTCACCTCGATGCGGTAGCCGGTCTCCTCCATGAGCTCGCGGCGGACCGTGTCGTACGGGTCCTCGCCGTGCTCCATGCCGCCGCCGGGCAGCACCCACTCGGGGGTGCCGTCGTCGTCGGGTGACCGGGCGAGCAGGATCTGTCCGTCGCGGACGCACACGGCGTAGGCCGCCACCCTCAGCTTCTCGCGCACATCCGCACGTTAGAGGCGCCGGGCGGCGACGGCCAACAGGATTTCCGCGCACAGCAAGGACACAGATAGGGGGTTTTCCCCATACGTTCATATCGATTCGGTCAACGTTCCCAAAAGGCGGTTCCCTTGGGGAAAGCTGTGCGCCTACGTGCCGGTTCTTGACCAGGTTCCGGCCGCTCCATGCTCGTTCCTTTACCTACAAGGGATGCAGATGACCCTCAGCCCCCAGCACGACCCGATACCGGGCCACAGACGCATGGGCCGCATGGCCCTGGCCGTCGGTGTCGTGGCCGCGCTCTCCGCAGCCGGGCCGATACCCCTGGCCGCCGCCGCGACGCAGGCCCCGGCCGCCACCGCCACCGCGGACGCCAAGTCGGCCCACGACAAGCTCGGTTCGGACGACGCCGAACTGCTCGCCGAGGCCAAGGCCGACGGCACCAAGAACGTCACGATGATGATCGCGACCGCACCGGGGCAGACCGCGCAGGTCGCCCGGGAGCTGGACGGCGTCAAGGGCGGCTCGGTGGGCCGTACGTACGACAAGCTCGGCTATGTCCGCGCCACCGTCCCCACCGGCCGGGCGGACTCGGCGATCGCCGCCGCCGCGAAGCTGTCCTCGGTGCACGCGATCGACCTGCGCCAGGAGATCCAGCTCGACGACCCGGCGGTGTCGGACACCGCCAAGTCGGCCAAGGCCGCGAAGACCTACCCGGCGCCGGGGAAGAACACCCCCGCCGAGAACCCCTACAACCCCTCCTTCGAGACGGGCGCCGTCGACTTCGTCAAGGACCACCCGAAGGCGGACGGCCGGGGCATCACGATCGGCATCCTGGACTCCGGCGTCGACCTCGGCCACCCGGCGCTGCAGAAGACCACCACGGGCGAGCGGAAGATCGTCGACTGGGTGACCTCGACCGACCCGATCGTCGACAGCGACCAGACCTGGCGGCCCATGGTCACGGCCGTGTCCGGGCCGAGCTTCGGCTACGCGGGCAAGACCTGGACGGCGCCCGCCGGGTCGTACCAGGTCAGCACCTTCAAGGAGTCGTACACCACGGGTGGCGACGCGGCCGGTGACGCCAACCGGGACGGGGACACCACCGACAGCTGGGGCGTGCTCTACGACCCGGCGGCCGGCACGGTCACCGTCGACCTGAACAACAACAACGACTTCTCCGACGACACGCCGATGAAGCCGTACAAGGACGGCTACCAGGTCGGCTACTTCGGCACCGACAACCCGGCGACCGACGTCGTCGAGCGGCAGCCGTTCGTCGTGCAGATCCGCAAGGACGTCCCCATGGACCCGTTCGGCGGGGACTGGGTCGGCAAGACGGCCGACTTCGTCAACATCGGGGTCATCGAGTCCGAGCACGGCACCCACGTCGCCGGCATCACCGCCGCCAACGGCCTGTTCGGCGGCAAGATGAACGGCGCGGCTCCCGGCGCGAAGATCGTCTCCTCCCGGGCCTGCACCTGGACCGGCGGCTGCACCAACGTCGCGCTCACCGAGGGCATGATCGACCTGGTCGCCAACCGGGGCGTCGACATCGTCAACATGTCGATCGGCGGCCTCCCGGCCCTGAACGACGGCAACAACGCGCGCGCCGAGCTGTACACCCGGCTCATCGACACCTACGGCGTGCAGCTGGTGATCTCCGCGGGCAACTCCGGCCCGGGCGCGAACACCATCGGTGACCCGGGACTCGCCGACAAGGTCATCTCGGTCGGCGCGGGCATCTCCAGGGACACCTGGGCCTCCAACTACGGCTCCCAGGTGACCACGAAGTACCAGCTGCTGCCGTTCTCCTCGCGCGGTCCGCGTGAGGACGGCGGCTTCACGCCGACGCTGGTCGCCCCCGGCGCCGCGATCAACACCACCCAGACCTGGCTGCCGGGCTCCCCGGTCGCCGAGTCGGGCTACTCGCTGCCGGCCGGCTACTCCATGCTCCAGGGCACCTCGATGGCCTCCCCGCAGGCCGCGGGAGCCTCCGCCCTGCTGCTGTCGGCGGCGAAGGAGAAGGGGATCAGCCTCTCCCCCGCCGACCTGCGCACGGCCCTGACCTCGACCGCCCACCACATCAAGGACGTGCAGGCGTACGAGGAGGGCGCGGGCCGCATCGACATCGTCGACGCGTGGGACGCCATCCGTGACCACGCCACCGCGCACGGATACACCGTCAAGGCGCCGGTCGACACCGCGATCGACTACGCGCTGAAGACCCCGGGCTACGGCACCGGCCTGTACGACCGTGAGGGCGGCCTGAAGGCCGGGCAGAAGAAGACGTACGACGTCACCATCACCCGGACCTCCGGCGCGGACAAGGCGGTCCGGCACGAGCTGCACTTCGAGAACAACGCCGGGCACACCTTCAAGATCCTCGGCTCGGACGAGGTGAAACTGCCGCTGAACCAGCCGGTGACGGTCAAGGTGCAGGCGCGGGCGAAGAGTTCGGGCATCAAGTCGGCGATCCTGGAGGTCGACGACCCGAAGACCGAGGGCGTGGACAAGCAGATCCTGACGACCGTCGTGGTGTCGGCGCCCGTCGACTACACCTGGGCCACGTCCGGTTCGGTGCAGCGCAACAGCTCCACCTCGTACTTCGTGACCGTGCCCGAGGGCGCCAAGTCGCTGGAGGTCGCGATCAGCGGGCTGGCCGCCAAGAGCCAGACGCGGTTCATCTCCATCCACCCGTACGGCGTCCCGGTCGAGGACACCGGCACCCCGTACTGCTACAACAACTACCTCGACGGCAACGGCTGCAAGCCGGACGTCCGCTCCTACGCCGACCCGCAGGCCGGGGTCTGGGAGATCGAGGTCGAGGCGCGCCGCACCTCGCCGCTGCTCGACAACCCCTACCGCCTGGACGCCACCGTGCTCGGCGCGGCCTTCGACCCGGAGACCGTGACCCTGCCCGAGGCCAAGGCCGGCGTCCCGGCCGACGCCTCCTGGAAGGTGACCAACAAGTTCGCCGCGCTCGACGGCAAGCTGGTCGGCGGCCCGCTCGGCTCCTCGAAGACGACCCGCCCCTCGATCAAGGAGGGTGAGGTCCAGAGCACCACGGTGACCGTGCCGGCGGGTGCGCAGTCGCTGGACGTGGCCATCGGCGGCGTCTCCGACACGGCCGCCGACCTCGACCTGGCGGTGTTCGACGCGTCCGGCAAGCAGGTCGCGCAGTCCGCCGACGGCGACTCGGAGGAGGCGGTGTCCATCGCCTCGCCGGCCGCCGGCACGTACACCGTCAAGGTCACCGGTTACTCGGTCCCGTCGGGCACCACCGACTACGACTACCGGGACGTGTTCTTCTCCGCCGCGCTCGGCACGGTCTCGGTCGACGGGTCGACGCCGGTCAAGCTCGGCACGGGCGCCTCGGCCACGGTGACCGGCCGGGTCACGGCGGCCACCGCGGCCCCCGAGGGACGTGAGTTCTTCGGCCGGGTCCAGCTGGTCGACGCGCGCGGCACGGTCGCGGGCATCGGCAGCGTGAAGATCGAGAAGGTCACGCAGTAGCGGCAACGGCCGCGGTGCCGGGGCGGGCGTCCTTCGGGGCGCCCGCCCCTTCCCCGTTCCGGTTCTCACTTCCGGCAGCTCAGGGTGCGCGACTCGGGCAGGTCGTGGACGATCCAGGACCGCTCCGGGGCGATCTCCGCTTCGCCGACCGCGTACCGGTCGGGCTCCTGCTGTCCGGCCGTGACGCCGACGAGGAGGCGGACGCCGGTACGGATCCGGGGGTCGGCGCCGGCCGCGAAGAGGACGTCGACCTCCTCACCGGTCTTCGCCGGTTTGTAGGCGTGGGTCACCTTGAGCGTGACGCGTTCGCCGCCGCCCTGCGGGAGCCGGCGCACACCGGTCACCGTGCCCTCGACGACCAGCCGGGCGCAGGCCAGGTAGCGGGCGCCGCCCAGGACCTCCTTGCCCGGTACGCCCACCGCCGCGCTGCCGGCCGCGCTGTCGGCGCTGCTGCCGGACGCCTTGTCGTCGACGCCGTTCGCCGAGAGCCAGCCGATACCGAACACGGCCGAGACGAACGCGGCGGCGAGCGCACCGACCAGGCCGAGCGAGCGGACCTGGGGGTGCTGCCAGAGGCGGGGGCGCGGCCGGGGCTTCGGCCGGGGCCGGGGTTCCGGGCGCGGCGACTCGGCCAGGGCGTCCCCGATGCTCCCGAGCTGCGCGCGCAACAGCGCCACGTCGGCGGCGGCGGCCCGGTGCTCGGCCATGAAGCCGGGGTCGGCACGCTGCCCGTCGGAGAGCGGCTCGTCCAGGAGAACGGCGAGCAGGGCGTCGGCGTCGCCGGCGGCACCACCGCAGAACCCGTCCCGCGTCTCGCCCCGGCCGTACCCGTCGCGGCGGCCGTGGCCGTCGTCCCGGATCTCGCCGTCGCGGCGGCCGTGGCCGTCGTCCCGGATCTCGCCGTCGTGGCCGTCGTGTTCGGCGGGCATGGTCACACCACCTCGTCCTCGTGCAGGCGGGCGCGCAGGGCGCGTACCGCCGTGTGCAGCCGGCTCTTGACCGTGCCCTCGGGGATGCCGAGTTCCTCGGCTATGCCGCGCACCGGCAGGTCGGCGTAGAAGCGCAGGACGAGGACCTGGCGCTGGGCGTCCGGCAGTTCGTCCAGGCCGCGGGCGACGGCGACGGAGAGCACGCTGCTGTCCTCGCCGGAGGTGTGGTCGGGGATGCGGAGAGCGGCCAGGCGTTCGCCGAGGCGTTCCTGGCGGCGCTTGGCGCGGTGCCAGTCCATGGCGAGGTTGGAGGCGACCACCGCCGCCCACGCCGAGACGTCCCGCGGTGCCTCCCGGCCGCTCGCGGCCCGCTCCAGCAGCCGCAGGCGGACCTGCTGTACCCCGTCCAGCAGGTCCGCCTGCGGTACGCCGCCCAGCGCGAGCACCGCCCGTACCCGGCGCTCCTGGTCCGCGTCCAGAGGATCACCGTGCTGGTCCCCCTGGGCCCGGCGGGCCTTTCTGCGCAGCACAACCCACCCCCCTCACCGCGTTTCCCCTACGACGCCGCGGCCCCCGGAAACGTTCGGACGGCTCCCGGAAATCTTTTCCGAGGCGTACGTCACACCGGCGCGCCACGCGGCACAGCTTGCGGCACGAAGCCCACGGAGAGGTAATTTCTGCAGCTCAGCGTGGGTTCCGGCGGGAGTTCCGCAGGCCGTGAGGTCCGCTCGGCGGGCATGGCGGGCAAAGAATTGGACAGGCTGACCCGGGTCGGCCGCATGATGGAAAGGCCGAAGGCACACGTCAACGTCTGCAGAGGGAGTCACCGTGAGGGTCGGAATCGTCGGAGCCACCGGTCAGGTCGGCACGGTCATGCGCAGGATCCTCACGGAGCGCGACTTCCCCGTCACCGAGCTGCGGCTGTTCGCCTCGGCCCGCTCCGCCGGGACCGTGCTGGACGGCGTGACCGTGGAGGACGCGGCGACCGCCGACTACACCGGCCTGGACATCGTGCTGTTCTCGGCGGGCGGGGCCACCTCCAGGGCGCTCGCGGAACAGGTCGCCGCCCAGGGTGCCGTCGTCATCGACAACTCCTCCGCCTGGCGCAAGGACCCCGCGGTCCCGCTGGTCGTCTCCGAGGTCAACCCGCACGCGATCGCCGACCGCCCCAAGGGCATCATCGCCAACCCGAACTGCACCACGATGGCCGCGATGCCGGTCCTGAAGGCGCTGGACGCGGAGGCGGGCCTGCAGGCGCTGGTCGCCACCACCTACCAGGCGGTGTCCGGCTCCGGTCTGGCGGGCGTCGCGGAGCTGCACGGGCAGGTGCAGAAGGTCGCCGCCGACGCGGACAAGCTCACCCACGACGGCGCGGCGGTCGACTTCCCCGAGCCGCAGGTCTACAAGCGGCCCATCGCCTTCAACGTCCTCCCCTTCGCCGGCAACCTCGTCGACGACGGTCTGAACGAGACCGACGAGGAGCAGAAGCTGCGCCACGAGTCCCGCAAGATCCTGGAACTTCCCGAGCTGAAGGTCTCCGGCACCTGCGTCCGCGTGCCGGTGTTCTCCGGCCACTCCCTCCAGGTCAACGCCCGCTTCGCCCGCCCGATCAGCCCCGAGCGCGCCACCGAGCTGCTCGCGGAAGCCCCGGGCGTCGAGCTCTCCGACATCCCGACCCCGCTGCAGGCGGCCGGCCAGGACCCGTCGTACGTCGGCCGGATCCGCCGCGACGAGACGGTGGACAACGGGCTCGCGCTGTTCATCTCCAACGACAACCTCCGCAAGGGCGCCGCGCTGAACGCCGTGCAGATCGCCGAGCTGGTGGCGGCGGAGCTGTCCGCGAAGTAGGGGGGCCGGGCGCCTCAGGGGGTGCCGCGTACCGCCGTCGGGCGAGTGCGGCACCCGTTCTGGCTGGTCGCGCCCACGCGGCGGAGCCGCACATCGGCACAGCCCCGCGCCCCTTGCGGGGCGCGGTTCCTCACGTCCTTCGTCAAGGGGAGCCACCACACATGAGCAACACCCAGCCGTCCTGTGCCGCGTCACGCGTCCTCGACGGCAAGGTCGCCATGATCACCGGTGCGTCCAGCGGGATCGGGGCGGCCGCCGCGCGGCTGTTCGCGCGGGAGGGTGCGGCCGTCGTGCTGACGGCCCGGCGCGCGGACCGGCTGCGGGCGCTGGCCGAGGAGATCGACGCCGGCGGCGGCCGGGCCCTGGCCGTACCGGCGGACGTGGCGTCCGCCGAGGACGTCGAGCGGGTCGTCCGTACGGCCGTGGCCGCCTTCGGCCGCCTGGACTGCGCCTTCAACAACGCCGGGTTCGGCACCGCCGGCACCGAGCTGCACGAGACCGGCCAGGACGTCTACGAGCAGACCATGGACGTCAACGTGCGCGGGGTCTGGAACTGCCTGCGCTTCCAGATCCCCGAGATGCTCGGGTCCGGCGGCACGATCGTCAACACGTCGAGTGTCGCGGGGCAGCGGGCGACCGGGGCGTCGGCGGCGTACGTGGCCGCCAAGCACGCCGTCCTCGGGCTCACCCGGGCGGCCGCGGCCGAGTACGCGCAGCGCGGTATCCGCGTCAACGCGCTGGTGGTGGGCAGCACCCGCACCGAGATGATGGACCGGGCCGTGCGGACGCTGCCGGAGCTGCGGGAGCGGTTCGAGGGCGAGACCCTGCAGAAGCGGATGGCCGGCCCGGCCGAGGTCGCCGAGGCCGCGCTGTGGCTGTGCAGCGACCGTTCCTCCTTCGTCACCGGCGCGGCGATGCCGGTCGACGGCGGCACGACCGCCGCCTGACGCCTCCGGTCCGGGCGATCTCTGGGGTTTTCCCTCGTCGCCCGGGGCCGGGCCGCCGTGGAAGGATGGCGCAACCCACACATAACGAGGAGATGACCGCGTGCCTGGCACAAACCTGACTCGCGAAGAGGCACAGCAGCGGGCGAAGCTGCTCACCGTTGACTCGTACGAGATCGATCTCGACCTCTCCGGCGCGCAGGAGGGCGGTACCTACCGGTCCGTGACCACGGTGCGCTTCGACGTCGCCGAAGCAGGCGCCGCTTCCTTCATCGACCTGGTGGCCCCGGCCGTCCACGAGGTCACCCTGAACGGCGACCCGCTCGAGGCCGCCGAGGTCTTCGAGGACTCCCGGATCGCGCTGCCGGGCCTGCTGGCGGGCCGTAACGTCCTGCGGGTCGTCGCCGACTGCGCGTACACCAACACGGGCGAGGGCCTGCACCGGTTCGTCGACCCGGTCGACGAGCAGGCCTACCTCTACACCCAGTTCGAGGTGCCGGACGCGCGCCGCGTGTTCGCCAGCTTCGAGCAGCCGGACCTCAAGGCGACCTTCCAGTTCACGGTGAAGGCGCCGAGCGGCTGGACCGTCATCTCCAACTCGCCGACGCCCGAGCCCAAGGACGACGTCTGGGTCTTCGAGCCGACGCCGCGCATCTCGTCGTACATCACCGCGCTGATCGTCGGCCCGTACCACTCCGTGCACAGCGTGTACGAGAAGGACGGGCAGAGCGTGCCGCTCGGCATCTACTGCCGGCCCTCGCTCGCCGAGTTCCTGGACTCGGACGCGATCTTCGAGGTGACCCGGCAGGGCTTCGACTGGTTCCAGGAGAAGTTCGACTACGCGTACCCGTTCAAGAAGTACGACCAGCTGTTCGTGCCGGAGTTCAACGCGGGCGCGATGGAGAACGCGGGCGCGGTGACCATCCGCGACCAGTACGTCTTCCGGTCCAAGGTGACCGACGCGGCGTACGAGACGCGGGCCGAGACCATCCTGCACGAGCTGGCCCACATGTGGTTCGGCGACCTGGTCACCATGGAGTGGTGGAACGACCTGTGGCTGAACGAGTCGTTCGCCACCTACACCTCCATCGCCTGCCAGGCGTACGCGCCCGGCTCGCGCTGGCCGCACTCGTGGACGACGTTCGCCAACTCCATGAAGACCTGGGCGTACCGGCAGGACCAGCTGCCCTCCACGCACCCGATCATGGCCGAGATCCGCGACCTGGACGACGTCCTCGTCAACTTCGACGGCATCACCTACGCCAAGGGCGCGTCCGTCCTGAAGCAGCTCGTCGCCTACGTCGGCATGGACGAGTTCTTCACGGGCGTGCAGGCGTACTTCAAGCGGCACGCGTTCGGCAACACGCGCCTGTCCGACCTGCTGGGCGCCCTGGAGGAGACCTCCGGCCGTGACCTGAGCACCTGGTCGCAGAAGTGGCTGCAGACCGCCGGGATCAACATCCTGCGCCCCGAGGTCGAGACGGACGCCGACGGTGTGGTCACCTCCTTCGCGATCCGCCAGGAGGCCCCGGCGCTGCCCGCCGGTGCCAAGGGCGAGCCGGTCCTGCGCCCGCACCGGATCGCGGTCGGCCTGTACGACCTGGACGAGACGAGCGGCAAGCTGGTCCGCACCGACCGGATCGAGCTGGACGTGGACGGCGAGCTGACCGCCGTACCGCAGCTGACCGGCCGCCGCCGGCCGGCGGTGTTCCTGCTCAACGACGACGACCTGTCGTACGCGAAGGTCCGTCTGGACGAGCGGTCGCTGCACTTCGTGACGGAGCACCTGGGCGACTTCGAGTCCTCCCTGCCCCGGGCGCTGTGCTGGGCGTCGGCCTGGGACATGACCCGCGACGCCGAACTGCCCGCCCGGGAGTACCTGTCCCTGGTGCTGGCCGGTATCGGCAAGGAGTCCGACATCGGTGTCGTGCAGTCGCTGCACCGCCAGGTGAAGCTGGCCGTCGAGCTGTACGCCGACCCGACCGCCCGTGAGGCCCTGCTCACCCGCTGGACCGACGCCACCCTCGCCCATCTGCGGTCCGCCGCCCCGGCGAGCGACCACCAGCTGGCCTGGGCCCGCGCGTTCGCGACGACCGCCCGCACCCCGGAGCAGCTGGACCTCCTGGACAGCCTGCTGGAGGGCACCCACACCATCGAGGGCCTGGCGGTCGACACCGACCTGCGCTGGGCGTTCGTGGAGCGGCTGGCCGCGGTCGGCCGGTTCGACGAGGCGGAGATCGCGGGCGAGTACGAGCGGGACAAGACGGCCGCCGGCGAGCGCCACGCGGCCACCGCCAGGGCCGCCCGTCCGACCGAGGAGGCGAAGGCCGAGGCGTGGGCGTCGGTCATCGACTCCGACAAGCTGCCGAACGCCGTGCAGGAGGCGGTGATCGGCGGCTTCGTCCAGACCGACCAGCGTGAGCTGCTGGCGCCGTACACGGACCGGTACTTCGAGGTCCTGAAGTCGGTGTGGGACACCCGCTCCCACGAGATCGCCCAGCAGATCGCGATCGGCCTCTACCCGGCCCTCCAGGTCTCCGAGGAGACCGTCACCAAGACGGACACCTGGCTGAACGCGGCCCAGCCGAACGCGGCCCTGGCCCGGCTCGTCTCCGAGTCCCGTGCGGGCGTCGAGCGCGCCCTGCGGGCCCAGGCGGCGGACGCGGCGGCCGAGTAGCCGACGGTACGACGAAGGGGGCGCCCGGGGCCGAGGCTTCGGGCGCCCCCTTCGTCATGCCCCCGGTCGGCCCGGGGTGGCAGGGCCGCCGGGAGGACGGTGCCGCACACCACTCTTCGGTCAGGTCCCGTTGGCGTTGCTGTCCCCGGTGGTTTCCTTCTTGTCCAGCGGGCGGATCTCGATCTTGGCCGGCATTTCAACTCCCTTTTCGGCAAGGACGTTGAGCGTCCCCATGGGAACTCCCGGCGCAACGACTGTCAAGGGTGCCCCCGGGTCACCTACTCCCCATCACCTAGCCGGAGTTGAGTACCCGTGCTCACGCCCGGGGTGGCCGCGGATTGCGAGCATCGGTGCAACGGCGCGGCACAGAGCGCCGGTTCGGCCAGTCGAGGCACTTCTCAGTTACGGAGAAACCATCATGTCCCGTCGTATCGCTCTGTCCGTCGCCGCCGGTGTCGTCGTCCTCGGAGGCGCCGGCGCCTACGCCCTCGCCTACGCGGGGGACCAGCCGCCCGCCTTCGCGCACAGCACCGCCCGCTACACCGCGCCCGACGGCGGCCGGGACGGTTCGGTCACCTTCTCCACCGAGGTCACCGCGTCCTCCGGGGTGAAGAGCCTCAAGGTGCTGGCCTGGCCGGAGAAGTCCCCGTTCGCGAAGAAGCCGCTGACCGCCAAGGACATGGCCGGGGTGGAGTCGGCGACCTGCGCGGCGGCCGAGAAGGACACCACGCGGTGCGTGTACAAGGCCGTGGTGGCCGCCGCCGACGCCGCGTCGGCCCCGCACGGCACCTGGCACGTCGCCGCACTCGCCACCGCCAAGGACGGCCGCACCACCCTGGACACCAAGGTCACCGACTTCACCGTCGGCTGAGCCGGTCCGCCGCCGATGACGTCCGTTCAGCCGACGTGCGCGGCCAGCGCCGACCCGATGTCCGCGGCCCGGGCGCCCTCCGCCGCCCAGGCCGCGTACCCGTCGGGCCGCACCAGCAGCGTCGTACCGCGGTCGCTCGCCCAGTGCGCCACCGCCAGCCGGTCCGCGCGCCCCTCCCCCGCGTCGTACGCACCCGGGGTCACCAGGACGAACCGGCCGCCGCGCAGGGCCTCGTAGAGCCGGCCGCCGCCGGCCAGGGGGAGGTCGGGAACGCGCGCGCCGGTGAGGGGGTGGGCGCCCCTCGGGGCCGGGTACCGGTAGCCGACGCCGGTGATCCGGCCCATGATCCTGGCCCGGACGGGGGCCAGCCGGTCGAGGGCGGTCACGAGCACCGAACGCACCGGCAGCTGCCAGCCCTTGGCCATCGCCAGGCGGACGATCGCGCCGCTGCTGCGCAGTACCGACCTGCCGACCGGGTGCCGTTCTGTCTGGTAGGTGTCGAGCAGGTCGGGGGTGGCGTGGCCGTGCAGCACGGCGGCGAGCTTCCAGCTCAGGTTGGCCGCGTCCTGCAGACCGGTGTTCATTCCCTGCCCGCCGGCCGGGGTGTGCACATGCGCCGCGTCGCCGGCCAGGAAGACCCGGCCCACCCGGTAGCCGGGCGCCTGCCGCTCGTCGCTGTGGAAGCGGGACATCCAGCGGGCCTCGCGCATCCCGTAGTCCCGGCCCAGGGCCAGCCGGGTGATCTCCCTGACCTCGTCGAGGCCGACCGGCTCGTGGTCGGGGACGTCACGGCCGCGGTGCCAGCAGATGACACGGTGGTAGCCGTCGCCGAAGGGCGCCAGGAAGGCGAACGCGTCACCGACCGCGGCGGCCGTGATCAGCGTCTCGGGCTGCTCGTCGAGCAGCACGTCGGCGAGGACCACGGACCGGATGGCCGACCTCCCCGGGAACGGCAGCCCGATCGCCTCCCGCACGGCACTGCGCATCCCGTCGGCGCCCACGACGTACCCGGCGCGCAGTTCGGCGGCGCCCCTGACGTGCACGGTGACCCCGTCGGCGTCCTGCGTCAGTCCCGTCACCTCGGACTCGTAACGGAAGTCGACACCCGCCTCGACCGCGCGGCGCTCCAGCACCTTCTCCACCTCGTACTGCGGGATCACCAGCACATGCCGGAAACGGGAGGGGAGGCCGCCGAGGTCGAGGGTGAGCCCGTCGAAGAGGTTGAGCCGGGCGAGCGGCTTGCCGACGGCTTCCAGTTCGTCGGCGACGGCGCGGGCGTCGAGCTGCTCCAGGGCGCGGGCGTGCAGGACGAAGGCGCGGGAGAGGTTGCTGATCCGGTGGGGCCGCTTCTCCAGGAGGGTGACCGGGACGCCGGCGACGGCGAGGTCACCGGCCAGGAGCAGGCCGGTGGGACCGGAGCCGACGACGATCACGCGGGAGGTTGCGGGGGCGGCGGTCGGGCCGTTCATGGGGGGCCTCCTCTGGATGCCTTCACGCGTTGGCCAACAGCTGTTGACCACCAGGTGCTGGCCAACGATTGTTGGCCAACGCTTGTTGACAACCGTAGGTCGGGGCGAGCGCGAGAGTCAACACTTGTTGGCCCACACATGTTGGCCTACGCTCGTTGTCATGACCGGCACCCCCAGTAGAAGCACTGAGCCCACGACCGGCTCGGCGACGCGCCGCTCCGACGCCAGCCGCTCAGCCATCCTGGCCGCGGCCCGCGAGCGCTTCGCCACCGACGGCTACGAGCGCGCCACCATCCGCGCCATCGCCAAGGACGCGCGTATCGACCCGTCCATGGTCATGCGCTACTTCGGCAACAAGGACGGCCTGTTCGCGGCGGCCGTCGCGCTCGACCTGCGGATGCCCGACGTGTCCCAGGTGCCGCGCACCGAGGTCGGGCGGGCGCTGGTGGCCCACTTCCTGACCATCTGGGAGGCGAACGAGGAGCTCACCGCGGTGCTGCGGGTCGGCATCACCAACAAGGCGGGGGCCGAACGGCTGCAGGGCATCTTCCGGGAGCAGGTGGTACCGGTGGCCCAGCGGGTGTGCCCCGACCCCGAGCAGGTGCAGACACGGGCGGGGCTGTGCGCCGCGCAGCTGATGGGGCTCGCACTCACCCGTTACGTGCTGCGGCTGCCGCCGGTGGTGGCGCTGGCGCGGGAAGAGATCCTGGCGTGGCTGGGGCCGACCCTGCAGCGGTACCTGACCGCGCCGAGCCCCTGAGCGACGCGCCGAGGGCGCCGGTCAGCTCCCGTACGCCCCGCCACGGGACGTACGGAAGGCGACCGGCGCCCTCGGTGGAGAAGCGGAGGTCAGGCCTTCGCCTTGGCCTTCGTCGTGCCCGGCTTGGTGACCCGGATCTTGGACTTGTCCAGCACCATGACCAGGCCCGCGATGACCGCGAACAGCACGAGCGGGATCAGGACGTAGAGACCCAGCGTCTCGATGACGCTCAGGCCCTTGCCGGGGTCGTCGCCGTCGTCACGCGTGAGCGCGAGGGCAGGGGACGACAGGAGCAGCATCATCAGCGTCGTACCGGCAGCCAGGGCGCCGGCGCGCAGGGCGTTCTTCTTGTCCACGCTGCCCAAGTTAGCGGGCCGACTTGAGGGGCGCGCGTCCGGGGTACCCCTACGGGCCGCCGCACACTGCCGTGTCCGCGCCCCGAGAGCCGCCGGCCACCGGAAGGCGCTACCGGCCCCACACCCCGGACGGGCTGGAGTCCCACACCCCGGACGGGCTGGCGTCCCACGCCCCGGACGGGCTGGAGTCTCACGCCCCGGACGGGCTGGAGTCTCACGCCCCGGACGGGCTGGAAAGGGATACCGAGCGGCCGTCGTCCTCCGGGTCGGGCGGGTTGTCCGGCCGCAGTACCTCCAGGAGCGCCCGCACCCTCGCCGACGTCATCAGCTCCTCCAGGGTCACCGGGCGGCCCGTCGCGTCGGCGATCGGGAGGCGCCAGTTCGGGTACTGGTCCCAGGTGCCGGGGAGGTTCTGGGGACGGCGGTCGCCGACCGTGTCGGGGAGCCAGACGCCGACCATGCGGGCCGGGGTGCGGAGCAGGAAACGGTGCACGGCCCGGATCTCGGCCTCCTCGTCACCGGCGTCGGACGCGGCCAGCAGGCCCAGCCGGGTCAGCAGGGCCAGCCACTCCGCCGTGTCGGCCGCCGCGTCCGCCCGCTCCTCGGACAGCGGGCGGGTCAGCAGGCCCAGCCGGTCGCGGAGCTCGACGTGTTCGCCGGTGAGACGGGCCGCGGTGGGCGGCAGGTCGTGGGTGGTGGCGGTGGCGAGGCAGTCGGCGCGCCAGCTCTCCGGGGGGAGCGGGCGGCCGTCGCCGTCCCAGTCCCGTTCGAACCAGAGCACCGACGTGCCGAGCACCCCGTGCCGCTGCAGCGTCTCGCGGACCCCCGGCTCCACGGTCCCCAGGTCCTCCCCGATCACCACCGCGCCCGCCCGGGTCGCCTCCAGGGCCAGCAGGGCCAGCATCGCCTCGGCGTCGTAGCGGACGTAGGTGCCCTCCGTGGGCGGCCGGCCCTCCGGCACCCACCACAGCCGGAACAGGCCCATCACGTGGTCGATGCGCAGGGCGCCGGCGTAGCGGAAGAGGGCGCGCAGCAGCTGGCGGTAGGGGGCGTGGCCGGAGGCGGCGAGGCGGTCGGGGCGCCAGGGCGGCAGGCCCCAGTCCTGGCCGCGGGCGTTGAAGGCGTCGGGCGGGGCGCCGACGGACATCCCGGCGGCGAAGAACGCGCGCTGCGCCCAGGCGTCCGCGCCCGCGGGGTGCACACCGACGGCGAGGTCGTGGACGATCCCGACCGGCATCCCGGCCTCGCGGGCGGTGCGCTGGGCGGCGGTGAGCTGGGTGTCGGTGAGCCAGGCGAGCCGGGAGTGGAAGGCGACCCGGTCGCTCAGCGCGGCGCGGGCGCGGGCGGTCTCCGCCGAGCGGGGGTCGCGCAGGGCCTCGGGCCACCGGTGCCAGTCGGAACCGTGGTGCTCGGCGAGCGCGTACCAGGTGGCGTGGTCCTCCAGGGCCTGCCCCTGTTCGGTGCGGAAGGCGTCGTAGGCGGCCTGCCGGGCGGCGCTGAGCGGTACGGCGGCCAGCGTCTCCAGTGCCTCCCGCTTCAGCTCCCAGACCGCGTCCCGGTCGATGTGGGCGTCCTGGTCGAGGACGGTGGCGCGCAGCCGTCCGGCGCGTTCGGCGAGCGCGGGGTCCGGGACGTACTCGGGGACGGACTCCAGCCGCAGATGCACCGGGTCGGGGAAGCGGCGGGAGGAGGGGCGGTACGGGGAGGGGTCGGTCGGGGGTCCGGGCACGGCCGCGTGCAGCGGGTTGACCTGGACGAATCCGGCGCCCGCGGTGCGCCCGGCCCAGTCGGCCAGTTCGGCGAGGTCACCGAGGTCGCCCATGCCCCAGGAGCGGTGGGAAAGGAGCGAGTACAGCTGGACGAGAAGTCCGTACGAGCGGCCGGCGGGGGTGGGCAGCCGGTCGGGGGCGACGATCAGGTGGGCGCGGGCGGTACGGCCGTCGGGCGCCGCGGCGGTCAGCAGGTGCACGCCGGTCGGCAGGTCCCGTACGTCGTCCAGGGTCTGCCCGTGCTCCGTCCGCACCTCCAGCCGGGTGCCGGCGGGCAGGCCGAGGGCGGGGTCGCCGGAGCCGGCCCAGTGCACGACCGTCGGCGGCAGCAGTCGTTCGGCGAGGTCCCGCTCCCGTTCGGCGAGGGCGGCGCGGACGGCTTCCGGGCCGCTCGCGTCGACGCCCAGGGCGGCCAGCGCGGCGGTCACGGCACCGGCCGAGGTCGCGACCGTACGGTCCGGGGAGGGGCTGTAGGAGGTGGCGACGCCGTGCAGCTCGGCGAGCCGGCACAGCCCCCGGTCCAGGCCTTCGCTCATCTACAACCCCGGCTCACTGGTCAGCGGGGCCAGGTCGGCGAGCGGGGGTTCACTGGTCAGGGGCTCGGCGTCGGGCAGCGGCGGTTCGCTGGTCAGCGGCGCCTGCGCGCAGACGGTCTCGGCGCTGAACACGCACAGCCGGGACATCTCCTCGGTCGGCACCGGGGGTTTGAACTGGGCCGGGATCGGATGGTGAACCGTTGCGGCCACGGTGGCCTCCTTGTCTGACGTCGGGTACGGCGGCGGAAGCCGCGTCCTGGCAGGCCTACCCCGTCGTGGCGAGCGCACTCCCCGCGGCCGTCCCCGTACCGGGTGAACCGACCGCGTCCGGGTGATCGATAGAGAGGCTGTGAGACTGTTCCGCCCCATGGGGGGCCATCGGGAGAACGACGAGACGGCCGGCGGGGACGGGGCGCTGCTGCGGGCCGTGGCGGCCGGCGACGGCTCGGCGCTGGCCGTGCTGTACGACCGGCACGCGGGCTGGCTGTACGCCCGCCTGACCCGGCGCTGCGCCGACCCCGAGGTGGTGCGGGAGGTGCTCCAGGACACCTTCGTCACGGTGTGGCGGTCGGCGGCCGGGCATCGCGGGCAGGAGGCCGGCGGCTGGCTGTGGACGATCGCCGCCCGCCGGCTGGTGGACGCCCGTCGGGTGCAGGAGCGGGCCGCACGGGTGGAGCCCCTGCCCGACCCCGCCGTCACGCCCTCCGCGGAGGACCGGGTGCTCGCCGGCCTGGAGTACGGCGATGTCGGCACCGCGCTGGAGCGGATCTCCCCCGAGCTGCGCGAGGTGCTGCGGGCGACGGTCGTGGACGGCCTGTCCACCCGGGAGACCGCGCGGCTGCTCGGCATACCGGAGGGCACGGTCAAGTCCCGCGCGCTCCGGGCACGGGCCGAACTCCGCGCCGCCCTGGCCCAGTTGAACCCTTCGCCGGCGGGAGGCGCGGCATGACGACACCCTGGCACGCCTCCGGGGACCTCACCCTGCGGTACGCCGACGGCTCCCTGCCGGAGGCCGACGCGTGGTCCCTGGAGAAGCACCTGGAGGGCTGCCCCGACTGCGCGACCCGGGTGTCGGCGGCGGTACGGGAGACGGCGGCGGGACCGGTCCTCGAAGAGGTACGGGACCTGGTGCTGACAGCCGCGCCACCCGCCTCGGGGGCGCGCGGCTCCGACATGTGCGGCTCCGCCGCGCGGGCGCGACCGGCCCCCGCCGGCCGGCACCTGACGCGCCACCTCCGGCCCGCCCTCTGGGCCCTGGGCCCCGCCCTGCGCGGCACCTGGCTCCTCGCCCTGCTCACCGTCGTCGTCGGCGCCCTCCTCCTCGACCACGCCGCCGGCTACGAAGCCACCCGCACCCTTCTCCTCACCATCGCCCCGGTCGTCCCCGTGGCCGGCGTGGCCCTCTCCTACGGGCCGCACGCCGACCCCCTGCACGAGATCACCGCGGCCACCCCCTCCGGCGGCCTGCGCCTCGCGCTCACCCGCACCGCCGCCGTCCTCGCCGTGAGCCTCCCCGCGCTGACCGTCACCGGCGCCGCGCTGCCCGCCTCGGGCGCTCCCGGTGCCGCCGCCTGGCTGCTGCCGGGCCTCGCGCTGACCCTCGGCTCCCTGGCGCTCACGTCCTACGCCGGCTGCCGTACCGCGACCGCGGTGACGGGCGGCGGCTGGCTGGCCGCCGTCCTCGTCCCGGCCGTCGCCTCCCACGGCGGCCCGTTCACCGCACGGCTGGCGGGACAGCTGTCCGCCCGCTTCGACGGCACCCAGGCCGGCTGGGCCGCGGCCGCCGTCGCGTGCGCCGCGCTCCTGGCCGTCCGCCGGGGCGCCTACGACCACCTGGAGAACCGTTGAGCATCAGAGTGGCCGGCCTGTGTGTCCGGCACCGCCGGACCGTCGCCCTGGACTCGGTCGACCTCGCGCTCGGCACGGGTGTGCACGGGCTGCTGGGCCCGAACGGTGCCGGGAAGACCTCCCTGATCAGAGTGCTGGCGACGGTCGCCAGGCCGGCCGCGGGCCGGGTGGAGCTGCTCGGCCGGGACACCGCCGGGCATCGCGCCCTCGGCGAGGTCCGCGCCCGGCTGGGCTATCTGCCGCAGGAGTTCGGCTACTACCCGGGGTTCACGGTGCGGGAGTTCGTGGCGTACGTGGCCTGGCTGAAGGAGATGCCGGCCGCCGAGGTCCCGGCGGCCGTGGAGCGGGCGGTGGCCCGGGTCGGGCTCGCGGGGCGGGCCGACGCGAAGATCAGGACGCTGTCGGGGGGCATGGTCCGCCGGGTCGGCATCGCCCAGGCCGTCGTCAACGAGCCGCAGGTCCTGCTGCTCGACGAGCCGACCGCCGGACTGGATCCCGAACAGCGGGTGGAGTTCCGGGAGTTGTTGCGCGAGCTGGGCGCCTCGGCGACCGTGGTCGTCTCCACCCACCTGGTGGAGGACGTGGCGACGGCCTGTACGGAGGTCACCCTGCTGGACAGGGGCCGGGTCGCCTACCGGGGCACTCCCGAAGCGCTGGCCGCCCTGGGCGAGGTGTCCGACGGCCCCGGCGACCATCCGATCGAGCGCGGCTACACGACGGCCCTGCGCACCCACCGCACCGTCCAGGAGGCATCGCGATGAGCGTCGTGACGGCGGTGAAGGCCCCGCTGCTCGTGGAGGCGCGCCGGGGCTTCGCCCCCTGGGCCGGGCTGACCGTGCTGCTGACGCTGGGCGTGACCCTCGCCGCGTCCGCCGGCAGGTGGCAGGGCGGCTGGGCGGAGACCGCCGCACAGCTGCACAACGCCGTGCTGATCACGGTTCCGGCGGCCGCGGCGGCGGGCTGCTGGCAGGGCGGGCGGGAGCGGCGGCGGCGTACCCGGGAGCTGTGGGGGACGGTCGTACGGCCGCCGCTGGTCCGGTTCCTGGTGTCGGCGCTGCCGACGGCGCTCTGGGTGGCCGCCGGGTATGCGGGTGCGGCGGGTCTGGCGCTGCTCGCGACCTGGCCGTACGCCTTGGGAGACGGCCCGCGGCCGGCCCTGCTGCCCACCGACGCGTTCGTGTCGGGGGCCGCGGTGCTGGCCGGTCATGCGGTGGGGCGGCTGGTGCCCTCGCGGCTCGCGGCTCCGCTGCTGGCGACGGCCGGGTATGTCGGGCTGGGAGTGACGGCGGCGGCGCATGAGGGGTCCGGGCGGTATCTGAACCCCGCGTTCTCGATCACGGAGAACTGGGTGCCGGTGTGGTGGCAGCCGGCGGCGATGGCGGTCTGGACCGGGGGCCTGGCGGGGGCGGCCGTACTGGCGTACGCGGCCCGGCGCCGGTGGACCGCGCTGCTGCCGCTGGCCGCCGCGACGGCCGCCGCCGTGCTGCTCACGCAGACCGGGGACGGCCTGTGGCGCACCGACCCGCTCGTCCGCCGGCAGGTGTGCGACACGTCCGTCACCCCGGCGGTGTGCGTGAACGCGCGGTACGCGGGTGCGTTGCCGCAGCTCACCGAGGCGCTGTCGGGTGTCACGGGCAAGCTGAAGGGCGTCCGGAACCTGCCGGTGCGCTGGTCGGACCGGTACGGCGGGCCGCGCGCCGGCGAGGCCGCCCTGCCGTCGCTGACGCCGCTCGGCTGGTCGTTCGTGCGGGGGCGGCTGACCGATCCGGAGCAGTTCGCGTCGGAGGCGGTGGGGGCGCTGCAGCTGCGCGGCGACTGCCCGGACGACGCGGTCTCCACGGCCGACGACGCTGTCGAGAACTACCTCTCGCCCCAGCCCGCGCAGGAGGACTTCGACCGCCTGGACGCCCATGGGGACGCGCGGGCCCGGGCCGCGCTGGCCGGGCGGCGCGCCGCCCGGGCCCGGCTGGCGGCGATGGGCGGCGCGGAACGCCGGACCTGGCTCTCGGCGTACTTCGCGACCCGGGCGGCGTGCGATGCGAAGGGGGTGCCGGCCCTGTGACCTCCGTCCGAAAGCCGCTCGTGCTCTACGCCCGCTCCCGCACCGTCCCCGCCACCCTGGCCGCGCTCGCCGGCACGACGGCCTTCGCCGTCTGGGCGGCGGCCCGCCTGGACGGTTTCCTGGACCCCGACCGCCGGGTGCCGGTGGTCGCGCTGGCCCCGCTGCTGGCGGCCGCGGTGATCGGGGTCAGCCTGTACTCGCCCTGCGACGAACTGGACCGTACGGCGGTCCGGCCGTGGTGGCCATGCCGGCTGGCCCAGCTGGCCGGGCTCACCGCGCTCGCGGCCGTGCTGCTGCCGCTGGCGGTGCTGGGGCATCCGGAGACCTTCGGGCCGCCGGCCGTCATACGCAACACGCTGGGCTGTACGGGAGTGACGGCCGCGGCGGCGGTACTGCTCGGCGCCCGGCTGAGCTGGCTGCCGGCCTTCGGTTACGTCAGTGCCGTGTACCTGGGCTCGGTGGGGGCGCACGGAAGCGCGGCGACGGTGTGGGCGTGGCCCGTGCAACCGGGCGCGCAACCGGGCGCCTGGGCGGCGGCGCTGGGGGCGTTCGCGGTGGGCGGCGCGCTGTACGTCGTACGCGGTGCGCGTGCCGAAGGGCCCCGTGGCTGAGGCGGACAGCCACGGGGTATGCGAAAGCCCGGATCGTCAGGCGGAGATGCCGTCGATCCGGGCCAGGGCGTCATCCGCGCCGTACGGTTGCAAGTACGGCAGCCAGCGCGGGTCCCTGTGGCCGGTCCCGATGATGCGCCAGGCCAGGCCGGTGGGCGGGGCTGGTTTGTGCCGCAGCCGCCAGCCGATCTCGAAGAGATGGCGGTCGGCCTTGACGTGGTTGCAGCGGCGGCACGACGCCACCACGTTGTCCCAGACGTGTTGACCCCCGCGACTGCGCGGGATGACGTGGTCGACGCTGGTTGCGACGCCACCGCAGTACATGCACCGGCCCCCGTCGCGCGCGAAGAGCGCCCTCCGGGTGAGAGGAACGGGCCCCCGGTAGGGAACCCGTACGAATCGCTTGAGCCGGACCACGCTGGGTGCGGAGACTGTGACGGTTGCGCTGTGCATATAGGCGCCGGATTCCTCCAAGGCGACTGCCTTGTTCTCCAGGACGAGGACGAGCGCGCGGCGGAGCGGTACGACGCCGAGCGGCTCGTACGACGCGTTGAGGACCAGGACATGCGGCACGGGGGCCTCCTTGGGCGTCGGCGGCGCGTGGCTCGCGCCGGGACGATCTGTGGCCAGTCTCCCCTCTTGCCTGGTGGACGCGCCACCATGTCCGCGTAACGGCCTGGGAGTGTTTTCGACCACAACGCATTCATCCCCCGGATCCCCCCCTTTTCAAGCGAGCCTGTTCAACCGGGAGGCCCGCGAAGTGAGCACGGTCTCTCCTTCTCGTACTGGTCGGGTGCACACGCGATGCCCCGTTAGTGTGGTGATCCTGCCCGTCCGGTGACCTTTTCGTGACCTTGAACGCCGTACGTGACCGTGAACGCCGTGCCGGAGGGCAGTACCGCACCGCCTGGAGGTACCCGCCGTGTCCTTGCCCGCCGTCCTACTGGCCGCCGGTGCGTCGCCGTCGCCGACCCCCTCGGGGTCGGCCACTCCGGCGGTGCCCACGCTCCAGGACGCCCAGGAGAGCGCCACGAACGCCGCGAGCTGGGTCGAGCAGAACTGGTCGACCTGGCTGGCGATAGGTCTGAAGGTGCTGCTGATCCTGGTGATCGCGGTGGTCCTCAGAAGGGTCGTGCTGCGGGCGATAACCAAGCTCATCGACCGTATGAACCGGACCGTCGAGTCGGCGGAGGGCACCACCCTCGGCGGACTGCTGGTCAACGCCGAGCGGCGGCGGCAGCGCTCGCAGGCGATCGGGTCGGTGCTGCGGTCGGTGGCGAGCTTCGTGATCCTGGGCACGGCCGCGCTGACGGTGCTGTCCGCCTTCCAGATCAACCTGGCGCCGCTGCTGGCGTCGGCCGGTGTGGCCGGTGTGGCGATCGGTTTCGGCGCCCGCAACCTGGTCACGGACTTCCTGTCCGGCGTGTTCATGATCCTGGAGGACCAGTACGGCGTCGGCGACTCGATCGACGCGGGGGTCGCCTCCGGCGAGGTGGTGGAGGTCGGCCTGCGGGTGACCAAGCTGCGCGGTGACAGCGGCGAGATCTGGTACGTCCGCAACGGCGAGATCAAGCGCATCGGCAACCTCTCGCAGGGCTGGGCCACGGCCGGTGTCGACGTCACCGTCCGGACCAGCGAGGACCTGGACCGGGTGCGGGCCACCCTGGACGAGGTCGCCGAGAAGATGGCCAAGGAGGAGCCCTGGAACGAGCTGCTGTGGGGCCCGGTCCAGATCCTCGGCCTGGACTCCGTCCTCATCGACTCGATGGTGGTCCGCCTCTCCGCCAAGACCATGCCGGGCAAGGCGCTGACCGTGGAGCGCGAGCTGCGCTGGCGGATCAAGCGGGCCTTCGACGAGGCGGACATCAGGATGGTCGGCGGCGCCCCCGTCGCGCTCTCGGAGGACGAGGCCCCGGACCCGACGGCGGCCGTGGCGGCACCGTCGGCGTTCGCCAACGCGGACTCCCCGCAGGTGGCGGCGACGACACCGATCGCCGCCCAGCGGCCGACGACGGCGGGGAAGTAGCGGAACGGATCAGCACGCTCGTTCGAGTGAACAGGTGGGGCATTCCGGCGTCTCACGACGTGCGGGGTGCCCCGTCGTTCCGCCGGGGCGCCCGACACCCGACACGGCACCCTTCCGCGGCGACCGGGCAGCCGCCCCCGGCTCAGGGGCCGGCCTCGGCGCCCGGCCCGCGGAGCCCCGGCCGGATTCAGAGGCCCTTCACAGGTCCCCCGCATTCTCCACGCGTCACACGGTGATCTAGGGTCGCTCCACCACGGGTCCTTGTTCTGGAGCGCGAAGCCGCCCGGGGACCCGTTGCGAATGTGGGGACACATGAGAAAGCTCGCCATAGGCGCCGCCCTGTCCGGCGCCCTGGCCCTGGCCGGTCTCGCGGCGCCCGCCGCCTCCGCGGCCCCGACCACGCCCGACCTGAAGTTCACCGGCATCAAGGTGAACAACGGCAAGGCGATCGTGGTCGGCACCACCAAGACGGTGAGCGTGCCGGTGACGTACACCCTGACCCGGCCCGTGGGCGTGGACGTGGACGGCGACTCGTCGTTCGCCGGCGTGATCCTCTACCGCGGCACCCTGAGGTCGGTGGGCAACATCGTCGGCCCCGACGACTCGCCTTCCTGCACGACGACGGCGACGACGGACACGACCGTCACCGCGACCTGCTCCGAGAAGATCGTCATCGACCCGCAGGACGGCCTGTTCTCGGCCGCCGACGCCACCACCTGGAAGGCCGGCGGGTTCTACAGCTACGTCGACGGCACCGTCTCGGACGACTTCCTCAGCTCGAACTCGGGCACGGCGATCTGGGGCAACCTCGCCACGGCCACGGTGCAGCGCGCGGCCAGGCTGACCGCCGACGCCTCTCCGGAGCCGGTGGCCAAGGGCAGGACGATCACCGTCAAGGGGAAGCTGACCCGGGCGGACTGGGAAGCCGTCGCATACAAGGGCTACCAGGGGCAGAAGGCCGTCCTGCAGTTCCGCGCCGAGGGCACCAAGACGTACGCGAACGTCAAGGGCATCACCTCCGGCACGGGCGGCGCCCTGTCCACCACGGTGAAGGCGTCCAGGAGCGGCTACTACCGCTATGTCTTCGCGGGGACGACGACCACCGCGGCGGCGACGGCCACGGGCGACTTCATCAAGGTCAAGTAGCGCACGCGACCGCCTCACCACAGGGCCCGTCCGGTCTTCCGGGCGGGCCCTTCGGATGTCCGGCCCCAGGTAACGAGTGGGTTGCCGCGCAGGCGGGCTATTGACGCTCTCCTTCCGGCGGCCTTACGTTTTCCAGCCAACAGGAAACTTTCCTAACAGTGATCAACGGGTGAGCGGTCCGGGCGAGCGATCCGGTGCGTGAACCCGACGCGTCCCCCGGGTGGACCGACCACCCGGGTCACTGGGAAACTGAGCGGCTGGAAGGGCAGGTGTCGAACCGCATGGCAGGAACCGCCGGTACGCCGGGCACCCCGCGCGTACTCCGCGCCATGAACGACCGCGCCGCACTGGACCTGCTGCTGGAGCACGGCCCGCTGTCGCGGACCCGGATCGGCAAGCTCACCGGCCTCTCCAAGCCGACCGCCTCCCAGCTGCTGGCCCGCCTGGAGGCGGCCGGGCTGGTGCTGGCGACCGGCACCAGCGAGGGCCGGCCGGGTCCCAACGCCCAGCTGTACTCGGTGAATCCGGGCGCCGCCTACGCCGCGGGACTCGACGTCAACCCGGCCCGGATCCGGGCCGCCGTCGCCGACGTCACCGGCCGTACCGTCGGCGAGTTCGAACTGCCCACCCCGGGGCGGCGGTCGGCCCAGTCCGTCGTACGGCAGGTCACCGACGCCCTCGACGGTGCCGTCAAGGCGGCCGGGCTGGCCCGGGACGACGTCCGCCGGCTGGTCATCGGCACGCCCGGCGCCTTCGACCCCAACACCGGCCGGCTGCGCTACGCCTCGCACCTGCCCGGCTGGCACTCCCCCGCGCTGCTCGACGACCTCGCCGCCGCGCTGCCGATGCCCGTCGAGTACGAGAACGACGTCAACCTCGTCGCCATCGCGGAACAGCGGCTCGGCGCGGCCCGCGGCCACGGCGACTTCGTGCTGCTGTGGAACGAGGAGGGCCTCGGCGCCGCCCTGGTCCTCGGCGGCCGGCTGCACCGCGGCTGGACCGGCGGTGCCGGCGAGGTCGGCTTCCTGCCGGTGCCGGGCACCCCGCTGGTCCGCCAGGTCATCAAGGCCAACAGCGGCGGTTACCAGGAACTCGCCGGCGCGCAGTCGCTGCCCAGGCTGGCCGGCGCGCTCGGCATCGGGGACCTGCCGGCCGGGTCGCACTCCGAGGTGGCCGCCGCGCTCGTCGCCCGCGCCGCCGACCACGGCGACGGCCCGCACCACGAACTCCTGCGGACCTACGCGACCCGGGTCGCCACCGGTCTCGCCTCCCTCGTCTCCGTCCTCGACCCCGAACTCGTCGTCCTCAGCGGCACCGTCCTGACCTCCGGCGGCGAAGTGCTGCGCGCCCTGGTCCAGGCCGAGCTGGAGGAACTGGCGGCGGCCAGGCCACGGCTCGTCGTCGGCGACGTCCAGGAACACCCCGTGCTGCGCGGCGCGCTGGAGAGTGCGCTCGCGACCACCCGCGACGAGGTCTTCGACACCTCGCGCTGACCCGCCCCAGCCCCTTTCAGCCCCCCGCACCGGCCCCTTCCCTCACCGCCCGCCCTTGGGAGACCTTGCCATGCCCATACCTTCCGCTGCCCGAAAGACGGCTTTTGCCCTGACCGCCCTGACCAGTTCGCTCGCCCTTCTCACCGCCTGTACCGGCCAGTCCTCCTCCGGCGCCACCGACGACGCCTCCGCGAACACCACCATCAACTTCTGGCACGCCTGGAGCGCGCCGAGCGAGGTCAAGGCCGTCAACGCGCTGATCGCCGGCTTCGAGAAGGCGCACCCCAACATCCACGTCAACGTCGTCGGCAACATGACCGACGACAAGATGAACCAGGCGCTGCGCACCGGCGGCGACAAGGCCCCGGACGTCATCTCGTCCTTCACCACCAACAGCGTGGGCAAGTTCTGCGACTCGGGCGCGCTGGTCGACCTCAACCCCTTCTTCAAGAAGTCGGGCGTCGACCCGCAGACGACGTTCCCGAAGGCGATGAACGAGTACACCCAGTTCGACGGCAACCGCTGCTCGGTGCCGCTGCTCGGGGACGCGTACGGGCTCTACTACAACAAGACGGCGTTCGCGAAGGCCGGCATCACCACTCCGCCGAAGACCTGGTCCGAATTCAAGGCCGACGCCAAGAAACTGACGATCACCCAGGGCGACAGCTTCAAGCAGCTCGGTTTCATGCCGGACTACCACGGCTGGGAGACCACGACCGAGCACTACCTCGGGCAGTTCTCGCCGACGTACTTCGACAGCAAGGGCAAGTCGAACGTCGCCGAGGACCCGGCCTTCGAGAAGTCCTTCACGCTCCAGAAGGACCTCGTCGACACGCTCGGCGGCTACAAGAAGCTGGAGACGTTCCGCGCCACGCTCGGCGACGAGTGGGGCCCCAAGCACCCCTTCCAGACCGGCCAGGTCGCGATGCAGCTCGACGGTGAGTGGCGCCTCGGCATGGCCCTGGACGCCAAGCCGAAGTTCGACATAGGCGTCGCCCCGATGCCGGTCCCCGACGACCAGGCCGCCCAGTACGGCAAGGGCTACATCACCGGCACCATCGCCGGCATCGCCGCCACCAGCAAGAAGCAGAACGCGGCCTGGGAGTTCGTGAAGTACATCAGCACCGACACGGACGCGGTGGTGAACTTCTCCAACGCCATCCACAACGTGCCGTCCACGCTGGCCGCCCTGAAGTCGCCGAAGCTGAAGTACGACCCGCGGTTCAAGACGTTCCTGGACATCGCCGCGAACCCGGACTCCACGACGGCACCCGCCTCCGTCAACGGCGGTGTGTACCTGGTGACGATCCAGCAGCTCGGCTACGACTACGAGAGCGGCAAGGTCACCGACCTGAAGGCGGGCCTGAAGCAGGCCGCCGCACAGATCGACACGGACATCGCGCAGGCGAAGTAGCGATGAGCACGATCACACTGGCCTCGAAGCGCCGCAGGTCGACGCTTCGCACTCTCGCCTTCATGTCGCCCTGGCTGATCGGCTTCGCGGTCTTCTTCGCGTATCCGCTGATCTCGACGGTCTACTTCTCGTTCATGCACTACGACGGTTTCAAGCCGCCGACGTGGAACGGCACGAAGAACTGGACGTACGTCTTCGAGCACTATCCCTACTTCTGGCCCGCGATGCGCAACACCCTGTGGCTCGTGGTCGTGATGGTCTCGCTCCGGGTCGTCTTCGGCCTCGGCATCGGCATGCTCATCACGAAGATCAAGACGGGTACGGGTGTCTTCCGCACCCTCTTCTATCTGCCCTACCTGGCCCCGCCGGTCGCGGCCACCATGGCCTTCGCCTTCCTCCTCAACCCCGGTACCGGCCCGGTCAACTCGCTCCTGGAGAAAATCGGCATCCCGGCTCCGGGCTGGTTCAACGACCCCACCTGGTCCAAGCCGGCGCTGACCCTGCTGGCGCTGTGGGGCATCGGCGACCTGATGGTCATCTTCATGGCCGCGCTGCTCGACGTGCCGGCGGAGCAGTACGAGGCGGCGGAGCTGGACGGCGCGTCGGCCTGGCAGCGCTTCCGGTACGTGACACTGCCGAACATCTCGCCGATCGTGATGTTCGCGGTCGTCACGGGTGTCATCCAGACGATGCAGTACTACACCCAGCCGCTCATCGCCGGGAAGGTCGCCTCGGGGGTCATCCAGGGCGCGGGCACCCAGTTCGAGCCCGGGTATCCGGAGAAGTCGACGCTCACCCTGCCCCAGCTCGTCTACAACCTCGGTTTCCAGCGCTTCGACTACGGCTCCGCGTGTGTCGTCGCCCTCGTCCTCTTCGTCCTGTCCATGGTGTTCACGTCGTTCCTGATGCGGCGCCGGGGCGGTCTCATCCAGGCAGGTGACTGAACATGGCCCAGGTACTGGACCGGCCGGTGGACGTGACCCCGCAGCCGATGACCTCGGCCGAACGCACCGCCCGCCGCATGGCGTTGCTGAACTGGGTGGCGGTCCACTCGCTCGGCGTCGCCGCCGCCCTCTTCTTCACCCTCCCGTTCGTGTTCGTCTTCCTGACCTCGCTGATGAGCGACAGCCAGGCGCTCAGCCGGGACCTGATCCCGCACACCTGGGAGTGGGGCAACTACCGGAAGGTCTTCGACACCCCCGGCTTCCTGACCTGGTGGCGGAACACGCTGTTCTACGCCGGTCTGGGCACCGTCCTGACGGTCGTCTCCTCGCTGCCGGTGGCGTACGCGCTCGCGAAGTTCCGCTTCCGGGGCCGCAACCTCTCACTCATGCTGGTGATCTCGATGATGATGCTGCCACCGCAGGTGGTCATCATCCCGATGTACCTGTTCTGGGCGAAGCAGCTCGGCCTCTCCGGCACCCTGTGGCCGCTGATCGTGCCGATGGCGTTCGGCGACGCGTTCTCCATCTTCCTGCTGCGCCAGTTCCTGACGACGATCCCGAACGAGTACCTGGACGCGGCGAAGGTGGACGGCTGCGGGGACCTGCGGACCCTGCTGCGAGTGGTGATCCCGATGGCGAAACCGGGTATCGCCGCCGTCGCGCTCTTCCAGTTCTTCTACGCCTGGAACGACTACTTCGGACCCCAGATCTACGCCTCGGAGAACCCGGGCGCCTGGACGCTGTCCTACGGCCTGGAGTCGTTCAAGGGCATGCACCACACCGACTGGAATCTCACCATGGCCGCGACCGTACTGGTCATGGCCCCCGTGATCCTCGTGTTCTTCTTCGCCCAGAAGGCGTTCGTCGAGGGCGTCACGCTCACCGGAGTGAAGGGTTAACCACGTATGAAACTCACCGTGGTCGGCGGAGGCTCGACCTACACCCCCGAACTCATCGACGGCTTCGCGCGGCTCAGGGACACCCTGCCCATCGAGGAACTGGTCCTGGTGGACCCGGCCGCCGAACGCCTGGAACTGGTGGGCGGACTGGCCCGCCGGATCTTCGCCAAGCAGGGCCACAGCGGCCGTATCGTCACCACCTCCGACCTGGACGCCGGGGTCGAGGGCGCCGACGCGGTGCTGCTCCAGCTGCGCGTCGGCGGCCAGGCGGCCCGCCAGCAGGACGAGACCTGGCCCCTGGAGTGCGGCTGCATCGGCCAGGAGACGACCGGCGCCGGCGGGCTCGCCAAGGCCCTGCGGACCGTCCCCGTCGTCCTGGACATCGCCGAGCGCGTCCGCCGGGCCAACCCGGACGCCTGGATCATCGACTTCACCAACCCGGTGGGGATCGTCACCCGCGCCCTGCTGCAGGCCGGGCACCGGGCGGTCGGACTGTGCAACGTGGCGATCGGCTTCCAGCGGAAGTTCGCGAACCTGCTCGGCGTCACACCGTCCGAGGTCCACCTGGACCACCTCGGCCTCAACCACCTCACCTGGGAGACGGCGGTCCGCCTCGGCGGCCCCGAGGGCGAGAACGTGCTGCCCAAGCTGCTCGGGGAACACGGCGACACCATCGCCGCCGACCTGAAGCTGCCGACGGCCCTCCTCGACCGTCTGGGGGGCGTGATCCCCTCCTACTACCTGCGCTACTACTACGCGCACGACGAGGTCGTGCGGGAGCTGCGCACCAAGCCGTCCCGGGCCGCCGAAGTGGCCGCGATGGAGAAACAGTTGCTGGAGATGTACGGCGACCCGGCGCTCGACGAGAAGCCCGGGCTGCTCGCCAAGCGGGGCGGCGCGTACTACTCGGAGGCGGCCGTGGACCTGGCGGCGGCGCTGCTCGGCGGCGGGGGCAACCCCTACCAGGTGGTGAACACCTACAACGGCGGCACGCTCCCGTTCCTCCCCGACGACGCGGTGATCGAGGTGCAGGCGGCGGTCGGCAGGGGCGGACCCGTGCCGCTGTCCGTCCCGGACGTCGACCCGCTCTTCGCCGGCCTGGTGGCGAACGTGACGGCGTACGAGGAACTGGCCCTGGAGGCGGCGCTGCGCGGCGGCCGCGACCGCGTCTACAAGGCCCTTCTCTCGCACCCCCTCGTCGGCCAGTACGAGTACGCCGAGGCCCTGACCGACCGACTGATCGCGCACAACCGGGAGCACCTCGCGTGGGCCTGACCGCAAGTGTCCTCGCCATCGACGCGGGCAACAGCAAGACCGACGTCGCGGTGGTGGCGGCGGACGGCGAGGTCCTCGCCACGGCCCGCGGCGGCGGCTTCCGGCCGCCGGTGGTGGGCGTGGAGCAGGCCGTGGACGAGGTGGCGGCGGCGGTCGCCGAGGCGTACACCGCCGCCGGCGTCACCTCCGTCGCCCATGTCTCCGCCTGTCTCGCCAACGCCGACCTGCCGGTGGAGGAGGAGCAGTTGGCCGCCGCGCTGGCCGCCCGCGACTGGGGCGGTTCGGTGACCGTCCGCAACGACACCTTCGCGATCCTGCGGGCGGGCGTGGCCGAGCCCCGGGGTGTCGCCGTGGTGTGCGGGGCGGGCATCAACTGCGTCGGCATGCGCCCGGACGGCCGCACCGCCCGGTTCCCCGCGATAGGGCGTATCTCCGGTGACTGGGGCGGCGGTTGGGGACTGGCCGAGGAGGCCCTGTGGCACGCGGCGCGGGCGGAGGACGGGCGCGGCGGGCCGACCGCCCTGGTCCGCACCCTCCCGGCGCACTTCGGGCTGACGTCCATGTACGCGCTGATCGAGGCGCTGCACCTGGAGCACGTCGAGTACGGCCGCCGGCACGAGCTGACACCGGTGCTGTTCACGACCGCGGCCGACGGTGACCCGATCGCCCGCTCGGTGGTGGACCGGCTGGCCCAGGAGGTCGCGACGATGGCCACGGTCGCCCTGACCCGCCTCGACCTGCTGGACGAGGAGACGCCGGTGCTGCTGGGGGGCGGCGTCCTGACGGGCGGTCACCCGCTACTGGACGACGGCGTACGGGAACTGCTGGCGGCGCGTGCGCCCAAGGCGGTACCGACAGTGGTGACGGCGCGGCCGGTACTGGGGGCGGCGCTGCTGGGGCTGGACACGGTGGGGGCGGAGGTGGCTGTGCAGGACCGGGTGCGGGCGTACTTCGAGGGGTGACCCGGGGCAGCGCCCCGTAAAGGGCGCCGGGGGTACCCCCGGCCGAAGGCCGGGGGAGGAACTGCGCGCTCGGCCCCCACCCGCCCGCGCCCCGGACACCACCGATTCACCCCTCCGGAACCGAACCGATTCCCCCGGCGTATTCATGGGCAGGGGTTCCGCTGCGATCGGATCAAGATCGAGTGACGGCCGGTGCCGAATGTCAGTCCGGGCGGCGATACTGGGCGGCGACCGGATGACCATGGGGGAGGTCAAGTGACACACCCGCCGACGAAGAGCGCGGCACCGCCAGGCGCAGGCACCGTCCTGCCCGCACAGCGGACCGGCTCCCCCACGCCCGAGACAACGCCCCCGCGCCGCAGCGCCTTCGCGGAGGGCGTCGAGCAGGTGCGCGCCGCCGTCACCACCGAGCCCGGCCGGCTCCGGCTCATCGGCGCCGTCCTGGCCGTGCTGATCGTCGCCTTCGGTGCCGTCACCGCCTGGCAGATGACCGATCGCGCGGCCGCCGCCGACGACGTGCTGCACCGCAGCCAGCCGCTCAGCTCGGGCGCGGCCGACATCTACCGTTCGCTGGCGGACGCCAACACCGCGGCCGCCAGCGGCTTCCTGGCGGGCGGTCAGGAGACCGCGGCCTCCCGCGCGCGGTACGAGACGGACATCCGGACGGCCGCCGCCAGGCTCGTCACCGCCGCCGCCAACTCCGAGCCCGGCTCCCCCTCCGAGGCGGCCGTGGCGAAGCTGAACAAGCTGCTCCCGGAGTACAAGGGGCTCGTCGAGCGGGCCAGCGTCTACAACCGGCAGGGCTACCCGGTCGGCGGCGCCTACCTGCGGTACGCGAACGAGAAGATGCAGAAGGAGATGCTCCCGGCGGCGGAGGATCTCTACACCAAGGAGAACGCGCGGCTGTCGTCCGACTACGCGGACGCGACCCCGTACCCGTGGGCGGCGATCGTCCTCGGCCTGCTCGCCCTCGCCGGACTCGCCTGGGCCCAGTTGCGCCACTACCGCCGTACCAACCGCGTGCTCAACCACGGCCTGGTCGCGGCCTCCGCGGCCACCGTCGTCACGCTGCTGTGGCTGGTCGTCGGCCACTCCTTCGCCCGCGCCGGCCTGGACGGCTCCTACGACCACGGCGTCCGCTCGCTGAACGTGCTGCACGACGCCCGGATCGCGTCCCTGAAGGCCCGGGGGAACGAGAACCTCAGCCTGGTCGCGCGGGGCGCGGAGACGGTCACGGTCGACGGTGAGACCTACGACGCGTACTACTACGACTTCGACCAGGACATGGCCGCCCTAGGCAAGGGACTCACCCAGGCCGCGGCGCTCGCGGACGACTCGGCGGGCAGCAAGCCCGTGCAGGCTGCCGAGGGGAACATGAAGGTGTGGAAGGAGCGGCACGCCGACGCCCGCACCGAGGACGAGAACGGCGACTACCAGGCGGCGCTGGACAAGGTGATAGGCGCCAAGGGCGCCACCGCCGAGTGCTTCGACAGCGTCGACGCGAACCTGAAGAACGCTCTCGCCCACGAGGAGACCGAGTTCCAGGAGCAGGCCACCGACGGGCGGGACGCGATGTCCGGGCTGCCGATCGGTGCCGCCATGCTGGGCGTCGCGGCGGCGTCGGGCGCGCTGTTCGGTATCGGGCGCAGGCTTTCGGAGTACCGGTGAGAGGGGGCGTGGCGGTGTTCGCGCAGAGGATGCGGGCCTCCCTGCGGGGCTGGGGCGGAGTGGGCGCGATGGCGGTCGGCTGCGCTCTGGCGCTGGCGTTCGTCCTGCTGCTGCCCCTCACCCAGTCCGCCGGGGGGAGCGACACGGACGAGGGGCTCGGCGGTCCGGGGCTGGCCACGGCGGGCCCGGCGAGGGCCGACAGCTGTGTCGACTCCCAGGCCCAGAACGAGACATGGTCGCCGTCGAGCGCGGACGGCTCGACGATCGACGCCATCAAGGCCCGTACCGGCGCCAAGCGGAAGCTGATCGTCGGCATCGACCAGAACAGCTACCGCTGGGGCTACCGCAACCCGAACAACGCGGGTGCGGAGCTGGAGGGTTTCGACATCGACCTGGTGCACCGGATCGCCCAGGACATCCTCGGCGACCCCGACGCCGTGCAGTTCAAGGCGATTCCGACCAGCCAGCGGATACCGGCGATCCAGGACGGCCGGGTCGACATGGTCGTCCGCACCATGACCATCAACTGCGACCGGCTGAAGGACGTGGCGTTCTCCGCGCCGTACTTCAAGACCGGCCAGCAGGTGCTGGCGCCCAAGTCGTCGCCGATCACCGGCTACAACGGCACGTTGGCGCACAAGAGGATCTGCACGGCGGCCGGTTCGACGGCGTACGCCAAGCTGGACGCGGACCGGAAGGCAGGGAAGCTGGCCGCCTCGGCCGACATCTCCACCACCGTGCCCAACCAACTCGACTGCCTGGTACGGCTGCAGCTCGGTGAGGTGGACGCGGTGGTCACCGACGGCGCGCTGGCCGCCAGCCAGGCCGCGCAGGACCCGACGGTCGAGCTGAAGGGCGCCGCCTTCACGACCGAGTACTACGGCGTGGCGATGAAACAGGGTGCGACCGATCTGGTACGCCGGGTCAATCAGATCCTGGTCGGCTACCGGGCCGACGGCTGGCAGGCGTCGTACGACAAGTGGCTGTCGGCGACACTGGGAGCGGACTCGGCGGCGTCGAAACCGTCGGCGCCGCAGTACCTGCGCACGAGCTGACCCGCATCCGCAGGGCCGGTCCCGACAAGCAAGCGAGAGGTGATCGATGGGCGTCACGGACCCCGCCGGGCCGGTGATGGACCGGGACGAGGTGGACCGTGCGCTGGCGCGGCTCGGCGCGGAGCACGAGGCGATCGAGACCTCGCTGCTCGCCCTGCAGGACCACGCGGGCCGCAGGCTCCTGGAGGGCGCCGAGCTCACCGGGACGACCCGGGAGCGGTGGACGTCCGCCGACGCCTCGATCACCCTGCTGTGGGCGTACTTCGACGCCTACACGGACACGCTGCGCTCGGCCCGGGAGATCCGGGCCCGGCGCCGCTGGTCCAGCCGTGAGGACCTGGTGGAGCTGACCGAGCTGCTGCGCGGCGAGTCGGTGACGGTGGCGGGCAGCGCCACCGCGACGGCGAACGCGCCGACGCTGCTGTCCGCGGCCGGCCGGCTCAGCGAGCGCTTCTCGCTGGTGACCCTGGTCGACCGGATGAACGAGCTGTACGCGACCTCGCTGGACATGGTCGTCACCGCCGACGCGGTGTGGTCGGCGCTGCCCGCGCGGATCGATTTACTCGCCGCCGAGCTGCAGCGCACCCGCAAGCTGGCGCACTCCGTCGGGGTGCGCCCGGGCGAGCACCCGGCGGGCGACGACCTGGAGCGGATCACCCGCATACTGTCGAAGCTGCGCGAGGACGTCGTGTCGGACCCGCTGGGCTTCTGGGTGCCGGCGCAGGGGAGTTCGGCGCCGGGCGGCGGCCGGCCGGACACCACGGTGTACGACCGGGAGGCGCGGGCGCTGGAGGATGTCCGGCGGGAGATCGACGCCGTGCTGACGGTCCGGCAGGACGCGGAGGCCCGGCTGATCAAGCTGCGGGACGTGCTCTCCCGGGCGGACCGTACCCTCGCCGAGGCGCGCACCGCGCGCGGTGAGGTGCTGGCGAAGATCGCGGCGACCGAGGTGCCGGTGGTCAGCGGCCCGCCGACCGCGCTGCAGGAGCAGCTGGCGACGGCCGCCGAGTACCGCAGAATGGCCCAGTGGCACCGGCTGTCACCGCTCCTGGAGTCCCTGGAGCAGAAGGCGGAGGACGAACTGCTGCGCGCCCGTGAGTCGTTGACGGCGGTCACCGCGCCGCTGGCGGTACGCGCGGAGCTGCGCGGCCGGCTGGACGCCTACAAGGCGAAGGTGGCCCGCCACGGCCTGGCGGAGGACCCGTTCCTGATCGAGCGGTACGACGCGGCCCGGCGGATGCTGTGGAGCGCGCCCTGCGACCTGCGGGTCGCGGAGCAGGCGGTGCTGCGCTATCAGCAGGCGGCGGCCGAGGCGCTGGGCGCGCCGCGGGTGCCGCAGCAGAGCGGTCCCGAGGACCGGAGGGGGCCCGGAGCGTGAGCGACAAGGGGGATGCGGCGGCGATGAGTCAGGCGGGACAGGCGTGCCAGCGGCCGGACTGCGAGGGGACGTACGAGGACGTCGGCGGCGGTGAGCTGTACTGCGACACCTGCGGTCTGGCCCCGGTCGTCTCGGCGAGCGGGATGGTCGGTTCGCCGCCCACCGGGATCACGGCCGGCGGCCGGTCCTCGTCGAGCGGCGGGAGTTCGCGCTCCAGCAGCCGCAGTTCGCGTACGTCGTCGCAGTCGTCGAAGTCACGGCGCTCGGTCTCCGGGCGGCTCTCGCGGTCCCTGTCGGGCAAGTCGACGGGCCGTTCGGTGTCGGTGCGCAGCTCCGGTTCCTCGACGAGCGGGTCGGGGCGCAGCCGGCTGGGCGCGGGGCTGGTCACGGTCCCGCAGGTGCCCAAGCCGGACCCGCGCGAGATGGTCCTCGAGAACCCGGAGGTGCCCGAGCGGAAGCGGTTCTGCTCGCGCTCGGACTGCGGGGCGCCGGTCGGGCGGGCCCGCGGGGAGCGGCCGGGCCGGACCGAGGGGTTCTGCACCAAGTGCGGCAACCCGTACTCGTTCGTGCCCAAGCTGAAGGCCGGGGACGTCGTGCACGGCCAGTACGAGGTCGTGGGCTGTATCGCGCACGGTGGCCTGGGCTGGATCTACCTGGCCGTGGACCGCGCGGTGTCCGACCGCTGGGTGGTGCTCAAGGGCCTGCTGGACACCGGCGACCAGGACGCGATGGCCGCCGCCATCTCCGAGCGGCGGTTCCTCGCGGAGATCGAGCACGCCAACATCGTGCGGATCTACAACTTCGTGGAGCATCTGGACCAGCGCACCGGCTCGCTCGACGGCTACATCGTCATGGAGTACGTCGGCGGCAAGTCCCTCAAGGAGATCGCCAACGACCGGCGTACCCCGGAGGGCCGCCGCGACCCGCTGCCGGTGGAGCAGGCCTGCGCGTACGGCATCGAGGCCCTGGAGGCCCTCGGCCACCTGCACAGCCGCAACCTCCTCTACTGCGACTTCAAGGTCGACAACGCCATCCAGACCGAGGACCAGCTCAAGCTGATCGACATGGGCGCGGTGCGCCGCATGGACGACGACGAGTCGGCGATCTACGGCACGGTCGGCTACCAGGCCCCGGAGGTCGCCGAGGTCGGCCCGTCGGTCGCCTCCGACCTGTACACGGTCGGCCGCACCCTCGCGGTCCTCACCTTCGACTTCCAGGGCTACACGACCGTCTTCGTGGACTCGCTGCCCGACCCGGACAACATCGAGGTGTTCCGGAGTTACGAGTCCTTCTACCGGCTGCTGGTCCGGGCCACCGATCCCGACCCGGCCCGCCGGTTCGCCTCCGCGCAGGAGATGGCCGAGCAGCTGACAGGGGTGCTGCGCGAGGTCGTGTCGGTGCAGACCGGCAGGGCCCGGCCCGCCCTGTCGACGCTGTTCGGGCCCGAGGTGAAGGTCACGGACACGGAGCTGTTCCCGAAGCTGGACGGGGACGTGTCCCGGCTGGGGGCGCGCGCGGTGGCCTCCAGAACGCTCGCCCTGGAGCCACCGGGAGCGGCCGGAACCCCGGCCGGCGACGGCCGCCCGGCGGGCGCCCGGGCCGGCGCGGCGGCCCCGGTCTCCCCCGCCCTGGTGCGGCCCGTCCCCACCTCGGCCGCCGCACTCGCCCTGCCGGTCCCGATGGTCGACCCGAACGACCCGAACGCCGGATTCCTGGCGGGGCTCACGACCTCGGGGGCGGGCGAGGTCAGCCTGCTCAGCGCCCTGGCCTCGGCACCGACGCAGACGGTCGAGACCCGGCTGCGCCAGATCCGCGCCCGGCTGGAGAACGGCGACTTCGAGGCCGCGCTGGTGACCCTCGGCGAGCTGGAGGACGAGCAGCCCGACGACTGGCGGGTGGTCTGGTACCGGGGCGTGACCGCCCTGGTCACCGGGGACTTCGAGGGCGCGGCGCTGTCCTTCGACGCGATCTACGACGCCTTCCCGGGCGAGACCACGCCCAAGCTGGCGCTCGGCCTGTGCGCGGAGGTGCTCGGCCAGCTGGACAACGCGGCCGAGTACTACCGGCTGGTGTGGGCGACCGACCCGGGCTTCGTCAGCTCGGCCTTCGGTCTGGCCCGGGTGCAGCTGGCGGCCGGGGACCGGCGCGGTGCGGTGCGTACCCTGGAATCGGTGCCGGAGGCGTCGATCCACTACACGGCGGCCCGGGTGGCGGCCGTACGGGCGCGGCTGCGGCACCGGACCGGGACGCCCGACGACACGCCGTTCCTGGACGATCTGACGGCCGCCGCCGGGCAGATCGAGGCGCTGGACGCGTACGGTCTGGATCCGGCACGGCGCGAGCAGTTGTCGGCGGAAGTCCTCGGCTGCGCGCTGGACTGGATACTCTCCGGAGGCCAGGACTCCCAGCCCGTCGTCGGCGGCCGGGTGCTGCTCGGCAGCGGTCTGGACGAGCGGGGCCTCCGTTTCGGCCTGGAGCGCTCGTACCGCACGCTGGCCAGACTGGCGACCGGCGGTGAGGAGAGGATCGACCTGGTGGAACGGGCCAACCGTTACCGCCCCCGGACGTGGGTGTAGTTGATGTCGCAGATGCCCCAGCAGGCCGCACCGGCGAAGTGCCCGAGCTGCGCGGAGCCGCTCGAATCGGGTGACCTGTTCTGCGGTGCGTGCGGGTACGACCTGTCGGCCGTGCCCGCCGCGCCGCAGGACCACCCGACCCTCACCATGGGCGCCTCCGGCGTGGCCTGGCCACCGCCCGAGCCGGACAGCTCCGGGCCACCGTCGGCCGCGCATCTGCCGACGGACCTGCCCGGCACGGACTCGGGCGGCAAGCCGCTGCCGGGTTCGCCGCCGCACGGCTCGCCGGGTTCGCCGGGTTCGCCGCCGCACGGTTCGCCGGTCTCGCCGGCCTCCGGGGTGCGGTTCGACCGGCCGCCGGAGCCCGACGAGGACTACGCGCTGCAGGCGCCGGACCCGCGGGTGGCCGCCTCCGCCACGGAGAACCCCGAGACCACCGAGAGCGCCGAGAGCGCCGAGACCACGGAGCTGCCGAAGGTGTGCGTGGCCTGCCGGGCGGGCCGGGTCGACGACGACGGCTACTGCGAGAACTGCGGGCACGCCCAGCCGCGCGAGCGCGACCACATGGAGCAGGAGGTGGGCCCGGTGGCCGCCGTCAGCGACCGCGGGCTGCGCCACCACCGCAACGAGGACGCGTTCACCGTCGGCCGCACCGCGCTGCCCGACGGCACCCCGGCGCTGCTCGCGGTGGTCTGCGACGGCGTCTCCTCGGCGACCCGCCCCGACGAGGCCTCGCTGGCCGCCTCCCGGGCCGCGAGCGAGGCGCTGCTGGCCGCGCTGCCGCAGGGCACGCATCCGCAGGCGGCGATGCACGAGGCGATCGTCGTCGCCTCCCAGGCCGTCAACGCCCTCGCCGAGGAGCCGCCGACGGCCCGTGAGCACAGCCCGCACCAGAACGCCCCGGCGTGCACGATCGTCGCCTCGATCGTCACCGCGGGCCTGCTGGTGGTCGGCTGGGTCGGCGACAGCCGCGCCTACTGGGTGCCGGTGGACCGCGGCGCACCGCCGGCCCGGCTCACCGAGGACGACTCCTGGGCGGCCCAGATGGTGGCAGCGGGGCTGATGAGCGAGGCCGAGGCGTACGCCGACGAACGGGCCCACGCGATCACCGGCTGGCTCGGCGCGGACGCCTACGAACTGGAGCCGCACACCGCTTCCTTCAAGCCGGACCGGCCTGGTGTGGTGGTGGTGTGCACGGACGGCCTGTGGAACTACGCGGAGTCGGCCGAGGAGATGTGCGAGGTCGTCCCCGCCGACGCGGCCCTGCGGCCGCTGCACGCGGCCCGGGTCCTGGTCGGCCACGCCCTGGACGGCGGGGGCCACGACAACGTAACAGTGGCGCTGCTCCCGTTCCCGGCGCTGCCGCAGGGGGCAGGATCCGCCTGAGGCCGCGCAAAACGGCCGTAAACGGAGGGTCAGGAGCGGGGCACGGGGCAGCACAGGGGAACACCGGCGGACCGGAGGGGACCGGTCCGCACACCGTCAGCACCCACCACGCGTGGGGTGGAGGGGGACCAGAGCAGTCATGGCCAATTTCTCGAAGTCGAACGTGCCGCAGTTCTCGGTGGACGTCTACCAGAACGAGTACCTGCCGGACGGCGGCCGCGAGGTCAACGCGATCGTCACGGTGACGTCGACCGGCGGCGGCACCGTCGGGAGCGTGGCCGGGACGTCGTACGCGCCCGGGCAGGCGCCGGCCGCCGGGGTGGCGATCATGGTCGACTGCTCGGGCTCGATGGACTACCCGCCGACCAAGATGCGCAACGCCCGGGACGCCACGGCGGCCGCGATCGACACCCTGCGCGACGGCACCCACTTCGCCGTGATCGGCGGCACGCACGTCGCCAAGGAGGTCTACCCGGGCGGCGGCCGGCTCGCGGTGGCCGACCGCACCACCCGGGACCAGGCCAAGCAGGCGCTGCGCAGGCTGAGCGCGGGCGGCGGTACGGCGATCGGGACCTGGCTGCGGCTGGCCGACCGGCTGCTGTCCTCGGCGGACGTCGCGATCCGGCACGGCATCCTGCTCACCGACGGCCGCAACGAGCACGAGTCGCCGGAGGACCTCAGGGCCGCCCTGGACTCCTGCGCCGGTCGGTTCACCTGTGACGCCCGCGGCGTGGGCACCGACTGGGAAGTGAAAGAAGTCACAGGGATAGCCTCCTCGCTCCTCGGCACCGCCGACATCGTCGCCGACCCCACGGGTCTGGCCGCCGACTTCACGCAGATGATGGAGACGGCGATGGGCAAGGAGGTCGCGGACGTCGCGCTGCGGCTGTGGACCCCGGTCGGCACGACCATCAAGTTCGTCAAGCAAGTGGCGCCCACGGTCGAGGAGTTGACCGGCCGCCGCACCGAGGCCGGGCCGCGTGCCGGGGACTATCCGACCGGCTCCTGGGGCGACGAGTCCCGGGACTACCACGTCTGCGTGGAGGTCCCCACGGCCGGCCTCGGCCAGGAGATGCTCGCCGCCCGGGTGTCGTTGGTGGTCCCGCAGTCCGACGGCAGCGTCCAGAACCTGGGCGCGCAGGGTCTGGTCAGGGCGGTGTGGACGGACGACATGGTCGCCTCGACCTCCATCAACCCCCAAGTCGCCCACTACACCGGCCAGGCCGAACTGGCACAAGCCATCCAACAAGGGCTTGATCTCCGCAAAGCGGGCGATATGGATGGAGCAACGGCCAAACTGGGCCGGGCCGTTCAACTCGCCAGCGCCTCCGGGAACGCGGATACTGCGAAACTGCTTGCGAAGGTGGTGGACGTGGTCGATGCCGCGACAGGTACTGTGCGATTGAAAGCGAAGGTTGCGGAGGCCGACGAGATGACTCTCGAAACACGGTCCACAAAGACTGTTCGTGTAAAGAAGTGACCTAGCAGCACACGGTGACCCGGCGGCACACGCAGGACACCCAGAGACAGGCTCAGGACGAACCTGACAGAGAGGGAACCACCGACATGCCGACCTGCCCGAACGGACACCAGTCGGGTTCCGACGACTGGTGCGAGGTGTGCGGTCACCGCATGGCCGGTGCCGTGCCCCCGCCGCCTCCGCCCCCGCCGACCGCCGGCGGCTACGGTTTCCCGCCGCCCGCGCCCGGCGCCCCGGCCGGCGGTCCCGCCGGTGGCCGGCACCTGTCGGCCGTGCCGAACGCCCGCGAGCCGGAGCTGTGCCCGCAGTGCCGTACGCCCCGGGAGGGGGGTGCGCCGTTCTGCGAGGAGTGCCGCTGGAACTTCCTGACCAACACGGCCACCTCGTACACCCCGGCCGCCCCGCGCCCGCCCGCGGGCGGCGGCCCGGCCGCGCCGACCTTCCGGCCGCCCACCCCGCCGTCGTACGGCGGGAACACCGACTCGTACGAGTACCAGGGCTCGCGGCCCTCCCAGATGAACCGTCCGGCCGAGCCGATCCCCTCCTTCGGCAGCGAGCCCTCGGGCCCGACGCCGTTCGCGAACGAGCGCGGCGGCGGCCCGTCGGGTCCGCCGGCCCCTCCAGCCTTCGGCGGCGACCGCGGCCAGTCCGGACCGCCCGCCTTCGGCAACGACCGCGGCCAGTCCGGGCCCCCGGCGTTCGGCGGCGACCGCGACCCCGCCGCCCCGCCCGCTCCCCCGGCCTTCGGCAACGACCGGAGCCCTTCCGGCCCGCCCGCCTTCGGCGGCGACCGCGGCCAGTCCGGGCCTTCCGGGTTCGGTGGCGAACGCGGGCAGTCCGGACCTCCGGCGTTCGGTGGCGAGCGCGGGCAGTCCGGGCCTCCGGCGTTCGGTGGCGAGCGTGGCCAGTCCGGGCCTCCGCGCGGTCAGTCCGGCCCGCCCGCCTTCGGTGGCGAGCGCGGCCAGTCCGGGCCTTCGGGGTTCGGTGGTGAGCAGGGGCAGTCCGGGCCGCCGCCCTTCGGTGGTGAGCGTGGTGCCTCGGCTCCGCCCCCGTCGTTCGGTGCCGCTCCGGGCCAGAACCCCGGCGGCCCGTCCGCCTTCGGCAGCGCCCCCGGCGCCGGCCCGGCCTCCGGGCCGTTCACCCGCGACCCCTCCGGCGGCCCGGCCGCCGGTCCCTTCGGTGGCGGGGACCCGTCCCGGCCGCCGGTTCCGCCGCCGCCCGGCGGTGGCGCCCCCGGGGCCTTCCAGCAGTCGGCTCCGCCCGCGCCGCCCGGCTTCCCGCAGGAGACCGGCAGGCCCCCGGCCGGCGGCTCGTCCTTCGGCGGCGCCGACGACGACTGGGTGATCTCCCCGCCGGCGGCCGGCCCCGGCGCGCCCCCCGCCCCCGCCCAGGGCGCCCGTCCCGGTGGCTACGGCTACCCGCAGCCCGGCGCCCCGGCCGGTCCCGGCTTCCCGCAGGCCCCCCAGGGCCCGGCGACCTGGACGGCGACGATCGGCCCGGACCGCGACTACTTCATGGCGATGATGCAGCGCTCGGGCCCGGAGGCGGCCGGCCTCAACCTGCCCGCGTACTCCCCCGAGCAGCAGCGCACGCTCGCCGGCAACCAGGTGACCATCGGCCGCCGCCGGCACTCCACCGGTGACACCCCCGACATCGACCTGTCGGTGCCGCCGGAGGACCCGGGCGTCTCGCACCAGCACGCGGTCCTGGTCCAGCAGCCGGACGGCAGCTGGGCGGTCGTCGACCAGAACTCGACGAACGGCACGACGGTGAACGGCGGCGAGGAGCCGATCCAGCCGTTCGTCCCGGTGCCGTTGCAGGACGGGGACCGGGTGCACGTAGGCGCCTGGACGACGATCACCGTCCGACGGGGCTGAGCCCTGGCGCCCCGTCAGGGGCGCCAGGCGGTATCGATCTGCGGCTGCCGCCGCGCGGGCGCAATCCCCGTCTGTGCCTCTCGCCGCGCGCGGGCGCGCGCTACCCCGTCTGCGCCTCTCGCCGCGCGCGGGCGCGCGCAACCCCCGTCCGCGGCTGCCGCCGCGCGAGCGCGCGCAACCCGGGCCGGCCCGCGGCCGAGAACAGCGCTCAGACCGGGAGAGGCCAGACCCACCGCCCCTCCCGGTCGTCCAGCCACACCCACTCCCCGTCTTCCGCCACCGTGACCCCGTACCGCTCCCGCCCGGGCATCCCCGCCCGTTCCCACACCTCGTGGGCCTCCCGAGGGCTGAGCACCCCCTGGGTCAGCTCCATCAGGAACTGGAACAGCTCGTCCTCGAGGGCCCGGGACGGCACCCCGCTCACATCCCCCGCGCCGGCCCGCTCCACCCCGCGCAGCGGCACGAAGAACGCCGCCGACGGCAGGAACCGGCCCTCGGCGCGCCCCTCGCCCCGTACGGTCAGCGCCAGCAGTCCGGTGGCGACCGGCGCGAGAATCCGCGCGCCCGGCGCGCTCTGCGCGACCCACGCCCGCGGCACACTCGGCAGCGCGCAGGTCGCGATGATCCGGTCGAACGGCGCCCGCTCGGGCACCCCCCGCGCCCCGTCCCCGGTGACGACGGCCGGCCGATGCCCGGCCGCGGCCAGATGCAGCCGCGCCGACTCGGTGATCTCCGGATCGACGTCCACCGTGGTGACGAGATCGTCGTCGCCGAGCCGATGGGCCAGCAGCGCCGCGTTGTACCCGGTCCCGGCGCCGATCTCCAGCACCCGGTCGCCGTCGGCCACCCGCAGCTCGACCAGCATCCGCGCCATCAGCGAGGGCTGGCTGCTGGAGGACAGCAGCTCGCCGTCGCGCAGCCGGGTGGCCAGCGGAACGTCCTCGTAGGCACCCCGCACCCAGCGTTCCCGGGCCCCGGGATCGGCGCTCTCGCCCCACCGGCGCTCATAACCGCCCGCCCCGGCGACGTAGTAGTACGGCACGAACAGATGCCGGGGCACGGCCTCGAAGGCCTCCCGCCACACCGGTTCCGCCGCCCAGACCCCCTCGGCGTCGATCTCCCGCACCAGCTCGGCCCGTGCCACCGCGGCCAGCCCCTCGATGTCCGGGATCTCCGCGTCGTGGGCGCCCATGCGTCCACCCTAGAGCCCCGCCTCCGTCGCGGGTCCTAAGCCTCAGGTCCTCGGTCACCGCGTCTGAGACCATGTAGGGGTGAGAGAGATTCGGCGCGGCACGCTTCAGGAGAAGACCTTCTACGAGCAGGTCGGCGGGGAGGAGACCTTCCGGCGGCTGGTGCACCGTTTCTACGAGGGCGTCGCCGGGGACCCGCTCCTCAAGCCGATGTACCCGGAGGAGGACCTGGGTCCGGCCGAGGAGCGGCTCACGCTGTTCCTCATCCAGTACTGGGGCGGCCCCACGACGTACAGCGACAACCGCGGTCACCCCCGGCTGCGGATGCGGCACGCCCCGTTCACCGTGGACCGGGCGGCGCACGACGCCTGGCTGCGGCACATGCGGGTGGCCGTGGACGAGCTGGGCCTCTCCGAGGAGCACCGGGAGACCCTCTGGAACTACCTCACCTACGCGGCCGCCTCGATGGTGAACACCCCGGACTGACCCCCGACGGGCCGCGGGCGCCGGCTCAGCGGACGCCGCGACCGGCCGCGGGTGCCGGCTCAGCGGACGCTGACGTCCAGCGCCCCGAGTCCCGCCCGCCGTACGGCGATCGACCCGAACGGCGTGCGCAGCCGCAGCCACGCCCCCGCGGAGAGCAGTACGGCCTCGTCGGCCGGGCGCAGGAAGCGCAGCGACTGGGCAGCGTGCACGGCCCGTACCGGAAGGCGGGTGCCGCCCACGGTCCGGGACCAGATGTCCCGCCCGATCCGGTCGAGTTCGGCCCGGGTACGGCCCTCCGGCGCCAACTCCGCCGTACGGGACCGGAATTCACCCACCGCGGCCGCCACCGTGGCCTGCAGTGCCCGCGGCGCGGGCAGTCCCGGCTCGGGCAGCCAGCCACCGCGTGGCGGCAGCACGCCCGCCCACGGCGGCCCGGTGACCGCCCCCGGCACTCCGGCCGTGGCGGCCTGCTCGTCCACCGACTCCAGCAACTCCCCCGCGGAGACGGTCACATCGAGCGTGACGTCGAGACCCCGCTCGTACGGCTTGGCGAGCCGCACCGCGCGGATCGCCAGTACCTCGAAGGACGGCGGCCGCCCGAAGACGGCCAGCGCGGTGCCGGCCGCCTGGAGGCGTACCGCGGCCGAACGGTCGTAGTGGAGCAGCCGGGAGAGGAAGGCCGCGAGATCCGCCGTCTCCCCGTCGTCGGCGAGGTGGAGCACCGTCATGCGGCGACGGCCTCCTCCTTGTCGTCCCGGTACTCCTCCAGGAAGTCCCGTTCGTCGGCGGTGATCCGGCGCGGCCGGCCCGTCTCGAAGTCGAAGGGCACGACCACCGTGGAGGCCCGTACGTAGACCAGGTCGTCGTCCTTCACCTCGTAGGTGATGGTGAAGGACGCGGCCCGGATCTCGGTGATCCACAGCTCGATGTCCACCGGGTGGTGCCGGTGGACGAGCTGCCGTTTGTAGTCGATCTCGTGGCGGGCCACCACCGACCCCTGCTTGAAATCCTTTTCCGGCCGGAACAGGAAGTCGATACGGGCTTCCTCCAGGTAGCGGATGAAGACCGCGTTGTTGACATGGCCGTAGGCGTCCATGTCGGACCAGCGCAGGGGGCAGCGGTAGTGATGACGCAAGTCGGATCAGCCCCGGGTCAGCTTCTTGTAGGTGGCGCGGTGCGGACGGGCGGCGTCCGGTCCGAGCCGCTCGATCTTGTTCTTCTCGTACGACTCGAAGTTGCCCTCGAACCAGAACCACTTGGACTCGCCCTCGTAGGCGAGGATGTGGGTCGCGACCCGGTCCAGGAACCAGCGGTCGTGGGAGACGACCACGGCGCACCCGGGGAACTCCAGCAGGGCGTTCTCGAGGCTGCTGAGGGTCTCCACGTCGAGGTCGTTGGTCGGCTCGTCGAGGAGCAGCAGGTTGCCGCCCTGCTTCAGGGTGAGCGCGAGGTTGAGACGGTTGCGCTCACCGCCGGAGAGGACACCGGTCGGCTTCTGCTGGTCCGGGCCCTTGAACCCGAACGCGGACACGTACGCCCGGCTCGGCATCTCGACCTGGCCGACGTTGATGTAGTCGAGCCCGTCGGACACGACCTCCCACAGCGTCTTCTTCGGGTCGAGGTTGGAGCGGCCCTGGTCGACGTAGGAGATCTTGACGGTCTCGCCGACCTTGATGTCACCGGAGTCCGGCGTCTCCAGGCCCTGGATCATCTTGAAGAGGGTGGTCTTGCCGGCGCCGTTCGGGCCGATCACGCCGACGATGCCGTTGCGCGGCAGGGTGAAGCTCAGCCCGTCGACCAGGACCTTCTCACCGAAGGCCTTGTTGAGCTTGTCGACCTCCACGACCACGCTGCCCAGCCGCGGGCCCGGCGGGATCTGGATCTCCTCGAAGTCCAGCTTCCGCATCTTGTCGGCCTCGGCCGCCATCTCCTCGTACCGAGCGAGACGGGCCTTGGACTTGGCCTGGCGCCCCTTGGCGTTGGAGCGCACCCACTCCAGCTCCTCCTTGAGGCGCTTCTGCCGCTTGGCGTCCTTCTGGCCCTCGACCTTGAGACGGGTGGCCTTGGTCTCCAGGTAGGTGGAGTAGTTGCCCTCGTAGGGGTAGGCACGGCCGCGGTCGAGCTCGAGAATCCACTCGGCGACGTTGTCCAGGAAGTACCGGTCGTGGGTGATCGCGACCACGGTCCCCGCGTACTTGGCGAGGTGCTGCTCCAGCCAGTTCACCGACTCGGCGTCGAGGTGGTTGGTGGGCTCGTCGAGGAGCAGCAGGTCGGGGGCCTCCAGCAGCAGCTTGCAGAGCGCGACGCGGCGCTTCTCTCCTCCGGAGAGGGTGGTGACGGGCCAGTCGCCGGGCGGGCACCCGAGCGCGTCCATGGCCTGCTCCAGCTGGGCGTCGAGGTCCCAGGCGTTGGCGTGGTCCAGCTCCTCCTGGAGCTTGCCCATCTCGTCGAGCAGGGCGTCCGAGTAGTCGGTCGCCATCTGCTCGGCGATCTCGTTGAACCGGTCGAGCTTGCCCTTGATCTCGGCGACACCCTCCTGGACGTTCTCCAGGACGGTCTTGTCCTCGGTGAGGGTGGGCTCCTGCATCAGGATGCCGACGCTGTAACCGGGCGAGAGGAAGGCGTCGCCGTTCGACGGCTGCTCCAGCCCCGCCATGATCTTCAGCACGGTCGACTTACCGGCGCCGTTCGGACCGACGACGCCGATCTTCGCCCCCGGCAGGAAGCTCAGGGTGACGTCGTCGAGGATCACCTTGTCGCCGTGCGCTTTGCGCGCCTTGCGCATGGTGTAAATGAACTCAGCCAAGAGAAACCGTCCGGCAGCTTGAATCTGGCAGTGGGCAGATACACCCCATCTTGCCTGACGTCCAGCCTCGGGTGTTAACCCGTTTGGTTGGGGGGCTGTGACCTGGGGTTTCACTCTCGGCATCGCTAGCGCACCTGTCGCCGCCGGTCGTCAACGATCGACCTCGGGCACCCTCGCACGGTCCAGGGAGGGGCTCGCATCGGGCATTCCATGAGTGGGGGCCGGACCGGATGCCGAGCATCGGGCATCCGGCATCGATTGGCGGGCTCGCCGCCGGCTGCCGAACGCCGGCCAGCGGTTGATCGGGATCTCGTACGCGATCTCGCGGTGAGCCGGGGGCACCACGATGTCCGCCGTCTCCACCGGCCGCCCCTGGTCGCCGCAGCCCTCATCCGTGCGGCCGGCTCGGACTCGTGCTCGTTCGGCAGTGGGGGGCGTACGGACTGGGTACATCGGTCGTCGCGGGCCTCTTGCTGCTGAGCGGGGGGCGCGGCGAATGAACGAATCTCCGAAGGGAAAGCGATGAGCGGCGGGAGTCTGAGCCGAACCGAGGCGGAGGGGCGCGCGGGGCTGCTGGCGGTCGAGCGGTATGACGTTGCCGTCGACCTGACGGATCTGATGGCCGGCTCGCGGGTCCGGTGCGAATCGACGATCACCTTTACGTGTCACCGGCCCGGGGCCGAGACCTTTGTCGATTGTGCGGCGGCGGTGGAGAGCGCGACGCTCAACGGGGTCGTGCTGCGGCCGGCTGGTGAGGGCCGGATCGCGCTGACCGATCTCGCCGAGCGCAACGTCCTCACGGTGGTCTCGGTGACGGAGTGCTCGGCCGATGGCCGGGGCGTGTACAAGGCGGTCGATCCCGCCGACGGCGAGACGTATGTCTACACCGACTTCAGTCCCGACCACGCCCGGTACGTCTTGGCCTGCTTCGATCAGCCGGACCTCAAGGCGCCGTGGGCGTTCACCGTGACCGCTCCTGCCGACTGGCGGGTATTGAGCAACAGCGGTGACCCGCGGATCGAATACCTCGGCTCCCTGCGACGCTGGACCTTCCCGCCGACGCCGCCGCTGGCGACGTACAACACCGTGATCAACGCGGGCCCGTACTACGAATTGCGTCGTCGCGGAGCAGGTCATGATCTCGGCCTCTTCGCCCGACAGTCGCTGGCCTCCGTCCTGGACCGGGACGCCGACGAGCTGTTCACCCTGACCACCCAGGGGCTCGAGTTCTTCGCCGACAAGTTCGGCATGCCGTTTCCGCAGCACAAGTACGACCAGGTCTTCACGCCCGAGTTCCCCGGCGCGATGGAGAACTTCGGCTGCGTCACCTGGATGGACTGGTTCCTGCGCAGGAGCACGCCGACCAGAGCGGAGTGGGACATCTTCTCGCGGTACCTGTTGCACGAGCTCGCGCACATGTGGTTCGGCAACATCGTCACGATGCGCTGGTGGGATGACCTGTGGCTGAACGAGGCGTTCGCGGAGTTCGCGAGCAATTGGGCGGCGGTGAGCGCGACGTCGTACACCGATGCCTGGACGGCACATCTGGCCGGCGAGAAACTCAAAGCCTATTTCATGGACCAGGGACCGACGACGCACCCGATCCGCCAGCAGGTCCGCGACGTCTCCGAGGCCGAAGCGACTTTCGACGCCATCACCTACTCCAAGGGCGCTTCCGTACTGCACCAGCTGATGACGTACGTCGGCGAGGCGAACTTCTCCGCGGGTCTCACCAGCTACTTCGCCACGCATGCCTGGGGCAACACCACACTGAAGGACCTGATCGACGCGGTCGCCGACGCCAGCGGACGTGACCTGGACCAGTGGCGCGCGGGATGGCTGGAGACAGCGGGCACCGACCGGCTCACTCTCGACCACGACAGAGACGGGTTCGCCCTGGTCGCTCATGGTTCGGGTGGCCGGCCGCGCCCGCAGGTGCTTGCCGTCGGCGCCTACGAGCGTTCAGGGGACCACCTTCAGCGGATGGCACTCGTCGAGGTCGAGGTGGCGGGCGAACGGACCCGGCTCGGCCTGCCGGCAGGAGCCGACCTGTATCTGGTCAACGACGAAGACCTGACCTTCGCCTCGACGAGACCTGACGCCACGACCAGAGACGCGCTCTTCGGCAACGCCGCCCGCCTGCCCACTGCGACCGCGCGGGGTGTCGCCGTCACCACGGCCTGGGACATGCTGATCAACGGCGAGGCGACAGCCGCCGAAGCCGTGCGGTGCCTGACCGGAGTGCTGGCTGTCGAGACCTCCGCGTCGGTGATCGAGCCGTATCTCAACCTGGCTGTCGAGGCCGCAGATCTGTGGAGCCCGAAGTCGGAGCGGGACGCATTGCTGCGAGCAGTGGCCGCGGCGTGCCGCGGTCTCTCCGGCGTCGGTGCCTACCGCAAAGCGGCGTTGCGCGGCTTCGCTCGCACCGCGGCGGAACCGGAGGAGGTGGCCTGGCTCCAGATCGAGGCCGGGGAGGACATCGATCTCCAGTGGCGGGCGCTGGTTCGCAAGGCTCAGTTCGGAAGCCCGACCGCCACCGAGGCACAGGCTCTGCTCGACCGCGACCCGGACCCCGACGCATGGATCAGCAGGCTCCAGGTCCGCGCTGCGACCCCGGACGCGGCAGAGAAGAACGCGGTGTGGCAGACGCTGGTGACGGACCGCGCGGTGCCTCTCGCTTCGGTCCACTCGGTTGCGGCGGTGTTCTGGAGCGCCGGTCAGGACGACTTGCTGAGGCCCCACGCGGAGGCTTACCTCGATCTCGTACCGACCATCCACCGCAGGGGAACCATGCCGGCGACGACTTACACCAAAACTCTCTTCCCGGTCTTCGGTATCGACCTGACCTACCTGGAGCGAGCGGAAGAGCTGGCGGCGCAGGCTGTCCCGGTCGTCCGCACGAACCTCCTGGACCGGGCCGACCGGATGCGCCGCATACTGCGCTCCCGCGGCTGAAGGCCTGCGCCGCGGATGCTTCTCCGGACGCCCACCCGCGGGTAACTCGCACGCCGGATCGGCAGCAGTGGCGCGCGGCGTTGCTGACGATGCGGTGTACCTCAGCGGAGTGTGGCCACGGCTCCGTGTCGGTCGGAAGGCAGGAGGTCGACGGCGAGGTGGAAGCACAGCTCGGCGCTCAGTGCGAACAGGGCCATCAGCAGTGAGTTGAGGGTCTTGCCGTTGGCGAGAAAGCTCCCACCGAATGCGGCCGCGCCGATGACCAGGAGGGCCCCGAGCACGGTCCAGAACGCGACCGCGCGGCGGCGGAGCAGCACGGCGCGCGCTGCCGTGACGATCGACAGCAGGACGAGCGTGAGGCCGAGCGCCGTGTGCACGGCGAGGGCGAAGGTGCCGTGCCCGACCGCCCAGGTGAAGCTCTCGTAGGTCCTGATGCGATGGGGCTCCGCCGGAGATCCCCGGTGGTGAACCGGAAAGAGGCCGTAGAGATTGATGACCAAGCCGACCCCCGCCTGCACAAGCACCAGGAAGCCGGTGGCGAGCAGGAGGCGGCGGACGGCACGGGAAGCGGCCATGGGAAGACCATACACAGAGTAGTCGGCGGATGCGGACAGTGACGATCCGGCGTCCGCCGCACTGCCGGCGCCGTCGACCGGGGCGAGCCGCGGCGGCCGGCCCGTTGGGACCGCGTCAGCGGAGGCCGGGAGAAGGCTTGTGGAGTGTTCGGTGGAGCAGGAGGGCGGTTGCCGCCGCCGTGCCCACGACTCCGGCCGCGCGGAGGGCGTGGGAGGAGCGCCAGGAGAGGACCGACCAGCGGGACTGGGCCGACAGGAGGGATCCCGTGCTCAGCCATGAGCCTGCCGAGACCACGGACAGCGCCGAGCCGATCGAGCCGACGGAGAGGGCGCTGCCGATCGAGCCGACGGACAGGGCCGAGCCGACCGACCCGATGGACAGGACGGATCCCACCGAGCCGATCGAGAGGACCGAGTCCTGCGACCACAGCGACAGCACCGAGTCGGAGGAGGTGGCGCGGGGTGACTTGGTCATGGGGTCATACTGCCCTGCGGGGCCCCTCCGCGGGGGTCAGTCGCCCGTCGGGTTCTCGCGGCGGCGGAGGATCACCAGGACCGCGCCGCCGATCACCACCAGGCCGATGGCGACGCCCGTGATCACGCCGGTCGCCGAGTCGCCGCCGGTGGCGGCGAGGTTGACGTCGGAGGCGGTGCCGCCGACCGACGCGGGGCTGGGCTCGCTGAGGGTCTGGGTGGTGAGCCCGCTCTCGACGGCCTGGGTCCTGCAGTCGAAGACGCCGGTGAAGCGCCGTTCGAGGCTGTTGGCACCGGTGATCGTGAAGTCGTAGACCTGGTCCTCCTGGAGCGGGATGGTCACCGTCCGCGAGGTGTTCGCGGGGATGGTGTGCTCGGTGCCCATCAGCTCGAAGGTGAACGGCTGGTCGCCGGTGTTGGCCGCGGTGATGTCCACGCCGCCCGCGGCGCAGTTCTTCTCGGCCGACAGTGCCGGTATCGCGCCCTGCTCGGCCCAGGTCGCGTTCGCGGTCGCGGCGACCGTGGACTCGCTGGAGCCGGCCAGGATCTGCGTCTGGCTGCGGCTCTCGGAGGTGAAGGCGCGGCCGACCGGGACGGTGGTCGACGCCTGGACGGTGAGTTCGGCGGACGCGTCCGTGGCGTCGTCGGGGACCTTGAAGTAGAGCTCGCTGCCGTTCCGCGCCGTGGTGACCGGCTGTCCGCTCTTGTCGGTGATCCGTACGCCGGTCAGGGCCGCGTCGGCGGGCGGGATCACGGTGACGGTGCGCGCGTTGGTGTGGACCTCGACCGGGCCCAGCAGGCCGCCCGGCCGACCGGAGACGGCGGGCGGGTCCAGGGTCAGCGAGGCCTGCGGTTCCGACTGGCCGCGGGCGCTCTTCTCCAGGTAGTCGGCGAGCTTCTCGGCCTGCGGGTCGACGGCGTCGACGTCCGCGCCGTCGGAGTAGCGCCAGATCGCCACCTGGGTGCCGGCCGCCGCGTCCTGCTCGGTGAGGGTGCCGGCGCCGGCCTTGCGGGCGAGCGCGGCGAGATCGTTGACCTGCGGGTAGGAGTTCTGCAGGATCCAGCGGATCTTTCCGGCGTTCTTGTTGGCGCCCAGCGAGGTGCCGCTCCAGGCCGTCTCGTGGTACTTGGCGTCCCGCTGGGTGGGGTTGTGGAGGTCGACGCAGTACGTCTGGAGCATGCCGCCGCCGTCCACGGACATCTCGAACAGGCCCGCGGCCACCTGCTCGTCGCCGCTGTCGCCGTGCACGACGGCCTCGCCGTAGGTCTTCAGGCCGCCTATGGTCGCCGTCGCCCCGCTCTGGCTCTGGCCGGTCCCGTCGTCGGCCGCGGCCCGGCCGGCGCCGGTCAGCACGGCGGCTGCCGCCAGCCCGGCCGCCAGTGCCGCGGCGGCGAGGCGGGACACGCCTCTCGCGGACACGGGCGTACCGGAGTGCCTGGCTGGCGCGCCGGGCGCCGAGGGACCAGAGAACGCAGTGAGCACAGAATTCCCCTTCGAGCAGGACCCCTTGAACGTGGGGGGTGGTCCCACCAGCAGAATCAGCGACCCCAGGGGCCACGCCCGGCATCCTATGGATCAGCCGGACCGCCCATTCCCGGTGAGATGGTCGGATGAGCGATCCGATCCGTAATCGTTATCGCGGAGCCCCGAACGAACAGCGCATGTCGACAAATCCACCTGCCCGTCACGGCGGGCACTTCGGAGCGCATTCGCCGATAAGCCGTCAAGGAGCGTTCAATGGGCCGCAGTTCGGGCAGTCCGTCGCGAACGACGCGGCACGCGGGGCGACTTCACGGCACCGCCAGCGGTTTCGGTTCGGGTCACGGCCATCGGTTCCGGTTCACGTCACCGCCACCGCCACCGCCGCCGGTCTGGTTCCGGTTCACATCAACGCCACCGCAGCCGGTTTCGGTTCAGGTCACCGCCATCGGTTCCGGTTGCTGCTGTGCGGGGATGTCGGGGGACTCCTCCGGTGTCTCCCAGTTCGGTTCCGGGCGAGGCGGTGCCGGTGCCGTCGTCTCCGGTTTCCCGGCCCGCCGGAAGGCCGCCGTACCGCGGGCGAGGTCGTGGCCGATCGCCACCGCGTCGATGTCGGCGGAGGTCCACTGCTGGCCCTCCCGGGTCTCGGTGCGCACCTTCAGCCGCCCCTGCACGACGACCGGGTCGCCGACGGACAGCGAGGCCGCCGCGTTGGTGGCGAGCTGCCGGTTGGCCCACACCGTGAAGAAGTTGGTGTGGCCGTCCGTCCAGGTGTTCTTCTCGCGGTCCCAGTAGCGCGAGGTCACCGCCAGCCGGAACCGCGCCGACGGTCCCGCCGCCAGCTCCCGGTAGACCGGCTGCGTCGCCACGTTGCCGACCGCGCAGACCAGCGTCTCGTTCATCACGAACCCCTCCCTCACCCGGCCGTCGGGGCCGGGGCGGATGCGCGTACGGGCCCGTCCCGTACGGCTGTGTCCCTCGCGGCGGCCGCCCTCGTGGCGATCGCCGCGGGACCAGACTGCCGCCGCCGGACCGGACCCGCCGAGCGCTGTGGACCACCGCCGGCCTGTGGAAAAACCCACCACCCGGACGAGTGACCCGAGTCCCCCCGACGGGCCTCACCCCGTCCCGGCGGCGGCACGTCGCCCCACCCCGCCGACGTCACCCCACGCCGCCGAAGTCACCCCACCCCGCCTACGTCACCCCACGCCGGCTCCCGTCCGCGTCACCCTGCCGTACTGCTCCCGTACCTCCCGGTAGCGCAGCAGTTCCGCTGCCACCGGATCCAGCACCCGGGCCCGGCCGCATCCGGCCGCCGCCTCCCGCAGTCGGCGTTCCGCCTCCAGGCCGTACCGCCGGGCCGGTCCCCGGGCCGCCATCCGGCAGCCCCATTCGACCAGCGGGCCGCCGACGATCCCGGCGACCATCAGGAGCACCGGCACGCCCAGGTTGGGCGCCACCACCCCGGCGATCTGCCCGACCAGCCACAGCCCGCCGACCACCTGGAGGAGCGTCATGGCGGCCTGGGCGAGCACCGCCACCGGCCACCAGCCCGGCCGGGGCGGCCGCCCCGGTGGCAGCCCGGCCTGTGCGGCCAGGTCGTCGAGAGCCTCCGACAGGCCCTGCGAGCCGCGTACGGCCGCCTCCCGCACCGCCTGCGCCCAGGGCGCGGGCAGTCCGGTCGAGGCCCGGTCGGAGACCGTGCGCACCGCCTGCTCGACGCGCTGCCGCGCGGTGGCCTCCTCCTCCGGCTGGGCCTGCTGCAGGCGCCCCGTGGGCGGCTCGCCGCGCCCCTGGTACCAGCGCCACAGCCGCAGCCAGGGGGTGCCGCAGGCCCGGTTGGCATTGCGCAGCCAGGCGCGTTCGGCGGCCTCGCCGGCGGCGGTGGCGCCCACCGCGTCGGCCAGCCGCGCGGCGAAGTCGTCGCGCGCCTCCTCGCTGAGCCCGGCGCGGTGCCCGGTGGCGTACACGGGCCGCAGCCGGGCCGCGGCGGCGTCCACGTCGGCGGCGACCCGGCGGGCCGCCGCGCCCCGCTCGGAGACGAACTGGCCGAGGCTCTCGCGCAGTTCGCCGATGCCGTCCCCGGTGAGCGCGGACAGCGCGAGCACCGTGGCGCCCGGTTCGCCGTACTCGCCGAGCGCGACGCCGTCCTCGTCGAGCACCCGGCGCAGATCGTCGAGGACCAGGTCGGCGGCCTCGCCGGGGAGCCGGTCGGTCTGGTTGAGGACGATGAACATGACCTCCGCGTGACCGGACAGGGGCCGCAGATAACGCTCGTGGAGCACCGCGTCGGCGTACTTCTCGGGGTCGACGACCCAGATCACCGCGTCCACCAGCTTCAGGATCCGGTCGACGTGTTCGCGGTGCTGGACCACGGCCGAGTCGTGGTCGGGCAGGTCGATCAGGACCAGCCCGCGCAGCTGCGCGTCCGCCTCCGGGTTGTGCACGGGGCGGCGGCGCAGCCGGCCCGGGATGCCGAGCCGGTCGATGAGGGCCGCGCTGCCGTCGCTCCAGCTGCACGCGATGGGCGCGGCGGTGGTGGGGCGCCGTACGCCGGTCTCCGAGATGGCGACTCCGGCGAGCGCGTTGAACAGCTGCGACTTGCCGCTTCCGGTGGCGCCGGCGATGGCGACGACGGTGTGCTGGCCGGAGAGCCGGCGCCGGGCGGCGGCCTCGTCCAGGACCCGGCCGGCCTCGGACAGGGTCTGGCTGTCGAGCCGGGTGCGGGACTGGCCGACGAGTTCGCGCAGCGCGTCGAGGCGGGAGCGCAGCTGGCCGTCGTAGGCCAGCGGGGCGGGGGGCGGGGCGCCCGGGCCCCGGGTCTCCAGGACGGGGGCGGCCGGTTTGGCGGACTCGGTGACCCGGCGGGCGATGAGGCCGTCGTCCCAGACGTCGTCTTCGTCGGCGGCTGCTGCTGCGGCGGAGGCGGCGGAGGCGGAGGCGGAGGCGGAGGCGGCCGGGGCGTCGTCGCCCGACTCACGCTTCTCACGCTTCTCACGCTCAGCGCCCGGCTCACGCTGCTCGCCCACCTCACGAGTCTCGCGCTGAGCGCCCACCTCACGCTTCTCACGCTGAGCGCCCGGCTCACGCTTCTCACGCTGCTCGCCTGGCTCACGCTTCTCGCGCTGCCCCCGTACGCGCGCGTGCGGCACGGTCTCGGTGTCGGCGGCGCCCTCCGCCGGGTGCGCGGGCTCCGCCCCGGTTCCGTCCCGCCGGTCCTCGGACCCGTCCGGTACGGAGTCCTTCGCGGTGGCGTCCTTCGGGGCCGGCCCGGGGTCCTTCCCCGAGCCCCCCGCCGAGTCCCTCCCCGGGCCCTTCCTCGAGCCCGTCTCCACGCCCGCCACCAGGCCCTTCCCCGGGTCCCTCCCCGAGTCCCCGACCGACTCCATCGCGGTGCCCTTCGCGGTGCCCTTCGCGGTGTCCTTCTCGGAGGCCTTACCCGAAGCCTTCACCGGGTCCGGCCCGGGGTCGCGGACCGGCTCCGGCCCGGACTCCCGTCCAGGGACCCGCCCGGACTCCCGCCCGAACTCCCGGCCGGACTCCCGGCCGGACTGCCGGCCGGACTCCCGACCCTCCTCTCGTCCCGGCTCCCGTCCCGGCTCCCGTCCCGCCTGCCGACCCGTCTCTCGTCCCGGCTGCCGTGCCGGCTCCCGACCCGCGTCCGGCGCGGGGTCCGTCGCGGTCAGGCCGCGCTCGAAGCCACCCGTGTACTCACCGATGGGGTCACCAATGGGCTCACTCGGGCGGTCACCTGTGTAGTCACCGGTGTGATCCATGCGTTCCATGCGATCCGTGTGGTCGTGGTCAGTGACGGCGGTCACCGGTCACCTCTCCTTCTGGAGGACGGACAGGGCGGCGATGAGTTCGGCCTGGGGTTCGGGGTGGACGTCCAGGGCGTCCAACGGGGCGAGCCGGCGTTCGCGTTCGACGTGCATGACGCGGTCCAGGTGCTCCCCGAGCAGCCGTCCCGCCCGGTCGCGCAGCCGCAGCGCGCCGTGGGCGCCGATGCGTTCGGCGAGCCGCTCCCCCGCCACCCGGGTGCGGCGCCCGCCGAGCAGCGCGGTGGCCACCAGGGCGGCTACCGCCTCGGAGTCCGGCGCGACGCTGCGGTCGAGCTCGCGCACCTCGTCGTCGGCGTACTCCTCCAGCTCGCGCCGCCAGCGCCGGACCGCGATGCCGATGCGGTGCTCGGCGCTCTCCAGGGAGGGGTCGCGGCCGGTGAGCCCGGAGGCGGCGGAGGCGGGTTCGCGGCGCCAGGAGTCGTCGACGCGTTCGTCGGCGGCGGTGACGGCGCACAGCAGCAGCGCGGCGAGGCTCTCCACCAGGGCGTCCAGGAGTTCACCGGGGGCGCAGTCGACGGGGAAGGCGCGCCAGCGCTTGAGGGCGTCGCCGGAGAGGACGGCGCCGTTCTGCAGCCGACCGCGCACGCGCGCGTGCTCGCTGTCGTAGGCCGTCTCGACGGCGGAGGTCAGCCGCAGGGCCGCGGCGTACTGGGCGGCGGCGGCGCCGGCCAGCTCGGGCAGCCGGGCCTTGAGGGAGTCGAGGACGCCGTGGGCGGTGCGGGCCAGGGTGTGCCGGCGGGCGCCGGGATCCTGGGCCTGCTGCAGGAGCCAGGCGCGCAGCGGGGCGACGGCGGTGGCCGGGAGCAGCCCGCCGCCCCAGGCGGACTCGGGCAGCTCGGGCACCGTGAACCGGGGCACCTCGCCGAGCCCGGCCTTCGTGAGGAGGGCGCCGTACTGCCGGGAGACCTCGGAGACGACCGTGTGCGGGACCCGGTCGAGGACGGTCACCAGGGTGGCGTCGTACTCCTTGGCGGTGCGCAGCAGATGCCAGGGGACGGCGTCGGCATAGCGCGCGGCCGTCGTGACCATCACCCAGATGTCGGCGGCGCAGATGAGTTCGGCGGCGAGGACACGGTTGTCGACGACGAGGGAGTCGATGTCGGGGGCGTCGAGGAGGGCGAGTCCGCGCGGGAGGCTGTCGACGGTCTCGACACGCAGCACGCGCCCGGGGTTCTCGCCGGGGAGGAGGGGGTCGTCGCCGGGATCCTGGTGCGGTACCCACACGCGTGTGAGGTCGGGCAGCACGCGCATGCCGCTGAACCAGTGATGGTCTTCCGGATGACAGACCAGGACCGGTGTGCGGGTGGTCGGCCGGAGCACACCCGCCTCACTGACCCGGCGGCCCACCAGAGAGTTGACGAGGGTCGACTTGCCGGCACCGGTCGATCCGCCCACGACGGCCAGAAGCGGCGCTTCGGGTTCTTTGAGCCGGGGCACCAGATAGTCGTCGAGCTGGGCGAGCAGTTCGTCGCGATTGGCACGCGCGCGTGCGGCCCCGGCCAGGGGCAACGGAAAGCGTGCGGCGGCGACACGGTCGCGCAGAGCGGAGAGTGTGTCGAGCAGCTGAGGCCGTACGTCCAAGGTCACCACATGCGAAGAATGCCCAATTTTAGGGGAATTCTGAAGCATATAGACATGTCTGCGCGCCGACAGAACACAACGGGCGGAAGGGACGACTGGGACGGAGGCACAGTCCAGGCATAACGAGTGCACAACACCCGGTGCGCCAGGCGCCAAAAGCGATGCACGATTCGTACCTGCCTGCGATTATCAGGACCGCTTCACCGAACCTCCACATTGAGCCACGGAGGCGAAGCAACCGGGACGAGGACCGGGGAGTTCTATCCTTGTCCCCGGCAACGTCACGGACCGGCCCGACCGGGGCAGTACGTACGAGGCCAGCACAGCCGGCCCCCGTAGCTCAGTGGATAGAGCAGGCGCCTTCTAAGCGCTTGGCCGCAGGTTCGAGTCCTGCCGGGGGCGCCCACTCCGCGGCCATCCGTTCTCACGGGAAACCGCAGGTCAGGCCCGATTCCGGGGCCGTATGGGCAGGATTTCGCCGAGCCCGGGCGCGGGCGTCACAGGCAGCCGAGAATGGGCTTGTTGTCGACGCCGCGGACAACAGCCCGCAGAAGACCACCCGCGGCCGACCGCGGCCGGCCGCCGCTTTCAGGACAGTGGGCCCTGTTCGCAGACCCGGCGGGCGACCTCGCGGAGCTTGATGTTGTTCTCCTGCGAGTAGCGGCGCAGCACGTCGAAGGCCTGTTCCTCGGTGAGGTGGTGGCAGCCCATCAGGATGCCCATGGCCTCGCCGATCACGTGACGGGTGGCGACGGCCTGTTCCAGCTGGGCCTGGGTGCGGGCGCTGGAGAAGGCGACCGCCGCGTGGGAGGCCAGCAGCCAGCCGGCCAGTTCACTGGCCTCGGTGAAGGCGCCGGGCCGGCGGGAGTAGATGTTCAGCGCGCCGAGTTCCTCGTCCTCGGTGTAGAGCAGGAAGCCCATCATGCTGCCGACGCCCAGCCGGTGGGCCCTGGGGGCGTATTCCGGCCACTTGGGCTGCTCCTGGGTGAAGTCCCGGATGCGGTACACCCGCTCCCCGTTCCCGGCGTGGGCGACGTCGAAGCACGGGCCCTCGCCGAGCCGCTCCTGGAGCCGGTCGCTGTCGACGACCAGCTGCTCCGTGGGGGCGAGCGTCCGCACCTCCTTGCCGTGCAGCACCAGGATGCCGGCCGCGTCGCAGCCCTCCACCAGCTCCGTGGCCGAATCGGTGATCCGGGCCAGGGTGGCGTCGACCGACTCCTGCGCCAGCAGGTCCCGCGCCAACGACGCCAGCCGCTGCGCGAACCGCGCCCAGTCCATCGCGTCCGCCGCCTCTCGCCGCCTCCCGGCCCGTCCCGCTCTCAGCATGTCACGCGGCGGACGCCGGGCTCGGAGGAACCGGCGGGCGGCGAAGGATGACATCGTTGTCAGAAGCCGGCGGAAGCCGGCGGAAGTCGCGGCCGGAGACGGCAGGAGTCGCGGCCGGAGACGGCAGGAGTCGCGGCCGGAGACGGCAGGGGTCGCGGCCGGAGACGGCAGGAGTCGCGGCCGGAGACGGCAGGAGTCGCGGCCGGAGATGGCAGAAGCCGGCGGAGGACGCTCCTGGGCCGATGGGCCGAGATGCCGGACATCTCGCGCTCAACGGCACAGGAGCCTGGTGGCGGCCACCGGGGAGGCTCAGGTCCGGTCGACCAAGTCGCTCAGTGTCGCGGCCAGTTCGCCCACCGACTGCTCGCGCAGCAGGTGGTGGGCGGGCACCGGGATGTTCAGGGCCGACTCCAGGGTGCGCTGGAGGGTCAGGGCCGTGAGGGAGTCGATGCCCTGGGTGTAGAGGGGGCGGTTGCGGGCGATGCGGTGGGCCGGGGGGATGTCCAGGTGCTGGGCCAGATTCCGGCAGAGAAAGGTCTCGAACGCGCGCCGGCGGTCGTCGCCGGGAGTCTCGCGCAGGGCGCCCAGGTCGAGCGCGGTGGTCGGTGTGCCTGACACGGTCTCATCGTCCTTTCGTCTGGCGTGGGCGTGGCTGGGAGGTGCGCAGTGCACGGGGGTCGGGACCGGGGCGCGGGCCGGCGCCGTCGGACCACATCAGGTGGAAGCGCCAGCGGCTGAGCCGCCAGCCGTCCGGGGTGCGGACCGCCTCGCCCTCGCTGTGGCCGCCGATGTCGAAGCGGCCGTCCGGGTCCGGACCGTCGTCGTGGTGCACATGGGACGCGATGAGGTGGATGCGGATCCGGGCGGTGTCCCCGTCGACCCGGATGCCGTAGTTGGCGGCCAGGTGGTGGGTGCGGGCGAAGCGGGACTTGCGGTCGTAGTGGAAGGCGGCGGCCTGGTCGCGGCCCTCGACCGTGCCGACCGGGAACTCCAGCCGGCAGTCCGGGGTGAAGACCTCGGCCGGCCAGGCGGGGTCGAAGCCGTGTTCGTCCTGGGTGTCGAGGAGGGTGATGTAGCGGTCGATCAGTTCGGCGACGGCCGCGCGGTCCGCGAGTACGGCGAACTCGGCGCGCAGGGCGTCGAGTTCGGCACGCAGTTCGAGGACCGTGCCGGCGCGGTCGAGGGACGGGGACGTCATGGGGTCCGTGGCTCCAATTCGGGTGAGGGGGCCGGTCAGGCCGCGGGGGGCGCGCGGTGGCCGGTCAGGCCGCGAGGGGCGCCCGGTGGCCGGTCAGGCGCAGGGGGCGCCGGGTGGCCGGTCAGGCCGCGGGACTGCCCGCGACACGCCAGCCGCGGGGGTCGCGGTGCGCCGCGAGGCGTTCCGGGCGGCGCCAGCCGGCCACCGGACGGGACTCCAGCGGGCGCGGGTCCGCCGCGGCCAGGGCGGCGGCGCGGGCCAGGAGGACGGTGGTCAGCGCGGCCAGCTCGGCGGGGCTCGCCGTGCCCTTCACGACCTTGATGACCAAGGCGCCGTCCCTGCCGCCGGCACCGTCCCTGCCGCCGGCACCGTCCGTGCCGCCGGTGGCATCCGTGCCGCCGGTGGCGTCCAGGCCGCGAGTGCCGCCCGGGCCGCCGGAACCACCCAGGCCACCGGAACCACCCGAGCCGCCAAAACCGCCCGAGCCACCGGAACCCTCCAGGCCACCGGAACCACCCGAGCCACCCGAACCCTCCAGGCCACCGGAACCGCCCGAGCCACCCGAACCCTCCAGGCCACCGGAACCGCCCGCACCGCCAATACGGCCCGCACCGCCAATACGGCCCGCACCGCCAATACGGCCCGCACCGCCAATACGGCCCGCACCGCCAATACGGCCCGCACCGCCAGTACGGCCCGCACCGCCAGTACGGCCCGCACCGCCAGTACGGCCCGTGCCGTCCAGGCCGGGCGCGGCCTCCGCCGCGGTCACTGCGGCGGGTTGCCGTGCTTGCGGCACGGCAGGTCGGCCTGCTTGCTGCGGAGCATCGCAAGGGCGCGGATCAGGGTGCTACGGGTCTGCCGCGGGTCGATGACGTCGTCGATCAGTCCGCGTTCGGCCGCGTAGTAGGGGTGCATCAGCTCCGCCTGGTACTCCTTGATCTTCTGCGCGCGGGTGGACTCGGGGTCGTCCGCGGCCGCGATCTCCCGGCGGAAGATGACGTTCGCCGCTCCCTCGGCGCCCATCACGGCGATCTCGTTGGACGGCCAGGCCAGCGCCAGGTCGGTGCCGATGGAGCGGGAGTCCATGACGATGTACGCGCCGCCGTACGCCTTGCGCAGCACCAGGGAGATCCGGGGCACGGTGGCGTTGCAGTAGGCGTAGAGCAGCTTCGCGCCGCGCCGGATGATGCCGTTGTGCTCCTGGTCCACGCCCGGCAGGAACCCCGGTACGTCGATCAGGGTGACCAGCGGGATGTTGAAGGCGTCGCAGAACTGCACGAACCGCGCCGCCTTCTCGCTGGCGTCGATGTCCAGGACGCCGGCGAAGGAGGCGGGCTGGCTGGCGACGATGCCGACGACCTCGCCGTCCAGCCGGGACAGCGCGCACACCACGTTGGTCGCGAAGCCGGGCTGGATCTCGAAGTAGTCGCCGTCGTCGACGATCTCCTCGACGACGGACCGGATGTCGTAGACCCGGCCCGGGTCCTCCGGGACCAGTTCCAGGAGGTGGTCGGTGCGCCGGTCGGCGGGGTCCTCGGTCGGCACCCGGGGCGGCAGGTCGCGGTTGTTGGACGGCAGCAGCGACAGCAGGTGCCGTACGTCCTCCATGCAGCTGCGTACGTCGTCGTAGGCGAAGTGGGCCACGCCGGAGGCGGTGGCGTGCACGTCGGCGCCGCCGAGGTCGTTCTGGGTGATCTCCTCGCCCGTCACCGCCTTGACCACGTCCGGTCCGGTGATGAACATCTGGGAGATGTCCCGGACCATGAAGACGAAGTCGGTCAGGGCCGGCGAGTAGGCGGCGCCGCCCGCGCACGGACCGAGCATCACGCTGATCTGCGGGATCACCCCGGAGGCGCGGGTGTTGCGCTGGAAGATGCCGCCGTAGCCGGCGAGGGCCGAGACGCCCTCCTGGATCCGGGCGCCGGCACCGTCGTTGAGGGACACCAGCGGGGCGCCCGCCGAGACGGCCATGTCCATGATCTTGTGGATCTTCTGGGCATGGGCCTCGCCGAGGGCGCCGCCGAAGATGCGGAAGTCGTGCGCGTAGACGAAGACGGTACGGCCGTGGACCGTGCCCCAGCCGGTGATCACACCGTCGGTGTACGGGCGCTTCTTCTCCAGGCCGAAGCCGGTGGCCCGGTGCCGGCGGAGCATCTCGACCTCGTTGAACGACCCCTCGTCGAGCAGGAGTTCGATACGTTCGTACGCGGTGAGCTTGCCCTTGGCGTGCTGGCGCTCGGTGGCCAGCGGGTCGCCGTGCCGGGCGGCCTCCTTCATGAGGCCGAGCTCCTCGATCCGCTCGGCGGCGCTCCACTGGCCGCGTTGTTCACGGTCGTGCAGGCTCGGGCGGCCGGATTTCTGTTCGAGTGACATTGGTGGGTCACGCTCCCCAGTCGGATACTCCGGTGGTCGTGCCTTCGGCGCCCCGGTGCACGGGCACGCCCACGGTGCCGTCGGCGTCCAGGTCGACCGTCTGTCCCGCGTACAGCGCGAGGGGCGGCACCCAGCGCACGGTGACCTGCTCCGGCGCCCCGCCGCGCACCGCGACGGCCGCGTTGTGCCGGGGCCCCGACGGCAGGTCGAGCAGCGTCCACCCGGCCGGCCTGCGGTACGGGTCGGCGCCCAGGTAGTCGTGGCCGGGGTCGCGGGACAGACCGGTGCCCAGCGCCTTGAGATAGGCCTCCTTGCGGGTCCACAGCCGCCCGAAGGCCGCGCGCCGCGCCCCGGCGTCGTCGAGCGCCGCCAGCTCCTTCTGCTCCCCCGGGTGCAGCGCCGGGGTGCACACCTCGACGGTCTCGGCCCGCGGCAGCCGCTCCACGTCGGCGCCCACGACCGTACGGGAGACGGCGACCACGGCCATGCCGTGGCTGTGCGCCAGCGAGAAGTGCAGCGGCGGGTCGGGGTGGGCGACGGCCGGGCGGCCGTGCGGCTCGGCGCAGCCCGGGCAGGGCTCCCGCACGAACGGCACGTCCTGCGGGGCCAGCCCCAGGTAGGCCCCGAGCAGCCGGCGCAGGGCGACATGCGCGGAGGCGTACGTCACCCCGTCCGTGGGCCGGACGAAGGACGCGGTCCGCCTGCGCTCCGCCTCGCTCAGCTCGGTCAGGTCGAGCAGCTCGGCCGCGGTCTCCAGCTGCGCCCGGCGGACCATCCAGACGTCCAGCTGCCCGGCCGCCGGCAGCCTGGGCGCGGCCGCGAGGGTGGCCGCGCCGAACTCCAGGACCGGCATCTGCCCGATCACCTCGGGCTCGGCACGTCGTGCGCGACCAGGTGGTACTCGTCCTTCCCGGCGTGCTTGTGCGGGCTGTCGTCCGGGCCGAGCTGTCCGGCCAGGCACTCGACCAGCTCGGCGGCGCTGTTGGCGCGCAGCAGCCGGTTGAGGTTGACGTCGACGCGCAGCGCGGCCTCCATGCGGCGCTGCAGCTCCAGGCCGTTGATGGACCCGATGCCCAGGCTGTTCATCGGGCGGCCCGCGGTGTCGATGCTCTCGGGTGACACCCGCAGCACCCGGGCGAGTTCGCCGCGCACGTACGCGTCGATGATCCGGGTGCGCTCGGCGAGGCCGACGGAGGCGAGGTGCGGAAGGCTGGGCGGGATCACCTCGACGATCTGGTCGCGCTCGAACTCGTAGTCCAGATCGTCTAATTCGTCCTCCAGGTCGTCGAAGACCCAGGTCTGCGTTGTCTGGTCCATGGTCATTCCCCGTCGTGGAGTGAGGAGGGTGGGGTTCGGATCAGGCCGGTGAGGCCGACGAGCAGGCCCAGGAAACCGAGGACGGCGACCAGGGTCAGCGCGGGCCGGCAGGCGGCGGCCGCGGCGGCCGCGGCGGCCGGGCCCGCGGCGGGTGCGTGTGCGGCGAGCAGGGCGGCGACGAGCGCGACCGTGACGACCGCGGCGAGCTGTACGGCCGTCTGGTACAGGCCACTGCCGGTGAGCCTGTCGGCGGGGGCCAGGCGGGACATCGCCTGCATGTTGAGCGCCGCGAAGGACAGCACGAAGCCGGCGCCGACCAGCAGGAGCGTGGGCAGCATCCGGCCCGGGTAGTCCAACGGCCACGGATCCGGCCGAAGTTGGAGCAGGTAGCCCGCGAAGGCGCAGGCGGCGCCGGCCACGATGAGACGGGGGGCGCCGAACCTGGCGACCAGGCGGCCGGAGGCCAGGGCGGTGAGCGCCGGGGGTGCGGCGGCCGGGGTGAGGGCGACGGCGGCGCGGAGGGGGGACCAGCCGGCCAGGGTCTGGGTCTGGTACGTCAGGACGAACAGCAGGCCCAGGTAGGAGCCGTTGAGACAGGCGGCGCCGGCCGCGGAGCGGAGCAGGGCCGGGTTGCCGCGCAGCGAGGGGCCGACGTTGAGCAGGGGGTCGGCCGATCTGCCCTCGATCCACCAGAACACCGCCAGCAGCACCACGGCCGCGCAGAGCGGCCCGACGGCTCTCGGGTCGCTCCAGCGGTGGCCGGGGAGTTGGGTAATGCCTTGGACCAGGGCCAGCAGGGCTACCAAGAAAGTGAGGGCGCCGGGGATGTCGTATCGCTGCGCCGTCGTGGTCATGGTGCGGCGCCGTGGGGGCTGGTCGCGCCCACGCGGCGGTAGCCGCATATCCAATACAGCCCCGCGCCCCTGTGGGGCGCTCTCGGCGCCCCTCCTCGGAACGCTCAGGTCAGCTGCCTTCAGGGCACCCCCCTCGCCCCCCTTCGGAATCAGCCTCAGCCCGGACACGAAAAGCACCAGCACCACCGGCGCCGGAAAAGCGAACGCCCAGCGCCAGGACGTCTCCGTCAGCCAGCCGGAGAGGAGCAGCCCGGCCGTGAAGCCGCCCGCGCCGAAGAGGGTGTAGACGGAGACGGCCCGGGCCCGCGGGCGGCCCTCGGGGAACGTGCTGGTGATGATCGCGAGGCCGGTGGGGGCTGTGAGGGCTGCGCAGAAGCCCTTGACCAGGCGGGTGGCGAGGAGCAGCCACGGGTCCTGGGCGAGGGCGCTGAGCGCGGAGGCGGCGGCGAAGGCGAGGAGGGCGGCGAGGTAGACGCGGCGGCGGCCGAGAAGGGTCACCACGCGGGCGCCGAACAGGAGGAGGCCGCCGAAGCCGGCGGCGAAGCCGGTCATCGCCCACTGGGTGACGGTCGGCGCCGCTCCCAGGTCCGTGCCGATGGCGGGCAGCGCCACCACCGCCACGGACACCTCCAGCGCGTCGATGAGCATGTTGCCCGCGAGGACGAGCAGCAGGCCCCACAGCCGGGGGCCGAACCGCTCGTCCGGGCCGGCGGCGACCGGTGACGGAAGGGTCCTGGTCACCGCGTCACCCGAGGAGCGTGCCGCCGCTCGCGTCGACGAAGGAGCCGGTGACCCAGCGGGCGTCGTCGGAGACGAGGAAGGCGATGACGTCGGCGACGTCCTGCGGTTCGCCGACCCGGTTGAAGGTGGACAGCGCCGACATGGCCTCGACGGCCTCGGGGATGCCGAACACCGGGTTGCCGTTGCGGGTGATGCCGGGGGCGACACTGTTCACGGTGATGCCGCGCGGGCCGAGCAGCTTGGCGTAGTGCAGGGCGAGTTGCTCCACCGCGCCCTTGCTCATGGCGTACGCGATCTCGTCCGGGTTGGCGAACCGGGTCAGCCCCGAGGAGATGTTCACGATCCGGCCGCCGTCGGGCATGTTGACCAGGGCCCGCTGGACGACGAAGAACGGCGCCCGGGCGTTGACCGCGAAGATCCGGTCGAACTGCTCCGGGGTGGTGTCCTCGGCCTTCACCCCGCCCATCACACCGGCGTTGTTGACCAGGATGTTCAGCTCGGTCTCGCCGGTGCGCTCCTTCAGCCCCGCCTCCAGGGCGAGGAACAGCTCGTGAACGTCGCCGGGGGCGCCGAGTTCGGCGCGTACCGCGAAGGCCCGGCCGCCGTCCCGCTCGATCCCGGCGACCACCTCGGCGGCGGCCTCCTCGCTGGTGCCGTAGTGCACGGCGACCAGTGCGCCGTCGGCGGCGAGCCGCTCGGCGGTGGCCCGGCCCATGCCCCGGCTGGCGCCGGTGACAAGGGCGGTCTTTCCGGTCAGGTTGCCCATCTTCCTTCTCCTGCCAGTCAGTTGTGATGATCGGGCGGCGGCACGCGTGGTGGGCGCGGTGGGCGCGAACCAGCGGCCCAGGGCCTCACGCAGGCCGTCCGCCGAGCCGCCGGCCCAGGCGACGTAACCGTCGGGTCGTACGAGCACGGCCCCGAAGGAGAGCGGGCCGGTGTCCAGGGGCCGTGCGGTGACCGTGTCGACGGAGGCCGACCAGTCGCCGGCCGCCCCGGCCAGCGACTCGTCCGTCACGAGCAGCAACCCGCGTGCCGAGTGCAGCAGTTCGGCGGTGGTCGCCCCCGAGTCGAGCCGCAGCTCGGGCAGCCGCGCTCCGACGGGCCCGGGCTGCTCGTCGCCGTACGGGGCGTCGCCGTACCGCACGTCGAGACCGCTGATCATCCCGGCGAGGTGCGCCCGGACCCGCTCGTACGAGGTGAGTTCGCCGACGACCGAGCGCACCGGGTCCACCTCGGGCCCGCCGAGCAGCAGCCGGGCCTGGGCGCGGATGTTGGACAGGACGCGGCGCCCGACCGCGTGCCGTTCGTCGTGATAGGTGTCCAGCAGCCCCGCCGGGGCCCGGCCGAGGACGGTGGCCGCGAGCTTCCAGCCCAGGTTGACGGCGTCCTGGAGGCCGAGGTTGAGGGCCTGGCCGCCGATCGGCATCTGCTGGTGGGCCGCGTCGCCGGCGAGCAGCACCCGGCCCGCGCGGTAGCGCTCGGCCTGCCGGGAGGCGTCGCCGAACGAGTTGACCCACAGCGAGGTGCCGTGCGCGATGTCCTCGCCGGTGACGTCCCGCCAGGCGGTCACGATGTCGGCGAACTCCGCCTCGCCCGAGCCGCGGGGCGGGGTGCCGAACCGGTGGACCATCACCCGGGTGACGCCGTCGCCGCGCCGGGCGGCGATGGCGAGCCCGTTCGGCAGCCGCTGGAACCGCCGGTTCGGGATGTCGATGCCGTCGACGTCGGCGCGGATCAGCTCCCGTCCGGCGTCGTCGCCGGGGAAGGGGATGCCGGCGAGCCGTCGTACGACGGAGTGCTCGCCGTCGCAGCCGACGACGTACCCCGCCGTGAACTCGCGCCTCTGGGCGTCGTGTTCGGCGACGACGACCACCCGGTCCCGGTCCTCCCGCAGGGCGACGACCCGGTGGCCGCGCAGCACCCGCGCCCCGAGCCGCTCCGCCCAGGCGCCGAGGAGTTCCTCGGTGCGGGTCTGCGGGACCTTCCACTGCCCGGGGTGGCTGCTGGGCAGGGTGAGGTCGAGCGGGAGGCCGCCGAAGTGGCCGCGGGGTTCGTGGGGCGGCGGCTCGGGGTCGCCGAAGCCGCCGGGCCCGTCGAGCAGACCGCGCTGCCGCAGCAGTTCCATGGTGCGGGCGTGCAGGGTGGACGCCCGCGACTCGGTCGTCGGGGCGTCCAGCCGTTCCAGTACGGTCACTTCGGCGCCGCCGAGGCGCAGTTCCCCGGCGAGCATCAGCCCGACGGGTCCGGCGCCGACCACCACGACGTGCGTCTCGACAGCGTCGGCACCGGCCATGGGTCAGCGCCTCGCTTCGGCGTACGCCTTGGCGTGGTTCAGGGTGGCGCGGCTGTTGGTGCTGAGCGCGCCCTGGACGTACGCGCGGGCCTCGGCGACCCCCGCGTCCGGTCCGAGGATCTTCTCGATGTTCTCGGGGCGCAGCACGACGGTGTGCTGCGAGGAGGCGAAGGTGCCCGCGTCGGTCTCGCGGAACGTCCAGTGGCCGGTGTGCAGGTTCATCAGGGCCGGCAGGGTGGTCTGCTTGTAGGCGATCTTCCGGCCGTCCAGGCAGACCCGGTACGACTTGGTGGTGTGCGTCGAGCCGTCCTTGGCGCGGGTGTCCATCTCCAGGGTCTGCAGACCCGGGGTGTCCTCGGTGAGGCGGACGGTCGCCACGTGCGGCAGCCGCTCGGACCAGCGGTCGGCCTCGTTGACGAAGTCGTAGAGGTCCTTGGCGGAGCCGTCGACCTCGACGGTGTCCTCGAAGGAGAAGGTCAGCTCCTCGGAGGCGGTGGCGAGTTCGACGTTGGTCTTCAGCGCCGCCAGCTCGGAACGGGAGTTGCGGTCGACCGCCTCGTCGATCCAGGCGAGCCCGGCCGGGTCGTCGTCGACGGCGGTGTAGTCGTGCAGCAGCCGGATCCGGGCGGTGCCGTCGTCGAGCGGCTCGATGATCCAGGTGCCGCCCATGCTCGCGACGGGCGGGGTGGAGACGGTCTGCCGGAAGGTGATCCGCAGACCGTCGGGGTCCAGCACCCGGCGCGAAGTCCAGTTCTTGGCCTCGCCGTTGGCGGTGGCCCAGATCCCGATGAGCTCCTCGCGGCCGGAGCGCTCCAGGTGGTCGACGTAGATGGTCGGCGGGAAGATCCGCGGCCAGTTGGCCACGTCGGCGATCAGCCGGTAGACCTCGGCGGCCGGCGCCGAGACGGTGATCTCGTGCTCGACTTCCTTGGACTCGGACATGGGTGAACTCCTAGAGGGTGCCGGGGTTTTCAGAAGTTGCCGAGTCCGCCGCAGACGTTGAGGGCCTGGGCGGTGATCGAGGCGGCGGTGTCGGAGGCGAGGTAGCCGACGAGTCCGGCGACCTCCTCGGGCGTGGAGTAGCGGCCGAGCGGGATCTTCGCCTGGAACTTGTCGAGGATGGCGTCCTCGGAGGTGGCGTAGGCGGCCGCGTAGCCGGCCCGGACGCGCTGGGCCATGGGCGTCTCGACGTATCCCGGGCAGACCGCGTTGACGGTGATGCCGGTGGGGGCCAGCTCGTTGCCGAGGGCCTTGGTGAAGCCGACCACGCCGTGCTTGGAGGCGGAGTACGGCGCACCCAGGACCACGCCTTGCTTGCCGGCCGTCGAGGCGATGTTGATGATCCGGCCGCGGCTCTTGTCCCGCATGCCACCGGTGGTGAGGGCGGCGCGGGTGAGGCGGAAGACGCTGTTGAGGTTGGTCTCGACGACGTCGTACCAGAGCTCGTCGTCGATGTCGGCGGTCACCCCGCCGCCGGACCGGCCGGCGTTGTTGACCAGGACGTCGACGGTGCCGTACCGGTCGACGGCCGCCTGGACGAAGTTCGCGATGGACAGCGCGGACCGGACGTCGAGGGTGGTCCCGTCGACCTCCAGTCCCTCCGCGCGCAGTTCCTTGACGGTCCGCTCCACGTTCGCGGCGTCGCGGGAGCCGATGAAGACGCGGTGGCCCTGCTGGGCCAGCAGCCGCGCCGAGGCGAGGCCGATTCCGCTGGTGGCCCCGGAGACCAGGGCGACCTTCTGCTGCTGTTCGGACATGTCTGCCGCTCCCTTTCAGGGCGTTCGGGTGCTTCAGGGCATGGGGATGCCGCCGGCGCCCGGAACGAAGGGGGGCGGGCGCCGGCGGCCGGGGGGATGGAAGGAGGTCAGGCCGCGGAGGCGGCGACGTCGCCGAGCTGCGTGTTGACGAGGGCGAGCAGCTCGCGGGGGGTCTTCGCCTCGGTCACGACGGTGTCGTCGAGCGTGATGTCGTACTCCCGCTCGATGCGTCCGCAGGTCTCCAGGATGGCGAGCGACTCGTAGCTGAGCTCCTCGAAGTCGGTGTCGAGGATGTCCCCGTCGAGGTCGACGCTCTCGTCGGCGCCGGCGGCCTCCAGCAGGATCCGCTTGAGGTCGTCGAGGGTGAAGGACTGGGTGGCCACGGTGATCTTCCTTTCGGTTGTGCGAATCGGTTCCACGAACGGGAACACCCGCCCTTCCGGCCCGGCGTGGGAGAGAGTGGTGGACCGGAAGGGCGGGTGTGTCTTGGGGGGGGGCGGCGCCCCGTCAGGGGCGTGGGGAACTGCGCGAGCGACCACGACGGGCCCGCAGGCGCCCCCGGCGCGCGGCCTCGTGGGCGGCCTACGCCCGCACGACCATCGCCGAGTTGAACCCGGCGTAGCCCCGCGCCAGCACCAGCGCCGTCCGTACCTCGGTCAGCCGCGGCTCCCCCACCACCAGGTCGAGGTCATAGCTCGCCTCCGGCGAGACATGCACCGTCGCCGGCACGATCCCGTCCCTGATGGCGAGCAGCGCCGTCGCCACGTCCAGCGGCGCCGCCCCCGAGTACAGCCGCCCGGTCATCGTCTTCGGCGCCGTCACCGGCACCCCGTGCGGCCCGAACACGGCGCTCAACGCGTCGGCCTCCACCCGGTCCAGCTCCGGCACGGCCGCCGCGTCGGCGAACACGACGTCCACGTCGGCCGCGTCCACGCCCGCGTCCGCGAGGGCCAGTTCGATGGCCTTGCGCAGCCCCGGCGGCCGCTCGCTGCCCGGCGCCGGATCGAACGTCGCGCCGTATCCCGCGATCTCCCCGTACACCCGGGCGTCCCGCCGTACGGCCGTCTCCTCGGCCTCCAGGATCAGGATCGCCCCGCCCTCGCCGGCCACGTGCCCGGCCGCGGCCGGGTCGAACGGCAGGTAGGACCGCTCGGGCTCCTCCGAGGTGGACAGCCGGGCGCTGGCCAGCTGCGCCACCCACCCCCACGGGCAGATGGACGCGTCGATCGCCCCGGAGACGATGAGCCGCGTTCCCTTCCGGATCTGCCGGCGTGCGTGGGCCAGCGCCTCGAGGCCGCCCGCCTGGTCCGACACGACGACCCCGCTCGGCCCCTTCATCCCGTTGCGGATGGAGATCTGGCCGCTGTTGACGGCGTAGAACCAGGCGAACGACTGGTATGCCGAGACGAACTGACTGCCCTGGCTCCACAGCTTCTGCAGCTCGCCCTGGCCGAACTCGAAACCGCCGGACGAGCTGGCGGTGACCACGCCCATGTCGTAGGCGGGCAGGTCGGCCGGGCTGACGTCCGCGTCGGCCAGCGCCCAGTCCGTCGCGACGAGCGCGAGCCGGGTCATGTGGTCGGTCTGGGCGAGCAGCCGGCTCGGCAGATGCTCCCCGGCGCTGAACCCGGGGACCTCCCCGGCCAGTTTCGCCGGGTATCCGGACGGGTCGAACCGGGTGACCCGGGCGATCCCGCTCTTGCCGGCGCGGGCCGCAGCCCAGTAGTCGGCGGTACCGAGGCCGTTGGGCGCGGCGATGCCGAGCCCGGTCACAACCGTGCGCGTGCTCATGCTGCCGCGCTCCTCTCCGGTCGGGCGAGCACCATCGCGCTCTGGAAGCCGCCGAACCCGCTGCCCACGGTGAGCACCGCGTCGGTGCGGTGCTCACGGGCGGTGAGCGGCACGTAGTCCAGGTCGCACTCGGGGTCGGGGGTGTGCAGGTTCGCCGTCGGGGGCACGACGTGGTGCTCCATGGCGAGGACGGACGCGGCGATCTCGATGGAGCCGATCGCGCCGAGCGAGTGCCCGACCATCGACTTGATGGAGGACACCGGGGTCCGGTACGCGTGGTCGCCGAGGCTCTTCTTGAACGCGGCGGTCTCGTGCCGGTCGTTCTGCTTGGTGCCGGAGCCGTGCGCGTTGATGTAGTCGACGGCCTCGGGGTTGAGGCGTGCCTCGCCCAGCGCGACCGTGATCGCCTCGGCCATCTCGGCGCCGTCCGGGCGCAGTCCGGTCATGTGGAAGGCGTTGCAGCGGGAGGCGTATCCGGCGATCTCGGCGTAGATGTGCGCCCCCCGGCTGCGCGCCGCCTCCAGCTCCTCGAGGACGAAGACGGCCGAACCCTCACCCAGCACGAACCCGTTGCGGGTGCCGTCGAAGGGACGGGAGGCGTGCTCGGGGTCGTCGTTGCGCGGGGTGGTGGCCTTGATGGCGTCGAAGCAGGCGAGGGTGATCGGGGAGATCGGCGCGTCGGTGGCGCCGGCGATCATCGCGCAGGCGGAGCCCTCCCGGATCAGCTCGACGGCGTGCCCGACGGAGTCGAGACCCGAGGTGCAGCCGGTGGACACGACGGTGGCCGCGCCCTCGGCACCCACCGACCAGGCCACCTCGGCGGCGAAGGAGCTGGGCACCAGGTAGTTGTAGAGGTGCGGGACGGCGTAGGTGTGGTCGACCAGGTCGAGCCGGCCGCCGTCGCTGACCACCCGGTACTCCTGGTCGAGGCCCATGGTCGCGCCGACCGCGCTGCCGATGGTGACCCCGATCCGGTGCGGGTCGGCGCCGGACAGGTCGAGTCCGCTGTCGGCGAGCGCCTCGCGGGCGCTGACGACGGCCAGCTGGGCCGCGCGGTCCATCCGGCGTATCTCCTGCGGGCTGAGCCCGTGGTCCTCCGGGTCGAAGTCGACCTCGGCGGCGACCCGGGACCGGAAGGAGGAGGGGTCGAAGAAGGTGATGCCGCGGGTCGCGGTACGGCCCTCGCTGAGCAGGTTCCAGAAGTTCTTCGTGCCGACACCGCCGGGGGCGATGACCCCGACCCCGGTGATGACCACTCGCCTGGCGTTCACGCCCGGCCCTCCCAGTCGTAGAAGCGCGTGGCGACCGCGTCGGCGGGAGACCGCCAGGTGGCGGGGTCGTACGCCTGGATGAACGGCTTGAGGTCCTCGCTGATCCGCACGAACCGCGGGTCGGTCTTGGCCGACTCGATCAGCTCACCGCCGTTGTCGGTGTCGAAGTGCTGGAGGTGGAAGTACAGCCCGCGGTAGGCGAACAGCTCACGCCGCCGGGTGCCCATGAGATGCGGCATCTCGGTCTCGTCGAACTCCTTGAACAACCGGGCCACTTCCTGGCTGTGCGCCGGCTCCATACGGGCGACGATCAGGGTGCTGTGCATGAGAACTCCTCAAGGGAAAGCGCCCGATAGGGGCGCGGGGAACTGCGCGACCAGCCACGACGGCGGGGCAGCCGCACGACGACAAAACGCGGCACGGCCTCACCGCACAGGCCCGAACCACCGCTCAAGAGCCATCGGCAGATCCGCGTGACTGCCCGGCGCCACCCAGGCCACGTAACCGTCGGGCCGCACCAGCACGGCCGTGGTCCCCGCGAGCGGGCTGTCGGCCGGCAGCTCCGCCACCGCCGTCACCACGTCCACCCGGTCCCGCCAGGCCCAGGCACGTTCCCGCAGCCGCGCGTTGTCGGCGAGGTCGAGCAGGACGCCCCGCCCGGAGCGCAGCGCCTCCGTGCTGGAGGCCACCCTCTTGTGGCCGGCCAGCGGCACGTTCGGCAGCCGTCGGCCCAGCAGCGCGCCCGCGCCCCCGTCGAGGTCGTAGTGGATCTCCAGGCCGGAGACCATCGCCGCCAGGTGCTTGCTGACCTCGGGATAGCGGATCAGCTCGTTCAGCACGTCGCGCAGCGGCTGCACCTCGGGCCCGGACAGGAACAGCAGGCCCTGGGCCCGGGTGTTCATCATCAGCCGCTGCCCGACCGGGTGCCGTTCGTCGTGGTACGTGTCGAGCAGTGCCTCGGGCGCCCGGCCGCGCACCACCGCGCCCAGCTTCCAGCCCAGGTTCACGGCGTCCTGGATGCTGGTGTTCATGCCCTGGCCGCCGGCCGGCAGATGGATGTGCGCGGAGTCCCCGGCGAGCAGGATCCGGCCGCGCCGGTACTCGGTGACCAGGCGCGTCCCGTCGCCGAAGGACGAGACCCACACCGCCTCGGCGTGCGAGATGTCGTCGCCGGTCAGCCGCTGCCAGGCCGCCGCGGCCTCCGCCCAGGTGGGCGGCTTGTCCCGGCGCTGCGGCGGGGTGCCGCGCTCGCAGATGATCAGCCGGGTGATGCCGCCGGGCAGCGGGCCGACCATGACCATGCCGCCGGGCAGGGTCTCCCCGATCATCCGGGGCTCGAGCTCGATACCGCGCACGTCGGCGAGGTACATCTCCAGCGTCGACGGCGTGCCCGGGAAGTCGAAGCCGGCGGCCTTGCGGATGGTGGACCGGCCGCCGTCGCAGCCCACCAGGTACTCGGCGCGCAGCCGGTGCACGCCCTCGGGGCCGCGCACCTCGACCTCGACGCTGTCCTCCTTCTCCTTGACGGACAGCACCTCGTGCCGGCGCCGGATGTCCGCGCCGAGCCGGGCGGCCCACTCCTCCAGGACGGTCTCGGTGACCGACTGAGGGATCGTTTTGGCAGCCTGGTGGGCACCGTCGAGGACACCGAAGTCGACCGGCAGGCCGCCGAAGTGGCCCACGTTGCTGACCTCGATGTCCCCGAAGCGGGGCAGCAGTCCGCGCTGGTCGAAGACCTCCATGGTGCGGGCGGTGAAGCCGAGGCCGCGCGACTCTCCGGTGCGCGCGGGCAGCTTCTCCAGAACGATGACGTCGGCGCCCGCGAGCCGTAGCTCGCCCGCGAGCATCATGCCGGCCGGCCCGGCGCCCACGACGATGACTTGTGCGTCCATGACACTCCTCGGGAACGGGTAACGGTCCGTACGGTCCGGTCTGCGGGACCGTCGAAGACGATCTGTCAGCGGTGCAGGAGGCGCCCGATGGCCCGGTTCGCCACCTGCGCGGCCGCCGCGTGCCGCGGATCGGGCGCCCGGGCCTCGTGCCGTACGGCCACTTCGGCGAGTTTGATGGCGTGCTCGTCGCCGATCCCCACGGCCTCGGCGAAGAGACCGGCCACGTCGGGGGCGTCCGGCAGCGGGGCCGAGGGCCGGGGCACGGCGTGGAACCAGTCGAGCATCGTGCGGCTGACGGCCCGCGCGACCCGGTACGACGGCCACCGCTGCGCCTCGGGGAGGTGATCCACCACCAGGCGTACGGCGGCGGGCCCGGTGACCGAGTGGATCAGCGGGATCGGATGGTTCAGGGAGAGCGTGGCGTAGATCCCGGAGAACTCGGCGACGAGTTCGTCCAGGGCCCCCGCGGCATCACCGCCGCCGTCCTCGCCCGGGCGCTCCTCGACGACGACTCCGCCCTCGGAGTGACGGGCCGCCCAGTAGCCCAGTCCCTGGGCCAGTTCGGCCAGTTGCATCCGGTGGTCGGGGCTCGCGGTCACCACGGCACGGACCGCGTGCGCGGTGCGGATGACCCCGTGCGTGAGCACCCCGGACATGCCGGGCAGCAGCCGGGGCCACCAGCGGGCCAGGACGTCGGTCCACTCGCCCTCGGCCAGCTCCCGTTCGAACAGGGCCGTCCAGTCGGCGACCCGGCCGAAGTCGCCGAGCGCCTGCCGCCAGTCGGCCTCGTCCGCCGGGTCGATGGTGAACCGCCGCTCGGGCACGTCGTGGAAGGTGTGGCTGCGCAGGTGCCCCTCCACCCAGCCGGGCACCTCGTCGGCGTATCCCATGTGGGCCAGGGCCTCGGCGGCCATCGGGGCGTGGTTGACGAAGCTGCGCCCGTGCTCGTACCCCACGGAGCTCAGCCGCTCCAGTGCTCCGTTCATGGCGTCGGTGTAGGTGAGGTGTGCCAAGTCGACCAGTCCTCGGTCAAGTCGGTGTTCGGTCGGTGTCTCAGTCCTTGATGTCGCACACGGCCGCACCCGCGGCGAGGGCCTGTCCCACCTCGGCGGCGATCCCGGTCACGGTGCCGGAGCGGTGCGCGGTGAGCGGCTGCTCCATCTTCATGGCCTCGATGACGACGACCAAGTCGCCCTTCTCGACGGTCTGCCCGTCGGCGACGGCGACCTTGACGACGGTGCCCTGCATCGGCGAGGTGAGCGTGTCCCCGGACGCGGCCGGCGCGGAGCCGGACGCGGTACGGCGGCGGGCCCGGGGCGCCGCCGCCCCGGCCAGGCTCGGCACCCGGTCCGGGACCCGTCCGAGCACCGCCGGCAGCGAGACCTCCAGCCGGTGTCCGCCGACCTCGACGACCACGGTCTCGCGAGCGCTCTCGGCCGTCCCGGCGTCGGGGGCGGGCGCGGAGAAGGGCTCGATCCGGTTGTCGAACCCGGTCTCGATCCACCGGGTGTGGACGGTGAACGGGCCGTCCTGCGGGGCGAACGCCGGGTCCCTGACCACGGCCCGGTGGAACGGGATCGCCGTGGCCATGCCCTCGACCTGGAACTCGTCCAGGGCGCGGGCGGCCCGCTGAAGGGCCTCCTCGCGGGTCCGGCCGGTCACGATCAGCTTGGCCAGCAGCGAGTCCCAGGCGGGACCGATCACGCTGCCCGCCTCCACACCCGCGTCCAGCCGTACGCCCGGACCCGTCGGCGGGTCGAAACGGGTGACCGTGCCCGGGGCGGGCAGGAACCCGCGGCCCGGGTCCTCGCCGTTGATCCGGAACTCGAAGGAATGACCGCGCAGTTCGGGGTCGTCGTAGCCGAGCTCCGCGCCGTCGGCGATCCGGAACATCTCGCGGACCAGGTCGATGCCGGCGACCTCCTCGGTCACCGGGTGCTCGACCTGGAGGCGGGTGTTGACCTCCAGGAAGGAGACCGTGCCGTCCTGCCCGACGAGGAACTCGCAGGTCCCCGCGCCGACATACCCGGCCTCCCGCAGGATCGCCTTGGATGCGCGGTACAGCTCGGCGGTCTGTTCCGCCGTCAGGAACGGCGCCGGAGCCTCCTCCACCAGCTTCTGGTGCCGACGCTGCAGCGAGCAGTCACGCGTCGATACGACGACCACGTGGCCGTACCGGTCCGCGAGGCACTGGGTCTCCACGTGCCGCGGCCGGTCCAGGTAGCGCTCCACGAAGCACTCCCCGCGTCCGAAGGCGGCCACCGCCTCCCGCACCGCCGACTCATAGAGCTCCGGCACCTCCTCCAGCGTCCGGGCGACCTTCAGTCCGCGCCCGCCGCCGCCGAAGGCGGCCTTGATGGCGATCGGCAGGCCGTGTTCCTCGGCGAACGCCACGACCTCGTCGGCGCCCGAGACCGGGTCCGGGGTACCGGCGACCAGCGGGGCGCCGGCCCGCTGGGCGATGTGCCGGGCGGCCACCTTGTCTCCGAGGTCGCGGATGGCCTGCGGCGGCGGACCGATCCAGGTCAGGCCCGCGTCCAGGACGGCCTGGGCGAACTCGGCGTTCTCGGAGAGGAAGCCGTAGCCGGGGTGGACGGCGTCCGCGCCGGTCTCCCGGGCGGCCCGCAGGACCTTGTCGATGTCCAGGTAGCTGGTGGCCGGAGTGTCACCGCCCAGGGCGTAGGCCGCGTCGGCGACCCGGACGTGCAGGGCGTCCCGGTCGGGGTCCGCGTAGACGGCGACGCCGGCGATCCCGGCGTCCCGGCAGGCCCGGGCGACACGCACGGCTATCTCGCCACGGTTGGCGATGAGCACCCGGCGCATGTCAGGACGCCTGTTCGGAGTGGTGGAAGCGGTCCGTGCCCGACCGCAGCGGGGCGAGCGAGCCGTCGAAGAAGACCAGCGGCTCCAGTCCGTGCTCGGGCACGCCCAGGTCCACCACCTCGCCGATGACGATGTCGTGGTCGCCGGCCGTGTGGATGTCGACCGTGGTGCAGGTCAGGTAGGCGAGGGCCTCGCTGAGCACGGGCAGCCCGTCCTCGGTGAAGTGGTGCGGAACCCCCTCGAAGGCGGTGGACCGGCGGCCGGCGAAGTGCCGGGCCAGCGGTTGCTGGCGCCCGGACAGGAAGTTGACGGTGAACCCGCCGCTCTGCTCCAGGAGCGTGTGCAGCCGGGACTGCTGGTGCAGACAGAACAGCACCAGCGGGGGTTCCAGCGAGACGGACGTGAACGAGTTGACGGTGGTGCCGTCCGCGTCGCCGTCGGGGCCGGTGGTGATGACCGTGACGCCGGTCGTGAACAGGCCGCACACGCGGCGCAGACTCGTCGGCTCGACGGGCCGGGGCTGCTCGGCGGTCCGGGGCTGCTCGGCGGTCCGGGTCTCCTGGGCGCGGGTCAGCGACCGCGCTGCTGCGGACATGCGCATCCCTTTCTGGGGTGTGGGTCGAGGGGGGTGCCGCGCGGGTCAGAGAAGTTTGCGGACCTTCGCCCCGGCCTTGACGATGCCGAGCAGGAACTCGCGGCCGACGCTGTTCATCTCGGGCGGGGCCTGGACCGAGGCCCAGTACAGGAAGCGGGCCATCGTCGCCACGGACGGGTAGATGAAGCGCCGCTCCTCGTCCTTCCAGCCGAAGACCGGATTGACGACCGGGGACTCCTTCAGCAGCCCGAAGACGATGTCGGCGGCCTCGTCACCGCTGAGCGCGCCCGCCTCGTACTTCTCGCAGGTCTCGGCGGTGGCCTCCAGGATCCTCTTGAACGAGTCGCTCTGCGGCCACCACAGGCCCGGGTAGGGCACCCGCTCCAGCTCGTCGAAGTGCCGGACGTCGCGGTCCTTGAAGTGCTTGAGGCGGGCCCGGGTGAGCCGCATGGTGCCGGGGGTGATGAAGGAGCCCCAGACCCGGAAGACCGCGTTCCACAGCCGGAAGTGGGAGAAGGCGATGAAGGAGCTGTTGACCAGGTCGTCGTTGTACTGGAGCAGCCCCTGCTCGACCTGCTCGACGTAGGCGAAGCGCTCGGCGGAGAAGTCGCCGTCCTTGAGGGCGGGGATCAGCCGGGAGGTCAGGGCGTCGACGACCTCCATGGTGTTGGACAGGCCGCGGGAGAACAGCGGGTCCAGGAAGCCGGCCGCGTGGGACATCAGGCACCAGCGGTCGCCGATGGTCTGCTTCGAGGAGTACTGCAGCCGGTCGGTGGAGATCCACTCGCGGACCCGGGTGGCGCCGTCGAACTGGCGCCTGACCGCCGGGTACTTGTCGAGGAAGAGCTGGAACTCCTGCTCCGGGGTGAGGTCCTTGGGCTTGGGGTAGGTGCGCTCGTCCATGGTCAGGCCGATGCTGCACAGCGGGTTGCGGGAGTCGGGGTGGTTGTCGAACGGGATGATCCAGAACCAGCCGCGCTCGATGAGGTGGTGCATGGTGCCGGTGTGCCAGTCGGCCGGCGGCCGCAGGTCCTGCGGGTGGCCGCTGACGTCGTCGAACCGCTTGATGCCGACGTAGTGCGTGAACATCGAGCGGGAGTGGTGCTTGAAGCGGGCGGTGGGCTTGTCGCGCAGGTCGAACTTGTCGGCGAGCGGCGAGCGGAAACCGGAGGCGTCCACCAGGTACCTGCCCCGGTACAGCTCGGGCGCGGCACCCGGGGCGGCGCTCTTTCCGGTGACGGTGACACCGTCGTCGTCGAAATCGACTTCGGTGGCGCGCCAGTTCTGCCGGGGGGTGCAGCCGTATTTGATCGCCACGTGGAACATGAAGGCGTCGCTGTCCTGCCGGAACATGTGGCTGTTCTGGTGGAATATCTTCGGCAGGGCGAGCTGGGTGGCCTCACGCGGGTCGGGCTCTTTTCCGACCTCGTGTTTCATGAAGCCGAAGTGCGCCTTGGTCCCGAAGGTCGGACCGATGTCGCGGGTGGAGGCCTGGACACTGGACAGGCTCTTCAGCTCGGGGATGTCGTGGCGCTCGGAGAGGATGTGGATCCATTCCACGAGCTGCGGGGTCATGGACTCGCCGATGGCGAAGCGCGGGTGTGCGGCCGCGTCGACCAGTAGCACCTTGGCGCCGTGCTTGGCGAGGATGGTGCCGGTGACGGAGCCGGCGAGGCCCGAGCCGAGGATGATGACGTCGTAGGTCATGTCCTCGGGTATGCGCGCCGGTTCGGGCGAGCCGTCGGTCTTCTGCGCGACCATGACTGTCTCCTTCGTCGAGGGGCGGTGCGCAACGGGAATTCCGCATGGAGCGGGAAATCCGCATGAAAAAAGGCCCCTCGTGGCCCTTCCGGAAAGATTCGGAAGGGCGCTTCGAAGAGCCTGGAAACGTTACGAAGAGCCTGGAGAGAAGAGCCTGGAAGGGGTCTTTGAAGGACCTGGAAAAAGGCGCGGGGCAGCCGCTGGATAAAGCGTGACAGCCTTTGGCCAGAGGGTCAACCCCTGGCGGAAACAGATGACTTGGCGTTCTCGGAGAATGCGGGTCCGGAATGGGTCGGGGCGAGGAGTTTCAGCAGCAGCTCGCGCAGGTCCTGCTCGCCGCCGGGGCCGAGCATGGCGGAGACGTCCCCGGCGAGCTCCGCGACGGCCCGGGCCACCACGGCGAGCTGCTCGCGGCCGAGTTCGGTCACCTCCAGGGCGTACCGGCGCCGGTCGTGCGGATCGCGGCCGCGGCGCACCAGGCCCAGCTTGACGAGTTCGTCGACCAGTTGGGAGGCGGCCGGCCCGGTGATGGCGAGCAGCTCGGCGAGCCGCTGCTGGGAGATGGCCCCGAGGACGTCGAGAGCGGACAGCGGGCCGTAGTGGCGCACCCTGAGCCCGGTGCCGGCCAGCTTGTCGTCGCCGTGCTTGCGCAGCCGGTGATGGGCCTGCGCGACCAGGTACTCGGTGCCCTGCACGAGCGGCTGCGCGGACTCCGGCAGCAGCCGGGCGAGCAGTTCGTCGAGCCGGGCGGTCTCCCCGGCGGTCAGTACGGCGGTGAGCCGGGCGTCCCGCTCGGCGACCGCCCGCCGCCTGGCCTCCACGGCCTCCCGTCCCCGGTCGGTCAGGGAGAGCACGTACTGGCGCCGGTTGTCGGGGTTGCGGGTGCGGCGGACCTCGTCGCGGTCCTCCAGCCGGTCGATGACGCCGACCATGATGGTGCGGTTGATGCCGAGCCGCTCCGCGAGATCGAGCTGGGACTCCCAGTCGTGGCCGGTGAGCGCGTCGAGGACCAGGAAGTCGCGGGAGTCGCTGTCGCCGCCGTCGCCGCTGGCGGCGAACTGCGCGTAGACCCGGCGCAGGAGGTAGCCGATGAAGCCGGTGAGCGCATCCGGGAGGACTCCGGGGATCTCCGCGGTCTCCTCGGTCCGGGTCACCGGACCTCGCGCACCACCAGAATCGCCTGAACTCCGCAAGACAGCACCTCCTTCCCGAGTATATGCACCTGCTCGCACGCTGTTCGGCCCGCTGCACCGCCCCGGGGAACGCCCGGGACGGCCCGGCGGCACGGAGGGGTCAGTGCGCTCGATCGTCGCGTACCAGTTCGATCAGGGAGCGGACGGCGGACGCCTGGCCGCTCGCCCGGTACACCCCGGCCACCGCGAGACCGGCCTGCGCGGCGAGTTGCCCCAGCTCGTCCAGGGAGCGTTCGACGCCGCCGAAGTAGGCCATCATCCGCAGGTCCATGCCGGTCTCGGTGCCGTCGCCGGTCTCCTCGACGACGAGCACCCGCCCGTCCTCGGCGACGGCGTCGGCGCAGTGCCGCAGGATCTGCAGGGCCTCCTTGTCGGTCCAGTTGTGCAGGACGGAGGAGAGCACGTAGGCGCCGCCGCCCGCGGGCAGTTCCTCGAAGAAGCTGCCGGGGACGACGTCGGCGCGGCCGTCCAGGCCGGCGGCCCGGAAGTGCTCCTCGGCCCGGGCCGCCGTGCCGGGCAGGTCGACGACCGTGCCGCGCAGCGTCGGGTGGGCGGCGAGCAGACCGGTGAGCAGCACCCCGCTGCCGCCGCCGACGTCGTAGACGTGGCCGCGCGCGGACCAGTCGTAGGCGGCGGCGATCGAGGGGACGTCACGGGACAGGTTGTCGGCCATCACCGCGTCGAAGGACTCGGCGAGCGCGCGGTCGGTGTCCAGGTCGTCCCAGAAGGCGATCTGGTAGCGGACCGGGTAGGCGGGCTCGCCGGTGCGGACGGTGTGCGGCAGGTCCACCAGGCTGAGGTCGCCGCGGCCGATAGCGCCCTCGGTGTCGATCAGCCGGACCTGGGCGCCGGGGTGGTCGGAGCGCAGCTGCTCGCCGAGTTCGGTGAGCCCGTAGGTCTCGCGGTCCTCGGCGCGGGTGAGGACGCCGACGGTGACCAGGTGGCGCAGCACCCGGTCGAGGGACTCGGCGTGCAGCCGCTCGGCCTGGGCGATGGAGACGGCGGTGGTGGTGCCGGCGGCGATGTGGTCGGCGACCCGGTAGGTGGCGGCCACCCGCACGGCCATGGGGGTGACCAGGTCGGCCAGCTCCCACAGGGCGAGGGAGCGCGGCTGTGCCCGGCCTTCGCTGCGGTCGGTCATGTCGGCCTCCTGACAGTCGTGGGGGGTGAGACGGCATGAGGGTGCCGGGGTGCCGGCGGCCCCGCCCGGGTGGACAGGGCGGGGCCGCCGGGGCCGGGTCACAGGGCGGCGGGAGCGGGCTCGCCGTCCTGGTGGGGCTGGGGGGCCGTGCCCGGCAGGGTCACCAGGGCCACGATCAGGGCCAGCAGGTACAGGCCGCCGCCGAACAGGAACCCGTACGAGTAGCCGGTGGTCAGGGCGTGCGGGACACTGCCCGGCAGCTCGTGGTCGGTGATGGCGGTGGCCGCCGCCGCCAGTGCGGCCAGGCCGATGGCGCCGCCGATCTGCTGGGCGGTGTTGACCAGGCCGGAGGCCGCGCCGGTCTCCTGCGGGGCGACCCCGCGGACACTGACGATGGTGACGGCCACGAAGACCATGCCGAGGCCGAGACCGGCGACCAGCTGGGCCGGCAGCAGGGCCGCCCACGGGTTCTGGCCGGGCTCGATGAAGCTGAACCAGACCATGCCCGCGACGCCGATCAGCAGACCGAGGGCGACGACGTTGCGCTCGGGCATCTTGGCGAGCAGCTGCGGGCCGAGACCGCCGGCCGCGATGCCCATGCCGAGGGCGAAGGGCAGGTAGGCGACGCCGGTGACCATCGGGGCGTAGCCCTTGACGATCTGCATGTAGAGGGTCAGGAAGTAGAAGGTGGCGAGCATGCCCGCGCCGACCAGGAACATGATCAGGTTGGCGCCGACCCGGCCCTTGTCGGCCAGCACGCCGCTCGGGATCATCGGCGCCCGGCTGGAGCGCTGGATGGCGACGAAGGCGATGATCAGGACGAGTGCGACAGCCAGGCCGATCAGGGTGACGCCGTCGCCGAAGCCCTTGTCGCCGGCGCGGTTGATGGCGTAGACGAGCGAGCCGAAGCCGAGGGTCGCGGTGAGCGCGCCGGGCACGTCGACCTTGCCGCGCTCGCGTTCGCCCTCGACGAGGACGCTGGTGCCGAACAGGACGGCCAGGGCGATCGGGACGTTCACGAACATCACCCAGCGCCAGCTGAGGTACTCGGTGAGCGCGCCGCCGAGCAGCAGGCCCACGACCGAGCCGAGGCCGCCCATCGCGCCGTAGACGCCGAGCGCCTTGTTGCGGGCGGGGCCCGCGGGGAAGGTGGTGGCGAGCAGGGACAGGGCGGTGGGGGCGGCGATCGCGGCGCCCGCGCCCTGGATCACCCGGGCCACGATCAGGAGTTCACCGCTCTGGGCCAGGCCGCCGAGCAGCGAGGCGGCGGTGAACAGGATCAGGCCGGTGCGGAAGACCCGGCGGCGGCCGAAGAGGTCACCGGCGCGGCCGCCGGCCAGCAGCAGACCGCCGAAGGCGAGCGCGTAGGCGGTGACGATCCAGCCGAGGCTGGACTCGCTCAGCCCCAGGGCGTTCTGCATGCTCGGCAGGGCGACGGCGACGATCGTGTTGTCGAGGACGAGCATGAGCTGGGCCGTGGCGATCACGAGTAACGCGAGTCCGAGCTTGCCGTCCTGCTGCGGCGGAGCCGCGGCCTTGGGGACGGCCTGAGTGCGGTCTTGCAGCGACATGGGATGTCTCCGTGTCTGTCTCAGGGTTGGGGGGTGTCGAGCGGAACCCTCGGGATCCGGTCAGCGGGTGGTGGAGGCGGTCCTGGGGGTCCAGATGCCGAGGTCCTCGTAGGCCTGGCGCCAGTCGTTCTCGTAGGCGTTGCGCAGCGGTGCGGGCATCTTGCCGATGATGTTCGCGACCTTGGCGGCGTCTATGTCGTCGAGCAGCCAGGGCAGGTAGCGGGAGGAGTCGTCGCCGATCCGGGTGCGCTGTTCGGCGCTGAAGGCCTGCCACTGCTCCTGGGAGAGCGTGATGTCCATCAGTGCCAGGGCGTCCCGCTCCTCGTGGTCGAGGTGGCCGCCGAGCCGGGTGTAGAGGGTGTCGGTCAGGCCGGTCAGGCGCTCCAGGCCCGAGTCGCGGTCGGCGAGGGCCGCGTCGATGTCGGCGAGCAGCGGGTCGATGACGCCGTGCTCGGCCTCCATGTCGGCGAGCAGGGCCAGTTCGGCGTCCTTGCCGGCCAGGGCCGCCTCCATGACCGGCCAGACCATGTCGTCCTCGGAGGTGTGGTGGACGGTCAGGAACTTCTTGAACAGCTCCCAGCCGACCGCGGTGCTCAGCACGTGCCGGGGGTCCTCGTCGACCCGCGCGGTGATCCGGGCGATCCGCTCCAGTTCGCGTCGCAGGGCGTCGTGGATCGCGAACATCATCGTCATGTCGAGGTTCTTGAATTCCTGGCTCATCGCTCTCTCCCTCACTGCTGCGTCGTCGTACCGCGAGAGTATCGTCAACCCGCTTATCTATCAAGCTTCCAACTAGCAGTATTCCAACCATCAGGGCTTGAACTATGCGCCGGAACCGGGCTGACGCCGCTGCCGCTCCCGAAGGCGCAGGTCAGCGAGTACTCGCGGGCTGCAGAGCGGATTCGTCCGGGCCGATTCCGGCCGGTTCCTGTCCCAGCTCCTCGTCGGCCCCCTTGCGGATCCGGGTCAGCGCGGGGGTGGTCATGGCGGTGGTGAGCAGGGCCATCAGCACCAGGACGGTGAACAGCTCGGGGCCGATGACCCCGAGACCCAGCCCGATGTTGAGCACGATCAGCTCGGTCAGACCGCGGCAGTTCATCAGCGCGCCCAGCGACATGGAGTCCCGCCAGTCACGGCCGGAGAGCCGGGCCGCGAGGGTGCCGCCGCCCCACTTGCCGACCACGGCGACGGCGAGCACCGCGCCCGCCCACAGCCACTGGGTGACGTTGCCGCCGAGCAGCCCCACATCGGTCTTGAGCCCGGTGCTGACGAAGAACAGCGGCAGCAGCACCGGCACGGCGAAGGACCGCATCCGGGCCGCGGCGACCTCGATCCGCCGGCTGCCGCGCGGGGCGATCACGCCGAACAGGAAGGCGCCGAACAGCGCGTGCACACCGATCCGGTCGGTGGCGTACGCGGACAGGCTCAGCCCGCCGAACAGCACGACCAGCACGACACCGTCGGCGTACCGGCGCTCGGCCCGCGCCGCCCACCGGGCGAGCAGCGGTCGTACGACCACGAACATCACGGCCGCGAAGCCGACCGCGTAGCCCGCGGTGACCAGCGCGTCCGTGGGCGAGCCGCTCTTGGTCACCGCGACGACGGCGGCCAGCAGGCACCAGGCGGTGACGTCGTCCACCGCCGCGCTGGCCATCGCGAGCACGCCGACCCGGGTCCGGTACAGGCCCCGGTCGGTCAGGATGCGGGCCAGCACCGGGAACGCGGTGATGCTCATCGACACGGCGATGAACAGCACGAACGGCAGCTTCCCGATGCCGTCCGGGGCGAACCGGCTGTACATGCCGAGCGCCAGCAGCACGCCCAGCACCAGCGGCAGCGCGATCCCGGCCTGCGAGACGGCGACGGCGGTTCTGCTGTTGCCGCGCAGGGACTTGAGGTCGAGCTCCAGCCCGACGAGGAACATGAACACGAGCAGCCCGATGTTCCCGAGCACGCCGATGTAGGGCAGCGCCGAGGCGGGGAACAGCCAGCCCTGCGCGTCCGGCCAGAGCCAGCCCAGCAGCGAGGGGCCGAGCAGGATGCCGACGAGGATCTCCCCGACGACCGGGGGTTGCCCGAGCCGCTTGAGAAGCTGAGCCCCGGCCCGGCAGGCGAGGATCACCACGGGCACGGCGACGAGTAGAGGGGTGAGCGGATCGGGTGCGGCAGCAGCTGCCATCACGTTCTCCTGTCGAAAGGGGGGTCAGGTGACGCGCCCCCTCGGGGGCGCGGGGAACTGCGCGATCAGCCACCACGGACCGGTGGACGGCCCACAGCCGATCGCCGCACTCGCCGCGCAGTGGGTGGGCACGGTGGAGCGGACGGCTGCGGCGCCGTCGTGGCTGGTCGCGCAGTTCCCCGCGCCCCTTTACGGGGCGTTGTACGGACGGAGTGACTTGGCCTCGCGCAACGCGGCCGCCCACCAGAGCAACTGGTCGAGCATCAGCTTGGCCGCGGCCTCGGCCCCCTCCGGCTCCGCCGGGAAGTTGCCGTCCGCGTCGTAGTGCTCCAGCACCCGCGGGAACGTCACCACGTCCTTCATCCCCACGCAGTGGAACTCCGCGAAGATCTGCCGCAGATGCTCGATCGCCCGCACCCCGCCGGCCATGCCGAGCCCGTAGCCGACGAACCCGACCGGCTTGGCCTCCCACTCCGACTGAAAGCTGTCGATGAGGGTCTTCAGCGGACCGGGGACACTGCGGTTGTACTCCGGTACGACCACGACGTACGCCTCCGCCCCGGCCAGCCGGGGCCGCAGCGCCGCCGCCCGGGGGTCGTCCGCGTCGAGGCTCGCCGGCAGCGGGTGCTCGGCGACGTCGACGACGTCCAGGACGAGGTCGTCCCGGCGCGCGGTCACCCGCGCGAACCAGCCCGCGACGTCCGGCGCGAGCCGCCCGTCGCGGGCCGAGCCGACCAGCAGCGCCACCCGCAGCGGGCGGGTGACCTGGCCGACGGCGGTCATGTCCGGCCCGCCGGTACCTGCGCGGGCGCCGGGACCGGGGTCAGCGCGATGAACTCGGTGGCCTCGACCCGGGAGAGGATCCGCCGGGTCAGGGCGGGCATCCTCGTCGTACCGTCGTCGCTGAAGACGACCGGGTTGCCGACCTGGATGCGGCGGCCCCGTGTGGTGATCTCGCAGCCGCCCGCCGCCAGGACGTTCTTGACCCAGTCGGAGCCGGGTCCGTACGGCAGCGTGATGACGATGTCAGCGCCGCGCCGGAACAGCTTGACGGGCGTGGCGAACTCCCGGCCGGACTTGCGGCCGCGGTGGTGGACCTTCCCGAACCCGGGCAGCCGGCTGAACAGCGGCCCGACGAGATGGTTGGCGAACCGCCGGTTGAAGCGGGCGACTTTCCTGTCGATCGGCATGTCTCAAGTCCCTTGCTCCGTCGGGCACTTCGATTCCGTGGAGGTGCGCCCGGCCCCCGCCGCCGTCAGCGGGGGCCGGGCGCACGGCCGGGCGCGGCTCAGGCCGCGGGCTTGCCCGCCGGGGTCAGCGGGCCGACCGGCTTGCCGCCGGACTGGAGGAACTTCTGCAGCGAGAAGTTGTCGACGATGCCCCAGCGCTCGGCGATCTTGTCGCCCTCGAAGCGGAACCAGATGATCGCCTGGTGCTGCACCTGGAGCCCGGTCGGCTTGATGCCGATGAAGGGACCGGTGTGCTTGCCGTGCATGACCCAGCGGATGGCGGCCTTGTCGCCCATCGAGATGAAGTCGAGGATCTCGTACTTGATCCCGCTGAACGCGGACTGCTGGATCCTGATGGTGTGCTTGAACGCCTCCGGGCCGCGCATGGAGTCGTCGTGGCTGCCGTTGTTGCGGAAGTCGGCGGTGAGGTAGCGGTCGGCGGCCGACAGGTCGCCCAGGTCCAGGCCCTCGTGGAAGACCTTCTCGATCAGTTCCTTCTGCTGGTCCGCGGTGAGCGTGGTGGGCATGGGCGGGTTCTCCTCTGCTGAAGTGGCTGAAGTGGCTGAAGTGACCGTGTTTCCCCGGGTGTCGAGGGTCTTTCGGTCGACCTGGGTCACTCCCCTGGGCACGGCGCCGGTGGTCCACACGATCCGCAGCCGCAGCCGGTCGAAGCGCCAGCCGTCGGGGGTGCGCCGGGCGGTGCCGGTGAACCGGCCGCCGAGCTGGAAGTACTGGGTGGGGTCCGGGGGGAGCGGTGAGCCGTGGTGGACATGGGAGGCGATCAGGCTCCAGCTGAGCCGGGCCGTGTCGCCGTCCACCTCCACCTGGCTCTCCGAGCCGTGGTGGTGGGTACGGCCCCAGCGCGCCATGATCTCGGTGGTGAAGCCGGCCACCCCGGCCAGGCCCTGGTGGCTGCCCACCGGGAACGTCATCTCGATGTCCTCGGTGAACAGGGAACGCGCCCAGGTCTCGTCGAAGCCGCCCTCGTCGAGGCCCGCCAGATAGCGCCCGGCCAGGTCCCGCAGGCTCAGCACGTCGGTGAGCCGGGCGACTTCGGCCGTCATGACACCCGGCGCGCTTCGGTCTGGGCGTCCGTCGCGTAGATCACGACGTCGTCGGGGCCGTGCACGACGGCCTTGCCCTCGCCGGTGAGCGCACCGTCCTCGTGCCGGGCGGTGATGTCGATCTGTATGTACGCGGCCCGGTGGCCGTTGGGGCTGATCTGAGTGACGTCGAGGTTGAAGTCCTCGCGCAGGGAGAACTCCACGGAGTCGTCGCCGGTGACGGTCCAGGAGCCGGTGCCGGTGCTCTTCTGCGTGGTGACCGAGAGCGAGCCGTCCGGGGCGAAGGCGACGGTGTACTGGTCGACCTCGCCGTCGTGCGTGACCGTACCCGTCCATTGACCGACGGGTGTCCAGGTGGAAACAGGCATCGACCACACTTCCTCAAGTCGGGGCGGGAGAGAAACAAAAAATCCGCGCCCCGAACGGGACACGGATTTCGAGAAGAAAGCCACGGGCTCGCCAGAAAGGAGCCCGGGTGAAGCGCCACCGCCGTCAGGGCATGGAGGCGCCGAAAAGAGTGTGACACCTCTGTTCGGGTGCGTCAACTTCCCTTTTAGTGAAGCGAGTTGATGGTCAGGCAACCAAAGCAGCCCCCGCGGCGGGGGGATGGGCCGCGGGGGCTGCTTCGCACCGGATCCCCGCACGGATCCGGTTTCTTGCGGGTGATGGTCGGTAAATTTCGCGTGAAGGCTTATTCGCGTGCCGGCGAAGGCCTACTCGAATTCATGGCGATTACAGGGTCTCGCGCCGCCTGTTAGGTCTCGCCCCTGCGGGCCAGTGCGAACAGTTCGTCGAGGTCGTACTCGGCGCGGCGCGGACCGCCGTGCCGGGTGATCTTGCCGCGGCTGGCCCATTTGCGGATGGTCGCCTGGGTGACGCCCATCGCGAGGGCCGCCAGCTCCGTCGGCACCCGGCGCGGCTTCGCCGCCCCGCCCGCCGGCCGTGTCGGCTCGGTCATGCCGTTCACCTCCCTTCGTCAGGCCGCCTCCGTCAGGCCGCTTCCCGTATCCGGTCCGCGACCAGCAGCCACTGGCGCGGTGGCAGCGCGTGGCCGTCGTCGCAGGTGACGTGGCTCGGCACCCGGTCGCCGCCGTCCGCCGGCAGTACGCCGTAGAGCGTTCCGGCGCACTCCGCCCGGGTGCACGGGCCGAGCGCGAACCGGCGCACCGGGCCGGGGCCGAGCAGGGCGCGGAGGTCGCCGAGCAGTTCTGCGAGTTCCTCGTCGAAGTCCGGGCCCGCCGGGTGCCCGGCGAGCCAGGGCAGCTGCCGGCGCAGGAACCGCACCAGGGCGCCCATCTGGCGGTCGGCGGGCCGGGTGCCGGCGCGCTCGTCCACGACGAGCCGCGCCCACAACGTCATCACCTCGGTGGTCCGGCTCCTGAGCGCGAGGGCCCGTTCGTCGAGCACGATGCCGACGGTGGCGCGGCTGCCGCTCACCCGCTCGCGCAGTACCGGACCGCCGGGCACCAGCGCCTGGTCGCTCTCCCGGTACAGGTCGAGGAGGGTGCGCAGGGCGCCGTCGATCCGGTCCAGACAGCGGACACAGATCCGTCCGCAGCGCCGTCCGCAGTCGCGGCTGCGATGGTCCTCCGTGAGTCGCTCGAACTCTTCCATTGGGATCCCCCGAATCCTTGACCCTTGCGGAACTGCCACCAGTCTCACGAGGGTCGCCGGGCCGTTCAACGCACGGCGGTTCAGGGTTCCCACAATCCTGCGCAGCTCTGTCAGCGGAGTGTCAAACCAGTGTCAAGTGGCCGGATATGATCACTGTTACAAACAGACCTGTCTGATTGAGGATCAACTCGGACCTTCGCCCGTCGCGCATGTTTCCGGACAACCCCCCTTGTCGCCTGGGACGTTCGGATTCTGTGGAGATCGTGCGGAGGTAGGACCATGCCGGGGTCCTCCCAGGAAACAGGCATGGTTGTATGATTCTCACCATCATTGACATCGGTGTCCACGAGCAGCGCGCACCGGGCACACTGTTGGCAGGGAAGGCGGGTACGACCTGATGCAGGCGCGATCCGAGCAGACGCGTCAGGCTCTCCTCCATGCCACCGCCGAGCTCATCGCGGACGGCCGGCTGTCCGACGCGGGGCTGGTCAACATCTGCCGCCGGGCCGGCGTCAGCCGGGGGGCGCTCTACCACCACTTCTCCTCCACCACGGCTCTGACGGCCGCCGTCTACGAGGAGGCCCGGCAGCGGGTCGAGGCGCTGACCGAGCAAGCGTTCTCGGGTCCGGCGGCGGACGCGCCGAAGCGCTTTCTGTTCGCGCTCGGCGAGGCCATGCGCACCGAGAAGATCGTCCGGGCGGGCATGCAGCTGGCCGCGGACGGCTCGGCCGGGCCGCCCCGGCTCCGCGACGACATGCTGGCCGCGGTCCACGAGCGGGTCACCGAGGCGCACAAGGAGGCCGAGGAGCCGGCCGAGGATCTCGCGGACCTGGCCGTGGTGATGGCCGCGGGCATCGAGACCCTGGGGCACACCGACCCGAGCTGGTGGGACGGCGAGATCAGCCAGCGGCTGTGGCGGCTGCTGCGCCCGCTGTTCGACCGCGACCGGCCCAACCGGGGCGGGGAGCGCCGGATCTGACCCGCCGCCGGACCACCGGCGCGCACCCGGGCCCCGTGCACCGGGCATTTATGCACCCGCACACCCCTGCACCCGCCGCCGGTCCGCCCCCGAGGGGCGGCCGGGGAACCGGTTGGTAGGGCCAGTCAGTCCGTCGGCGGTGTCGTGCGCAGCCGGCCGACCAGACCGGGCGTGGCGAGGCCGGGCAGCAGGAACTTCCAGAAGACGCTGGTGCGTTCGGGCAGGTCGGCGCGGCCCGAGTAGGCCTGGGACATGATCTGCAGGCCGGTGAAGGAGCCGACGATGAGCGAGGCGACCTCGCGCACATCCACCCCGGGGAGGATCTCGTCCCCTTTCTCGGCCTCCTGCAGCAGCGTCAGGATGGTTTCCATGGACTGTTCGTAGGTGGTCTGCGGCGGGCAGTCGAACGAGGTCTGCTCCGTGGTCAGCCGCACGCTCGCGCGCAGCACCGCGTCGTGCTGGAGGCGCCGGGCGAACTCCAGGGTCAGGTCGATCACCGACTGCAGCCTGACCGGCCGTTCGGGCACTTCCAGGGCCTCGGCGTGCGCCTGCACCAGCGCCAGCGCGATGGCTTCCTTGGAGGGGAAGTGATGGTAGAGGGAACCGCGGGTGAGTCCGGTGCGGGCCAGGATCTCGTTGGTGCTGGCGGCGTCGTAACCGCGCTCGTCGAAGACCTGGGCCGCCGCCTCCAGGATCGACCGCCGTGACCGCTTGCCGCGTTCTTGCTGAGCCATGCCAGATCCCTACGCTCTCCCACTGAATTCAACAGACTTGTCTGTATCGTAAGCCGCATCCACGGCCCACGGTCAGTACCGCGGCGGGAGTTGTCAGAAAGCGGTTCCGTCGCCGGACGCGGGAACGGGGCATGACCTCGGGGAACGCGCGGGAGCGCTAGGGGGAGCCGATCCGGAAACCGACCCCCCGGACGGTGACGATCCAGGCACTGGAGCCCAGTTTGCCGCGCAGGGTGCCGACATGGGTGTCGACCGTGCGGCCGCGCGGGGACCACGCGTCGTCCCACACCTGAGCCATGATCTGGCGGCGTGGGACCACCGTGCTGGGCTGCGAGGCCAGCAGGTGGAGGAGGTCGAACTCCTTGCGCGTCAGGTCCAGCGGCCGTCCGTCGAGGGTGGCCGTCCGGGCGCCCGGGTCGACCCGCAGCGGCCCGTGGGTGACGACCCGGCCGGCGGCCGGCTGGGCCGTCGGCCGCACCTGGGCCCGCCGCAGCACCGCCTCCATCCGGGCCAGTAACTCCCGGAACCCGTAGGGCTTGACGAGGTAGTCGTCCGAGCCGGCCTGCAGGCAGAGCACACAGTCGAGCTCCGAGCCGCGCGCGGTGACGGAGATGATCGGCAGATCGCTGACCGCCCGGATGCCGCGGCACACCTCGAGACCGTCCAGGTCGGGCAGGTCGAGGTCGAGCAGCACCAGGTCGGCCTCGCGGTGCCCGCGCAGCGCCTGGGCGCCGGTGGTCGCGCCGTGGGTGGCGTACCCGTGCCGGACCAGACCCTGCCGGAGGGTGTCGGAGGCCCGTGGGTCGTTCTCGACGACCAGGATGTTCAGGACCCCCGCCCGGGGCGCGCCCTGCGCGGGAGCCGGGCGGGCCGGGTGCCCGCCCGGGGCGAGCGGGACGAGCGGGCCGTGCGAGCGGTGGCGCCGCGCCGACGGCGCCACGAGATCCGCGTACTGGCGGTTCATCTGTTCCCCCTGAGGCACATCCACGTCATCTCGGACTGCGGGTTCACGACCAGACCGTACCAAACAGACTTGTCTGATTGTCAACTGGCGAGGTGACACGGCGCGGCGCTCCGGCCCTGCCCGACCCGCGCCGCGATGAGCTGCGATTTCATCGGATTACCGGACAAGTGGGAGGCAGGACTCCACTCAGGACGTCCCAGGAAAGACTTGACCAAGGACTATGCCTCTTCAATAAACCATACAAGGTTGTACGTTTCGCGGATGCAATTCCGGCATAACGGTCAGCCGTTCTCGACGGTCGGACCGGCGGAGTTCGGGACTCCCCCAAGAAATCGGCTCGCCTCTTGCAGAACCGGACCGACCTGTCTGTATCTTGTGGCTAGAACGTCGGCCACGGGGGGTGACAGCCGGCGTACGGCTTGTTGCCCCCTCCCCGTCACACCGACACAGGAGCGCCGCACATGCCGCACCTCACCGAACGGATCCTCGCCCACAAGCCCCTGCTCCCCGTGCTGACCACCACCGTGCCGCGTGAGTACGTCCATCGCGCGGCGGTCTCCGAGGTCCTCCTCACCGGCTGGGAACCCGACGCGTCTCCCGCCGCCGACGGTCCCGGTGACCGGGCCGGTTTCGTCGTCCGGGCCCAATGGCCGCGCTGCCACGCCCTGTTCGCCCCCGACCGGGGCTACCAGGACCCCATGCTGCTGATCGAGTCCGTCCGTCAGATCGGCTCCCTGCTCGCCCACGCCGAGTTCGACGTCCCGTTCGGCCACCAGTTCCTCATGTCTGACATGTCCGTGACCACCGAGCCGGAACTGCTCGTCGCGGACGCGGTCCCCACCGATGTCGAGATGCACACGGTCTGCGACGTGGTCCGCCGCGCGGGCCGGCTGCGGGAGATGCGTTACGACGTCACGGTGGTCCGCGAGAACGGCGCCCGGGCCACCGCCTCGGCCGCGTTCCGCTGCATGAGCCCGGACGTGTACCGGCGGATGCGCGGGGAGCGCCCCACCACCGGCCGCACCCCGCCACCGGCCCTCGACCCGGCCGCGGTGGGCCACGCCGGCCCCCGGCACGTCGTCCTCGGCGAGCCCGCGCCGGGCACCCGCGGCCGATGGGAACTGCGGGTCGACACCGCGCACCCGACCTACTTCGACCACCCCGTGGACCACATACCCGGCATGTTCCTCCTGGAGGCCGCCCGGCAGGCCGCGCACGCCCGCACCGGGGTGCCCGGCGCCCTCCTGCTCGGCCTGCGCAGCGAGTTCGTGCGGTACGCCGAACTCGACGCGCCCTGCTGGATCACGGCCGACCCCGAGCCGTACGGCGGCGCGGGCGACCTGCTGGTACGGGTGCGCGGCAGCCAGCGGCAGGAGACGGTCTTCACCGCGGAACTCGTCCTGCGGCCACGTGTCCGCTGACCCCGACCGCCTTCCGGGAGAGTCCCCGTGCCCACCATCCTCATCACCGGCGCGTCCGGGTTCGTCGGGGCGCACGTGACACACGAGGCGCGACTGCGGCGCGCCGAGCTCAGGCTCATGACCCACCGCAGGTCCCTGCCCCGGGCCTGCCCCGGGGTGCGGACCGTGTCCGCGGATCTGACCGATCCCGGCTCGCTGCGCGGGGTCTGCGACGGGGTCGACGTCCTGCTGCACTGCGCTTCGCAGATCGGCGGCAGCGCGGCGGCCAACGAGGCCGTCAACGCACGTGGTACGGCGGCGCTGGTCGCCGAGGCCCGGCGCGCGGGGGTACGCCGGATCGTCCAGCTCAGCACCGCCTCCGTCTACGGCCGCGGCACCTTCCGCGGCTCCCGCCCCGAGGAGCTCACCCGCAACCCGGGCTCCGTCACCTCCCGCACCCGCGCGGCGGCCGAGGACGCGGTCCTCGCCGCCGGCGGTGTGGTGCTCCGCCCCCATCTGGTCTTCGGCGAAGGGGACCTGTGGGTCGGGCCCAACCTGGCCCGGCTGCTGCGCGCCCTGCCGGGTGTGGTGGCCGGCTGGCCGGCGCGGGCGTCGGTGATCACCGCGCCGGACCTGGCCCGGCTGCTGGTGGCCACGGCGCTCGCGCCGGAGGCGGCACTGACCTCGCGGGTGTACCACGCGGCGCATCCCGTGCCGGTCACCGTGGGCAGTGCGCTGCGGGCGGTCGCCGAGTGCGCCGGGATCGCCTGGCCGCACGACAACCTCACCGTCGAGGGGGCCAAGGCGATCCTCGCGGCCAAGGGCGTCCCGCCGGGCACGCTCGACATCCTGACCACGGACCACTTCTTCGAGGCGGACGCGCTCTGGTCCGACCTCGGCGAGTCGCCGGCCGCGGGTTTCGCGAGCTGCTTCCGCCGTGCGGAACGGTGGTACCGGTCGACGCTGGCGGGGGTCTGACCGCCGGCCCCGCCCCCCTCGGATGCGCTGATGGCCGTGTCTCCTACGTCAACTGCACGACGTGGCACGGCCGGGCCGGGCAGAACATCCGGCCCTTCCTGGCGGGGTTCGCGGTACGACGGCTGCCCCGACTCGGGCCCTTGGAGTGATCGTCCGGTGATCGGCGTGACCAGCCGCAGGTCGGAGCGTTGAACGGGGAGTGCGGCGGCTGGTCCTGCCGCCGCACTCCCCGAGCAACAAGAAGGAGAACGTGATGTCTCGCATCGCGAAGGCCGCCGCCGTCGCCCTGGGCACCGGCGCTGTGGTGATCGGCGGGGCCGGCCTGGCCCTGGCCGACGCGGGTGCCAACGGCGAGGCCGTCGGCTCGCCCGGCGTGGTGTCCGGCAACGTCATCGAGGTCCCGGTCAACATCCCGGTGAACGTGTGCGGCAACACCGTCGACGTGATCGGTCTGCTGAACCCGGCGTTCGGCGACGGCTGCGCCAACGAGGGCCACCTCAAGGCCGGTGACAACAAGGGCGGCGACGGCAAGAACGGCGGCTACGGCAACTGAGCCACCGCCTTGCGGAAGAGCCCCGGCACCCAGGGTGCCGGGGCTCTTCCCGTGTCCGGGGCGCCTCAGGCGTACCGGTAGATCCGGCTCAGGTCCTCCAGCGACCCCGGGGTGACGTTCCACGGCGGGAGCTTCTCGCCGCGGGCCACCACCCGTCGGTGCTGCGGGTCGCCGCGGCCGGGCGGTCCGGCCGGCACATAGCGCTGCCCTCGGTGCCGGGCCTTCCAGCGCTCCCACTGCAGGTCGACGAAGGCGTGGTGGAACCAGAAGACGGGGTCGTTGACGGAGGCCCCGCCGAGCATCGCCCCGCCGACCCAGCGGTGCACCCGGTTGTGGTTGCGCCAGGACGAGCTGCCGCTGCCGGCCCCCCAGCCCTCCAGCTTGTTGCGGAAGCCCCGGCTGACGGTCGAGTCCCAGGGGGCGACGTCGTACACCGGGTCGGACAGCGCCTGGGCGAGCTGGGCCCTGGTGGGCAGCGCGATCGGGTCGCGGGCCCGGCCCAGGTCCCGGGCGAGGAACTCGCCGTCGGTGACGCCCTCCTTGATGGTCCAGTGCCCCGCCGAGTAGGCGAACGGCCCGGTCATCACCTGCTGGTCCCGGGCCCGGCCGTTCCCGCCGAGCAGGTCCCTGGTCCAGGGGACGGAGGACGCCGTACGGTCCTTGGTCCAGTCCCAGTACGGCACGGTCACCGACCCGTCCACGCGGCGCAGGGCGCGCTCCAGTTCCAGCAGGAAACGGCGGTGCCAGGGCAGGAAGGAGGGGGCCATGTGGGCGGTGCGCAGGCCCTTCTCGCCGTCGGCCGTGTAGTGGTCGATGTGCGTCCGCACGAACTCGTCGTACTCGCCCCGCCGTTTGACCTCCAGGAAGGCGTCGACGAGCCGTTTGCGCTCGCCGGCCGTCAGCCTGCTGACGTCCTTACGCACGTACGCCACGGCCGCCCCCCATGTGCTGATGCCCCCCGCCCATCGGTCCCGGGGCCAGGTCGCGCAGCCGCTGCCCGGGCCCGATCTCGTCGACGGCCGCCCGGGCCGCCTGCAGCGGGGTCGGGTACGAGCTGTAGTGGTCGACCATGCTCAGCCAGGTGCCGTCGGCCCGCCGCATCAGATGCAGCGGCCGGCCCGCCACGGTGACCTGCCACTCGCCCTCGTCGTCGGCCCGGTCGGCGGCCGGCACCAGGACACCGTGGATACGGCGGCCCCGGTAGGTCTCGTCGAAGGAGGTGCCCGCCGGCCCGTCAGCCGGGGGCACCGGGCGGGAGGCCGCGACGACCGGGGCGAGCGCCAGGGCGGCCGCGGAGGCGAGCAGCCCCCGGGTCACCTCGCGCCGCGTCGGTCCGGCCGCCCCGGCTCTGTCCGGCCGCCCCGCCCCCGGTTCCGCGCCCACCGCGACACCGCCCACTCCGACGACCATGCTCACTCCTCTTACCGTTCACCGATCGCTGTCCGTACCGGTAACCGTCCGAGGGGCCGCCCGGTCACCGCCGCGCCGCCATCCGGCCGCACGGCGGGCCCGGGGAGCGGCCGACGCGGCCGTACTCGGCGGCGGGTCAGCGGCCGGGGCCGGCGCCCAGGTCGCCGCCGACGACCGTCTGCAGGGCCGGGGCGAGCACACCGGCGTCGGGCATCGTCGGGGCCGGCATGCCGAGGTGCTCCGGGTCGGGCGCGGTGAGCGGGGCGACGAGCGCCAGGCCGGGAGTGAGCGCGCGCAGGCCGGAGGCCGGGGTGCCGACATCGATGTGGTCGTAGCCGTCGCCGAGGACGTGCGGCAGCGGCGCCCGGAGGCCGACGCCCGGCAGCCCGCCGTTGAGCGGCACCTGCGGCAGGGTACGGTCCGGGAGGAGCCGGCCCTCGGTGAAGCGCGGCCCCTCGGGCACACCGGGGATCAGCAGCGGCAGCTCCATGCCGAGCTTGGGCACCTCCATGCCGAGGGACTTCTCGACGCCGTCCAGCGGCACGGGGACAGGGACCGTCGGGGTCGCGGCGGCGGGCGTGGCGGCGGCGCCCACGGCGACCGCGACGCCCGTGACGACGGCGGCGAGGGTTCCTCGGGTGGTCGGCTTCATGTCGGGTACGGGTCCTTTCAGGAGGCGGGGAGAGCGAGGTCCGTACCGGGTAACGAGCCGGAAAACGGCATCAGTTCACAATTCGCCCGGGTGCAGCATTAGTCGGCTGTTCACTCATCAGCTCGTCCCGAAGTCCACTGTTCAGCTCGTCCAGAAGTCCCACCAGCGGGTCAGGATCAGCATGCCGACGACCCCGATGTGCAGCAGTGGAAGCACCCAGGTGAACTCGCCGAGGAATTCCCGCAGCCAGGCGGGCGCGGGCAGGAATCGCTGGCGTACGGCGAAGGAGGTGACGTACCAGAACAGCAGGATGGTGGCGACCCAGGCCAGGCAGCACCACAGGCAGAGCGCGTTGATCCGGTACAGCGACTCGAACTGCAGCCAGGACACGAACCCCACGCCGAAGAGACATCCCGCGTCGAAGGTCAGCCAGTACCAGGCGGGGAAGCGGGCGCCGGCCAGCAGGCTCACGCCGACGCAGATCACGACGGCGTAGGCCGCCAGGCCCAGCATCGGGTTGGGGAACCCGAACGCCGCGGCCTGGTCGCTCTTCATCACGCTGCCGCAGGACACCACCGGGTTCAGGCTGCACCCGGGGACGAAGCGCGGGTTCTCCAGCAGTTTGAACTTGTCGAGGGTGATGACCCAGGAGGCCAGCAGCCCGGCCGCCCCCGCGACCACCGTGAGCAGCGCGAACCCCCGGCCGGCGGCTGCGGTCCGCGGCATCAGCCGCGCAGGCTGCGGGCGGGCAGCACGACGTGTGCGGCGGCCGTCAGGGTCTCCTCGGCCCCGGCGAAGTCCTTGAGCGCCGCCGCCTCGACGGGCCTGCCGGGCGCGCCCTGGGGCCACGGCCGGGTGGTGAACACCAGGTAGGCGTAGCCGCGTTCGCCGACGGCGGCGAGCCACTCCTCGGGCGCGGGGCACTGGGCGTTGAGCGGAGCCAGGTTGAGGACGGCCGTACCGGACTCGACCAGCAGGGTGACGGGCAGGCTGGGCCGGGCGGTGCCGTCGACGAGGTCGCCGCCGACCGGCAGTCCGTTGTTCTCCAGCAGCGCCTCGACGGCGGCCGAGGTGGCCTCCGCACCGCCCGCGGCGTCGCCGAGGGAGTAGGCCAGCAGATAGGGCATGTCACTGCCGTCGGGGGCTTCACCGCTCCAGGCGAGGACGGCGACCGTGCCGAGGTCGGCCGGGCGGAACGGGCGGGTTTCGCTAGGGGTTGAGGTCACCGCGTGACCTTATCGACGGGGCGCGGGGCGGCCCGGCGCCCCGTCACCCGACCGGCGGACAGCCGGCGGCGCGGCCACACGAACGAGGGACGCCGCTCCGACGTCCCTCGCAGCGTTCCCGCCCGGCCTCAGCCCTGCAGCGGCAGACCGCCGAGCAGCGGGCTGTGCTGGTTGACGGCGCCGGTCGTCCGCTTCACCTTGTTGAGCACGGAGCGCTTGTTCTCGGTGTTGAGGGCGTCCGACTGGTGCTTCAGCGGCATCGCCTGGTCCAGCGTCAGGGGGCTCTTGGTGAGCGTGTTCACGGCGCCGTTGAGGCTGGTGGGCGTCAGGTCGGCGTTGTTGGAGGCGAACGCGGGCGCGGCGAAGCCGGCGAGGGCCACGGAACCGGCGACGACAGCGGCAGCCTTCAGAGACTTCATCGTGTTCCTTTCTTCGGCGACTTGCGGCGGCGCGAGCCACACGACGGAAGCCACCAGGGGAAATGCTGACGCCGTGCCTAACGACGCCCCGGCAAGCCGGAAACCCCACGCCCGGAAGACATATGAGATCCCGAGAGGGCCGACGGCCGAGGACCGGCCGGTGGCACCGGTCGGGTCGGTCAGGTCGGTCAGGTCGGTCAGGTCGGTCAGGTCGGTCAGGTCGGTCGGGTCGGTCAGGTCGGTCAGGTCGTGGGTACCGGGAGCGGTGGGGAGGCCGGCAGGCTGGGCGCGGCGGGCAGGCTCGGCAGCCCCGGCAGGTTGGGCGCGGGCAGGCCGCTGCCGAGCAGGATCGCGGCGAGCAGGTTGACCAGGCCGGTCACGACGGCGGTGGCGGCCGGCAGCACCTGGCTGACGTCACCGGAGGTGGCGGCCTTGAGGAGGTTGTCGACCGCGGTCTGCAGGGCGGTCAGCGCGTCGCCGGCCAGGTCCTTGGCGGCGGGGGCGCCCCCGAGGCCCTTGGCCTGGGCGGCGGCCGGCTCGGGGAACGCGGCCGGCACGGCGGGGGCGCCCGGCACGGCCGACGCCGACGGCACGGCGGCCACGGACGGCAGGGCGGGCGCCGACGGCAGTGCCGGGGTCGCGGGGACGGTCGGCGCCGGGGCCGGGGCCGCCGCGGTGACCTGGGCGATGGCCGCCTTCACGGCGTCGCCGAGCTGGGTGGCCTGATCGGGGGTCAGCTGGCCGTTGTCCGCCGCGAGCACGGTGTTGAGCAGGTCGGTGACCGGCTTGAGCACGGTCCCGAGGTTGCCCAGCGACTTGACCTGGGCGAGCAGCGCGTCGGCCCCGGGGACGGGCGCCTGGGACATCGCGTGGGTGCGCTCGTGGGCCGAGTCGGCGGCGACGGCCGCCGGGCCGGTGATCCCGGCCAGAAGAAGGGCGCAGAGCGCGGTGGACGCGAGACGCCGTGCGGGCAGAGCACGCATGGGTGTTCCTTTCGATGCACAGGGGACTTGCTGCCACCGTGAAATCACCCGTGCCGGCCTGCAACCGCTCGACCGCCCACCGTCACCGATCACCTTCGGTGAGGCAGGCATCGTGCCTGATGAGGCGCCCTGCCAAGGCCGCCTCGCCAGGTCCGCCCCGACTCCGGCCGTTCGAGGGAACGCCCGGGTGAGGCTCGTGCGGAAGCCGCACCCGGACGCACGAACCGGCCGGCCGCCCGCGGGGTGCGCGGGCGGCCGGCCGGCCAAGGGGAGATACCGCCGCGTCAGTCGTTGACGCAGGTGTTGCCGAACGCGGGGTTGAGCAGGCCGATCACGTCGACGGTGTCGCCGCAGACGCTGACCGGCACGTGGACCGGAACCTCGATCACGTTGCCGGACAGCACGCCCGGGGAGTGGGCTGCGGCGCCGTTCGCGCCGCTGTCGGCGGCGGCCATACCGGCGCCGCCGGCGACGGCCGCGACGGCGGCGGTGGAGAGGACCAGGCCCTTCGCGATACGCGACATGAAGGTGCTCCTTGGGGTCGGGACAAACATCCGGGCGGATGCCCAGCGCCGTGTCAACGCGCGACACCGGCCCGGGTTGTGCCGCCGAACGAGTGATCTCCCGGAAGCCCTCCTTCACCATTCCGACACACTTGCCCGGTTTCGACCGATTAGTGCTGAAAGAAGCTAGAGTTGCGGACCTCCTGACATACCCGTATTGGCATCACATCGCACTCTTTCCCGCCTCCCCCTCCTTTCCCGAAAGGGCGAAGCCGGTCATGCGCAATCCCCTGGGCCCGCCGCTGCGCCGTGCGTCGGTGAGCGCGCTCGCCCTCGCCGCGATCTGGGCACCGGGCACCGCCCGGGCGACCGTCCCGGCCGCACCGCCCTCCCCCGAGGCCCCGCGCATCCCCTTCGCCGAGCGCTACCACGTGGTGCAGCGAGGCGGCATCGTCCGCGCGGCCAACGCGTCCGTCAGCTGCCGTACCACGGCGGGCGACCCGTCCGAGCCGCTCTGCCCGGCCGCCCGCGCGGGTCAGGTCCCGGCGGTGAACGGGGACTTCGACATGTTCTACGTGGACGTCGACGACGACCCCCACACCTACAACTCCTCGCGCGCCGAGCTCCGGCTGCCGGAGGGCTCCCGGGTGACGTACGCGCGGCTGTACTGGGGCGCCAATCTGCTGGCCGGTGAGCAGAAGCCGGCCAGGGAGAACGGGCGGGTACTGATCGCCGAACCAGGCGGCCAGTACAAGGAACTGCTCGCCGACACGGTCGTGGGCCGTCGGGCGGAGGGCGGCACGGACGCCTTCCAGGCCTCGGCGGAGATCACCGACCTGGTCCGGTCGAGCGGCCCCGGACTGTGGACGGTCGGCCAGGTGAACGCCGCCATGGGCCGGTCGGGGCCCGGTGCCTGGGCCGGCTGGACCCTGGTGGTGGCGTACCGGAACCCGGCGGAGCCGCTGCGCACGCTCGCCCTCTGGGACGGCTTCGACTCACTCGACAGGGCGGCCGAGGTACGGCTGAACGGGCTACGTGTCCCGCGTGGCGCCGACGGGCGAGTGGGCCTGGTGGCCTACAACGGCGACCGGGGCGACACCGGCGACTCGCTCACGTACTCCATCGCCGGCCGTGCCCCCACCCCGCTCGCCGACTCCGCCGACCCGGCCGACGACGTACTCAACTCCACGATCAACGACCCCGGCCCGGTACGCGCCCGGCGTGAGCCCGCGTACGACAACGCGCTCGGCTACGACTCGGATGTGTTCGATCTCGGTACCGGTCTCGCGCAGGGCGGTGACCAGCTGACCTTCCAGCTCGTTTCCCAGCGCGACGCGGCGTGGGCGGGCGCGCTCTTCGCCGCCGTGGACGTGCAGTAGTGCGGCGCGTTTCCGCCCGCAGTCCCGAGCGCCCCCCGTGAGCGAGGAATACCGCGTATGCACCGATCAGCAACCGACCCTCGGCGACGGGTCCTGCACCTGGCGCAACCCGTCGAGGGTGGGGTGGCCCGGGTGGTCCTGGACCTGACGAAGGCCCAGCTCACGGCCGGTCTGCGGGTCACGGTGGCCTGCCCCGGTGGTGAACTGGCCGAGGCCGCGCGGGAACTGGGCGCCGAGGTGCGCGGGTGGCGCGCCGACCGGTCCCCGGGCGCCGGTCTCCGGGACGAGGTACGCCGGCTCGGCCGGCTGCTCGACGAGGTGCGGCCGGAGCTGGTGCACGCGCACAGCGCCAAGGCGGGCCTGGCCGGCCGCCTGGCCGTGCGCGGCCGCGTCCCGACCCTGTTCCAGCCGCACGCCTGGTCCTTCGAGGCGGTCGGCGGAGCCACCGCCGCGCTGGCGCTGCGGTGGGAGCGATGGGGAGCGCGCTGGGCGCACCGGGTGGTGTGTGTCAGCGAGGCGGAACGCGCGACCGGCGTGCGCGCCGGGATTCGCGCCCGGTACGCCGTCGTCCCCAACGGCATCGACACCGCTCACTTCACCCCGGGCGCCCCGGACACCCCGGGCCGGTCCGCGCCCGGGGCGCCCCTGGTCGTCTGCGTCGGCCGGCTGTGCCCGCAGAAGGGCCAGGACGTGCTGCTGCGGGCCTGGCCCGAGGTGCTGCGCCGGGTGCCGGGCGCCCGGCTGGCGCTGGTCGGCGACGGACCGGACCGCGAGGCGCTGCGCCGGCTCGCCCCCGACTCGGTCGAGTTCGCCGGCGCCGTCACGGACGTCCGCCCCTGGTACCGGGCCGCCGACCTGGTGGTGCTGCCCTCGCGCTGGGAGGGCATGGCACTGGCCCCGCTGGAGGCGATGGCCTGTGGCCGGCCGGTGCTCGTCACCGATGTCGACGGCGCCCGCGAGAGCCTGCCGCCCGGGTACGGCGCGCACGGTCCGGTGCCGCCGGGCCGGCCGGGCGCGCTGGCCGGTGCCGTCGCCGCGCTGCTGCTCGACCCGGAGCTGCGCGCGTCGCTCGGTGACCGGGGGCGCCGGCACGTCCAGTCCACGCACGATGTGCGGCGCACCGCGGAGGCGGTCGCGGAGCTGTACCGCGAACTCCTCGGCGGGCGCCCGCTCATGTCCTTTGAGTGCAGGGAGTCCATCCACTCGTGACCGCGGAAAGCACCGTCCCCTCCCCCGGCCCGCAGCCACGGGAACACGGACTCTCGCCCGTCTCGGTCCTGCCGGCCCGCACCACCGGAGGCTTCCGGTTCCCGCTGCGCCGGCCGCCCGCGCGGCCCGCCTCCCCGGTGCCGCTGCTGGCCACCGACCTGTGCGCCGCGCTGCTAGGCACGGTCGTCCTCGACGAGGCAGTACGCCGGCCCGTCCTGGTGGGTCTCCTGATGTCCGGGGCGATACTGCTGCGCCCGCAGCCCAGCGGGCGGGTGTCCGGGATCCTGGACGAACTCCCGGCGGTGTGCGGCCGGATCGCCGTCCTCTGGCTGGGCCTCGCCGCCGCACTCGCCGCCTGGGACCCGGACCGCGCGCTGCCCGCCCGCACCCTGCTGCTGGGCTGTGTCCTGCACGCGGCGGCGGCCTGCGCCGGCCGTGGTCTGGTGCACTGGCGCCGCCGGCTGGCCCTGCTGCGCCACCCGCGCGCCGCCCTGGTCATCGGCCCCGCCGCCACCGCCCAGCGGGTCGCCGCCGCCGTGCTGCGCCACCCGGGCTTCGGGGTACGGCCGGTCGGTGTCGTCGCCGAGCGCCCCGAGGGCCCCGAAGGACTGCCCGTGCTGACCACCGGCGAGGAGGTCGAGCGGGCCCTCATCCAGAACGGGGTCCGGGCCGTCCTCACCGTCCACCCCGATGTCCGCACCGAACAGGGCCCGCTGCTGCGGGCGCTGGCCGAGTCGGGCTGCGCGGTCTGGGAGGTCGACGCGGACTCACCGGCGTACGAGATGCGCGACCAGCTCGCCGGGTTCTCCTGCCGCCGGCTCGAGATGAGCTCGCGGCGGCGCGGCAGCGCCGGCAAGCGGATCCTCGACATCGTGGTCTCCGGGTCGGCGCTCGTCCTGGTCAGCCCGCTGCTGCTGGTGTGCGCGGCGGTACTGCGGCTCACCGACGGACCCGGCGTGGTCTTCCGGCAGGAGCGCATCGGCCGCGGCGGCCGCCCCTTCACCCTGCTCAAGCTGCGCACCCACCGCCCGGTCGACGCGCACGAGGCCGCGACCCGCTGGAGCGTGGCCGGCGAACGCGAGATGAGCCCGTTCTGCCGCTTCCTGCGCCAGACCTCCCTGGACGAGCTGCTCCAGCTGTGGAACGTGCTGTGGGGCGACATGAGCCTGGTCGGGCCGCGCCCCGAACGACCCTACTTCGTCGGCCAGTTCAGCCAGGCCTACCCGGGTTACGCGGCCCGCCACCGGATGCGGACCGGCATCACCGGACTCGCCCAGATCCACGGGTTGCGCGGCGACACCTCCATCGAGGACCGGGCCCGCTTCGACAACGCCTACATCGACAACTGGTCGCTGTGGCAGGACGTCTGCATCCTGCTGCGCACCGCGGCCGCGCTCGTGCGCTCGACGGGGAGCTGACGATGAGTTTCGCACTCTCCCCGGCCAGGCCCCTGCGGCTGCGGCCGGTCCTCGCCGCGGCCGCCGTGCTCGCCGTCCTCGCGCTGCCGCTCACCCCGGCCGGCGACGACGGCGGCGCGGGACCGGCGGACGCGGTGTCCGCGCTGGTGGTGCTGTACGCCGCGGTGCGGACGGTACGGGAGCGGCGGCGGCCGCTGTCGGCGACGGCCGCGGTGGTGCTGGGCATGCCGGTGGTGGGGCTGGCCGTCGCGGCGGCCGGCGCGTCCTCGCCTGGGGCCGGGCTGACCGGCCTCGGCCGCTATCTCCAGGTGTTCGTCCTGGTCCCCGCCGCCGTGCTGCTGCTGATCCGGGACCGTGCCGACCTCCGGCTGCTGGCCTGGTCGTTCGTGGGGCTCGCGGGGTGGCAGGGCGCGGTCGGGGTGCACCAGTACCTCACCGGGACCGGGGCGTCGTACCAGGGCGAGGAGATCCGCGCGGTCGGCACGTTCGGGCCGCAGGACGTGATGGGCATGGCGACCGTGGTGTCGTTCGGCCTGGTCTGCGCGCTGGGGCTGGCGCTGGGGCGCTCGCCGGTACGGCAGCGGGTGGCGGCGGGCGTGTGCGCGCTCGGCCTGCTGCTGCCGCTGGCCGTGTCCTTCAGCCGCGGGGCCTGGATCGCGACGGTGCTGACCTGTGGTGTGCAGCTGGTGCTGGCCGGGCTGCGGCGGGCGCTGAAGGTGGCGGCGGTCGCGGTCGCCGCGGGTGTGGTGCTGGTGGGGGGCTTCGGGGTCGGTACGACGATGCTCCAGGAGCGGCTCAGCAGCATCGGGCAGGTGACCGACGCGCCGGACCAGTCGGTGGTCGACCGCTACACGCTGTGGGCTGCGGCGACCGGCATGTGGCGCGAACATCCGGTGACCGGCGTCGGGTTGAAGAACTTCCCGGCCTACCGGGACGGGCATGCCTCGCTGGCGCTGTCCTCCGGGAGCGACACGGAGGGGGCGGGGGCCGCGTTCCGCAAGCAGCCGCTGCTCTCGCCGCACAACATGTACCTGCTGGTGCTGAGCGAGCAGGGACTGCTCGGGGCGCTGGCGCTGGCGGGCAGCTGGCTGGCGCTGCTGGTGTGCGGGCTGCGCGGGTGGTGGCGGGTCCGCGGCGGTGACGGCCTGGACTGCGCGCTGGTGGGGTGCGGGCTGCTGGTCTGGCAGCTCGTGGACTTCGCGTACGCGGACATCGGGGGGCCGTCGACCGTGCTGACGGCGGTGGTCTTCGGGGCGGTGGCCTGGTGGGCGTTGGTGGGGGCGGACCTGGTGGGCGCCGAGCCGGCAGGGGCCGAGCCGGCGGGGGCCGAGCTGGTGGGGGCGGGGCGTTCGCTATGACGGTCACGCCTTCCAGGACTTCGGGCGTGCCCGGGTCGCGGGTCGACAGCGAGTCGGCGGCGGCCGAGCGCACCCACGCGGCGGAGCCGCAGACGTCACAGCCCCGCGCCCCTGACGGTGCGCCTTCCTCCCGTCGTGTCCTCGCCAGAGCCGCCCTTGTCACCGCCACCTTCTCCGTCGTCGGCTCGCTCCTCGGTCTCATCCGGGACCAGTCGCTCGCCCGGCTCTTCGGAGCCGGGCGGGACACCGACGCCTTTCTCGTCGCCTGGACCGTTCCCGAGTTCGCGGCGACCCTGCTCATCGAGGACGGCCTCGCCTTCGCGCTGATCCCCGCCTTCAGCCTGGCCCTCGCCCGGCGGGCCCAGGGGGCTCCCGGCGACCCCGTCCGGGCGCTGGTCGCCGGGACCCTGCCGAAGCTGGCCCTCGCCTTCGCGGCCGTCGGCGCTCTCCTCATCGGAGGTGCCCCGCAGCTCGTCGAGGTGCTCGCGCCCGGTCTGCGCGACCCCGGGCTCGCCGTGGACTGCACCCGCCTGACCGCCACCTGTGTGCTGACCTTCGGACTGGCCGGGTACTGCAGCGCCGCCCTCCGCGCCCACCGGCGGTTCCTGGCGCCGGCCGCGATCTACGTCGCCTACAACGCCGGCATCATCGCGGCGATGTTCGCGCTCGGCGGCCACTGGGGCGTGCGGTCGGCCGCGTTCGGGGTGGCGGCCGGGGGCCTGCTGATGGTCGCCGTACAGCTTCCCTCGCTGCTCGGGCAGTTGCGGCGCCGGGTCAAGGCCGCCGTCGGTGACCCGGTCGCCGAGGCGGAGCCGCTGAACGTCGTCCTGATGGCCACCGTGCTGCTGTTCGCGCTGTGCCGGCAGTCGCAGGTGCTGATCGAGCGGTTCCTCGCCTCGCATCTGCACTCCGGGGCGATCTCGCACCTCAACTACGCGCAGAAGGTCGCGCAGATCCCGATGTCGATGTCGATGATGCTGTGCACGGTCACCTTCCCGGTGGTGGCCCGGGCGCTGGCCGAGGGCGACACCGAGCGGGCCAGGCGCCGGGTGGAGCGGGACCTGTCGGTGGCGGCGAGCGTCGTCCTGCTCGGCACCGCCGTGGTCGTGGCGTGTGCGCCGCAGCTCATCCACCTCCTGTTCCAGCGCGGGGCGTTCACCGCCGCGGACACCGCCGCCACCGCCGCCGTGATGCGCGTCTACGCACTCGGGCTGCTCGGGCAGACCATGGTCGGGGTGCTGGTCCGCTCCTACTTCTCGGCGGGCCGCGCCACCTGGTACCCGGTCGGGGCCATGGCCGCCGGGATCGTCGTGACCTCCTGGATCGGCGCCATGGCGGTGGGCCGGTACGGCATCACCGGCATCGCCGCCGCCAACGCCACCGGCATCACCGTCACCGCCGTGCTCCTGCTGTCCGGCATGGGCCCGCGCAGCGTCCCGATCCGCACCCGGCGGGTGCTGGCCGAGCTGAGCCGGCCGGTGCGGGCCGCCGTGGTCGCCACGGTCGTCGGCACCTTCGTCGCCGCCCGGCCCGCGGACCCGCTCACCGGTCTGGCGGCCGGTGCCACGGCCGTGACCGCGATCTTCGTCCTGCTCGGCTGGGCGCTGGACGCCCAGGGCTTCGCACCCGCACTCCGTTCCGTAGGCACCGTCACCCGAAGGCTCGCGCATGCCGTCTTCCATTGAGTCCGCCGAGAAGGTCAGACGCCTGGCGGGCCCGGTTCCCTGGGTCGCCATGTACCACTCCGTGGGCGACTGCTCGGACGATCCGTACCGGGTCACCGTCACGCCCGACCGGCTGGCCGCACAGCTGGGCTGGCTGCGCCGGCGGGGGCTGCGCGGGGTGTCGGTCGCCGCGCTGCTCGCCGCCCGGGCCCGGGGCGAGGGGCGGCGGCTGGTCGGGCTCACCTTCGACGACGGCTACGCCGACTTCCTCGACCACGCCCTGCCGCTGCTCGACCGCTGGGGCTGTGGCGCCACCCTGTTCGTGCTGCCCGGACGGCTCGGCAGCGACAACCGCTGGGACTCGCTCGGCCCGCGCAAGCCGCTGCTCACCGCCGAGGGGGTCCGGCGGGCGGCGGCGGCCGGTGTGGAGATCGGCTCGCACGGGCTCACCCATGTCGACCTGACGAAGGCCGACGCGGACACCCTCAGGGCCGAGACCGCCGACAGCCGGGCTCTCCTGGAGGAGCTGGTCCAGGCCCCCGTGGACGGTTTCTGCTACCCCTACGGGTCCGTCGACCAGCGGGTCGTCGACGCCGTACGGGACGCCGGATACGGCTACGCCTGCGCCATCGACCCCGGCGACCTGAACGGCCTGCACATCCTGCCCCGGCTGCACATCGGCCAGAACGACCGCGCCCTGCGCCTCTTCCTGAAGTACCGGCTGCACCGGTTGCGCCGCCGCCCGGTCAAGGGGCTGTGAATGAGAGCTCTGCATGTCATCACGGGGTTGGGCGTCGGCGGGGCGGAGCAGCAGCTCCGGCTGCTGCTCCGTCATCTGCCCGTCTCCTGCGACGTCGTCACGCTCACCAACCCCGGGCCGGTCGCACACTCCCTGGCCGCCGACGGGGTGCGGGTGGTCCATCTCGGGATGGCCGGGAACCGGGACCTGGCCGCGCTGCCCCGCCTGGTCCGGCTCATCCGCCGGGGCCGCTACGACCTCGTCCACACCCACCTCTACCGGGCCTGTCTGTACGGCCGGATCGCGGCGCGCCTCGCGGGCGTGCGGGCCGTCGTCGCCACCGAGCACTCGCTCGGCGACACCCAGCTGGAGGGGCGCCGGCTGAACGCCGGGGTACGGGCGTTGTACCTCGCGGGCGAACGGCTCGGCCGGTCCACGGTCGCCGTCTCCCCCACCGTCGCCGAGCGGCTGCGCCGGTGGGGGGTGCCGGGGCCGCGGATCGAGGTCGTACCGAACGGCATCGACCTGGAGCGGTTCCGCTTCGACCCGGACCGGCGGCAGCGCACCCGGGCCCGGCTCGGGATCCCGCAGGACGCCTTCGTGGTGGGCGGCATCGGGCGGCTGGCGCCCGGCAAACGGTTCGACGTACTGATCGGCGCGCTGCCCCGGCTCCCCCGGGACTGCAGGCTGTTGCTGGTCGGCGGGGGTGCGGAGGAGCAGGCGCTGCGCCGTGCCGCCGGGGAGGCCGGGGTCGCCGACCGGGTCCTGTTCGCCGGCGAGCGGCCGTATGTCTCCGACAGCCCGGCCGACCCCGACCTCCCCGCCCTCACCTCCGCCATGGACGTACTGGCCTCGCCCTGCACCGAGGAGGCCTTCGGGCTCGCGGTGATCGAGGCGCTGGCCGCCGGGCTGCCCGTCCTCTACAGCTCCTGCCCGGCCGTCGAGGACCTGCCGGCCGCCGCCGCCCCCGGCGCCCGCCGGATCGAGGGCGGCGTCCGTGCCTTCGCCGAGGCGCTGGCCGCCGCCCGCGCCACCGGGTCCGGCCCGCGCACCGCGCCGGAGGCCGCCCGTCACTACTGCATCACCCGCAGCGCCGCCCAGCTCATGGACGTCTACGCGGCCGCACTCGCCACCACCCCTCAGGGAGCCAGTACGCCATGACCGAGACCACCACCAGGGCAGCCCGCCCGTTCGCCCGTGCCCGCACGGTCCCGCCCTGGTCGCTGCTGGCGGCCGGGGTCGCCGCCGGCGCTCTGCTGGGCGGCGCCTACGGCGTGCTCACGCCGCCCAGCTACACCGCGACCAGTTATGTCATCGCCGTCCCCACCGACCGGTCCGACACCGCCACCGCGCAGGGTTTCGCGCAGGCCTACGGCCGGGTCGCGACCCAGCTCGCGGTGCTCGGGGACGCCCAGGTGTGGGCCGGGGTGCCGGTGAACACGCTGCGGAACAGCGTGCAGACGGAGACCTCGCCGGACGCGCCGATGGTCGCCGTCTCGGCCACCTCGCCGCACCCCCTGCAGGCCGCCGACATGGCGAACGCGGTGGCCCGCTCGCTCGCCCAGCACGCCAACGACACCAAGGGCGACACGCACGTCGAGCTCCTCCAGTTCTCCCGGGCGCTGAAGCCGACCGCGCCCACCTCGGCGTCCCCGAAGGTGACCGGTCTGGTGGGGGCGAGCGCGGGCGGGCTGCTGGCCGGTCTCGTGGTGCTGGTGCGGCCCCGGCGCCGCGAGGAGGAGAACGCCCTGCAGGCCTCCGTGCCGGGACCTGCCGTCGCCGCCGACGTGCACGGGCAGCTGTGACGACGACGGCGCACCCGACGCTCGCCGCGCACACCACCGAACTCGTCACCGACGAGGCGGCCTTCGCCGGGCTGGCCCCCGCCTGGGGGCGCCTGTACCGGCGGTGCGGCACGGCCACCCCGTTCCAGAGCCACGCCTGGCTGCACTCCTGGTGGCGCTCGTACGGGGTGCCCGGGCGGCTCCGCCTGGTCCTGGTGCGCCACGGCGGTGAACTGGTGGGCGCGGCCCCGCTGATGCTGGTGCACCGGCCGCTGCCCACGCTGGTGCCGCTGGGCGGGGCCATCTCGGACTACACGGACGTGCTGCTCGCCGACGGCGACGACGGCCGGGCGGCGGCCGCCCTCACCCAGGAGCTCGCCCGGGCGGCCCGGACAGCGCTGATCGACTTCCGTGAGGTGCGTCCGGGCGGTGCGGTGGAGCGGGTGTACGACCGCTGGCACGGGCCGTGCCGGAAGGTGCCGGACTCGCTGTGCCTGGAGCTGCCCGCCGTGGCCATGGACGAGCTGGTGGCCCGGCTGTCCTCGAAACAGGCCCAGCGGGTGCGCGCCAAGCTGCGCAAGCTGGGCTCGCTCGGGGTGCGCCGGGACGTCGTGACGCCGGAGGGTGTCGACACCGCGCTCGGCCGGCTTCTCGATCTGCACCGGCTCCAGTGGCAGGGGCGGAAGGTGACGACGGAACACCTCCAGTCGCGGTTCCGGGAGCATCTGGTGCGCTCGGTGGGGCCGATGGTGCGCTCCGGGGACGCGGTGGTCACCGAGTTCCGGCTGGACGACGAGGTGGTCGCCGTCGATCTGACCCTGCTGTCGCCGAGCCTGGCCGGCGGCTATCTGTACGGGGCGCATCCGCAGTTGCGCGAGCGCAAGGCGGACGTGGCGGTGATGCTGCTGGACGCCTGCGCCCAGCACACCGGGGCCGGCGAGCGGGGCGCGCTGAGCCTGCTGCGCGGGAACGAGCCGTACAAGCACCACTGGCGGCCCCAGCCGGTCGTCAACCAGCGGCTGCTGCTGGCCCGGCGTCGCACCGCGCCGCTGCTGACGGCGGCGCTGTGCGACGCCGCCGCCCGGCAGCGGGTCAAGGAGGTGCGGCACCGATGGAAGGAACGCCGGCAGGACTAGCTCCGCGTGCGCGACCACCAGTCGAGGCGGACGCAGAGTTTCCCGCCGAGCCAGTACTCGACCCAGTCGCCCAGGTCCATCGGCGCGCAGCCGGCCGGCGGCGTGGTGCCCGGAGTGGGAGTGGGGCTGGAAGTCGGGGTCGGTTTCGGGGTCGAGACGTCCGGGGTGGCAGCCGGCGTCGGGGTCGCGGTGTCGGTCCGGCCGGAGAGGGCCGAGCGGTAGACCCGCGACGAACGCGGGTTGTCCGAGCACTGCCAGACACCGTGCGGGCAGTAGTCGGTCAGCGTGTTGTACAGCGGCTTGTGCTCGTCCATCCAGGCGAGCATCCGCCGCATGTATTCGGCGTTGTCACCGTTGCGGAAGAGACCCCATTCCGGATAGGAGACGGGTTTCCCGTGAGCCTTCGCGAAATCGACGTGGTCCTGAAGTCCGTAGGGCTCCCGCACCTGTTCGCCGAAGGAAAGACCGGTGGGCTGGTCGTAGGAATCCATGCCGACGACGTCGACCGTGTCGTCCCCGGGGTAGCACTGTGTCCACGGGACGGCGTCGCGGCCCCGGCTCGGCGTGAAGTCGAACCGGAATTTCTGGCCCGGCACCGCACGCATGGTGGTGACGATCCTCTTCCAGTACTTCTTCCAGGCCTCCGGGTCGGGCCCGCAACGGTGGGTGTAGGTGGTGCCGTTCATCTCCCAGCCGAGCACGATGACCGTGTCCGGCACCTCCAGCCGCACGAGCCGCTCGGCCAGGGCCCGGAAGTGCTGATCGAACCGGCCGGCGGCGCCCTGCGCCAGCAGCGACCGGACCTCGGCGTCCCCGACGTGGTCCTCGTTGCGCTCCTGCATGGGCACGTTGAGGACGAGCATCCGGTCGTCCTTCTCCCGCCGCCAGTGCGCCCAGACGTCGAGGAAGCCGGGCGCGCCCTCGATGTCGGCCCAGCGGTCGCCGGGCAGATACGTGTGCGCGACCTTCAGCTCGGTCCCGCCGAGCCAGCCGCTCAGCTGGGCCATGCGGGCCACGCCCAGCGGCCCGGAGTCCAGGAAGGCCCCGAAGGCCGGCGGTGCCGCCCTGGCGGGGGCGGGCGTGACCTGCGCCGGGCTCGCCGGTACCGGTGCCGGACTCGCCGCGGCCGGCAGGGGTGCCGCCGACGCCGGGACGGACGTCGTGGGTGTCGGAGCCGGTGTCGGGTCCGTGACCAGCGCCACCTCCGCACCCGCGGCGAATCCCGGACCGGTGGCCAGGGTCGCCGAGGCGACGACGACCGCCGCCACCGCCGCTACCACGGCCCGCCGGTGCGACCGGGATCTCGGCTGCTTTCGCCGTTGTGGAGCCATGCCTGCTCCTTTCTCCACCAGTTCTCGTCCGTTCTTCTCGTCCGTTCGCGCATGCGCTGAGGAAGTACCAGTTACTGACACTCAGTCATATCAATATGAATTCCGCCAGTGCGGCTGCGGCTTTCGGGTGGGCCGAACGCCCGCACGGGTGAACCGACGCAAAGGAAATGGTCCGTGTCGCTGCTAGACATCCGGGTTCCCGCCGTTCTGCTGCGGATCGACCGGAATCCCTTTCACCACGGCACCCTCGGGGCTGTGCGCTCTCTCGGCAGAGCCGGCGTGGACGTTCATCTGGTCGCCGATTCCACCGGCAGTCCGGTCGGCAGGTCCCGTTTCGTACGGCAGCTGCATCCGCCGCCGGCGCCGGGTGCGTCCGCCATGGAGATCGTGGCCGTGCTGCGCCGGGTGGCGGCGCGGATCGCCCGTCCGGCGGTGCTGATCCCGATGGACGACGCGAGCGCGATCGCGGTCGGCCGGCTCCGCGAGGACCTCGCGCCCGCCTACCTGCTGCCGCAGCAGCCCGCTCTGCTTCCCGAGCGGGTCGCCGACAAGGCCGAGTTGGCCGAGGTGTGCGCGGCGGCCGGGATCCCGCACCCGCGGACCCTCGTCCCGGACAGCGCCGAGCAGGCCGCCTCCGCCGTCTGGCGGCTCGGGCTTCCGGTGGTCGCCAAGTGGAGCCGGCCCTGGCTGGTCCCGGCCGGGTCCGGGCTGCGCAGCACGGTCGTGGTGCGCTCGGCGCGGGAGGCGCGGGAGCTGTTCCTGCGGGCCGACGAGGCGGGCAGCAGGCTGCTGCTGCAGGAGTTCCTGCCGCCGGGCCCGGACCGCGACTGGTTCTTCCACGGTTACGCCGACCGCACCGGCGCGGTACGCGCGGGCGGCCCCGGCCGCAAGCAGCGGTCCTGGCCGCGCGGGGCGGGCCTGACGGCGGTCGGCCTGTGGACGCCCAACCCGCAGGTCCAGGGGCTGGCCGAACGGCTCACCGGCGAACTGGGCTTCCGGGGCATCTTCGATCTGGACTTCCGGCGCTGCGGCAGCACCGGCCGCTACCACCTCCTCGACTTCAACCCTCGTCCGGGCGCGCAGTTCCGGCTCTTCACCGACGGCGCGGGCCTGGACGTCGTACGCGCCCTGCACCTGGATCTGACCCACCGTCCGCTGATCGCCGGGGCGCCGCTGGCCGGGCGGGCGTTCGTGGTGGAGAACTACGCGCCGCTGAGCGCGCTGCGGCCGGCCCCGCGCGGGCGCGAGCTGGCCTGGAGCGCGCCGGACGACCGGGGGCCGGGCCTGGCGATGTGGGCGCTGTGGTGCCGGCACGTGGCGGGCCGGCTCCTCGCCAGGCTGCGCCCCGGCACGGTCCCGGTCCCGCGGCCGTCCTCCGTCGTGGTCCGCCAGGCCGGGGAGCCGGCCGGGGAACGCCGCCCGGCCGCCCTGGACGAGGAGTTCTCCGGAGTGTCCGGTGTCTCCAGCCTCTCCGGTCTGCCCGACCGGTCCGACGACGAGAAAGCGAGCAGCTGCTGATGTACGACCTGTTGGTGGTGGGCGCGGGCCCGTACGGCCTGTCCATCGCGTCCCACGCCGCGGCGGCGGGGCTGAACGTCCGCGTCTTCGGCCGTCCGATGGCGTCCTGGCGCGACCACATGCCCCGCGGGATGTTCCTCAAGTCCGAACCGTGGGCCTCCAACCTGTCGGATCCCGAGGCGCGTTGGCGGCTGGACGTGTACTGCGCGGGCCGCGGGGTGGAGGCCCGGCACGGGCGGCCGATCCCGCTGGACATGTTCACCGAGTACGGGCTGTGGTTCGCCCGCAACGCCGCCCCGCCCGTCGACGAACGCACCGTCACCCGGATCGCGCCCCGTACCGGCGGCTTCGACGCGACGACGGAGGACGGCGAGACCCTGCGCGGCCGGACCGTCGCCCTCGCCGTCGGCGTGCTGCCGTTCGTCGAGATCCCGTCCGCCCTGCACGGCCTCTCCCCCGACCTGGTCTCGCACAGCAGCCACCACGCCGACCTGGACCGTTTCCGGGGCCGGGACGTCACGGTGATCGGCGGCGGCCAGGCGGCCCTGGAGACCGCCGCGCTCCTCGCCGAACAGGGCAGCAGGGTACGGGTGCTGGTGCGCGCGGAAGAGCTGTACTGGAACGAGGTGCCGCCGCCCTGGGAGCGCCCCTGGTGGAAGTCGGCGCGCGCCCCGCACAGCGGTCTCGGCCCCGGCTGGCGCAACTGGTTCTACTCCGAGCGCCCCGGCCTGTACCGGCGGCTCGCGGAGCCGACCCGGGCGCGGATCGCGGCCACGGCACTCGGCCCGGCCGGCGCCTGGTGGGTGCGGGAGCGGGTGGAGTCCGGGGTGGAGGTGCTGCTCGGCCGCGAGGTGACGGCGGCCCGGGCCACCGCGGGCGGGGTACGCCTGGACACGGCCGTGCGCGGCGGCGGGGCGGACACCCTGGAGACCGAACACGTCATCGCGGCCACGGGGTTCAGGGCGACCCGGGAGCGGCTCGGGCTCCTGGCCGACGACCTGCGTACGACGCTGGTGACCGGGGCCGACGGGGCGCCGGAGGTCGGCCGGGGTTTCGAGTCGTCGTACCCCGGGCTGTTCCTGGCCGGTCTGATCACGGCCGCGGGATTCGGCCCGGCGATGCGTTTCGTGCACGGCGCCACGTTCACCGCGGACACGCTGGTGCGCGGGGTACGGCGGCGGCTGCGCTCGGGCCCGGCCGGCTGGGGTGTCGACGCGGACCACCGCGAGCCGGCACCGGACGTGGTGCGGAACTGACGGACGCGGGTGCCGGATCCCGAAGAAGGCGTCCGGCACCCGGCTGACCGGGCAGGCCCTAGGACCGGCGGGACGCGGCTCGGCCCCGTCGGTACAGCATCGTCCCGCCCGCGATCAGTGCGGCGCTGGCGGCCGAGGCCGCGAGCATGGCCTCCCGGTCACTGCCGGTGTGCGGCAGGGTGGGCGGCGATCCCTGGTGGTGCCCGCCGGGCGGAGGTGTCGGACTCGGCGTCGAAGGCGTCGGGCTCGGCGACGGGGGTGTCCGGCTCGGTGGCGGCGGCGTCGGGCTCGGCGACGAGGGCGTCGGGGTCGGTGACGGCGGTGTCGGGCTCGGTGACGGCGTCTCGCTGCAGGGGGGCGAGGTCTCTTCGCCGTAGGGGGGCGGGGTGTTGCCGGGCGAGCCCTCGGCGCCGTAGCCCGAGTCGCAACCCGTGCTGCCGTAGCCCGGGCTGTCGTCGCCCGAGTCGCCGTAGGACGCGTCGTCCGCCCGGTCGCCGGTGTGCTCGTCGGAACCCGGTGCGTTCGCACAGGAGTTGCCGAAGGCCGGATTCAACAGGGCGGCCAGGTCGATCGAGTTGCCGCACGCGCTGACCGGCACGTCCACCGGGGCCTGGACGTTGTTGCCGGACACGACACCCGGTGAACCGCCTGCCGCCCCGGTCGCGTCCGTGTCGGCGAGCGCGGGACTGGCGTACAGGGACAGAATGCCGGTCGCGGCGGCGGCCACGACCATTCCTCTGCTGAGGGTCTGTCGCAATCTCGTTGTCTTCCTGCTCAGAAGTGGAGAGGCCGGCCTCGGAGCGCGGATGCGGAGGATCGACGATCCGAGGCCGACCGTGACACAGCCGGACGGCTGGTGCGCTGCGCCGACGTCGTCAGTCGTTGACGCAGGCGCCGCCGAACGCGGGGTTCAGCAGCGCGATGACGTCGACGGTGTCGCCGCAGGCCTCGACCGGAACGTGGACCGGAACCTCGATCACGTTGCCGGACACCACGCCCGGGGAGCTGACGGCGGCGCCCTCGGCACCCGAGTCCGCGAAGGCCGGGACGGCGCCCATCAGGGCCAGGATCGCACCGGCAGCGACAGCAGCGGTCTTCTTCATGAACTTTCCCTTACTCTGCGGTCATGCCCGTATGACGGCCGAAACCGAGCGAGCACGGCATGAATGGCTCGCATCATGACCGGCAGAATGTAGAACGAGAAATAGGCGGTCGAAGAAACTACGGAACGCGCGCCGTCGGGTAATTCACTCGAACGCCTGGCAAGAAATGGCCGAACGCAGCGAAATCCGCCCGGGCGGCGTGCGAAAGCACGTCATCCGGGCGGATTTCACGAGGCCGGGGTCACTGGTTGGCGACGCCGTTGGCCGAGAGGGCCGAGATGTCGTCCAGGACGTGCGACACCGGCTCGTCGCCCTTGGCCTGGGTGGAGTTCTCGGCGCACTGCTGGTTCTGCGGCGCGGAGAGGACCGGCACGTCCTGGGCCACGCCGACGGCGGCGATGAGGCCGAGGATCCCCTGGAGGTTCCCCTTCGCGGGCAGACCGACGCAGAGCTTGTTGAGCGAGCCCTGCACCAGGGTGGCCTGCGGGCTCATCTTGCCCTTGGTCACCGAGTTGCCGAACTGCTCCTGGGCGCCGTTGCCGCTGGCGGAGGTGGTGCCGTGGTCGTTGCCGGTGGCAAGCGCCTGGGGGGCTGCCGCCGCCGACACACCTACGACGGACGCGGCGACCGCCGCCGCGGCCATTGCCTTCTTCAGCATTTCGCTTTCCTTTCCTGGCTCCGTGCGCAAGACGCACGTTCCTGCCCCCGCATCAACCGCCCGCGCCCGGAATGGTTGCGGTGAGGACGCGGCACGTCACCCGATCGGACCGGTCACCGCCCGGAATTCCCTTACGGCCGCGCGCCCGCGGCGACGTCGGGGATTACCGGGCCGTGCGCCATCGGAGTGAAACGGAGCAACCAAACGCGTCGCGGGGAGTTGACCAGTGGGCTCCGGTGGACGGGGTTTTTCCAGAAGGGAATCACAGTGATCAAGAAGGTTCTGGCCGTCGCCGCTGTCGCCGCCTCCGTGGCCGGTGCCACCGCTGTCGCCGCCTCGCCGGCCCTGGCCACCGGCAACGACCACGGCACCACCTCCGCCAGCGGCAACGGTGCCTCGCAGGCGTTCGGCAACTCCGCCACGTACGGCAACATGAGCCCGCAGCTGGCGCTCATCCAGGGCTCCTTCAACAAGCCGTGCATCGGCCTGCCGGCGAAGCTGAACCTCCAGGGCCTGGCCGGTGTCGGCGCCGTCGGCGTCCTGCAGGACGTGCCGATCCTCTCCGCGCCGCAGAACCAGCAGTGTGTCGAGAACTCCACCCAGGCCAAGGGCGACGAGCCGCTGTCGCACATCCTGGACGACATCTCGGCCCTGTCCGCCAACGGCACCGCCAACCAGTAGTCCGCACGCGTTCCGGGCCCCTTTCGGGGTGCTCTCGGCCGGCGGGCCGCCGACTTCCCGGCGGCCCGCCGGCCTGCGTCGTCTCCGGTGCACCCACCCCCCGGCGGGGCGCTCGTCGCCTAATCGGACTGCGCTACTCCAATGGGGGCAAAGCACGCAACCCCGGCAGGGTTCCTGCCGTTGACGATCACGCAGCTCCTCCCCGGAGTCCGCCTTTCGAAAGGGATTGAACATGAAGAAGCTGTGGGCAACCGCGGCCGTTGCCGCCACCGTCGCCGGTTTCGCCGCCACGGCCGCCCCCCAGGCCCTGGCCACCGGCAACGACAGCGGCACCACCTCGGCCAGCGGCAACGGCGCCAAGTCGGAGTTCGGCAACTCGGCCACGTTCGGCGACCAGAGCCCGCAGCTCTCGCTGGTCCAGGGGTCGCTGAACAAGCCGTGCGTCGGCCTCCCGGTCAAGGCGAACCTCCAGGGCCTGGTCGGCGCCGCCGCCGTCGGCGTCCTGCAGGACGTGCCGGTCCTCTCCGCGCCGCAGAACCAGCAGTGCGTCGAGAACTCCACCCAGGCCAAGGGCGACGAGCCGCTGTCGCACATCCTGGACGACATCTCGGCCCTGTCCGCCAACGGCACCGGCAACCAGTAGTCCAGAAGCTCCGCGGACGGCGGGCCACCGGTTCTCCCGGTGGCCCGCCGTCTTTTGCCCCCGCGGCTCACTCGCCTCGCGGCTCACTTTCGGTACAGCGCCTCGATCTCGTCGGCGTAGCGGGCGGTCACCGCGTGCCGCTTCACCTTGAGCGACGGGGTGAGCAGGCCGTTGTCCTCGGTGAACTCGCCCTCGACCAGCACGAAGGCACGGATCGACTCCGCCCGGGAGACGGCCGCGTTGGCGTGGTCGACCGCCTTCTGCACCTCGGCCCGCAGCCGGTCGTCGCGCACCAGCTCGGCGAGCGGGGTGTCCGGCGGCAGCTTCCGTACGGACAGCCAGTGGGCGAGGGCCTCGGGGTCCAGGGTGATCAGCGCGGCGACGAAGGGCCGGTTGTCGCCGACCACCAGGCACTGGCCGACGGGCGCGCGGCTGCGCAGCCGGTCCTCCAGGACCGCCGGGGAGACGTTCTTGCCGCCGGAGGTGACCAGCAGGTCCTTCTTGCGGCCGGTGATGGTGAGATAGCCGTCCGCGTCGAGCGCGCCGAGGTCGCCGGTCGCGAACCAGCCGTCGTCCGGCAGTACTTCGGCGGTCGCGGCCGGGTTGTTCCAGTACGCCCCGAAGACCACCGGCCCCTTGATCAGCACCTCGCCGTCGTCGGCGATCCGGACGGCCGTCCCGGGGATCGGCTGTCCGACCGTACCGGGGCGGGGCGCCAGCGGCGGCACGATGGTGGCGGCCGCACTGGTCTCGGTCAGGCCGTAGCCCTCGTAGACGACGATCCCGGCCGCGTGGAAGAACAGGTTGAGGTTCCGGTCGAGCGGGGAGCCGCCGCTGACGGCGTACCGCATCCGGCCGCCGAGTTCCTTGCGGATACGGCGGTAGACCAGCAGGTCGTACAGCGCCCAGGCGGCGTACAGGCCGGGGCCGGGGCCCTTTCCGGTGCCGAGGAACTTGTTCAGGTAGGCCTCGGCGAAGCGCACGCCGATCCGTTCCGCCCGGTCGAAGGAAGCGGCCCGGCCGATCTTCTCGGCCGTCGCCCGCCCGGTGTCGTGGATCTTCTCGAAGAGGTACGGCACCCCGACCAGGAACGTCGGCCGGAACTCCCGCAGGGCGGGCCGGAGTTCGTCCGGCTGCACGCTCGGGAAGTGGCCCATCTCGATCCGACCCATCAGGCAGGCGATCTGCAGCGTACGGCCCAGGATGTGGGCGAGCGGCAGGAACAGCAGGGTCGAGGCGGTCTGCCCGGTGACCTCCTGGAAGACGGGGTACAGCAGCTCGACCGTGTTGGCGGCCTCGGCGTGCAGGTTGGCGTGGGTGAGGACACAGCCCTTGGGGCGGCCGGTGGTGCCGGAGGTGTAGCAGACCGTCGCGGTCGACTCGGGGGTGAGGGTGCCACGGCGCTTGACGACGTCCTCGTCGGGGATGTCCGCGCCGAGGGCGGTGAGTTCGGCGACCGCGCCGCCCGTCGCGGCAGCGGCTGAGGTCTCCGTCAGTTCCCAGACGCGCGGGGGTCGGGGGTGCCGGGCGGTGCCGCTGGTGACGGTGGCGGTGTTCTCCGGTGTCTCGGTGACGACATGGCGGACGCCGGAGTCCCGGACGATCCACGCCACCTGCTCGGCGGAGGAGGTGGGGTAGACCGGGACGGTCACCCCGCCCGCCGACCAGATGGCGAAGTCGAGGACCGTCCACTCGTAGCGGGTGCGGGACATCACGGCGACGCGGTCGCCTGCGGCGACGCCGGCTGCGATCAACCCCTTTGCCACGGCGGTCACCTGGGCGGCGAAGGCGGCCGCCGTGACGGTGCCCTCGCTGCGGCGGATCGCGGTGGCGCCGGGGTCCTCGGCCGCGTTGGTGTAGGGGAGGTCGGCGAGGGAGCCGGTGGTGAGGGGCGCGGCGAGATGCTCCCGGCGCGCCTCCCGTACGACACCGGCCTGGTCCCTGATGACTTCGACCCTGCCCCGGGCGGCGAGGTCGGTGCGTCGACGTGCTCGCTTGAGGTCGCTGCGTACGCCCATGGGGCGCCAACTTACTCAGAAGTAAGGGGAGGTCAATGGGTTCGCGCGGTTTGCGGTTCGAGTGCGGGCGGGTGGGGGGTCGAGCGCGCCGACGCGGCGGTAGCCGCACATTGACACGGACCCGCGCCCCTGACGGGGCGCTTCAGTCAGCGGCGTTTGGACGGCTCGCCTCCCTGATGGCTGTCGCCAGGTCGGAGACGTCCCTGTCCTCGGTCGTTCGTGCCAGCGTCGTGGCTCGGGAGTGGAGGCTGCTGAGGCTCGGCTTCCCGGGGATGTCGTAGTCGCCGCCCGCCAGCGCGTCCGCGAAGTACGCCGCCACCGCCGTCACCTGGAAGCGCGGGGACGCCGTCCAGACCGAGTAGTGCAGGGCGCCGGCCTCCATCGCGCCCGTGTCCTCGTGCGGGGCGCGGGTCTCGGGGTCCAGCCAGCGGACCGTGGCGGTGGCCAGGTGCCCCTCCGTGCCGGGCCTGGTGCGGACCGCGTAGAGGGCCGTCACCGTGTGGCCGGGGCCCACCTCGCCGCCGTCCACCCGGTCGTCGCGGAAGTCCTTGTCGGCGACCTTGCGGTCCTGGTAGCCGATCAGCCGGAAGTCGGCGACCGTGTGCGGGTCGAAGGCCACCTGGGCCTTGGCGTCGCGGGCCACCAGGTCGATGTTCTGCGGGAGTTGCCGGCAGAAGACCCGGTTCGCGGTGGCGGTGTCGGAGACGTACGTGGTGTGGCCGTCGCCCTTGTCGGCGAGGCGTTCCATGAGCGCGTCGCCGTAGTCGCTGCCCACCCCCACGCCGAACAGCGTGATGCCGTACTCGCGGCGGTCGCTGTCGATGCGCTTCAGGATGGCGTCGGGGTCGGTCTCGCCGTCGTTGGCGAGGCCGTCGGAGATCAGGACGACACGGTTGGTGGCGTCCTTGCGCAGGCCCGCGACGGCGGTGGCGTAGCCGGTCTCCACGCCCTCGCCGAGGTTGGTGGAGTAGAGGGCGGCGAGGCTGTCGACGGCGTCGTGGATCTCCCCGCGGTGACCGGCGAGGCGGGTCATCGGCAGGACCTTCTCGGCGCGTTCGCTGAAGGCGACGATCGCGACCGAGTCGTCGTCGCGGAGCCGGTCGGTCATCGTGTCCAGGGACTTCTTGGCGAGGTCCAGCCGGCCCGGCTCGTCCATGGAGCCGGAGACGTCGATGACGAAGGTGAGGGCCGCCGGCGGCCGGTCGGCGGTGGCGTCGGCGGGGCGGGTGGCGAGGCCGACCCGGACGAGGGACCAGTTCGGGTCGGTGGTCCGGGCGCCGTCCACCGTGACCGTGAAGCCGTTGTGGTCGGGGGTGGGGTAGTCCTGGCGGAAGCTGTTGACGAACTCCTCGGCGCGGACCGTCGAGGGGGCGGGGCGCGCGCCGTCGGCGAGGGTGCGGCGGGCGTAGCCGTAGGACGCGGTGTCCACGTCCAGGGCGAAGGTGGAGAGATAGTCGGAGGGCGGGGTGGTCGCGGAGTCCTCGCGCTGCGGCCGGCTGGGAGCCGGGGCCGGCAGGCTGTTGCTCTGTCTCGAGTCGGTGGACGAGTGGCTGCCGTCGCCCGCGCTGCAGGCCGTCAGCAGCAGGGCGCCCGCGGTGGTGAGGGCGAGCAGCGCCCCGGAGATCTGTCGTCGGGTCCGGTGTCGGTCCATCGTGTGTGCCCCCTGTGCCGGTCGGAGTCGGCTTCCTGGCTCTCTGGCCTTGTGTCGACTCTGACGGCGCAGGGGGGTGGAACGTGCGACCCGAAGGGTTGCGGATGGATCTCGAACGGGGCACGGACCAGGGGTTTCGAGGCCGGAGGGAGATCGTCCGGTGACCTAGGAGACCACGTCCTTGCGGGCGAAACCCCGGAAGGCCAGGGCGAACAGCACCAGGGCGTACGTTATGGAAATCGCGGTTCCCTGGATCATGCCGGACCACTCGGGATGCGGTTGTACGGCGTCCGCCCAGGCGAACTGCCAGTGCGCGGGCAGGAAGTCGCGCCAGTGGCCGAGGGCGGTGACCGCGTCCAGGACGTTGCCGACGATGGTCAGGCCGACCGCGCCGCCGACCGCGCCGAGGGGTGCGTCCGTCTTGGTGGAGAGCCAGAACGCCAGCCCCGCGGTGACCAGTTGGGACAGGAAGACGTACGCCACCACGACCGCCAGGCGCTGGGCCGCGGTGCCGGTGTCGAGTTCGCCGCCGGTCGGGATCTGGAGCGGCCCCCAGCCGTAGGCGGCGGTGCCGACGGCCAGCGCGACCAGCGGCAGCAGGACCATCGCGGCCAGGCTGAGTCCGAGGGCGACGACCAGCTTGGACCAGAGCAGGCGGGCCCGCGGCACGGGTGCGGCGAGCAGATAGCGCAGGGAGGACCAGCTGGCCTCCGAGGCCACCGTGTCCCCGCAGAACAGGGCGACCGGGATGACCAGCAGGAACCCCGCCGACACGAACAGGTTGACCGCGGCGAAGTTGGCGCCGGACGCGGTGGCCGTGTCCAGCAGGGTGACCTGGCCGTTCCGCTCGCCCGGCTGGCCGCCGATGGCGAACGCGATCAGCAGGACGAACGGCAGTACGGCGAGGATCCCGCCCATCACCAGGGTGCGGCGGCGCTTGAGCTGGCGGACCAGCTCGACGCGCAGCGGCAGGGTGCGGCCCGCCCGATAGCCGGAGGCGACCTCGGTGAACGTGCTCATGCGGAACCTCCGATCAGGGTGAGGAAGGCGTCTTCGAGGCGGCGGTGGGGGCCCACCGACGCCACGGGCACATCGAGCCGGACCAGTTCGGCGACCAGTCGCGGCGCGCTGCCGCCGGGCTCCATGCGGACCAGCAGTCCGTCGTCCGTGCGGGTCACCGAGGCGACGCCGGACAGCGCGGCCACCTTCTCCACCACGGGCTCCTCCACGGGCACGCCGGTGCCGACGAGCAGGGTGTCGCCGGAGCCGACGATCTCCGCGACCGGGCCGGCCTGGATCAGCCGGCCGCGGTCCATCACCACGAGGTGGGTGCAGGACTGCTCGACCTCGGCGAGGAGATGGCTGGAGACGATCACCGTGCGGCCGGCGGCCGCGTAGCGGATCATCACCTCGCGCATCTCGCGGATCTGCGGCGGGTCCAGGCCGTTGGTCGGTTCGTCGAGGATGAGCAGGTCCGGCAGGCCGAGCATGGCCTGGGCGATGGCCAGGCGCTGGCGCATGCCCTGCGAGTAGGTGCGGACCGCGCGGGCCAGCGCGTCGCCGAGGCCCGCGATCTTGAGGGCCTCCTCGATGTGGGAGTCCGCCGCCGGGCGGCCGGTGGCCTGCCAGTACAGCTCCAGGTTCTCCCGGCCGGAGAGGTGCGGCAGGAAGCCGGCGCCCTCCACGAAGGCGCCGACCCGGGAGAGGACGGGGGCACCGGGGCGGACGGCGTGGCCGAAGACCCGGATATCGCCGTCGTCCGGCTTGATCAGGCCCATCAGCATGCGGAGGGTGGTGGTCTTGCCCGCGCCGTTCGGGCCGAGCAGGCCGAGGACCTGGCCCTTCTCGACGCGGAAGGACAGCTCGCGGACCGCGTACCGGTCGGTGGAGCCCGCGTAGCGCTTGCTCAGGTCCGTGATCTGCAGCGGGACGTCGGCGAGTTCGGGGTCGGGTGCCGGGGTGGCGGTACGGCGGCGGCCGGTGAGCAGCAGGGCCACGGCGGCGAGCGCTCCGGCCGACGGCAGCCACCACACCCAGGCGGGCAGCGCCGCGGCGGCCGTGTCCACCTGGGGTGCCGTCGGCACGCTGAGAGCGCCCCTGAGGGAGACCGTGTAGGTCGCCGGGGCGGTCGGGGAGGCGTAGCCGAGGTCGGTGGAGGCGAGGACCAGGCGCAGCCGGTGGCCCTTCTGCACCTCGTGGTCGATCGCCGGGAGGGTGACCGTGACGTCCTTGCCGGACCTGGCTCCCTCGACGCGGATCGGGGCGACCAGCTGGGAGGGCAGCACCTGCCGGGTGCCGCCCGGGCCGACGTCGTACACCTTGCCGAAGAGCACGGCGTCGTCGCTCGTCGAGGTGATGTGGACGGTGGCCGTGGGTGAGCCGGTGATCTGCACGTTGTCGGCGACGGGCGCCGAGTCGAAGCGGGCGTACTGGCCCGGGAAGTCCAGGGAGACGCCGACGCCGAGGGAGGAGAGCTGGGCGAGGCCGCCGCCGGCGCCGAGGCCGGGCAGCGCGGAGACGGCGGGCGGGGTGGCGCCCGCCGGGTTCTGGACGCGCTGTGTGCCGCCCGTCAGGGCGATGGACCTCCGGTCGCTCTCCAGGCCGGGGTAGCTGTCCGAGGTCGCGCCCCGCAGCTGGGCGGCGCCGTCGGTGGAGTCGACGCCTCCGGTGCGGGTGATCCGGAAGGCCGGGCCGGTTCCGGTGGCCTTGTCGTCCTTCAGGTAGCGGTCGAACCAGGAGGTGATCCGGCCCTCGACGCGGCTGGTCTCCAGGTCGCCGCCGTCGTGGCCGCCGGCGATCCAGTCGACGTCGACGGGGGCGCCGGCCGCCCGGATCGCCTTCGCGGCGGCGTCGGACTGGGCGAGTGTGAAGAGGGAGTCGGTCTGGCCCTGGAAGAGCAGGGTCGGCACCTTGATGCGGGCGCCGACGGCCGACGGCGAGCGCTCCTCCAGGAGCTTGACCGCGGCCGCGTCCGGCCTGCCCGACTCGGCGACCCGGTCGTACATCGCGCACAGCGCCGGCTCGAACCTGGCGCAGCCGCCGCCGGTGTTGAAGAAGATCCCGGCCCACAGCTTCTTGAAGACGCCGTTCGGGAACAGGGCGTCCGCGAGGTTCCAGTAGGTGATCGACGGGGCGATCGCGTCCACGCGCCGGTCGTAGCCGGCGGCCAGGAGGGAGATCGCGCCGCCGTAGGAGCCGCCGGCCATGCCGACGCGGGGGTCGCCGGGCTTGTCGAGCCGGACCTGGGGCTGCTTCGCGAGCCAGTCGATGAGCCGGGAGACGTCGGCGACCTCGCCCTTCGGGTCGTTCAGGCCGATACTGCCGGTCGACCTGCCGAAGCCGCGGGCGGACCAGGTGAGGACCGCGTAGCCCTGGCGGGCGAGGTCCTCGGCCTCCTGGCGCATGTCGGCCTTGGAGCCGCCGAAGCCGTGGGCGAGCAGGACCGCGGGGCGCCGGCCGGTGCCGGGGGTGGTGAAGAACGAGGTGTCCAGCCGTACCCCGTCGACGGCCATGACCTGGTCGGACCGGTGGACCGGGGTCGGGTCGTCGGACGCGACGGCCGTCCACGTGCCGGCGCCGACGAGCACGACGACGGCGGCCGCGGCGGACAGAAGCCGTCGCGGCCGCCGAAGCAGGGCTCGTAGGCCGGGGGGTCGAAGATCCATGCCCTCAACGGTACGGGGCCGTACCGGCATCCGATGCCGACGGTGGGCTGAACAGCGGGCCATCCCCGAGGAGTACGGCCGCGTTGCCGCGTACTTCGGGTGCGGTACACCGGGGCGCCGGGGCGACCTCGGGTGCGGGCCGGTGGGGGCCGTTCGCGCCCGCGCGGCGGTAGCCGCAGATCGATACAGCCCCGCGCCCCTGTCGGGGCCGCTTCGGTTCGTGCGAACAGTTGCGCACCGTCGCGGCCGTTCGCGCCCGCGCGGCGGTAGCCGCAGATCGATACAGCCCCGCGCCCCTGTCGGGGCGCTGCAGTCGCCCCCTCTTCAGGACTGGACGTCCTCCGGGATCGAGACGACCCAGTGGGTTTCCTTGCGGGGGCGGAGGTAGAAGGCCCAGTAGAGGGTTGCCGCTGCTGTGATGCCGCCGGTCCACAGGAGGTAGACGGTTTCCTGCTGGGTGAGGATGTAGGCGAGGACGGCGATGAGGAGGATCGGCATCGCCGGCCACAGGGGCATGCGCCAGGCCGGGGTGTGCTTGTGGGCGCCCCGGCGGGCCAGCAGGGCGGCGACGGCGACCAGGAGGTACATGCCGGTCACGGACACGCCCGTCACGCCGTACAGGGTGTCCAGGTTGACGAAGCAGAGCAGGGCGCCGGGGACGCCGACGGCGAGGGTGGCCACCCAGGGGGAGCCGAACCGGCCCAGGCGGGAGAGGGCGCTGTTGACCGGTGCCGGCCACGCCTTGTCGCGGGCCGAGGCGAACAGGACGCGGGAGTTCTGGATGACCATGACGATGCCCGCGTTGATGATCGCGAGGGCCACGCAGAGGCTGACGAACGTGCCGACCGCGGAGTTGGACCAGGCGGTGACCATGGCGCTGATGTCACCGCCGGTGAGGGCCTTGAGGTCGGTCGCGCCCATGGTGATCGCGGCGACCGGGACGAGGATGATCACCGTGGAGATCGCGAGGGTGGCGAGGACCGTGCGGGCGACGTTGCGGCGCGGGTTCTCCAGTTCCTCGGAGAGGTAGACCGCCGTGGAGAAGCCCTGGGTGACGAAGAGGGCGATGGCGAGGCCGGAGACGACGAGCATGGCGGTGACCGTGGTGGTGTGGCCGCCCGTGTCCGCCACCTGCATGGAGGTGAGGCTGCCGACGCCCCGGTGGCTGTGGGAGAAGCCCAGCACGGCCACCACGCCCGCGGCGATGACCTCCAGGACCAGGAAGATGCCGGTGATCCAGGCGTTCGCGCGCAGGTCCAGGAGGCCGGCGAGGGTCGCCAGCAGCATCACGCCGGCGCCGGTCATGGCGGGGTCCAGGTGGACGATCGGGGCCAGGTAGTCGGCCGTACCCATCGCGATCACCGGGGGCACGATCATCACGACGAGGAGGGAGAGGACGAAGACCAGCCAGCCGGCCAGGCGGCCCGCCATCGTGGAGACCATGGCGTACTCGCCGCCCGCGCTGGGGATGAGCGTGCCCAGTTCCGAGTAGCAGAACGCCACGGCGATACAGAGGAGGGAGCCGATGGCGATCGTCAGGGCGGTGGCGGTGCCGAGGGACCCGAACAGGTCGGGCACGACCACGAAGAGCGTCGAGGCGGGGGTCACGCAGGAGAGGGTCAGGAGGGTGCCGCCGACCACGCCGATGGAGCGCTTGAGCGTCTTGGGACTGTCGGACACCTCGGGGAGGGCGGTCTCGACAGGGCGGAGCGTGTCGGTCATGCGGCGGTTCCGATCGCGTCGTTGCGGATGCCTCCGGCGGTTGGGCTGTGCTGCATGGAACCCCGACGAAAACCGCGGCGTCAATGGCTGTTTACCTTCGGATTCCGCACCCTTAAAGCGACGGTGGTCACATCGCATTCGCAGGGTCGAGCACGCGCATAGGGCAATCACCAAGCCTTCCGATCGCCTGACCTTGCTTTCGAAGGTCACACGCCAAGAGTGCTTAAGCCATCCGTTTCATCCCGTCCACACGGGAACCGCAGCCCGGCCGACAAAAAAAGTCGAGGCCGTCCGGTATCCGGACGGCCTCGACTGGGTCAGTCGGTCACTCTCAGTGGTTGCGCGGGAAGCCCAGGTCGACACCGGCCGGGGCCTCGGACGGGTCCGGCCAGCGGGTCGTGACGACCTTGCCGCGGGTGTAGAAGTGCGTGCCGTCGTTGCCGTAGATGTGGTGGTCGCCGAAGAGCGAGTCCTTCCAGCCGCCGAAGCTGTGGTAGCCGACGGGGACCGGGATCGGGACGTTCACGCCGACCATGCCGGCCTCGATCTCCAGCTGGAAGCGGCGGGCGGCGCCGCCGTCCCGGGTGAAGATCGCGGTGCCGTTGCCGAACGGCGAGGCGTTGATGAGCGCCACACCGTCCTCGTAGGTGTCCACGCGCAGCACGCACAGCACCGGGCCGAAGATCTCGTCCTGGTAGGCCTTCGCGGACGTGGGCACCTTGTCGAGCAGCGAGATGCCGATCCAGTGGCCGTCCTCGAAGCCGTCCACCGTGTAGCCGGTGCCGTCCAGGACGACCTCGCAGCCCTCGGCGGCCGCGCCCTCGACGTAGGAGGCCACCTTGTCGCGGTGGACCGCCGTGATCAGCGGGCCCATCTCCGACGTCGGGTCGTTGCCGGGGCCGATCTTGATCTTCTCGGCGCGCTCACGGATCTTCGCCACCAGTTCGTCGCCGATGGAGCCGACCGCGACGACGGCCGAGATGGCCATGCAGCGCTCGCCCGCCGAGCCGTAGGCCGCGGAGACGGCCGCGTCGGCCGCCGCGTCCAGGTCGGCGTCCGGGAGGACCAGCATGTGGTTCTTGGCGCCGCCCAGGGCCTGCACGCGCTTGTGGTTGGCCGAGGCGGTGGTGTGGATGTGGCGGGCGATCGGGGTCGAGCCGACGAAGGAGACGGCCTTGACGTCCGGGTGCTCCAGGAGGCGGTCCACGGCCGCCTTGTCGCCGTGCACGACGTTGAAGACACCGTCCGGCAGGCCGGCCTCGGCCAGCAGTTCGGCGATCTTGATGGAGGCGGAGGGGTCCTTCTCGGACGGCTTGAGGACGAAGGTGTTGCCGGTCGCGATGGCGATCGGGAACATCCACATCGGGACCATCGCCGGGAAGTTGAACGGCGTGATGCCCGCGACCACGCCCAGCGGCTGGCGGATCGAGGAGACGTCCACGCGGCTGGCGACCTGCGTCGACAGCTCGCCCTTCAGCTGCACGTTGATGCCGCAGGCCAGGTCCACGATCTCCAGGCCGCGGGCGACCTCGCCGAGCGCGTCCGAGTGCACCTTGCCGTGCTCGGCGGTGATCAGCTCGGCGATGGCGTCCCGGTTGGCGTCCAGCAGGGCGCGGAAACGGAACAGGATCTCCGTGCGCCTGGCCAGCGAGGACTGGCCCCAGGTCGCGTAGGCCTCCTTGGCGGCCTGGACCGCCGCGTCGACCTCGTCGACCGAGGCGAACGCGACCTTGGTGGTGACGGCGCCGGTCGCGGGGTCGGTGACCGGCCCGTACGTGCCCGACGCGCCTTCGACGGTCTTGCCGCCGATCCAGTGGTTGACGATCTTCGTCATGACCGGTTACTCCTTCACAGATGGCGGCGTCGGGTAGAGACGTGCCGTTCGTACAGCTCACGTGCCTTGACCGCGGACGCTCGGGTCGCGGTCTCGGCCACAGGTACATCCCACCAGGCCTGCGCGGGAGGCGGGCCCGACACAGTGTCGGCCGTTTCGGTCTCCACGTAGACACATGTGGGAGTGTCGGCGGCCCGCGCCTCGACGAGCGCCGAGCGCAGGTCACGGACGGTCTTGGCGCGCAGGACGCGCATGCCGAGGCTGGCCGCGTTGGCGGCCAGGTCGACGGGGAGCGGGGCGCCCGTGAAGGTGCCGTCCGCCGTGGGGAAGCGGTACGCGGTGCCGAACCGCTCGCCGCCCACCGACTCGGAGAGTCCGCCGATGGAGGCGTAGCCGTGGTTCTGCACCAGCAGCACCTTGATGGCGATCCCCTCCTGGACGGCGGTGACTATCTCGGTCGGCATCATCAGATACGTGCCGTCGCCGACCAGCGCCCAGACGTTCCGCTCCGGCGCGGCGAGTTTCACCCCGATGGCGGCCGGGATCTCGTAGCCCATGCACGAGTAGCCGTACTCCAGGTGGTACTGGTCCCGCGACCGGGTCCGCCACATCCGGTGCAGGTCGCCGGGGAGCGAGCCGGCCGCGTTGACCAGGACGTCGCTCTCGTCGACGAGCGCGTCCAGGGCGCCGAGGACCTGCGGCTGGGTCGGCCGGATGTCCGGCTCCTCGGCCTCGTAGCAGGCGTCGACGCGCTGTTCCCACCGCTCCTTGTCGTCGGTGTACTCGGTGACGTACGCATCGGCGGCGCGGTGGCCGTCCAGCGCCCGGCGCAGTTGCCCGAGGGCACTGCGGGCGTCGGCGACCAGGGGCAGGCCGGCCAGCTTGTGGCCGTCGTGGGGCGCGATGTTGAGGTTGAGGAAGCGGACGTCCGGGTTCTCGAAGAGGGTGCCGGAGGCCGTGGTGAAGTCGGTGTAGCGGGTGCCGACGCCGATCACCAGGTCGGCGGTGCGGGCGAGTTCGTCGGCGGTGGCGGTGCCGGTGTGGCCGACGCCGCCGACGTCCTGCGGGTGGTCCCAGCACAGCGAGCCCTTGCCGGCCTGCGTGGACGCGACCGGGATGCGGGTGGCTTCGGCGAACTCGGCGAGGACGGCTTCGGCGCGGCTGTGGTGGACCCCGCCGCCGGCGATGACCAGGGGGCGGCGGGCGCTCCTGATCGCCCCTGCGGCGGCGGCGAGTTCGACCGGGTCGGCGCCCGGCCGTCGTACCGTCCACACCCGCTCCGCGAAGAACTCCTCGGGCCAGTCGTACGCCTCGGCCTGGACGTCCTGCGGGAGCGCGAGGGTCACGGCGCCGGTCTCGACGGGGTCGGTGAGCACGCGCATGGCGGCGAGGGCCGACGGGATCAGCTGCTCGGGGCGGGTGATCCGGTCGAAGAACCTCGACACCGGGCGCAGGGTGTCGTTGACCGACACGTCGGCGGCGTGCGGGACTTCGAGCTGCTGGAGGACCGGGTCGGCGGGGCGGGTCGCGAAGACGTCGCCGGGCAGGAGCAGCACCGGGAGGTGGTTGATCGTCGCGAGGGCGGCGCCGGTGACCAGGTTGGTGGCGCCGGGGCCGATGGAGGTGGTGACGGCGTGCGTGGCGAGACGGTTCGACTGACGCGCGTAGCCGACGGCCGCGTGCACCATGGCCTGTTCGTTGCGGCCCTGGTGGTACGGCATCTCGTCCGCGTACTCGACGAGGGCCTGGCCGAGGCCGGCCACGTTGCCGTGGCCGAAGATGCCCCAGGTGGCGCCGATCAGGCGGTGGCGCTCGCCGTCGCGTTCGGTGTACTGGGCGGCGAGGAAGCGGACAAGCGCTTGCGCGACGGTGAGCCGTATCGTCATCGATACCCCTCGGTGTGATCCGGGTGGAAGCAGATCCGCCACTCCCGCGTCTCACCCGGCCCCGCCATGACGTTCAGGTAGTACATGTCGTGCCCGGGCTGCGCGATCGACGGGCCGTGCCATCCGTCGGGGACCAGCACGACGTCGCCGGAGCGGACCTCGGCGAGGACGTCCGTACCGCCCTCACGGGAGGGGAATACGCGCTGATAGCCGAAACCGTTCGGTCCGTCGATCTCGAAGTAGTAGATCTCCTCCAGCTCCGACTCCTCGCCGGGCCGGTACTCGTCGTGCTTGTGCGACGGGTACGAGGACCAGTTGCCGCCCGGGGTGACGACTTCCACGGCGATGAGCTTGTCGCAGTCGAACGAGTCCGCGGAGGCGAAGTTGCGCACCTGCCGGGCGCTGGTGCCGCTGCCGCGGTCTTCGACGGGAACCTCCGGCGCGGGGCCGTAGCGGGCGGGGAGTCGTCGCTCGCACTTCGCTCCTGCCAGGGCGAAGCGGCCTCCCGCGCCGGAGGCGATCTGGACCTGGGCGTCCCGGGGCACGTAGACGAAGTCGGAGACTCCGGCGAACACGCTCCCCCGGCCCAGGATCTGGAACTCTGTTCCCTCCGTTCGCACCGTACAACCGCCTGCCAGCGGAAGCACGATCCACTCACTGTCCCCCGTGGTGAACAAGTGGCTGCCACCGGGCGGCAGTTCGACGATCCGGAGGCTGCTGTGCGCCCAGCCGGCCCGCTTCGGGTCGATGTCGAGCACGTACTGTGCGTTGGCGGTCGAACCCTTGCTCAGGTGCAGCTCGTTCGTCGTCATCAGGGCCTCACAGCAGTCCTACGGCGGTGTCCACGGCGGCGGCCACGTCGCCGTCCGCCGGGTACAGCAGCGAGCGGCCGACCACCAGGCCGCGCACGGTGGGGAGTCGGAGGGCGCTGCGCCACTTCTCGTACGCACCGTCCTGGTCATCGCCCACTTCGCCGCCGAGCAGCACGGCGGGGAGTGTGGACGTCTCCATGACCTGGGCCATGTCGTCGGGGTTGTCGGTGACCGGCACCTTGAGCCAGGTGTAGGCCGAACTCCCGCCGAGGCCCGAGGCGATGGCGATGGACCGGGTGACCGCCTCGGCGGACAGGTCGTTCCTGACCTTGCCCTCGGGGGTGCGGCCGCTGATGAACGGCTCGACGAAGACCGGCAGCCGGTGTGCGGCCATGTCGTCGATGGCGCGGGCGGTGGACTCCAGGGTGGTCAGCGAGCCCGGGTCGTCGTAGTCGATCCGCAGCAGCAGCTTGCCGGCGTCGAACCCGAGGCGCTGTATGTCCTCGGCGCGGTGGCCGGTGAACCGGTCGTCGAGTTCGAAGCGGGCGCCCTGCAGTCCGCCGCGGTTCATCGAGCCCATGACGACCTTGCCGTCGAGGACGCCGAGCAGCAGCAGGTCGTCGAGGATGTCGGCGGTGGCCAGGACGCCGTCGACGCCGGGCCGGGACAGCGCCAGGCAGAGCCGCTCCAGCAGTTCGGCCCGGTTGGCCATGGCGAGCCTGTCGCCGCCCACGCCGAGGGCGCCGCGGGCCGGGTGGTCGGCGGCGACGATCATCAGCCGGCCGTCCTCGTCGAGGAGCGGACGGCGGCTTCGTCGCGCGGCCGCCTCGGCGATGGCCTCGGGGTGATGGGTACGGGTGTGGACCAGGGCCGCGATGTCCACGCCAGGCTGCTTGGCGGGGGCTGCGGCGTCGTGGTGCGCGCCCGCGACGCGGCCGGCCCTCACAGCACCGCTCCGGCGGCGAGCGCGGCCGCGATCTCGTCGCGGGTCGGCATGGCGGAGGAGCACTCCAGGCGGGAGGCCACGATGGCGCCGGCCGCGTTGGCGTGCCGCATGATCTTCTCCAGGTCCCAGCCTTCGAGGAGGCCGTGGCAGAGGGAACCGCCGAAGGCGTCACCGGCGCCCAGTCCGTTGAGGACGTGGACGGGCAGCGGCGGCACCTCGGCGGAGTCGCCGTCGCGGTTGACGGCGAGGACGCCCTTGGGCCCCTGCTTGACGACGGCGATCTCGACCCCGGCGTCGAGCAGCGCCTGGGCGGCGGCCTGCGGCTCGCGCACGCCGGTCGCCACCTCGACCTCGTCGAGGTTGCCGACGGCGACGGTGGTGTGCCTGAGGGCCTCGGCGTAGAAGGGGCGGGCCGACTCCGGGTCGCTCCAGAACATCGGCCGCCAGTCGAGGTCGAAGACGGTGGTCCCGGCCTTGGCGCGGTGGGCGAGGGCCGCGAGGGTCGCCGTACGGCTGGGCTCCTCGCTCAGGCCGGTGCCGGTGACCCAGAAGATCCGGGCGTCGCGGACGGCGTCGAGGTCCAGGTCGTGGGCGTCGATCTCCAGGTCCGGGGCCTTGGGCTGCCGGTAGAAGTACAGCGGGAAGTCGTCCGGCGGGAAGACCTCGCAGAAGGTGACCGGGGTGTTCAGTCCGGGCACGGCGGTGACCCAGCGGTCGTCCACCCCGAAGTCGCGCAGTGCCTCGTGCAGGTAGCCGCCGAAGGCGTCCTGACCGGTGCGGCTGATGACGGCGGTGTTCCGGCCCAGGCGGGCGGCGGCCACGGCCACGTTCGTCGCCGACCCGCCGAGGAACTTGCCGAAGGACGACACCTGGGCGAGCGGGACACCGGTCTGGAGCGGATAGAGATCCACCCCGATCCGCCCCATGGTGATCAGGTCGTACGCCATCGGTTTCCCTTCGTCACGGCTCTCCCCCGGTTTGTAGTCCTGGACAGGAGGTCGTGTCAATGGTTTGTCCGGACATTCGGACGAGACGATGCCGACAAGACGGATCCGGAGCGGCGGAGGCGGCCCGTCCACACCGGCCCCCACATGTCAACGCGCCCCGCTGACACACCGGCGCGCGTCTGTGCCCCAGCTGTGTCACAAACACCTCTCTTGTGTCACACATGTCGCGCCTACGCGGGTTCTCGGTCACACCAGGCCCACAGCCGCTTGCCCACAGTCACTCTCCGTCGTTGACCGGGCACAGGCTTTGTGATCGCCAGCGCAGCGCCCGGCTCCCCCGACGACCGCCTCCGGTCGCCCCCGCGGTGCGCGCAGGGAGGTGCATCTCATGACCGACCGACGGCTCTGGTCCTACAAGGAGATCGCGGCACACATCCGGGTGCAGCCCGACACCGTCCGCTCCTACCGCAAACACGGGCTGCTCCCGCCACCCGACCACGTCGAGGGCGGCAAGCCCTACTGGTACGCCGACACGGTCCGCGCCTGGGTCGCCTCCCGGCCAGGCAACAGAAACCGCAGAGACGCCTGAACCGCGGCCGGCGGGGTGCTCAGGCCCACGGCTCGATGACCGTCACCCCGGCCCCCGGGGCCCCGCCCATCGCCGCCAGGGCCCGCGGCGCCGCGTCCAGGGGGATCGTCGAGGTCACCAGGAGGTCGGGGCGGAGGGTGCCGGCGCGAACCAGTTCGAGCATGGCGGGGTAGGCGTGCGCCGCCATGCCGTGGCTGCCGAGGAGTTCCAGTTCCAGGGCGAGCGCACGCGCCAGCGGTACGGGGGTGGTGCCGTCCGGGGACGGCAGCAGGCCCACCTGGACGTGACGCCCGCGGCGGCGCAGGGAGTTGACCGAGGCGGCGGCGGTGGGCGGTGAGCCGAGGGCGTCCAGGGAGAGGTGGCTGCCGCCGGCGGTCAGTTCGCGGACCGTCGCCGCCGGGTCGTCGCCGTGCCCCGCGTCCACGCAGTGCGCCGCGCCGAACCTCCCTGCCAGGGCCAGGGCTTGGGCCGACACGTCGACCGCGACCACCCGCGCCCCGGCCGCCGCCGCGATCATCACCGCCGACAGGCCCACGCCTCCGCAGCCGTACACCGACACCCACTCCCCCGCCGCGACCCTGCCGCGCTGCACCACCGCGCGGAACGCCGTCGCGAAGCGGCAGCCCAGCGAGGCGGCCGTCGCGTACGACATGCCCTCCGGGATCGCCACCAGGTTCACGTCGGCGTGGTCCAGGGCCACGTACTGGGCGAAGGAGCCCCAGTGCGTGAAGCCGGGCTGGGTCTGGCGTTCGCAGACCTGCTGGTCGCCGGCCGCGCACGAGGGGCAGCCGCCGCAGGCGCAGACGAAGGGGACGGTGACCCGGTCGCCGGGGCGCCAGCCGGTCACGGCGGCGCCCGTCTCCTCGACCACACCGGCGAGTTCATGGCCGGGCACGTGCGGAAGCGTGATGTCCGGGTCGTGGCCCGCCCAGCCGTGCCAGTCGCTCCGGCACAGGCCGGTGGCCTCGACCCGGACCACCACTCCGTGCGGGGCCGGGCGGGGGTCCGGCACGTCCCGTACCTCGGCGGGGCCGCCGTAGTGGTCGAAGACGACTGCTCGCATGGGCGGGTGCTCCTTCCGGGGGCTCCGCGCAGGCTAAGCGGCATGAGGGCCGCGGTGCAGCACCGGTTCCGGGCTCGCCGCGGCCGGGTGTCCCCACACCCTCTCCGGACTGCGACATTCGGCGCATATGCCTAGAGTGCGGGTAATCGCCTCACTCCCGTTCCGCCAGCCCCGATCCGCCATGCGCCGCCCGCGCCCGCAGGAGCACCCAGGGGGACCCCGCCGTGACCCACTCTCCGTCGCCCCGTCGGCCGCAGGCCCGTATCCCCGGTCCGCAGCAGCCGCCACCGCCGTACCCCCGCATCCGCACCGGCCTGTGGAAGCGCTGCCTCGGCGGCGGGCTCGCCCTGTGGGCGCTGACCGCGGTGGTGACGTACGCGACGAGGAACACCACGCTGCTGCCGACGCTCATCCTGCTCGGCAGCTTCCTCGTCCCGGTCGCCTTCGTGCTGTGGGCGTACGAGCGGCACGGCCGCGACCTCGGCGTCAGCGCGATCCTCGGCTGCTTCCTGACCGGTGGCACGCTCGGGGTGCTGGGCGCCTCGGTGATGGAGTCCTACCTCGTCCGCCCCTCCTGGGGGATGTTCGTCGCCGTCGGCCTGATCGAGGAGGCGGTGAAGCTCGGCGCGCTGATGTTCGTGCTGCGCCGGCTACCCGGGATCCGGGGCCTGCGGGCCGGGCTGGTGCTCGGCGCCGCCGTCGGCTTCGGGTTCGCGGCCCTGGAGAGCGCCGGCTACGCCTTCAACGCGGCGGTCTCCACCGAGGGCATCGACCTGCGGGCGTTGATCGAGACGGAGATCCTGCGCGGGGTGCTCGCCCCCTTCGGGCACGGTCTGTGGACGGCGATCGCGGGCGGGGTCCTGCTCTCCTGCCGCCGTCCGAACGGCCGCTTCCGGATCACCACCCCGGTCGTGGTCACCTTCCTCGGTGTCGCCCTGCTGCACGCCCTGTGGGACTCCACGCACGGCATCGCGATCTGGCTGGTGGCCCAGCTGGCGGGTACCGGACTGGACCGGCGGCTGTTCGCCGAGGGGTACATCCCGCGCCCCACGGCCGCGCAGGAGCACCTCTTCACCCTGTTCTCGGTCGGTCTGCTGGTGCTCGTCGCACTGCTCGGCATCGCCTGGGTGCGGTCGCTGGCGCGCCGGGACCCCTCTTGGAGAAATACCCCCTAGGGGTATAGTGTGAAAACAGTGGGGTTCCCTCGCGGGCCCCACCGGCCCCACACGCCTCCACGAGGAGAACGACATGACCGCCCAGACCGACACTCAGGGTTCCGTGACCGCCGTCTACAAGGTGACCGGCATGAGCTGCGGACACTGCGAGGGTTCCGTCTCCGCCGAGATCTCCGGGCTGCCCGGCGTCAGCTCGGTACAGGCAGTCGCGTCCAGCGGTGAGGTCACGGTCGTCTCCGCGGGCCCGCTCGACGAGGAGGCGGTCCGCGCGGCCGTCGACGAGGCGGGCTTCGAACTCGTCGGCAGGGTCTGACCCCGTCGAAGCCGCGGCCGACACACGCAGCACCCGCAGTACGTACGACGGAAACGTATCTCTCCGCCGGGCCGTGCCGACCAGCTGATACTGGCTCCGTGCGGTCCGGTCCGTTGTCTGGAGTCCGGACATGACCAGCACCACCACCGCAGAGACACGGATAGCCGAGCCGGCCCCCGGCCCGACGGCCGAGGTCGAGCTGCTCATCGGCGGAATGACCTGCGCCTCCTGCGCGGCCCGGGTCGAGAAGAAGCTCAACCGCATGGACGGTGTCACCGCCACGGTGAACTACGCGACCGGGAAGGCGAAGGCCACATACCCCGGGGGGGTTGAGGTCGCCGACCTGATCGCCACGGTCGTGAAGACCGGGTACACCGCCGAGGAGCCCGCGCCCCCGGAGCCGGCACGGGAACCGGAACCGCAGGACCGGCCCGAGCGGGATCCCGAACTCGCCGCCCTCCGCCATCGCCTGGTCGTCTCCGCCCTGCTGGCCGCGCCGGTGGTGCTGCTCGCCATGGTTCCGGCGTGGCAGTTCGACAACTGGCAGTGGCTGTCGCTGACGCTCGCCGCTCCGGTCGTCGTCTGGGGCGGCCTGCCGTTCCACCGGGCCGCCTGGACCAACGCCCGGCACGGCGCGGCCACCATGGACACCCTGGTCTCGGTCGGCACGCTGGCCGCGTTCGGCTGGTCGCTGTGGGCGCTGTTCTTCGGTGACGCGGGCATGGCCGGCATGCACGACGAGTTCCGGTTCACCGTCTCGCGGGCGGACGGGGGCATGGGGGGCGCGTCCTCGATCTACCTCGAGGTCGCCTCCGGGGTCGTGGCGCTGATCCTGCTCGGCCGCTATCTGGAGGCCCGCTCCAAGCGGCGGGCGGGGGCGGCCCTGCGGGCGCTGATGGAGCTGGGCGCCAGGGACGTGGCGGTGCTGCGGGCCGGACGTGAGGTCCGGGTCCCGGTGGCGTCGCTGGTGGTCGGCGACCGGTTCGTCGTACGGCCCGGGGAGAAGATCGCGACCGACGGGACCGTGGTCGAGGGCGTCTCGGCGGTGGACGCCTCGATGCTGACCGGCGAGTCGGTGCCGGTGGACGTGAGCGTGGGCGACGCCGTCACGGGCGCGACCGTCAACGCGGGCGGGCGGCTGGTCGTCGAGGCCGGCCGGGTCGGGGCCGACACCCAGCTCGCGCGGATGGCGCGGCTGGTGGAGGACGCGCAGAACGGCAAGGCCGAGGTGCAGCGGCTCGCCGACCGGATCTCCGCCGTCTTCGTGCCCGCCGTCATCCTGATCGCGCTCGCGACCTTCGGGGTCTGGCTCGGTGTCACCGGTGACACCGCCGCCGCGTTCACGGCCGCCGTCGCCGTGCTGATCATCGCCTGCCCGTGCGCCCTGGGCCTGGCCACGCCGACCGCGCTGATGGTCGGCACCGGGCGGGGCGCGCAGCTCGGCATCCTCATCAAGGGCCCGGAGGTGCTGGAGTCCACGCGCCGGGCCGACACCGTCGTGCTCGACAAGACCGGGACGGTGACCACCGGACGGATGAGCCTTCAGGAGGTCCACGTCGCCGACGGCACCGACAAGGACGAGGTGCTGCGGCTCGCGGGTGCCCTCGAACACGCCTCGGAGCATCCGGTGGCGCGCGCGATCGCCGCGGGGGCCGAGGAGCGGGTCGGGGCCCTGCCCGCGGCCGAACACTTCGAGAACGTCCCCGGGCGGGGCGTACGCGGGCGCGTGGACGGCCGCGAGGTGGCCGTGGGGCGCCTCTTCGACGCCGCACCGCAGGAGTTGGCCGATGCCCGCTCCCGGGCCGAGGAGGAGGGCCGTACGGCCGTCCTGGCCGGCTGGGGCGGCGAAGCCCGCGCCGTTCTCGCCGTCGCGGACACGGTCAAGGAGACCAGCGCCGAGGCGGTGCGCGAACTGCGGGGCCTCGGGCTGACGCCGGTGCTGCTGACCGGGGACAACCGGGCGGTGGCCGAGGCGGTCGCCCGGGCGGTCGGGATCGACCCCCAGGACGTGATCGCCGAGGTGCTGCCCGAGGAGAAGGCCGACGTCGTACGACGGCTGCAGCGCGAGGGGCGCACGGTCGCCATGGTCGGCGACGGCGTCAACGACGCGGCCGCACTGGCCACCGCCGATCTGGGGCTGGCCATGGGCACGGGGACGGACGCGGCGATCGAGGCCGGCGACCTGACCCTGGTCCGCGGCGACCTGCGGGTGGCGGCGGACGCGATCCGGCTCTCCCGGCGGACCCTCGCCACCATCAAGGGCAACCTCGTGTGGGCCTTCGGCTACAACGTGGCCGCGCTCCCGCTGGCCGCCGCCGGACTGCTCAATCCGATGATCGCGGGGGCCGCGATGGCCTTCTCCTCCGTGTTCGTGGTGACCAACAGCCTGCGGCTGCGCACCTTCCGCTGAAAGTTACCGCCGGTTCGCGGCAGTCGATGCGGAAGTCCCCCTGGAGTCCAACGCGCACCTCACATAAGCTCTTCACAAGGCTCGCGCATCATCCTTACGCTTGAGCTCCGATCGCCGTATCGGGGCTCTTGCGCATCTAACGGACATATGCAAGAGACGCAGATCACAGTGATGTGAACGTAACCATCGAAGGGGTTCGAAGGTCTAAGTTGGCGATGTCAGACCGGCGTCTTGGGGGGCGCTGACCTGGCATCTGGGGATGTCTTGGGGGACTTCCTCAGAGATGCGTTGCCGGGACACGTACGACGGGAAGCTTTGAGCGGCCCTCCCGTGCGGTACGGGTCCCGGCAGATCGCACCGCATCACTGGAGCACGACACGCAGTACGGCGTGCAGTACGGCGAGTTCTGCTCGTTGTGCTCAAAGCAGCGAATTCAGGCGCTGCCATACCGAGCGCCCGGCCGGATCCCGTGGGGGGAATCCGCACCGGGACACGGGAAGGCGCCCTGGTCGCCGGCCCGTGGGGGGACCGGCGCTCCAGGGCGCCTTCTGCTGTGCGTGTGCGGTTTTCAGCCGTGACCGTACGACCTCCGCCGCGTTCCGCCGTGTCCGTGCGGCGGGGGCACCGATGACGGCGGTGCCCCCTGACCGGTGACGGCTGGGGTCAGCGCTCCTCGACCGGCACGAAGTCGCGCTCGACGACGCCCGTGTAGATCTGGCGCGGGCGGCCGATGCGGGAGCCCGGCTCCTTGATCATTTCCTGCCACTGGGCGATCCAGCCCGGCAGCCGGCCGAGGGCGAACAGGACCGTGAACATCTCGGTCGGGAAGCCCATCGCGCGGTAGATCAGGCCGGTGTAGAAGTCGACGTTCGGGTAGAGGTTGCGCGAGACGAAGTAGTCGTCGGAGAGCGCGTGCTCCTCCAGCTTCAGCGCGATGTCCAGCAGCTCGTCGGACTTGCCGAGCGCGGAGAGGACGTCGTGCGCGGCGGACTTGATGATCTTGGCGCGCGGGTCGAAGGACTTGTAGACCCGGTGGCCGAAGCCCATCAGGCGGACGCCGTCCTCCTTGTTCTTCACCTTGCGGATGAAGGAGTCGACGTCACCGCCGTTGGCCTGGATGCCCTCCAGCATCTCCAGCACGGACTGGTTGGCGCCACCGTGCAGGGGGCCCCACAGGGCGGAGATGCCGGCCGAGATCGACGCGAACATGTTCGCCTGCGACGAGCCGACCAGGCGGACCGTCGACGTCGAACAGTTCTGCTCGTGGTCGGCGTGCAGGATCAGCAGCTTGTCCAGCGCCGAGACGACGACCGGGTCCAGCTCGTAGTCCTGCGCCGGCACCGAGAACGTCATGCGCAGGAAGTTCTCCACGTAGGAGAGGTCGTTGCGCGGGTAGACGAACGGGTGGCCGACCGACTTCTTGTACGCGTACGCGGCGATCGTCGGGAGCTTGGCGAGCAGACGGATGGTGGAGAGGTCGCGCTGCTTCGCGTCGAACGGGTTGTGGCTGTCCTGGTAGAAGGTGGACAGCGCCGACACCACCGACGACAGCATGGCCATCGGGTGGGCGTCGCGCGGGAAGCCCCGGTAGAAGTTCTTGACGTCCTCGTGCAGCAGGGTGTGCCGCGTGATCTCGTTCTTGAACGTGGTCAGCTCGTCCACGGTCGGCAGCTCACCGTTGATCAGCAGGTACGCCACCTCCAGGAAGGTGGAGCGCTCCGCCAGCTGCTCGATCGGGTAGCCGCGGTACCGAAGGATGCCCGCCTCACCGTCGAGGTAGGTAATGGCGGATTTGTAGGCGGCAGTGTTGCCGTACCCGCTGTCCAGGGTCACCAGACCGGTCTGGGCGCGGAGCTTCCCGATGTCGAAGCCCTTGTCGCCGACGGTGCTGTCGACCACCGGGTAGGTGTACTCGCCGTCGCCGTACCGCAGTACTACAGAGTTGTCGCTCACGTCTTCCCTCACCGACGTAGTGCCTCATCTTCGAGGTGCCCTGACTGTCTCTACCATCCCCCATTTGGCTCAGGAGAGTGCACTCGGGGTCGACCATTAGGCCCATCGACGGCACTCAGTGCCGCCAACCTGCTCATCCTGCCCCCTCGTCTCGCCATCTGGAAGTGGTCTGTGACCTTCACGACTCGTTTGATCGATCATTTTTTGTGATGGCCCTCGGCATGTCACCTATGAGCCCCTATGAACCGCCCCGGAGCCGGAAGTCCAGTGCCGTACAGCGCCGGCCTGCCGACACCGTGCGCACCGCCTGACCGATCGCCTTGCGTGAACCGACGAGGACGACGAGCTGCTTGGCCCGGGTGACCGCCGTGTAGAGCAGGTTCCGTTGGAGCATCATCCAGGCACCGGTGGTGACCGGGATCACCACGGCGGGATATTCACTTCCCTGCGAACGGTGGATGGTCACCGCGTAGGCGTGCGCCAGTTCGTCCAGTTCGTCGAACTCGTACGGAACCTCCTCGTCCTCGTCGGTCAGCACCGTGAGGCGCTGGTCGACCGGGTCGAGCGAGGTGACCACGCCCACGGTGCCGTTGAAGACACCGTTCTTGCCCTTCTCGTAATTGTTGCGGATCTGGGTGACCTTGTCGCCGACCCGGAAGACCCGCCCGCCGAACCGCTTCTCGGCGAGGTCGGGACGGCCGGGTGTGATGGCCTGCTGCAACAGACCGTTGAGCGCGCCCGCGCCCGCCGGCCCCCGGTGCATGGGCGCGAGCACCTGCACGTCCCGGCGCGGATCGAGCCCGAACCGGGCCGGGATGCGGCGGGCCGCGACGTCGACGGTGAGCCGCCCGGCCTCCTCCGTCTCGTCCTCGACGAACAGGAAGAAGTCCTTCATCCCCTCGGTGACGGGGGTCTGCCCCGCATTGATCCGGTGCGCGTTGGTGACCACCCCCGACTGCTGGGCCTGCCGGAAGACCCGGGTGAGACGGACGGCGGGGAGCGGACTGTCCTCGGCGAGCAGGTCCCGGAGCACCTCCCCCGCCCCGACGCTGGGCAGTTGGTCGACGTCCCCGACGAACAGCAGGTGCGCACCGGGCGGTACGGCCTTCACCAGCTTGTTGGCGAGGAGCAGGTCCAGCATCGACGCCTCGTCGACCACCACCAGGTCGGCGTCCAGCGGCCGGTCCCGGTCGTAGGCCGCGTCACCGCCGGGCTTCAGCTCCAGCAGGCGGTGCACGGTCGAGGCGTCCGCACCGGTCAGCTCGGCGAGCCGCTTGGCGGCACGGCCGGTCGGGGCGGCGAGCACCACCTTGGCCCGCCTGGCCCGCGCCAGCTCCACGATCGACCTGACGGTGAACGACTTGCCGCAGCCCGGCCCGCCGGTCAGCACGGCGACCTTCTCGGTCAGCGCCAGCCGGACGGCGGCCTCCTGCTCGGGGGCGAGGTCGGCGCCGGTGCGGTCCTTCAGCCAGGCGAGTGCCTTGTCCCAGGCGACGTCCTTGAACGACGGCATCCGGTCGTCGCCGGTGCGCAGCAGCCGCAGCAGCTGGGCGGCGAGCGCCACTTCGGCGCGGTGGAAGGGAACGAGGTAGACCGCGGTGACGGGTTCGGCGTCGGGGGCGGGCCCGGGCAGCTTCTCCCGTACGACACCGGGGTCCTCCCCGTCCTCGGGCGGTGCGGCCAGTTCGGCGAGACAGTCGATGACGAGCCCGGTGTCGACCTGGAGCAGCTTGACCGCGTCGGCGATCAGCCGCTCCTCGGGGAGATAGCAGTGCCCCTGGTCGGCGGACTGTGACAGGGCGTACTGCAACCCCGCCTTCACCCGCTCCGGACTGTCATGGGGAATCCCCACGGACTGGGCGATCTTGTCGGCGGTGAGGAACCCGATGCCCCAGACGTCGGCGGCGAGCCGGTAGGGCTGGTTCTTCACGACGGAGATCGACGCGTCCCCGTACTTCTTGTAGATCCGCACGGCGATCGACGTCGACACCTCGACGGTCTGGAGGAACAGCATGACCTCCTTGATCGCCTTCTGCTCCTCCCAGGCGTCGGCGATCTTCTTCGTCCGCTTCGGTCCGAGCCCCGGCACCTCGACGAGCCGCTTCGGCTCCTCCTCGATGATCCGGAGGGTGTCCACCCCGAAGTGCTGGGTGATCCGGTCGGCGAACACCGGTCCGATCCCCTTGACGAGGCCCGAGCCGAGATACCGCCGTATCCCCTGCACCGTGGCCGGCAGCACGGTGGTGTAGTTCTCCACGGTGAACTGCTTGCCGTACTGGGGGTGCGACCCCCAGCGGCCCTCCATCCGCAGCGACTCCCCCACCTGCGCGCCGAGCAGCGCGCCGACGACGGTGAGGAGATCACCGGCGCCTCTGCCGGTGTCGACGCGGGCGACCGTGTAGCCGTTCTCCTCGTTGGCGTAGGTGATCCGTTCGAGTACGCCTTCGACGGTGGCGAGCCGTCGTTCACCGGTGGGGGTCCCCGTCTGCTGAGCCATGAACCGACGGTACCGGTGGGGACTGACAGGGGCGGCGGCCGTCGGCGGTTACGCGTGGGCGCTGATCACACCGCCGGCACTGAGGACGACGTAGACACGGTCCACCTCGACACCGGCGTCGTGCTCGTTCGCGTCCAGCGTGGCGGACACGCCGCCGGCGTCACCGAGGATCCGGGCGCGGTAGTGACCCTCACCGGCCTTGGTGACCTTGGCCGTCCAGCCGCCCATGAGCCGGAAGGTGCCCGGCCCCTCGTGTCCGCCGCCCATCCAGGACTGCACCCGGCCGTCCGGCGTGAGCACGATGAACATGTCGTTGGCGTCGAGCCCGGCGTCGTGGCGGTTCGCCTCCATCGTGGCCAGCACGTCACCGTGGTGGACCATCTTGAGCCGGTAGTGCCGGGCACCGAGCTTGTAGATCTCGGCCTTGCTGCCGTCGGGCAGGGGCTGGGTGCGGACGGGGGATGCCGCCGCCTTGGTCGCTGCGGCGACGGTGTCCTTGCCCACGCCGTGGAAGGCGGTCAGCGACAGTGCCGCCGCGGCGACGACCGCCAGCAGACCGGCGGAACGGGCGGTACGGCGGGCACGGTTGGTGGTCATGATGAAGGCTCCTCAGGGGCTGCCGGTACGGCTGTTTCGCGACACCCCATGAGATGGCCCCGGGACAGGCGCCGTTCACCCGGGTCTGTCCGCATTCGGTAACAGGCGGCCGGGTGCGGGCACACGGGCGTGCCCGCACCCGGCCGGTCAGCGGGCGCATGCGCCCGTCGTGGTCATCGAGGCCGATAGGCGGTGGCCAGCACGGAGACGGTGACCCGGTCCGGCAGGAGGCCGTCCCCGGTCAGGTCCGCACCGTTCACATGGCGTGCGCTCGGCGTCATCCCCACCAGGTCCAGGGCCTGCCGCCCGGACAGGGCCACGGGGTACTCGACCCGCTCCGTGACGACGGCCTCGAAGCAGGGGGCCAGCGCCCGGTGCAGCCGCTGCTCCTTGGCCGGGTCGACGGTGATCGTTCCGGGCACCCGGCCGTACAGCTCGCCCAGGTGCCGCGTGGTGGGACGGACCACGATCAGCCGGCCGGCCGGGCGGAGTACCCGGTGGAACTCGGCCGGATTGCGCGGGGCGAACACGTCGAGGACCACGTCGGCCGCCCCGTCGGCGAGCGGGAAGCGACGGAAGACGTCCCAGGCCACCGCGGCGCCTCGCTCGTGGGCCCGGGCCGCCGAGCGCAGCGCGCGCACCGACGTGTCCAGGCCCAGGCCGTGGGCGCCGGGCAACCGGTCCAGAACACCGGCCAGGTAGTAGCCCGTCCCGCACCCGACGTCCACGACCGCGCCCCGCCGCGGGGCCGAGTCTGCCGCCAGGCGGGCGACGGCCTGCCGGATGGGGGCGTAGCCGCCGGTGGCCAGGAAGCGGTCCCGGGCCCGGACCATGGCACCGTCGTCGCCGCTGGTGGCCCGGCCGCCCGTGAGGAGACCGGCATAGCCGTGCCGGGCGATGTCGAAGGCATGGCCCGCCACACAGCGCAGTGCGCCGGGTTCGGGGTGCAGACGGCGCACGCGGCACGTCGGGCAGCGCAACAGGTCGAGGGAGAGTCGGAGGGCAGGGGGAAGCAACACGGGCACGAGGCACTCCTGGCAGAGCCGAAGGGAAGGGACCGTGCCTGCACGCGCGTGCGATGACCGGCGCAACAGGCACACCAAGGAGGGCGACGCCGTCCGGCCTCGCCCTCAGCGCCTTCCGATCACAGGAAGCAGCAGTGCGGGGTGCTCATGAATGCCACGCCGGGAGTCTACGGGCGGGGGTGCTTCTTCAGGGCGCCGAGGAAGGTCGTGAAGGCCTCGGCCGGGAAGGTCAGGGTGGCGCGAGCGGGGGCCTTGGAGTCTCGGACGGCGGTGTGGGTGGGGGTGGTGGCTATCTCGACGCACTCGTTGCCGTCACCGCCGCCGGAGTACGACGACTTCCGCCAATCGGCTGTTACGAGGCCCTGCATGAAGGCGGTGAAGGCTCCGGCCGGGAAGGCCAGGACGGCGCAGGCCGGGGCCTTGGAATCTCGGACAGCCGTGTGGGTGGGAGTGACCGCTATCTCCACGCAGTTGTTGCCGTCGCCCTCTCCTGAGTAGGACGACTTCCGCCAGTTGCCCATAGAACCCCTCACAGCTCCTTCACCAGCGTATGGATGAACTCGCGCGACCGATCCGGTCCCAGCGAGACCCCTTCTACTCTATGGAAGCGCGTTCGATAAGTACTGAGTTGAGCCTCGGAATCGAGGAGAAGCGAGCCATGTGGGGCGTCACGCGAGACCGTGTCGAGCTTGGGGACGGGGCCGCCCACGTACGTCATCGCGCTCGACGCCACGGCAAAGCCATCCAGGTCGAAGGGGATGACCCGCAACGTGATGTGATCCGCCTCGGACAGTTCCAGGAGCCGGGTGAGCTGGGCCTGAGCGGAGACACGATCGCCGACCCTGATGCGTAGAGCAGCCTCGTGGATCACAACCTCGTGCGGGAAGCTGACCTTGGTCTGGCGTGTCATGCGGTGGCTGACCCGCAATTCGAGTTCCCCATTGGTCAGTTCTGGCAGACGGGAGGAGAAGACCGCGCGGGCATAGTCCTCCGTCTGAAGCAGACCGGGTACGTACAGGATGGCTACATCCTTCTGGAACACGGCATGGTGGTCGAGCTCCGAGAGGTCCATGAACGACGTGGGCAAAAGCCCCCGGTACTCCTCCCACCAGCCCGGTGTCCGATCGGTGGCCATCGCGACCAGCGCTTCGACGAACTCCGAGTCCGTACAGGCGTAGTGGGATGCCAGTCGGCGCACCCTCTCCTCACTTACGCCCGTCAGCCCCAACTCGATATGGCTGATCTGGACCCTGTTCGCCCCGAGAAGCGCCGCCGCCTGCGCGGCGTTCATGCCGACCGCCTCGCGGAGCCTGCGCAGCTCAGTCCCTAGGCGCACCTGACGTGCCGTTGGTTCGCGCCGCTGGACCATGAGTTGCCCTCTTCTTTCGGTGACGGATCACGCGATCAGCTTGCCACGGGTAACAGATTACCCATACCGTCGGTGACGCAACGCACACGCAGCGGAAGCGCACCGCTTCGTCCTGCCACGACGGCGCGGCAATGCCACCGTGCGTGAAATTCCCCCACAAGCACCGGAGTTGCTGACGCATGCCCGAAGCCTGGGAGTACACGCTCACCATCCCCAACGACCTCCGTGCCGTCACCGTCAGCCGGCACACCCTTCGGCTGGTCCTCACCGCGCACGGGCTGACCCGCTTCCTCGATGTCGCCGAGTTGCTCGCCACCGAGCTGGTCTCCAACGCCGTACGGCATACGAAGGGGCCCGCGGCCCTACGGGTGCGGTGGTCGCCGCCCGGGACACTGCGGATCGGCGCGTGGGACGCGGACCCCGAACCGCCCGAGCCCCCCGTGCCGTTGGCGGGGCTCGCGGAGTCGGAGGAGGGGCGGGGGCTGGCGCTGGTGCGGGCCTGTTCGGATCTGTGGGGCTGGCAGCCGCTGTCCAGGTTCGGCAACCGGGGCAAGTACGTGTGGTGCGAACTGGCCGCGGCGTGAAAGGCGGTCCACCGCCCGCATGCCGCTTCCTACCGCCGCACCCCGTGAACCCGGCGAGGGCGCTCGCGCCTTCTCGGCCCGATCGCGGCGAGGTGGTAGCCGAGCAGGTACAGCAGAACACCGATGGCCGCACCGCCCGTGTTCACGATCACGTCATCGATGTCGGCCACTCGGCCGGCCCGCATCAGCCACTGAACGAACTCGATCGCCACGCTCAGGGCGCATCCGGCGAGAACGGTGAGCGGAGCCGACACGACCGGGAAGGAGAACCGGAACAGGATCGACAGAGGCACGAACATCGCCGCGTTGGCGACCTGCTGACGTAGATACATGGACCGTTCCAGGTCCCCCATCGCCGGGTTGGAGAAAAGGCTCTCCCCGGGAACGACCCAGACCATGCCGTCTCCCGAGCCGATCGACTGGTCAGGGGTGATCGTGGCGAGCAGCACGACCCCGACGGCGAGGTACAGCAGAATCCGGACTCCGCGCGTGAAACCCTCGCCGTTGGTTCGCCGCAGTCCGGCGCCGATCACGCAGGCGAGAAGACATGTCGCGGTCCCCAGCGCGACAGTGGCAGGTGTTATGTAGAGGACCAACTGCCACATGCGCACACTTTCGACGGCTCCTTGCGGCCGGACGAAGTCCACCACCCGGCCGGCCCACGAAGCGGGCAGACTACAGCTCGCCCCTCAACCGCGCCCAGGTGTACGTGTCCAGGCCGTCACCGGGACCCGTGCGGGAGAGTTCAGCGCCGTCGCGCCCGAGAGCCACGACGGCGGGACGGACCGGCCCCTCGCGCCGTCCGCATGTGTCCGAGATACCCGGCACGCGCAGGGACAACTCCGGTGGCCCGCGATCGAGAACAGGACAGCCCCGGAAGCCGTGCGCCGAGCCGGGGCTGTGCGACTCGGTCGAACTTCTCGCGCACATAGGGCAATTGCTTTGCCAAGTCGGTCAGGCAACGGACCCGACCGGTCGGCACGCCGAACCGACTCGCTCGCGGTGGACATCTCATATTCCTTAGATAACCGTCCGTATTGGATCTAGTGCGGAAAGTTACCACCTCCATATGGTCGTAGCGGCATCAACGCCGTAGACCAGGAGAACTCATGGCTCGTTTCCGCAAGCACCTGGCACTACTGGGATCGACAGCCGCTCTCGCCGCGGGCGCCCTCGCTCCCGCGCAACTCGCCGGGGCGCAGCCCGCCGCCGCGGCGGACTACCAGTGGGTTGCCCTTGGCGACTCCTACACCGCCGGGGTCATCCCGGCAGCGGGCGACACCTTCGAGTACCCCCGTGACGGGTGCGAGCGCACCGACCAGTCGTACCCGCAGGTCATCGACCGCGACCTCGGCTCGCTCATCGACCTGACCAACATCAGCTGCGGCGCCGCCACGATCGAGGACGTCACCTTCAGGGCCCAGGAGCCGATCGGCCGCAACGTGCCGGGCTTCCCCGAGGACCCGGACTACCCGTTCCCGCCCGTGCCTCCCCAGTCCGAGGCCGTGGGGTCCGGTACCGACGTGGTCACCGTCGGCGTGGGCGGCAACACCCTCGGGTTCGCCGACGTCCTCTTCAAATGCCTGGAACTGGGTTCGGGCAGCGGAGGCGTCGGCACACCGTGCCGGGACGGACTGGCCGGCGGCATCCCCGCCCGGCTCGCCAAGGTGGGCAAGGAGTACGGCGACATGCTCGCCAAGCTCCACGAGAAGGCACCGCACGCCAAGGTCCTGGCCGTCGGCTACCCCACGGTCATCCCCGAGGACACCTCCAAGTGCCGCTACAACGATCTACAGCAGTTCGCCTCGATCACCCAGGGCGACCTGGACTGGCTGCGCAGGGACGTCCTCACCCCCCTCAACACCGCGATCGAGAAGTCGGCCGGCGACCACGACGCGTCCTTCGTCAACCTCTCCGACTCCTCCCGGAACCACAGCGTCTGTGACACCGGCAAGTGGGTCGAGGGCGTCCTCGACCACGACCACCGGCCGGCTCTCGTCCACCCCAACGCCAAGGGTCACCGCAACGCCGCCGATCACGTCGCGTCGGCGATCCTGAACGCCATCAGCCCGGACTGACCCGCACCCCAGCACGCCCCCCGGGCGACGATCGAGGGGGGCGGGCTGTCGGTCGAAACAGGCCGCGGGACCGGCTCGCGTCACGCGATGGAGGGCCCCCGGGTGCCGGCCCCTGTGGCCCCCGGGTCCGCGGTGGTCCACCAAGCCGGTACTGCCGGGGGTGCCGAGCCGGCACCGCACTCCTCGGCCTACGAAAGTAATTTCCCCTCGCGGCCCGGGTGGCGGGATCCGCGGTGGGCGGTGAAGGTGGGCGGCGGGAACTTTTTCGCGCGCAGGGAGAACCTGAGATGCCCGAGATCACCACTCCGTACGCGACCGGCACCCCGTGCTGGGTCGACCTGATGGCGCAGGACCAGCAGGCCGCGCTGGACTTCTACCGTGACCTGTTCGGCTGGCAGGGCGAGGTCGGCCCGGGCGAGTTCGGCGGGTACGCGGTCTGCACGCTGCGGGGCAAGCCGGTGGCCGGCATCGGTCCCGCCATGGCGCCCGAGGGACAGCCGGAGCCGCCGACCGTCTGGACCACCTACCTCGCAAGCACCGACGCGCCGGCCACCCAGGACGCGATCGTCTCGGCGGGCGGCACCCTGCTGGCCCCGGTGATGGACGTCGGCGGACTCGGCCGGATGCTGATCGCCGCCGACCCGCAGGGCGCGGTGTTCGGGGTGTGGCAGCCGGGCGAGTTCCACGGCGCCGGGCTGGTCAACGAGCCGGGCACGCTGATCTGGAACGAGCTGAACACCAACGACGTACTCGGCGCCACCGGCTTCTACGGCGAGTCCTTCGGTATCGAGATCCAGCCGATGGAGGGCGCCGACGGGGACTACTGGTCGCTGAACATCGGCGGCAAGGGCGTCGGCGGTGCCGCCCGGCTCGGGGACGACCGGCCCGGCGTTCCGCCGCACTGGCTGACGTACTTCGCGGTGGACGACGTCGACTCCACCGTGGACGCCCTGGTCAAGCGGAACGGAACGGTGCTCGCACCGCCGTTCGAGATGATGGCCGGCCGGATGTCGGTGGTCGCCGACCCGCAGGGCGCGACCTTCGCGGTCTTCAAGCCGAAGCCGATGTGACACCCCGTCAGCAGCCCGACAGCTCACCGGAGGCACCGGTTCCGGCCCGCTTCCGCCTCGCCTTCCGTACGGCCCGGGGCACCCTGGTGACCGGCGTACGGAAGGGAGGAAGGAGATGGGGAAGGAGATGGGGAAGGAGAAAGGGCAGGGGAAAGGGAGCAGCCGGAATAGGCGTGCGGCCGACCCGCGTTGCGCGACCATGACGACGAATGCGCCGCACCCCGAGGTACTGCGATACACCGCCTTCTCCGGCCGGCCCGAGGGCGGGAACCCCGCCGGTGTCGTGCTGGACGCCAGCGGCCTGGACGACGCCGGCATGCTGGCGATCGCCGCCGACCTCGGGTACTCGGAGTCCGCTTTCCTGACCCCGGCCGGACAGGAACGGTCGTACACCGTCCGCTACTTCAGTCCCAAGGCCGAGGTGCCGTTCTGCGGCCACGCCACCATCGCGACCGCGATCGCACTCGCCGAGCGGATCGGCCCCGGCGAGCTGGAGTTCGCGACGCGCGCCGGCACCGTGCCGGTGACGGTGACCGACGAGGGCGGGACGGTCAGGGCCACCCTCACCAGCGTCGAGCCGCACGTCGAGGAGGTCGCCGGCGCCGACCTCGCGGAGGCGCTCGCCGCGCTCGGCTGGCCGGCCGCCGATCTCGACCCGGCGTTCCCGCCCCGGATCGCGTTCGCCGGTGCCCGTCACCTCGTGCTCGCGGCGGCGACCCGGGCGCGCCTCGCGGATCTCGCGTACGACTTCGCGCGCCTGGAAGCGCTGATGCACCGCCTGGACCTGACCACGGTGCAGTTGGTGTGGCGGGAGTCGGCCACCGTGTTCCACGTCCGCGACCCGTTCCCCGTCGGGGGCGTCGTCGAGGACCCGGCGACCGGTGCCGCGGCCGCCGCGTTCGGCGCGTACGCCCGTGAGCTGGGCCTGGTCGCCGAGGACGCCGTCCTCACCCTGCACCAGGGCGAGGACCTGGGCCGCCCCGGCGAACTCACGGTGACCCTGTACGCGGGCGACCCGCGCGTCCGCGTCAGCGGCACGGGAACCCGCATCGGCTGACCGGCACCAAGGGCCGGCCCGCCGCCGGACACCGCGCGCAGCGGAGCCGAGGAGGCCGTGGTCGGGTGCGGGCCGGTGGGGGCTGGTCGCGCAGTTCCCCGCGCCCCTTCGGGACGCTGCGGTGAAGCGCCCTGCAAGGGGCGCGGGGAACTGCGCGACCGGCCCCGACGCACCCGCAGCCGACGACGGACCCACGTCCTCCCGCGCCGCGTCCCCTGGGGTCACGATTCGGTTTCGGCCATCCCGCACCCCTTGCCCAGCCACCGTGTAATCGATTCCAATCCTCGGTACGCAGTGCGTGTAATCGATTCCATGAGTTCCACGAGGAGGTGGAGCGGCGATGGCGAGCATCAAGGACGTGGCCGCCGCGGCGGGCGTATCCGTCGCCACGGTGTCCCGTGTCCTGAACGACCATCCGTCGGTCAGCGCCGACGCCCGAACCCGTGTGCTGGCCGCCGTCGAGACGCTGGGCTACCGCCCGAACGCCGTCGCCCGCTCCCTGCGCACCGACCAGACCCGCACCCTCGGCCTGGTCATCAGCGACGTACTCAACCCGTACTTCACGGAACTGGCCCGCTCGGTCGAGGAAGAGGCCCGCGCGCACGGCTACAGCGTGATCATCGGCAACGCCGACGAGCGGCCCGAGCTGCAGGACCACCACGTGCGGACGCTGCTCGACCGACGCATCGACGGGCTGCTCGTCTCCCCCACCGACGGCGGCTCCCCGCTGATGCTGGAGGCGGCGCGCGGCGGGACACCGATGGTGTTCGTCGACCGTTGGATCCCGGGCGTCGACGTGCCCGTGGTGCGCGCGGACGGACAGGCCGCCATCCGGGACCTCGTCGCGCATCTGCACGGGCTGGGGCACCGGCGGCTCGCGATCATCGCGGGCCCCGCGGCCACCACCACCGGCAGTGAGCGTGTGCGGGCCTTCCGGGAGGCGCTCGCCGAGTACGGCGTGCCCCTCCCCGACGCCTACATAGGCCAGGGCGACTTCCAGGCCGAGAGCGGGCGGCGGGCCACCGAGGGGTTCCTCGACCTGCCCGAGCCGCCCGAGGTCGTCTTCGCCGCCGACAACCTGATGGCGCTCGGCGCGCTCGACGCCGTACGCGCACGCGGCCTGCGGGTGCCGGACGACATCGCGCTCGTCGCGTTCGACGACATCCGGTGGTTCGTGCACACCGATCCGCCGGTCACGGCGATCGCCCAGCCGACCGGCGAGCTGGGACGCGCCGCCGTGCGCGCGCTGATCGACCGTATCGAGGGGCGGCCTCCGCAGTCCGTCACCCTCCCCGCTCGGCTCGTCGTACGCCGCTCGTGCGGCGCGCACCACGACGGGAGCCACGGCTCGAACCGTGGCGAGAACCAGACCCCTGTGCAAAGGAGCACGTCGTGAGCAACCCGGACGAGTTGCTGCGCATCGAGGGCATACGGAAGTCCTTCCCCGGCGTGGTCGCGCTCGACGGCGTCGACTTCGATCTGCGCCGGGGCGAGGTGCACGTACTCCTCGGTGAGAACGGCGCGGGCAAGAGCACCCTCATCAAGATGCTCTCCGGCGCCTACACGCCCGACGAGGGGCGGATCCTGGCCGCCGGCGAGGAGGTGCGCATCCATGGTGCGCAGGACTCCGAGCGTCTCGGGATCGCCACCATCTACCAGGAGTTCAACCTCGTACCCGATCTCACGGTCGCCGAGAACATCTTCCTGGGCCGGCAGCCGCGCCGCTTCGGGATGATCGACCGGAAGCGGATGGAGGCCGACGCCGAGACCCTGCTCAAGCGGGTCGGGGTGAACGTCCCGCCCCGCGCGCGGGTGCGTGAACTCGGTATCGCCCGTCTCCAGATGGTCGAGATCGCCAAGGCGCTCAGCCTGGACGCGCGGGTGCTCATCATGGACGAGCCGACCGCCGTGCTCACCTCCGAGGAGGTGGAGAAGCTCTTCACGATCGTGCGGCAGTTGCGGGCGGACGGGGTGGGGGTCGTCTTCATCACGCACCACCTGGAGGAGATCGCCGCTCTCGGGGACCGGGTGACGGTGATCCGCGACGGGAAGTCCGTCGGGCAGGTGCCCGCCACCACCCCGCAGGACGAGCTGGTCCGGCTCATGGTCGGACGGTCCATCGAGCAGCAGTACCCGCGGGAACGGGCCGAGACCGGTGCCGCACTGCTGTCCGTCGAAGGGCTGACCCGGGACGGGGTCTTCCACGACGTCAGCTTCGCGGTGCACGCGGGGGAGGTCGTCGGCATCGCGGGCCTGGTGGGCGCCGGCCGCACGGAGGTCGTGCGGGCCGTGTTCGGCGCCGACCCGTACGACAAGGGGGCCGTGCAGGTCTCCGGTACGGCGCTGAAGCGGCACGACGTCAACGCGGCCATGGCCGCCGGGATCGGGCTCGTCCCCGAGGACCGCAAGGGTCAGGGGCTGGTCCTCGACGCCTCCGTCGAGGAGAACCTCGGCCTGGTGACGCTGCGCCGGGCCACCCGGGCCGGGATCGTCGACCTCAAGGCGCAGCACGTCGCCGCCGAGCGGATCGCCGGGCAGCTGGGCGTGCGGATGGCCGGGCTCGGTCAGCACGTGCGCACGCTCTCCGGCGGCAACCAGCAGAAGGTCGTCATCGGCAAGTGGCTCCTCGCCGACACCAAGGTGCTGATCCTCGACGAGCCGACGCGCGGTATCGACGTCGGCGCCAAGGTCGAGATCTACCAGCTGATCAACGAGCTGACGGCCGCCGGAGCCGCCGTCCTGATGATCTCCAGCGATCTGCCGGAGGTCCTCGGGATGAGCGACCGGGTGCTGGTGATGGCGCAGGGCCGGATCGCGGGCGAGCTCTCCGCCGACCAGGCCACCCAGGACTCCGTGATGGCCCTCGCCGTCTCCACCCCCACCACCACAACCGACAAGGAGGCCGGACGTGGCCACTGACACCCTCAAGAGCGGGAACGCGGGCGCCGGTGGCGTCTCCGGCGTACGCCGGCTGCTCCTCGACAACGGTGCGCTGACCGCGCTGATCGTCCTCGTCATCGCCATGTCGGCGCTGTCGGGGGACTTCCTCACCACCGACAACCTGCTGAACGTCGGCGTCCAGGCGGCCGTGACGGCCATCCTCGCCTTCGGTGTCACGTTCGTGATCGTCGCGGCGGGCATCGACCTGTCGGTCGGCTCGGTCGCGGCCCTGTCGGCCACGGTGCTGGCCTGGAGCGCCACCTCGCACGGGGTGCCGGTCTTCCTGGCCGTGGTACTGGCCGTCGCCACCGGCATAGTGGCCGGTCTCGTCAACGGCTTCCTGATCGCCTACGGCAAGCTGCCGCCGTTCATCGCCACCCTGGCCATGCTGTCGGTGGCCCGCGGCCTGTCGCTGGTGATCTCCGAGGGCTCCCCGATCGCCTTCCCCGGCTCGGTCTCGCACCTCGGTGACACGCTCGGCGGCTGGCTGCCGGTGCCGGTCCTCGTCATGGTCCTCATGGGCCTGATCGCCGCCTTCGTGCTCGGCCGGACGTACATCGGGCGCTCCATGTACGCGATCGGCGGCAACGAGGAGGCCGCCCGGCTCTCCGGGCTGCGGGTCTCCAAGCAGAAGCTCGCCATCTACGCGCTGTCCGGGCTGTTCGCGGCCGTCGCCGGCATCGTGCTGGCCTCCCGGCTCTCCTCGGCGCAGCCGCAGGCCGCCAACGGCTACGAACTGGACGCCATCGCGGCCGTCGTGATCGGCGGCGCGTCGCTGGCCGGCGGAACCGGCAAGGCCTCCGGCACGCTGATCGGCGCGCTGATCCTGGCGGTGCTGCGCAACGGCCTCAACCTGCTGAACGTCTCCGCGTTCTGGCAGCAGGTCGTGATCGGTGTCGTCATCGCCCTCGCCGTGCTCCTCGACACCGTGCGCCGCAAGGCCGGGGCGACCCCGGTGGCCGCCGGCACCGGGGGCAACAGGGGCAAGCAGGCGGGGACGTACGCGCTCGCGGCCGTCGTCACCGTCGGACTGGTCGCCGCGACCTCCCTGCTGCACACCGGCTCCTCCTCCGGCAACCCGAAGATGGGCCTGTCCCTGTCCACCCTGAACAACCCCTTCTTCGTGCAGATCCGGTCCGGCGCCCAGGCCGAGGCGAAGAAGCTGGGCGTCGACCTGACCGTCACGGACGCCCAGAACGACGCCTCGCAGCAGGCCAACCAGCTCCAGAACTTCACCAGTTCGGGACTGGGCGCGATCATCGTCAACCCGGTGGACTCGGACGCGGCGAGCAACTCCGTGAAGGCCGCCGACAAGGCCGACATCCCGGTCATCGCCGTCGACCGGGGCGTCAACAACGCCAGGACCGACGCGCTGGTCGCCTCCGACAACGTCGCCGGCGGCGAGCTGGCCGCCAAGACGATCGGCGACAAGCTCGGCGGCCACGGCAAGATCGTGATCCTCCAGGGCCAGGCCGGCACCTCCGCCGCCCGCGAGCGTGCGCAGGGCTTCGCCAACGGCCTGAAGGCCTTCCCCGGCATCCAGGTGGTGGCCCAGCAGCCGGCCGACTTCGACCGCACCAAGGGCCTCGACGTGATGTCGAACCTGCTCCAGGCGCACCCGGACGTCCAGGGCGTCATCGCCGCCAACGACGAGATGGCCCTCGGCGCGATCAAGGCGCTCGGCTCCAAGGCCGGCAAGTCGGTGTCGGTGGTCGGCTTCGACGGCACCCCGGACGGCCTGACGGCGGTCAAGAACGGCACGCTGTACGCGTCGGTCGCCCAGCAGCCCTCCCAGCTCGGGAAGATCGCCGTGGACAACGCGCTCAAGGCGATCCAGGACAAGAAGGTCGAGTCGACGATCAAGGTGCCGGTGAAGGTGGTCACGAAGGAGAACGTGGCCGGGTTCACGGGCTGAGGTACCAAGGAGGCGGCCGGGCGACACCTGTCGAGCCCGGCCGCCTCAACTCGTTCTCTTAGGGAGTCACTTCATGTACGACTACGACCTCCTGGTCGTGGGATCCGCCAACGCCGACCTGGTGATCGGGGTCGAGCGGCGGCCGGCCGCCGGTGAGACCGTGCTCGGCGGCGACCTCGCCACGCACCCCGGCGGCAAGGGCGCCAACCAGGCGGTCGCGGCCGCCCGGCTCGGTGCCCGCACCGCCCTGCTGGCCCGGGTCGGCGACGACGCGCACGGCAGGCTGCTGCTGGACTCGCAGCGGGCGGCCGGGGTGGACACGGCGGGCGTGCTGGCGGGCGGGGCGCCGACGGGCGTCGCGCTGATCACCGTGGATCCCTCCGGTGACAACAGCATCGTGGTCTCGCCGGGCGCGAACGGCCGGCTCGCACCCGCCGACGTACGGGCCGCGGGCAGCCTCCTCCAGGCCGCCCGGGTGGTCTCCGCGCAGCTGGAGATCCCGCTGGAGACGGTGGTGGAGGTGGTACGGAACCTGGCCCCCGGCAGCCGGTTCGTGCTCAACCCGTCGCCGCCGCGGCCCCTTCCGGACGAGGTCCTCGCGGCCTGCGACCCGCTGATCGTGAACGAGCACGAGGCGAAGGTGCTCCTCGGCGAGGCCTGCGTGAGCGAGGAGCCGGCCGACTGGGCACGGCTCCTGCTCGCCCGGGGCCCGAAGTCGGTGGTGGTGACGCTGGGCGCGGCGGGCGCGCTGGTCGCCGACGGGCACGGGGTCGAGCCGGTCCCCTCGGTGACGGTGGACGCGGTGGACACCACGGGCGCCGGGGACGCGTTCACCGCGGCCCTCGCGATACGGCTCGGGGCGGGCGCGTCGCTCGCCGAGGCGGCGGCGTACGCGGCCCGGGTCGGGGCGGCGGCGGTGACGAGGCGGGGCGCGCAGGACTCGTACCCGACGGCGGCGGAGGTCGAGGCACTGTGAAGAAGACGGGGATCCTCAACCGGCATCTCGCCGGAGCGCTGGCGGAGCTGGGGCACGGGCACGGGGTGCTGGTCTGCGATGCCGGGATGCCGGTCCCGCGCGGGCCACGGGTCGTGGACCTGGCCTTCCGGGCCGGGGTGCCGTCCTTCGCCGAGGTACTGGAGGGGCTGCTGTCCGAGCTGGTCGTGGAGGGCGCCACGGCGGCGACCGAGATACGCGGGGCCAATCCGGCCGCGGCCGGGCTGCTGGACGGGCACTTTCCCGACCTGGCCCTGGTCCCGCACGAACGGCTGAAGGAGCTGTCGGAGGGCGCCCACCTGGTGGTCCGCACCGGCGAGGCCCGGCCGTACGCGAACGTGCTGCTGCGGTGCGGGGTGTACTTCTAGCGCATACGGAGCACCGGACTCCCCCTCCGCACCTGGGACTTTTCATCCCCGTGAAACGTGATGGCCAGCCTGTGCCCCGGTTGGCAATATCGCCCACACGTACGAACAGTCCGAGAAAGAGGGAATTCACGTGAGATCCTTCCGTTTAGCCGCGGCGCTCGCCGCCACCGCCCTGGCCGCCTTCATCGGCCTCACCCTTCCCGGCAGCGCGGCCGCCGCCGACGGGCACTCCGCCGCCCCGGCCGCCAAGCCGGCCGCCGCCGCCCCGCAGGCGGTACACGGGACGACCGCTTCCGCCGCGGTCTCTCCGCAGGCCATCGGGGACTGCCCGAGCACCTACTTCTGTTTCTGGGTCAACTCGGGCTACAACGACGGTCCGGGCAAGTTCTCCGGCGCCAACACCAACTGGGGCGCCTACTCCCACTCCGGCTGCTCCACCGGTACCTGGAACGACTGCGCCTCCTCGGGGTACAACCACGGGACGAGCGGCCTGGGTGTCGAGGTGTGGCGCGACATCAACTACTCCGGCCTGTCCGCCTGCCTGCCCAAGGACTGGTCCAACAACAACTTCGCGAACCTCGTCTGGCCCGGCACCTCGACCAGCTTCAACGACTCGATCAGCAGCAACTTCTGGACCTCCAACTGCTGACCGGGCCCTGACCGGCCACCGGATGACGGGCGATCACCCATGACAGAGCTCCCGCACCGCCGTGCCGCGCACGCACCGGCACGCCTGCTGCCCCTGCTGCTCCTCGTCGTGACCCTGGTCTGCACGGCCGCGACCGCGTGCACCGGACCGGGCACGGCCGCCTCGGCCGAGGCGGACCCGGCGGCGCGGGAGTCCGGTCACGCCGCCGCCGTCCTCACCAACGACGCCACCACGCTGCGTCAGCGCTGGCAGCTCTTCGGCGCCTCGCAGCTCCTCACCCAGCGCTGCATGCGCGACCGGGGACTGCGTTTCCTGGTCACGAGCGCGGGCCCGCGGCCACCCGCCGGGGCGACCACGGCCGAGTCGATCGGTTCCCGCTCGGCACCCGGCTACGGCGTCTCCACGGCGCTGGGCAGCATGAACAAGGGCCCCACGGCCCAGGACCGGTACGTTCGCTCCCTGTCCGCCACCGCACAGACCCGCTACTCCGCCGCACTCGACGGGCCGGCCGGCCAGTCGGCGCCACTGACCCTGCCCAGCGGGGCGAGCGGGACCTACGCCACGGGCGGCTGCACGGCCCGCGCGCGTGCCGGGTTGTACGGCACCGTACGGGCCGCCCTGGAGGACACCCTCGTACCGCAGGACGTCGACCAGCTCCTCCAGCGGTTCCTGGCCACCGCCCCCGGCTACCAGCAGGCCCTGGGGCGCTGGCAGCGCTGCATGGCCGACGCCGGCCGGCCGGCGAAGACGCCCGCCGCGCTGATCGAGTCGCTGCGGGCCGAGGCCGTCCGGGGAGCGAGCGCCTCGAAGCTGGCGCGGGAGCAGCGCGCCGCCGCCACGGCCGATCAGCACTGCGACGGCGTGAGCGGCCTGCGCCGCACCGGCGCCGACCAGCGTGAGGTCTTCCTGCGGCGGCAGCCCGCACGGACCCGGGCCCGTCTGGAGGAGGTCTGGCAGCACCGCCGGCAGGCCCTGACGCGGGCCGCGGCCCTGCTCGGCCAGGACGACCGGGGCTCATCCGGATGACGCCCCGGCGTCGCTCGTCGGTCTGAGCAGCGCGGCGCCGAGTGGCGTGAGGGTGTGCAGCACCGTGTTGTGGTGGCGGTGGCTGAAGACCAGCCCGGCGTCGCGCAGCACGGTGGTGTGGTGGGAGGCCGTGGGCACCGACACGCCCAGGACCCCGGCCAGTTCGGAGGTGGTCGCGCCCAGTGCGAGGGACCGCAGCGCGGCCGCGCGGGTACGGCCGAGCAGCGCGGCGAGCGAGACCTCGGGCGGCCGTTCGGGGGCGGGCGCGCGGAGGCCGTGCACCGGGTAGACCAGCACCGGCTGAAGGGTGTCGTCGGCCATCGAGATCGGTGACTGCCAGCAGAAGTAGGACGGGATCAGCCGCAGTCCGCGGCCGTCGAGGCGCAGGTCCCGGTCCTCGACGTAGTCGACGTGGAGGACCGGCGGCTGCCAGCGGACGGCGGGTGACAGGCCGGCGAGCAGTCCGTCGAGCCCGGTCGCGAGGGCGTCCCGGCCCCGCAGGGCGCGCTCCGCTGCGATCGTGGCGTGAATGCGGCTCTCGTGGGGCGCGATGACCGCTTCGTGGTAGGCGCGCAGGAGTCCGGTGAGGTCCTCGCGGGCCTCGCGTTCCCGCAGCCGGGGCGCCCAGTCGGGGGCGCCGGTGATCCGGTCCAGGGTCCGTATCTCCAGGTCGACCCGGTCGGGCGGGGTGTCGACGATCGCCGCGAGCCCGCGGTCCAGGCCGTCGGCGCCAGCGTGCGGGGTGAGGAAGTCGGGCAGGTAGCGGGCCCGGGGCAGCACCGGGACCAGCAGCCGCCGGACGGCCGCCCCGAGCTGGGTCCCGACGAGGGTGACGCGGGTCTCCCGGTACCAGTCGGCGTAGGCCCAGCGGCCCCGCGAGGTCTGTAACCGGTGCAGGCTGCAGGTGATCTCCCAGAGCGGGTCCGGGGCGCTCGCCACCCGGACGCGGGCCAGGTCCTGAGGCGTGAAGTGAATACGCAGCACGAGAGCCGCCCCCCGAGTCGGACAAGTCGTCCCGTTCAGCAGCAGCCTGGGGCACGAGGCCCCCTCGAACAACACAGGAACCAGCCGGACGCCCCGGGCGGTGCCGGACATGCTTCGAGGGGGCCCGATCCGTCGATCGAACCCCCTCGGCCTACCCCCTCCGGTCAGAACCCCCGCGATCCCCCCGGATCCCCCTCCGAAAGCTCTGACGCCGGGTACGACCGGCCGGTCGGGGGGATGGTTGTACGGCTGCGGGAGATTTTTTCCGGGCACCGCCGACCGGGCCCGCTGTCAGCGACAGTTCGGCCGCGTCGAGCCACGTGCCGGCGAACACCGAGAGGACTGCCATCGGCGGCGTCGATGAACCGCCACCCAGCGTCGGCCCCATCCGCTGACGTTGCCGTCAACTACCGCCGTCACACAGCAGGTGCCCACCGTTGCCGAACCGTCGTACATCCGCTGCTCCGCCCGTCCTGACGGGGTGATGCAGGAGGGGCGGAGCAATGGCGGCTGTTCCCTCGCTATGGGAACAGGGGCGCGGGATTGATACCGGCGGCGGCCACGTCACGCTGTACGAGACCGGCGAACCGTCGGATCTCATGGAGCAGCGAGGACTCGTCGATAACCCCGCTGCTGATTCCTGGCGAGAGAACCGATCCGATCCGCCAACCGCCCGAGGTCCGGGTGATGCTGACAACCCCTTCCTCGGCGAAGGACATCGAGTCGAGTGTGAAATCGGGACGCTCCGACTCCGTCTTGCGGATCCAATTCATCAGCTCGGACGCGAGTTCGGCCACCGGGAAGAGGACCTCGCTGTAGATCAGCAGATCACCGTCGGCGACCCGCAGGTCGGCTTCGATGTTGGTGTAGAGCTGTTCCAGACTGGTACCGCGAAGATCCTGGGTGGTGAAGTTCGAATAGGAGATGAGCATGGCCTTGTCCTTCTAGTGAATTCTCTCGGGGAAGCAGTTGAAGACCACCCCGTCCTCACCCACCATGATTCTGATGCCTGTCTCGCCCCTGGTCCCGACGGTCCTTCCGAGGTCGACGATCATGTCGAATGACCGGGATGTAGCACTTGGGCTTGCTCGCCTGCTCCTTCTCCCGTTCTGCGGCGACGCGACGCGCTTCGGCCGCCTCGGCCTCGCGCTTCGTGACGACGTCCTTCCACGCGGCGGTGGCTTCCTTGTCGGCCTGGTCGGCGCTCTTGCCCGCGTCGAGCACGTCGGCCTTCGCCTGGTCCCACGCCTCCGCGGCCCGAGAGGCCGAGGTACGGGCGTAGTCGACGGAGAACTCCGCCTGTACCGTCAGTTCTCCAGCCTGACCGGCATCAGGAGCGAGAAGGCGCCCTCGTCGTCGGGCCGACGGATCGTGATCGGCGCCGTGGGCGCGCCGAACTCCAGAATCAGTCGGTCGCGGGCCCCGGCGACCAGCGCGGCCAGCAGGAACTCACGGTTGACGGCGACGCGGTTCGGGTCCTCGTCGACATCGGCTCCGTCGGCATCGGCGCAGAGGACCACCGCGCCGCCGTCCGCCACCCTGAGCACGCTGAGGTCGGGTGCCCCGGCCTCGCCGGAGCGGACCGGACCCGTCTCCAGAGCGTGCCGGAAAGCCGCCACCTCGACGACGGTGCGGCGTCCGCCGGCCCGGGGCAGGAGACGACGGTAGTCGGGGAAGTCGTGGTCGAGGCACCGGCCGGCCGCCTGCCGGTCCCCGGCCTCCAGGGTCACGCGGTCACCGTCGAGAGAGAGTCGCGCAGGCCCCTCACCGTCCAACAGCGCACGCATCGCGTCGGCGAGCGGAGCGGGCACGATGACCTGCACCCGGCCTCCCTCGTGCCCGGCGACACCGACCCGCGCGAGCGCCATCCGATAGCGGTCGGTGGCCACGACGTGCAGGCTCTCGCCCTCGATGTCGAACAGGACCCCGCCGAGCATCGGCAGCTCGGGGTCGGTGCTCGCCGCGAAGCGAACCGTGTCCAGCACGGCTGCCAGCTCCGGCGCGGCGACGGACAGGCGGACATCGGCGATGCGAAGCGAAGTCATGACATTCTCCCGGTGATCGAGTAGCGCTCGGAGCGCGGAGAACTCACCACGGGCATCGGACAACCCCTGTTCGAGTCGGCGCAGGTGTGCCCTGAGCAGTTCCCGGACCAGATCGGTGTCCGGGCCGGACCAGCCGGCCAGCGCCAGCCGGATGTCCGCCATCGGCATCCCGGCCCGGCGCAGGCAGGCCAGCAGCCGGGCCTCTGCCAGCTGCTCGGGCTCGTACCAGCGGTAGCCGCTCACCGGATCCACCCAGGCAGGGACCAGCACACCGGCACGGTCGTAGAACCGCAGGGCGCTCACGCCCAGGCCGCTGTCGCGGGCCAGCTCCCCGATGCTGCGCATGTCGTTCTCCACGTCCGGCACTCTGTGCCCTGCACAAGGTCGAGGGTCAACCCGGGCAGGTCAGTCAGCACGCGGCAACCGTGCGCCCCTGCTCTCGGCGACCCGCTTGACGTCCTTCAGAGATTCACTCAACCGCCGGGCGAGGTAGTGGAGTTCGTCGCGACTCAGCCGCTGCTCGGCGAGGAGTTCGGCCGCGTGGTCGAGCAGGTCGCCCGCCATGCCGAGGTGCATGCTCTCGATGTGGTCGGCGAGCCGTGAGACGTATCCCGTCCCGTCGCCCACGAGGTAACCGGGCTTGCCGTCCGCGCCGGTCCAGGGAAGCAGGCGCCCGCTCATACGTAGGTCTCCACGAGGTCGAGATAAGGGCGGACGAGCGGGCTGTCCTCGCCACGCAAGGGTGCTTCACGGCCGACGTACGGGCACGAGTACGGATACGTGTACGCGAACGGTACGACCGGCCTGCGGCGCCGCCGCCCACGAGCGGGCAGGAAGAGCCGGAGCAGCGGCTCGACCAGCCGGGCCAGGAGATACGTCATGCCGACCTGCTCTCTCAACTGCGATGACTTCGCTGTGTTGCGATTCCCTCACAGAGTGGGGTCGGGACTGGCTACGCTTCTAGGGGCGGGGACTTGACAGAGCCTTTGTCAGGAACGGGAGTTGGCCGCATGAGCGAGCGCCTGAAGCCTCGAACGCAACGGGAGAGGTACGGAGAGGAGCTGAGGCTGCGGCGCGTCGCCGCCGGTCTCACCCAGGAGGAACTGGGCGAGTTGGTCGTGTGCTCGCCCACACTGATCAGCCACTTCGAGGCGGGGAGGCGGCTGCCGAAGCCGGATGACGCGCGCCGGATCGACCGGGCCCTGAAGACGGACGGGTTCTTCGAGCGGTGGCTGGAGGATCTGGGGTCGAAGTACACCGATCATTTCGCCGCGGTCGCCGAACTGGAACAACAGGCCACTCATATCAACCAGTTCGCGCTGTCACTGGTTCCCGGCGTACTCCAGACGGACGACTACGCACGCGCCCTCTTCTGCGCCTACCGGCCGAACTACGCCCCCGAGGAACTTGACGAGTTCGTTGTCATTCGAACAAAGCGCCGCCGCATCCTCGACGGACCGTTGAAGCCGGTCATCTGGACGCTGCTCGACGAGTCCGTGCTGCGACGCCGCGTCGGCGGACCGCAGGTCATGGCCGAACAGCTGCGCACGATGGCCGACTTGGCCGAGACCGGAAGGGTGCGGCTGCATGTACTGCCGTACGGCGTTGGCGCGCACGCACTCATGCAGAGCCTGCTCACCCTCATGACTTTCGCGGACTCCGCGCCGGTCGCCTACGTCGAGGGCTTCCTGACCGGCAACCTGATGGATGATCCGGCCCTGGTGAGCGCCTGCCACACCGCCTACGCTCTGGCCCTGAGCGACGCGTTGTCGCGCCAGGAGTCACTGGCCCTTGTCAGGGCGGCAGCAGAGGAACACGCACATGTTCAGCAATGAGCACACCGTCCACGACTCGTCCGCGCTCAGCGGTTGGTACAAGTCCAGCTACAGCGGCGGTGACCAGGGCGAATGTCTCGAAATAGCCCGTGGCCACTCCGGCGTCCCCGTCCGCGACAGCAAGGCCGCGACCGGCCCGGCCTTGGTCTTCTCGGCGACCGGCTGGACCGCGTTCGTCAGGGCCGTGCTGGACGGTCGTATCAGTAGCTGACGCCCCGGAAGTGCAGGAACGCGGTGCGCAGTTCGGAGTCGCGGAGGAGGTCGAGGATCTCTTCCTCCCCCACGAACAGGGCATCGGCCGCCGGATGGCCGGACTGGTGGAACGTGGCGACCAGTACGTCGATGAGGGGGCGGTTCCAGGAGACTCGGACGATCTCCCTCGCCTTGTCACGTTGCCCCTTGTCCATGGCTATGCGCCACAGTTCGATGGAGTGCCTGGCCGTCGCGTAGGCGTCCGTGCGTCCCTTGACCAGGACCGCTCTCGCGTTGAGGCCGAACACCTCGATACAGGCCCGTCCCCGGTCGGTCAGGCCCCGGTACGTACCGAGCGGGAGCACCAGCCGTAGGTGGTCCAAGGGGTCATCGACCGTCGGGTCGACGAGCAGGGGACTGCCGTCGACCGCGGTGGGGAAGAGGCTCCGCTTCTGGTTGCTGTTGCAGAACGAGCAGGCGAGCAGATGGTTGAGCCAGTCGAAGGTACGCACCGGAGCGAGGCTCTTCGGCTCGAAGTGGTCGATGTCCGTGCCCTGGCTGTCACCGCAGTACATGCAGCGTTCGTGGCCGGGAGCCATCTCCGCGAGCCCCCTGAGAAGTGCGGGGCGGACCCGCCGACGGTTCTCCCAGAGGTCCTTCGCCCTGTCCTTGCGTTCCTTCTCCGTGGCCTGCTGCCGGATGTCGTCGGTGTAGTGCCCCAACCGTTCCACCGTGTCTGCCGACAGGACGGCACGCCGGAGCCGGATCACTCCGCTTCGTCCTTGATCTCCTCCGCGATCCGTCGGAGGTGCGCGCCCACCTCGTCCACGCGGGCCGACGGCGAGCTGGCAAGCCGCTCCTTGAGTTCCTGGTAGCGGGCGAGCGACTCCCGTGACGAGGCCCCCTCGTAGATGTCCGCCTCCAACTCCACGAACTCGGCCCTCGCCCGCTCGGCCCGCTCGGAGTAGGGCGTGTCGAGACCGAAGAGGTCGGAGAGCACGGCGTCGTCACCGCTGCCGTACACCACCCGGTCGTACAGGTCCTGGTCGATGACCTCGGGCGGACGCGCCTCGTCCACGCCGGGCAGCCTGATGAGGCCGCCGGGGTCGGCCGACTGGCAGATGTAGGGACTGTGCGTGGTGACGATGAACTGGATGCGAGGGAAGTGGGCGGTCAGCCAGGGGCCGATCCGGCGCTGCCAGGAGACGTGCAGATGGGCGTCGATCTCGTCGATGATGACGACACCGGGTGTCATCAGCGCGATCGAATTGCCTCTGGCCTCCCAGGGGCCGGACTTCCACAGGTCGTCGCCGAACACATCGTGCAGTTGTTTGAGGATGTCAACCGCCAGCGCTGCCACCGTACGGAACCCGTCGCTCATCTCCCGCAGCGGGAAGCGGCTGTCGTGCCGCTCGACCCACAAACCCTCGGAGTCGACGTCGTTGATCCGGTACCCGTCCGGCAGCAGCCCGTCGCCGAGCAGGGCCAGTGCGAATGCCTTCAGCCCCTGGGCGCCCAGTCTGCCTTCCAGCGCGCGAAGATGCTGCTCGATCAGCCAGGTGACCCCCTCGGCGAGTGAGGCGTCCTCGTGGAAGAGGCTCGTGTGCCTCGCCACGGGCCCGGACGCCAGCATCAGCCGCTGCACCTCGCCCGAGCCGCCGGCCATCCGCCGGAACGGCCCGTAGGCCGCGGAGAACCAGCCCGCGGGACTGTCCGCCCAGGGACCACGACGGGCGATGCTCGTCTGTGCCTTGGTGTACCTGATCTCGTCGAGCCCGGACAGGACGCCCCGGCGGACCGGAACCCTGCCTGCCGTGCCGTCGCGGGGCGTCTTCCAGCGAAGCCCGGCCCGGAAGGCACCGGCGGGCGGGCGGCCCTGGGAGAACCGGTCGTGTTGCGTGTCACGGCTGATCTCGACCTCGGCCTGACCCGCCGTACGCTCTTCCGTCACCCAGTTCTCGAACTGAGGCACCAGACTGCGGGCCACCCCCGGCCCGGTGAGCGCCAGCGCCATGGCCCGCAGCAGCGTCGTCTTGCCCGAGCCGTTGCGCCCGGCGAGCACCGTCCACCCGGCGTGACTTCCGTCGGGGCGGGTCAGCGTGAGGTCGACTTCGCGAGGGCCGTAAAAGGACTTGATGTCCTTCACGATGATCCGGCTGACGTACATGGGCGTCGGCGTCCGTTCGTTCGGGTGTCACCCCGATCTTAGGGGCGTGGCCTGCCCGTCATCACGGGATGCGGGCAGGCCACCGACCCGTCAGTCAGCCGTGTGCGCCACGAACCGGCTCGCCGTCTCCGCGAGCACCTCACGCCCGTCCCTCGCCCAGAGCGCCTCGTTGAACAGCTCGACCTCGATGGCACCGGTGTAGCCGGCCGCCTCCACGTATTCCCGCCACTCCCGCATGTCGATCGCGCCGTCGCCGATCTGGCCGCGGCCGTTGAGGACGCCCTCGGGCAACGGGGTGGTCCAGTCGGCGAGCTGGAAGGTGTGGATACGGCCGCCCGCGCCGGCCCGGGCGATCCCGGCGGGCGCCTGGTCGTCCCACCAGATGTGGTACGTGTCCACGGCGACGCCGACCTGGTGTGCGGGGAAGCGTTCCGCGAGGTCCAGGGCCTGGGCGAGGGTGGAGACCACGCACCGGTCGGAGGCGTACATCGGGTGCAGCGGCTCGATGGCCAGCCGGACGCCGTGCTGTTCGGCGTACGGGCCGAGTTCGGCGAGCGCGTCCGCGATCCGCTCCCGGGCCCCGCGCAGGTCCCGGGAGCCCGCCGGCAGGCCGCCGGAGACCAGCACGAGGGTGTCGGTGCCGAGGGCCGCCGCCTCCTCGACCGCCCGCCGGTTGTCGGCGAGGGCCGCCGCCCGCGCCCCGGGGTCGATCGCGGTGAGGAAGCCGCCCCGGCACAGGGTGGTGACGGTCAGGCCCGCCTCGCGGACCAGCTTGGCGGTCGCCTCCACTCCGTAGGACTGGACCGGCTCCCGCCACAGGCCGACGGCGGGCACGCCCAGTTCCAGGCAGGCGTCGGCCAGTTCGGGCAGTGACAGCTGCTTCACCGTCATCTGGTTGATCGAGAAACGGGACAGGTCGCCGGTCACCGGGTCACTCCGTACAGGGCGAGGAGGGTCTTCATCCGGTCCTCGGCGAGCTTCGGGTCGGGGAACAGGCCCAGGCCGTCGGCGAGTTCGTAGGCGCGGGCGAAGTGCGGCAGGGAACGGGCCGACTGCAGGCCGCCGACCATGGTGAAGTGCGCCTGGTGGCCGGCCAGCCAGGCCAGGAACACCACACCCGTCTTGTAGAAGCGGGTGGGGGTCTGGAAGAGGTGGCGGGAGAGTTCGACGGTGGGGTCGAGGAGGGCGCGGAAGCCCGCCGTGTCGCCCGTGTCCAGGATCCGTACCGCCTGCGCCGCCAGCGGTCCCAGCGGGTCGAAGATGCCGAGCAGGGCGTGGCTGAAACCCTGGTCGTCGCCGGCGATCAGCTCGGGGTAGTTGAAGTCGTCGCCGGTGTAGCAGCGGACGCCCTGCGGGAGGCGGCGACGCAGGTCGATCTCGCGCTGGGCGTCCAGCAGGGAGACCTTGATGCCGTCGACCTTGTCGGGGTGGGCGGCGATGACCTCAAGGAAGGTGTCGGTGGCCGCGTCCAGGTCGGCCGACCCCCAGTAGCCCGCCAGCGCCGGGTCGAACATCGGGCCCAGCCAGTGCAGGACCACCGGCTCGGCGGCCTGGCGCAGGAGGTGGCCGTAGACCTCCAGGTAGTCCTCGGGGCCGGTGGCGGCCGCCGCGAGCGCCCGGGAGGCCATCAGGATGGCCTGGGCGCCCGACTCCTCGACGAGCGCCAGCTGCTCCTCGTACGCGGCCCGGATCTCGGCGAGGGAGCCGTCGGTGATCTGGTCGGTGCCGACCCCGCAGGCGATGCGGCCGCCGACCGCCTTCGCCTCGGCGGCGCTGCGGCGGATCAGCTCGGCGGCGCCCGCCCAGTCCAGGCCCATGCCGCGCTGGGCGGTGTCCATCGCCTCGGCGACGCCCAGGCCGTGCGACCACAGGTGGCGGCGGAAGGCGAGGGTGGCGTCCCAGTCGATGGCGGCGGGCGAGTCCGGGGAGACGTCGGCGAACGGGTCGGCGACGACATGGGCCGCCGAGAAGACCGTACGGGAGGTGAAGGGGGTGCCGGGGGTGACGGCGAGCGGCTCGGTACGCGGCTCGTAGGTCCGCAGCGCCCCGCCGGCGCCCGGGAGCTGGATGGTCACAGGGAGATCTCCGGTACGTCGATGCGGCGGCCCTCCGCCGAGGACTTCAGGCCCAGCTCGGCGAGCTGTACACCGCGGGCGCCGGCCAGCAGGTCCCAGTGGTAGGGGGCGTCGGCGTAGACGTGCTTGAGGAAGAGCTCCCACTGGGCCTTGAAGCCGTTGTCGAACTCGCCGTTGTCCGGGACCTCCTGCCACTGGTCGCGGAAGACCTCGGTGGCCGGGATGTCCGGGTTCCACACCGGCTTGGGGGTCGCGCCGCGGTGCTGGGCGCGGCAGTTGCGCAGCCCGGCGACCGCGGAGCCCTCGGTGCCGTCGACCTGGAACTCGACCAGTTCGTCGCGGTTGACGCGGACCGCCCAGGAGGAGTTGATCTGGGCGACGGCGCCGCCGTCGAGTTCGAAGATGCCGTAGGCGGCGTCGTCGGCGGTGGCGTCGTAGGGCTTGCCGTTCTCGTCCCAGCGCTGCGGGATGTGGGTGGCGGTGAGGGCCTGGACGGACTTCACCCGGCCGAACAGCTCGTGCAGCACGTACTCCCAGTGCGGGAACATGTCGACGACGATGCCGCCGCCGTCCTCCGCGCGGTAGTTCCAGGACGGGCGCTGGGCGGGCTGCCAGTCGCCCTCGAAGACCCAGTAGCCGAACTCGCCGCGGACCGACAGGATCCGGCCGAAGAAGCCGCCGTCGATGAGCCGCTTCAGCTTCAGCAGGCCGGGCAGGAAGATCTTGTCCTGGACGACGCCGTGCTTGATGCCCTTCGCGTCCGCCAGCCGGGCCAGTTCCAGGGCACCCGCCAGGCCGGTCGCGGTCGGCTTCTCGGTGTAGATGTGCTTTCCGGCGGCGATGGCCTGCCGGAGGGCCTCCTCGCGGGCGGAGGTGACCTGGGAGTCGAAGTAGAGGTCCACGGTCGGGTCGGCGAGCACGGACTCCAGGTCGGTGGAGATGTGCTCGTCGGACAGGCCGTGCCGGCCGGCGATGTCGCGGAGCGCGTGCTCCCGGCGGCCGACGAGGATCGGTTCCGGCCACAGCACGGTGCCGTCGCCGAGGTCGAGACCGCCCTGCTCGCGCAGCGCGAGGATCGAGCGGACGAGGTGCTGGCGGTAGCCCATGCGCCCGGTCACGCCGTTCATGGCGATACGCACCGTCTTGCGTGTCACGTGATTCCCTTCGTCCGCATGCGTCTCACTAATGCAGCAAGCGCTTTCTACATGGTCTGAAGCTAGCCTTTGACCACTGGTCTGTACAAGACCGTGATGGGGTCGAGTTGTTCGAGGGGGCGAACAACAGGAGTGAATGGCCTTATGGTCTGCACGGCAAGGGGGCTTCCTTTGATCAGGCTGTGTACGACGGCGTACGAAGAGACGCGCGACCGGAGGACGACGAGATGACGGTGACCCTGGCGGACGTGGCGGCCCGCGCCCAGGTCTCGCCCGCGACGGTGTCGCGCGTACTGAACGGCAACTACCCCGTGGCGGCGTCCACGCGGGAGCGGGTGCTGCGGGCGGTGGACGAGCTGGACTACGTCCTCAACGGGCCGGCGAGCGCGCTCGCGGCGGCCACCTCCGACCTGGTGGGCATCCTCGTCAACGACATCGCCGACCCGTTCTTCGGGATCATGGCGAGCGCGATCCAGGCGGAGATCGGCGGCCCGGGCGGCCGCGCCGGCGGCGAGCGGCTGGCGGTGGTCTGCAACACCGGGGGGTCACCGGAGCGGGAACTGACCTATCTGACCCTGCTGCAACGGCAGCGGGCGGCGGCGGTCATCCTGACCGGCGGCGCGATGGAGAACGCGCCGCACGCGGCGGCGGTGGCGTCGAAACTGCGCAAGCTGGCGGACGCGGGGACCCGGGTGGTGCTGTGCGGGCGGCCGCCGGCGCCGGACACCGACGCGGTGGCCCTGACCTTCGACAACCGCGGCGGCGGCCGGCAGCTGACCGAGCATCTCATCGGGCTGGGCCACCGGCGGCTGGGCTACATCGCGGGCCCCGAGGAGCGGACCACCACCCGGCACCGCCTGGAGGGCCACCGGGCCGCGCTGGCCGACGCGGGCATCGAGGAGGACCCGCGCTGGACCGTGCACGGGCGCTACGACCGGCGGGCGGGGTACGAGGCGACGCTCGAACTCCTGCGCCGCGACCCGTCGCTGACGGCGGTGGTGGCCGCGAACGACTCGGTGGCGCTGGGGGCGTGCGCGGCGCTGCGGGAGTCGGGGCTGCGGATCCCGGCGGACGTGTCGGTGGCCGGCTTCGACGACCTGCCGTTCAGCATCGACGCGGTGCCGTCGCTGACGACGGTACGGCTGCCGCTGGCGGAGGCCGGCGCCCGGGCCGGCCGCATCGCCATGGGCCGCGAGGAGCCCCCGCCGGGCGGCATCGCGACGGTCCGGGGGGAGCTGATGGTACGGGGGTCATCGGGGGTACCGCGGAGCTGAGCGGGACGTACGCCCGACACGTACGCCCGACACAGCCGGGCCACCGGCCCGGGACGGCGGGTGAGTACGACGCCGGGGCGGGCTGCCGTGGGGCTGGGCTGACGGATCGCGGGTGTGGGCTGACGGATCGCGGGCGTGAGCAGGCAGGCCGCGGGCTTGAGCAGGTGGATCGCGGGTGTGGGCTGACGGATCGCGGGTGTGGGCAGGCAGGCCGCGGGCTTGAGCAGGTGGATCGCGGGTCGAGCAGGTGGGCCGCAGGCCTGACGGGTGGCCGCCGTGCGGCGGGTGGTGGCCGGTCCGAACTGGGATCGCGAGGCACTCGCCCAGCAGAAACGGTTCCTCATAGTGCTCACGAGGGCGCTCGCGCGCGGTCGGCGCCGCGCGCCCGCTGACAGCGGCCCCGCGCCGCGGAAGGCGCCGCGTCCCGATAGGCGCCGCGTCCAGGTAGGCCCCGCGCCGCGGTCGGCCCCGCGCCGCGGTCAGCGGGCGCCCCGCAGGGACCGGCCCAGCAGCGGCAGCGGTGCCTCGCCCCGCTTGCGGTCCTGGCCTGGTACCAGCGCAGGCCCGAGTCGTAGCGCCCCGCGCCGCGGTCGGCCCCGCGCCGCGGTCAGCGGGCGCCCCGCAGGGACCGGCCCAGCAGCGGCAGCGGGGCCTCGCCCCGCTTGCGGTCCTGGTACCAGCGCAGGCCCGAGTCGTAGGCCCGTCGGGCGTGGCGTACCGGTGCCAGCTGGGTGGCGAGGTGGGCCTGGTAGTGCCAGGGGGACTGGCGGCCCTGGCGGACCGCCATCGCGTAGGCGAAGTCGACCGGGTCGCGGTCCAGGTAGTCGTCGAGCTGCTCGAACCAGGCCATGCTGGTGCGCGCCGCCGCCTGCACGGCGTGCAGTTCCGCGCGGCGGTGCTGGTCGTACTCGCGCAGCGCCACCCGCGGATCCGGGAACTCCTTCAGGGCGTACGCCAGCACGATCGCGTCGATCATGGCGAGCCGGGTGCCGGAGCCCAGCGTGAAGTGCGTGGTGTGGGCCGAGTCGCCGGCCAGCACGACGGGCCGGCCCTCGTCGGTGCCGTCGACCCAGGTCTCGTTGGTGATGTGCGTGAACCGCTGCCACTTCGCCGGCGCACCCCGTGACCTGCTGATCAGGGAGTGGCCGTCCAGGGCGCGGTGGAAGATCTTCTCCAGCAGGGGTACGGCGTCGTCCTCGTCCAGCGTGTCGAGGCCGAGGCCCTGCCAGGTCTCGGGCGAGCACTCCACGATGCAGGTGCTGATCCCCTTGAACGACGGATAGGCGTGGAACCAGATCCAGCCCGCCTCGGTCTCCTCGAAGGCGAACACGAAACTGTCGAACTGCCGGTCGGTGCCGAGCCAGATGTACTGGTTGCGGCCGGTCTCCAGGTGCGGGCCGAAGTGCTCGGCACGGCTCTGCCGGATCCGGCTGCCCGCGCCGTCGACGGCCAGGACCAGGTCGGCGTCGGGCAGGTCGGCGGGGTCGGCGAGGCGCTCGTGCCGTACGTCGACGCCGAGGGAGCGCGCGCGCCGGGCCAGGACGTCGAGGAGGGCCGCGCGGCCCATGCTGTAGCCGTAGCCGCCGAAGTGCGCGGTGCCGTCGTACCGGTTGCCGTGCACGCGGATGTCCTGCTGCTGCCAGAGCACGGAGCCTGCGCTCACCGCCCGTGCGCTCTCGGGGTCGTTGCGGTGCAGGATGTCCAGCAGATCGCTCCAGTAGACGACGCCCCAGCCGTAGGTGGCCTCGGGCGGGTCCGCCTCCAGAACGATGATCTCGTGCCCGGCGTCCCGCAGCTTCGCCGAGATCGAGAAGTACAGCCCGGCCGGGCCTCCGCCCACACAGACGATCCTCATCCCGTCACCGCCTCCAAGGCCGCCGGGCCCGGGGGCCCGCAGGGTTTTGATGCATGGGTCCGGGTGCCCGAAGACCGGGCACCCGGACCCATTCCTTTGTTGTCAGGGAGCGTCAACCACTGCGACTGGACTCAGTCCCAGCCACCGCCGCCCCAGCCACCGCCGCCCCAGCCGCCGCCGCCCCAGCCGCCGTAGTCGTCGCCCCAGCCGCCCCAGCCGCCGTGGCCACCGCCCCAGCCGCCGCCGCCCCAGCCGCCGCCGCCGTAACCGCCGCCGCCGTGGTCGCCGCCGCCGCCGTAACCGCCGCCGCCGTGGCCGCCGCCGCCGCCGTGGCCTCCGCCACCGCCGTGGCCGCCGCCACCGCCGCCGTGGCCTCCGCCACCGCCGTTGTCCTGGTAGGCGACAACGTGGTCAGGTGCCGCGTGGGTGGCCGCGCTGGCGACTCCGGCTCCGGCGGCGAGCGCCAGGATGGGTGCCGAGATCGCAGCGATGGCGACCCTCTTCATACGTGTGGTGTGCGCGCGCATGATTACCCCTCTCCGAGGGTGTGGTGTGTTACGGCGACCGCTTCACAGCCGCCCTGCGTGCGCTCCAGAGCCTGCGCGCAGCTCTGAGCGCGTCCGCCGCCCCTGATGCCGGTTCTCCGCACCGCACGGGCTCTCCGGCGGACCACGTCACGTCCCAGGTTGAAACGGACATTAGTGACGTTCGTGTATAAACCTACGACTCGGGCGCGACGAAGTCAAAAGCAGGAACGAACCCAAGCAAGCAAGAACAAGTAAAGCCCGCCGCACGGCCGTTCAGACCGACACCTTCCGGCCGGACCGGATGGCGGGATAGCCTCGGAGCCGCGGCATCTCTGACTCAGTCAACCATCGGGGTCCAGCCATGACCGTCCAGGACATGCGTGCCTTCAACCGCTTCTACACCAACGTCATCGGCGCCCTCGACTACGGCCGCCACCTGTACGCCCCGTACACCCTCACCGAGGCCCGCGTGCTGTACGAGCTCGCGCACTCCGCCGACACCGACGCGGCCGACCTGCGCACCGATCTCGCGCTGGACGCCGGGTACTTGAGCCGGATCCTCAACAAGTTCGAGGAGGCCGGCCTGGTCGAGCGCTCGCCCTCCGAGAAGGACCCGCGACGGCGGCGGGTGTCGCTCACCGCGGACGGCCGGTCCGCCGCCGAGCTGCTCGACGAGCGCGCCAGGGACTCGGTCGGCTCGCTGCTGGGCGCCGTCGACCCCGGCGCCCGGCCACGGCTCGCCGAGGCGATGCGCACCATCCGTACGATCCTCGGCGACGCGCACACCCCGGACGGCGCCGGCGAGGTCGTGCTGCGCGAGCCGCACCCCGGCGACCTGGGCTGGATCGTGCAGCGCAACGCCGCGCTGTACGCGGCCGAGTACGGCTGGAACACCGACTACGAGGGCCTGGTGGCCCGGATCGTCGCCGACTACGCCGAGGATCACGACCCGCACCTGGAGCGGGTCTGGATCGCCGAGCGGGCGGGACGGCCCATGGGGTGCGTGATGTGCGTACGGGACGACGCCCCGGGCACCGCACGGCTGCGGCTGCTGCTCGTCGAACCGGAGGCGCGGGGGCTCGGCATCGGGGACCGGCTGGTCACCGCCGTGATCGACTTCGCGCGCGGGGTCGGCTACCGCGACCTGGTGCTGTGGACCAACGACGTCCTCGCCGCCGCCCGCCGCCTCTACCAGCGGCACGGTTTCGTCCTCAGCGCCGAGAGGCCGCACCGCTCCTTCGGCAAGGACCTGGTCGGACAGGACTGGCGACTGGACCTGCACGGAACCGGTGGCTGAGAAGTAGGTTGGTTGACATGAGGTTCGCCTTCTCCACCCTCGGGGTTCCCGGTCTGCCGGTGCCGGACGTGCTGGCGCTCGCCACCGCCCACGGCTACCACGGCGTCGAGCTGCGTGCCCATCCGGAGGAGCCGGTGCATCCCGGCCTGGGCCCGGCCGCGCGGGCCGACGTGGCCGCCGAGTTCAAGGCGGCCGGGGTGGAGGTCCTGGGCATCGCCGGGTACGCGCGCCTCGCGGCCCCCGGCGAGGACGCCCCGGTCCTCGACGAGGTGCGTCAACTCCTGCAGCTGGCGCATGACTTGGGTGCCTCCTTCGTCCGTGTCCTCCCCGGCGCCGACCCGGCGCTGCCCGCCGCCGAGTCCGACGCGATCGCCGCCCGGCGGCTCGGCACGGTCGCCGAGGACGCCGCCGCGCTCGGTGTCCGGGTCCTGCTGGAGACGCACGACTCGCACGGCACCGGGGCCGCCGCGATCCGCGTCCTCGGCCCGGTCGGCCACCTCATGGTCGGCTCCCTCTGGGACGTCATGCACACCTGGCTGGGCGGCGAGCAGCCGTCCGAGACCTACGCGGCGCTCGCCCCGCACCTCGGCTATGTCCAGGTCAAGGACATCGCCTCGGCCGAGGACACCACCCCGCTGCCGCTCGGTGCCGGGGTCCTGCCCCTGTCCGAGTGCGTCGAGGTGCTCTCCCGGCACGGCTGGGACGGCTGGCTGTGCTGGGAGTACGAGAAGCGCTGGTACGAGGCGGCGGCCCCGCTGCCCGGCCTGCTGACGGCGGGCCGGGACCACCTGGCACGCCTGCTCAACGAGTCGGCGTGAACGGAGCGACCGCCCGCCGCGAGAGGTAGGCCCCCGCGCCGGGGTCCCAGCGTCCAGGTCAGGGCGCCGGGGTCAGGCGCCGGGGTCACAGCGCCCAGGTCAGGCGCCGGGGCCGGAACGCCCAGGTCAGGGCGCCACGGTCGCAGTGCCCAGGTCACGTGCCGTCGTCGTCGCAGGGGGCTCCCCACTCCCTTACGCACCTTCCGTCCCGACTTCCCGGAGTCGGGAACCCTGCCCCCTTCCGGTCCGTCCAACACACAGGCTGTCGGAAGAGTCTCCGTGGTGCGGTGTCGGCCCTCGCTGCTGGCTGCGATGCCCGACCTACCCTCTCCGCCGCACCACGGCCGCCGGCCCGCCGCCATCGACGTGCCCCCCTCCAATGCGCCGATGGCGGCCCCCTTCTGGGTACTGTGCTTTCCCTTGACGGAAAGAAACTTCCCGAATATTGGTGTGCCTACGGAAGTTTCCTTCAGCCGGTTCTCCACCGGAAGGAGCGCACGTGCCCTCCAGACGCACCGTCCTCGCCGCGACCGCGGGCGTCACCGCGGGACTGACCGTCGGCAACAGCGCGTACGCCTTCGGCCCCGACGGCAGGAACGCCGGCCACCGGAGCGCCGACGACAAGAAGCTCCGCTCACTCCTCTCCCGCATGACCCTCGAGGAGAAGGTCGGCCAGCTGTTCGTGATGCGGGTCTACGGCCACTCCGCCACCGCCCCCGACCAGGCCGACATCGATGCCAACCTCAAGGAGATCGGCGTCCGCACGGCCGCCGAGCTGATCGCCCGGTACCGCGTCGGCGGGATCATCTACTTCACCTGGGCGCACAACACCCGGGACCCGCGGCAGATCGCCGAACTGTCGAACGGGATCCAGCAGGCCTCCCTGGACCAGCCGCGCGGCCTCCCCGTGCTCATCGCCACCGACCAGGAGCACGGCGCCGTGTGCCGGATCGGCACGCCCGCGGCCCTCTTCCCGGGCGCGATGGCCATGGGAGCGGGCGGCTCGGCCGCCGACGCCCGTACCCTCGGGCGGATCTCCGGCGCCGAGCTGCGGGCGATGGGCGTCCGGCAGGACTACTCCCCCGACGCCGACGTCAACGTGAACCCGGCCAACCCCATCATCGGCGTACGGTCCTTCGGGGCCGACCCGGACGCGGTCGGCGCGCTGGTCGCCGCCGAGGTGCAGGGGTACCAGGACGCCGGGGTCGCGGCCACCGCCAAGCACTTCCCGGGCCACGGCGACACCGCCGTCGACAGCCACACCGGCTTCCCGGTGATCACGCACAGCCGGGAGCTGTGGGAGAAGCTGGACGCGGTCCCCTTCCGGGCGGCGGTGCGGGCGGGCATCGACTCGATCATGACCGCGCACATCCAGTTCCCGGCGCTGGACGGCTCCGGCGACCCGGCGACCCTCTCGCACCCGGTCCTCACCGGCATCCTGCGCGGTGAACTCGGCTACGACGGGGTCGTGGTGACCGACTCACTGGGCATGGAGGGCGTGCGGACCAAGTACGGCGACGACCGGGTCCCGGTGCTCGCCCTGAAGGCCGGGGTCGACCAGCTCCTCAACCCGCCCACCCTGGAGGTGGCCTGGAACGCCGTCCTGAAGGCCGTCCAGGACGGGGAGCTGACCGAGGCGCGGCTGGACGAGTCGATCCTGCGCATCCTGCGGCTGAAGAACCGGCTGGGGCTGCTGGACCGGCCGTACGTGAACGCCAAGGACGTCGGCCGGGTGGTGGGCACGGCCCGCCACCTCGCCACCGCCGACCGGATCGCCGAGCGCACCACCACCCTGCTGGTCAACGAGGACGGCCTGCTGCCGCTGTCCCGCCGCACGCACGGCAGGGTGCTGGTGGTGGGCGCCGACCCGGCCTCCCCGTCCGGTACGACGGGGCCGCCCACCGGCGTGCTCGCCGCCGCCCTCACCGAACTCGGCTTCACCGCCACCGCGTTGGCCACCGGTACGGAACCTTCCGCGGCGACGATCGACAAGGCGGTCGCGGCGGCCCAGGGGGTGGACGCGGTGGTCGTCGGGACGTACAACGTGACGGCGGAGAGCGGACAGCGGCGCCTGGTGGAGCAGTTGCTCGCGACCGGCCGGCCGGTGGTGGCGGTGGCCGTGCGCAACCCGTACGACATCGCCCAACTGCCCGCCGTGCGGGCCTGCCTGGCGTCCTACTCCTGGACGGACGTCGAACTGCGGGCCGCGGCCCGGGTGATCGCCGGCCGGGTCGCGCCGCGCGGCAGGCTGCCGGTGCCGGTGCCGCGGGCGGACGATCCGGCGCAGGTGCTGTACCCGATCGGCCACGGGCTGACGTACTAGACGTACGTAACGGATCGGGCGTAACACCCCCAACGGGCGGAAAGCATCCCGCACAGCTGGCGTGGGCCGTGATCGCGGGCCACGCTGGCAGGGGGGTTGGTATGAGGAGCAGACGTTTCGCGGGGGTGCTGGTGACGCTCGCCGTCGCCCTGCTGTCGGCCGGGTGCCGGCTGTCCTCGTCGGGGGAACCGGCGGGCAGCGCGCGGCCGGCGGCGAGTGCGGCGGCCTCCGGGTACGGCGCCCGGTTCCTCGCGGTCGACGAGTGCAGCTCGTTCGGGACCGCCAGTTTCACCGAGGTGCCCTGCGCCGGCGAACGGGCGGCGGCCCGGGTCGTCGCCCGGTACGACGGGACGGTCGCCGCCGGCCCGGCGTGCCCGGCCACCACCGACTTCGTGCTGCACATCAGCGCCCAGCGCACAGGCGGCGACGTGGACGGTGACGGAACGATCCCTCAGGGCTACGCCTGCATGCGCAACCTGGAGCCGCCGCACCCCGGGGACCCCGGCGGGGGCGGTGGACCGCGCACGATCGTCGGCGACTGCGTCTACGGCTCGGGCCACGGCCAGGTCCGGGAGACCGCCTGCGACGGCTCGGGAAAGCGGAAGCCGCAGTACGAGGTGGTGCGGGCGGTGACCGCGCGGGACCGGTGCCCGGCGTCGACGGCCCTGTACGTCCAGCTCGGCGGCGACCGGCCGGTGGGCTGCGCCCGCCGGGTGTGAACGCTCCACGCCGGCCTCGGCCACGGCCGGGGTTCACCGCCTGAGGAAGGAGCGGAAGGAGCGGAAGGAGCGGATGCAGACCGGTCACGGCCTCAGCAGAGGATCCACCCCGAGCTCGCCGAGGAGCGGCCCACCGCGCCCTTGACCCAGACGCACCGGTGCCCGGCGTGCACGGTCACCGGGCCCGCGTGGAACTGGTACTTGCCCTTGTCGACGACCGGGCGGTTGCCGCGGGCCTGGACGCTGACGGACATCATGCGTTTGCCGCCGGACGCCCTGGGGAGCGTGATCGCGCAGACGTAGCCGCCCTGCCGGTAGATGTGCACGGTGCCGGTGGCGAAGGGCAGGGTCCGCACCTGACGTCCGGCGCAGTCGGCCGCCGTCACGGCCTGGGCCTGGGCCGGCGCCACGAGGGCGAGCGCCCCGGAGGCGGCCAGCACCGCAGCGCCGAGCGCCAGCCGCCGCCGTATCGCACCACTGTCCACAGTCGTCCCCTCCCGCACCGCACCGCAGCTGTGCCCCAGCCATGACCGTACTGATGTACGGACGCACGACATATGTCGGATGGTTGCACGACCGTCGGGGACCGACCGACCCGCCCTGGATCACGGCAGGTCACGACGTCGGCGGCTCAGCGGGTGGCGCCGACCGGTTCCTCCGGTTCCTCGGACTGGCCGATGAAGGTGCGCCACAGGTCGGCGTAGCGGCCGTCGCGGGCGAGGAGTTCGTCGTGGGTGCCGTCCTCGACGACCCGGCCGTGGTCCATGACCACCACCCGGTCGGCGCGGGCGGCCGTGGTCAGCCGGTGGGCCACCACCAGGGTCGTACGACGGCCCGCGAGGCGGTCGGTGGCCAGGTTCACCTGGGCCTCCGTAGCCAGGTCCAGGGCCGCCGTCGCCTCGTCGAGGAGCAGGACGTCGGGGTCGACGAGTTCCGCGCGGGCCAGCGCGATCAGCTGGCGCTGGCCGGCCGAGAGGTTGCGACCGCGTTCGGCCACCTCGTGGAGGTAGCCGCCGTCCAGGGTGGCGATCATCTCGTGGGCGCCGACCGCGCGGGCCGCCGCCTCCACCTCGGCGTCGGTGGCGTCCGGGCGGCCGTAGGCGATGGCGTCCCGGACGGTCCCCTGGAAGAGGTAGGCCTCCTGTGGAACGACCCCGAGGCGATGGCGGTACGCGGTGAGGTCCAGGGTGCGCAGATCCCTGCCGTCGACCGTCACCCGGCCGCCCGTCGGGTCGTAGAACCGCGCGACCAGCTTGACCAGGGTGGACTTGCCGGCGCCGGTCTCACCGACGAAGGCGACCGTCTGCCCGGCGGGGATGGTCAGGTCGATGCCGCCCAGGGCCGCGTCGCCGTCTTCGGCGGGGCCGTACGCGAAGTGCACGTCCTCGAAGGCGATCTCGCCCCGGAGTTCGGGCACCTCCCGCGGCTGGTCGGCCGCCTGTGTCGACGTCCGCTCGCGGAGCAGTTCCTGGATGCGGCCGAGGGAGACGGTGGCCTGCTGGTAGCCGTCGAAGACCTGGGAGAGCTGCTGCACGGGGGCGAAGAACAGGTCGATGTAGAGGAGGTAGGCGACCAGCGCGCCGGTCGTCAGCGTCGCCGCCTCGACGCGGTGGGCGCCCGCGATCAGGACGCTCGCCGCGGCCACCGACGACAGCAGCTGCACGAACGGGAAGTACACCGAGATCAGCAACTGGCCCCTGCGACGGGCCGCGCGATAGCTCTCGCTGCGCTCGGTGAAGCGGCGGCCGCTGTCCTGCTCGCGCCGGAAGGCCTGCACGATCCTGAGGCCCGACACCGACTCCTGGAGGTCGGCGTTGACCACCGACACCCGCTCACGGGCGAGTTCGTAGGCCTTCACGCTGGCCCGGCGGAAGAAGAAGGTCGCGACGATCAGCGGCGGCAGGGTGGCGAAGACGACCAGCGCGAGCTGTACGTCGATCACCAGCAGGGCGACCATGATGCCGAAGAAGGTGACGACGGAGACGAAGGCGGTGACCAGGCCGGTCTGCAGGAACGTGGAGAGGGCGTCGACGTCCGTCGTCATCCTCGTCATGATCCGGCCGGTCAGCTCACGCTCGTAGTAGTCGAGTCCGAGCCGCTGGAGCTGGGCGAAGATCTTCAGTCTGAGGGAGTACAGGACGCGTTCGCCGGTGCGGCCGGTCATCCGGGTCTCGCCGATCTGGGCCGCCCACTGGGCCAGTACCGCGAACAGCCCGAGCAGCGAGGCCGCCCAGACCGCGCCGAGCGCCATCTTGGTGACGCCCTGGTCGATGCCGTGCCGGATCAGCACCGGCAGCAGCAGGCCCATGCCGGCGTCCACGGCGACCAGGGCGAGGCTGACGAGCAGGGGGCGGCCGAAGCCGCGCAGCAGTCGGCGCAGACCGTAGGAGTCCTCGGGGCGTACGGCCCGGCCCTCGTCGATGTCGGGGGTGTCGGTGGCCGGGGGCAGCGCGTCGACCTGGGCGAGGAGCTCGCGGGTGGCCGGGGTGCCGGCGAGGGCGAGGTCCCTGGGCGTACGGTCACCGGTCCACAGGCGCGGGGTCACGCCGCGCTCGGCGTCGAACTCGGCGTCCAGTTCGTCTCTGACGGACGTGTCCTCGTGCGGGACGGCGGGCAGGGCGTGGCCCGGGGAGACGCCGCCCAGCTCGTCGGGGTCGGTGAGCAGCCGGCGGTAGAGGGCGGACCGCTCCTGGAGCTCCTCGTGGGTGCCGATGGCGGCGAGCCGCCCGCCGTCGAGGACGGCGATGCGGTCGGCGAGGTTGAGGGTGGAGCGGCGGTGCGCGATGAGGAGGGTCGTCCGGCCGCGCATGACGTGTTTGAGCGCCTCGTGGATCTCGTGCTCCACGCGGGCGTCGACCGCCGAGGTGGCGTCGTCGAGGACCAGCAGCCGGGGGTCGGTGAGCAGGGCGCGGGCGAGGGCGACGCGCTGGCGCTGGCCGCCGGAGAGGGTGAGGCCGTGCTCGCCGACCTTGGTGGCGTACCCCTCGGGCAGTTCGGCGATGAAACGGTCCGCCTGGGCGGCGCGGGCGGCCTCGTGGATCTCCTCGTCGGTCGCGTCGGGGCGGCCGTAGGCGATGTTGGCGCGGACCGTGTCGGAGAAGAGGAAGGAGTCCTCCGGGACCAGGCCGATGGCCGACCGCAGCGAGTCGAAGGTCAGCTCGCGGACGTCGTGGCCGCCGACCAGGACGGCGCCGTGGGTCACCTCGTAGAAGCGCGGCAGGAGCAGGGAGACCGTGGACTTGCCGGAGCCGGAGGAGCCGACGACGGCGAGGGTCTCGCCCGGCCGGATCTCGAAGCTCAGCCCCCTCAGGACCGGGCGGTCGTGGTGGTATCCGAAGGACACGTCGTCGAACTCGACGGTCGCGGGCGCGTCGGCGGGGAGGGTCTTCGTGCCCTCCTTCAGGGTCGGCTCGGTGTCGATCAGCTCCAGGACGCGCTCGGTGCCGGCGCGGGCCTGCTGGCCGACGGTGAGGACCACGGCGAGCATCCGGACCGGGCCGACCAGCTGGGCCAGGTAGGAGGAGAAGGCGACGAAGGTGCCGAGGGTGATGTGGCCGCGGACGGCCAGCCAGCCGCCGAGCGCCAGCATGGCGACCTGGCCGAGGGCCGGGACGGACTGCAGGGCCGGGGTGAACCTGCTGTTCAGCCGGATGGTGCGCAGCCGCCCGGCGAAGAGCCTGCGGCCGACCTCCCGGAGCTTGCCGGTCTCCTGGTCCTCCTGCCCGAAGCCCTTCACCACGCGGACACCGCTCACGGCGCCGTCGACCACGCCGGCGACCGCCGCGGCCTGGGCCTGGGCGTACCAGGTGGCGGGGTGGAGCTTGCTGCGGCTGCGCTTGGCGATCCAGTACAGGGCCGGGGCGACGGCCAGGGCGACCAGGGTGAGCGGCGGCGACAGCCAGGCCATGATGCCGAGGGAGATCAGGAAGAGGAGGACGTTGCCGATGGTCATCGGCAGCATGAAGAGCAGGCCCTGGATCAGCTGGAGGTCGCTGGTGGCCCGCCCGACCACCTGGCCGGTGGACAGCTCGTCCTGCTGCCGTCCGTCGAGCCGGGTGATGGTGCCGTACATCTCGGTCCGCAGGTCGTGCTGGACGTCGAGGGCGAGCCGGCCGCCGTAGTAGCGGCGGACGTAGGTGGCCGCGTAGACGAGCACGGCGGCGCCGATCAGGGCGCCGGCCCAGGGCCCCATGGCCCGGCTGTGATCGCCGATCACGTCATCGATGATCACCTTGGTGATCAGGGGTACGACGGCCAGTACGGCCATACCCGCCAAGGAGGACCCGAGCGCCAGGACGACGTCCTTGGGATGCCGCCAGGCATACCCCGCCAGCCTGCGCGCCCAGCCCTGCCGCTCCCCCTGTTGCCCTGCCACGCGGCCGCCCTCCGTTCGCCCTGATCTTCCGCATGGCCACAACACGGATGGAACCGGATTTCATCCCTCCGCAACAATTCTCGGGCGATGGTCGCAGAGGGGCTGGGCCCATGGACCTGGGCCGCCCCCGCTCCGGCGGGCGGGGCTTGACCTCAAGTGCGGTCGAGTTTTTACGGTCGGTCGTGTCGAACCGCTCAGGCACAGACGGAGGTACCGGCCGTGGAGTACTCGCACAGCGACGCCGAACTGATCCACCAGCCCATCGGCTACTGGAGCTGGGCCGCCCACAAGGCCGTCGTCACCCGCGCCCGGGCCGCCCTCGCGGAGATCGGCACCACCCAGCCGCAGTGGTGGGTCCTGGCCCAGGTCGCCCGGGCCGACGGCGCCGGGACACGGGACGAGGTGTCCCGCATCCTCCGGGGCTACCTCGACACCGGCCCCGAAGGCATGGAGGAGGAGATCGACAGCACCATCGCCCACGGGTGGATCACCGAGACCCCGGGCGGCCTCCTGAGCCTCACGGAAGAAGGCCGGGCCTTCTTCGGCAAGGCCGCGGCCGTCCAGGCCGAGCTGCAGGCGGAGCGCCACGCGGGCATCTCCGACGAGGAGTACCTGACCACCCTCAAGGTGCTGCAGCGCTTCATCCACAACACGGGCGGGAGCGCCTGGCACCACTAGGGCCTGTCCGGACGGCTCCTCCGTTCGCGGGAGCCCGGCGAAGGCAGCAGACTGGGGCCGCCGGCCGGTCACCCGCGGGAGGTCGCCATGGGGACGTTGCTGTCCGTCAACGTGGGGCTGCCGAAGGACGTGCCCTGGCAGGGGCGGACCGTGCGCACCGGGGCCTGGAAGGCGCCCGTGTCCGGCCGTCGTATGGTGCGGCGGCTGAACGTCGACGGGGACGGCCAGGGCGACCTGGCCGGGCACGGCGGCGAGATCCGGGCCGTGCTCGTCTACCAGCTGGAGTCCTACCGGTACTGGCGCAAGCAGCTCGGCCGCGACGACCTGAGCTTCGGGATCTTCGGGGAGAACTTCACCGTCGACGGCCTGCCCGACGACGAGGTGTGCATCGGCGACCGGTACCGGATCGGCGAGGCGGAGTTCGAGGTCACCCAGCCACGGGTCACCTGCTACCGCGTCGGCATGCGCCTGGGCGAGCCCACCATGGCCGCCCTCCTGGTCGCGCATCACCGCCCCGGCTTCTACCTGCGGGTGCTCACCGAGGGACACGTCGGGGCGGGCGACGAGATCACCCTCACCCGCAGGGGGCCGGGAGAGCTCAGCGTCGCCGACACCGACGCGCTGCTCTACCTCCCCGGCCGCGACCCCGCGAAGCTGCGCACCGCTCTGGACATCCCCGCCCTCAGCCCCGGCTGGCAGCAGTCCTTCCGGGAACTCGCCGCCGCCGGACAGCCCGGAGACCAGCCCGGATGGCCGGGCTTCCGGCCCCTGCGGGTCGCCCGTATCGTCCGCGAGACCGCCGACATCTCCTCCGTCTACTTCGCCGCCACCGACGGCACCCCCCTACCGGAGGCCCGCCCGGGCCAGTACCTCTCCGTCCGCCTCACCGCCGGCGAGGCCGCCCACGAGGTGCGCAGCTACTCCCTGTCCTCGGGGCCCGCGGCCGGCGGCTACCGCATCAGCGTCAAACACGAACCCCACGGGAGGGTCAGCGGCTACCTCCACACCGGGCTCCGCGCCGGGGACCTCGTGGACGTCGCCGCCCCGCGCGGCACGTTCGTCCTCGGCGCAGGCACCGGCCCGGTCGTCCTCGCCTCCGCCGGCATCGGTGCCACCCCCGTGCTCGCCATGCTGCACCGGCTCGCCGCCGCCCGGGACCCACGCCCCCTCTGGTGGCTCCACACCGCCCACGACCGCGCCCACCACGCCTTCGCGGCCGAGGCCCGGGCCCTCCTCGCGCGGCTCCCCGACGCCCACGAGCACGTCTACTACACGGCCGACGGCCCACGCCCCGGCGAGGACCGCGTCACCCGGGGCCGCCCGACCGCCGCGTCGCTCACCGCCCTGGGCGTCCCGGCCGATGCCGACGCCTATCTCTGCGGGCCCACCGCCTTCATGGACGACTTCGGCGACCTGCTGCGCGCTCACGGTCTGCGCCCCGAGCGGATCCACACGGAACGGTTCAGCGCGCTCGCCGCCGTCAACCCCGGCGTCACCCGCACCGCCGCGGTCCGGCCGCACCAGCCGTCCGGTCCCCCCGGCACCGGCCCCCTCGTCACCTTCGCCCGCAGCGGCGTCACCACCCCGTGGTCCCCCGCCCACGGCTCGCTCCTCGAGCTCGCCGAGGCCTGCGACGTCCCGACCCGCTGGTCGTGCCGCACCGGCGTCTGCCACACCTGTGTCACCCCGCTGGTGACAGGCGACGTCGTGTACACCACGGCGCCGCTCGAACTCCCCGAGCCCGGCACCGTCCTCGTCTGCTGCAGCGCCCCGGCCACCGAGGCCGTCCTCGACCTCTGACCCGGGCGGCACGGCCGCGGCGGCCGCGGGGACCGGCATCCCCGTCGCCGCCGTGCCGGTAACGACTAGTCAAACCCTGCCCCGCCCGTACAACCATTCGTGCGAACTCGCGAGTCAATCCGGGTATGACTCACCGGATATCCAGACGCGCCAGGGTGCTGGTGGCTGTCGCAGGCGGGGCCGCGTTCACCGCGGGGGTGGCCGCACCCGCCTCGGCAGCCGCTCCCACCGTCAGCTGCACGTCCGCGAAGGCGGGCCTGGCCACGAAGCTGAAGAAGGACATCACGGCGGCGATGGCGAACCGCAGGGGGACCATCGCCGTCGGCCTCTACGACCGTTCCACGAAGACCACTTGCACGCTCCGTGCCACCACGCACTACGACTCGGCGAGCACCGTGAAGGTGACCGTGCTGGCCACGCTGCTGTGGGACGCCAAGAAGCACAACCGCTATCTGACGAGCACCGAGGCCTCGCTGACCAAGGCCATGATCACCAAGTCGGACAACGACGCGACCACGAAACTGTGGAAGCAGCTCGGCCTGACGAAGATCAAGGGGTTCCTCACCGCCGCCGGGATGACCCAGACCACCCCGGGCGCCAACGGCTACTGGGGTCTCACCCAGATCGACGTCCACGACGAGCAGCGGCTGCTCACCCTGATCACCGCCAAGAACACGGTCCTGAGCGACAACTCACGGGCCTACATCCAGAAGTTGATGGGGCAGGTCATCTCGTCCCAGCGCTGGGGCACCCCGTACGGCGTCCCCTCCGGCGTCTCCGTGCACGTCAAGAACGGCTGGCTGTCACGCTCCACGCACGGCTGGCGGGTCCACAGCCTCGGCACCTTCAAGGGCGGCGGCCACGACTACATGATGACCGTGCTGACCCACGACAACAGCACCATGAACTACGGGATCACCACGATCCAGGGCATCGCGAAGGTCATCCACAAGGACCTGGCGGCGAGTTGAGCCCGCTCGGGCCATGGCGGGAGCGCGCTCCGGCCATGACCCGACCGCCGCCTCCTCGTCCTGGAGCGCGGGTTCACCTCCGGCGTCGGCAACACCGTCCGCCTCTTACCCATATCTCACGCACCCACAGCCTGCGCCCAGGATCGGCACAGCCCTCACCCATCGGCCGTCTGCATGGTGGGCTGGTGACATCTGCCACCGATCCCATTCCCCCCACGACCGTGTCCCCCGACTGGGCGCCGCCCACGGCGACCCCCGCGGCTCCCCTGCCGGACAAGGCACCGCGCTGGTCGCTGCCCGCGCTGATCGCGATCCTGATCCTGGCGGCGGTGCTCTACTCCTGGAGCCTCTCCGGTTCCAGCATGAACACCTTCTACAGCGGCGCCATCTGGGCCGGTACGAAGAGCTGGAAGGCCTGGTTCTTCGGTTCGCTGGACCCGGGCAACTTCCTGACCGTCGACAAACCGCCGTTCGCGACCATGGTCATGAGCCTGTCCTGCCGGATCTTCGGCTTCGGCACCTGGCAGATGATGGTTCCGCAGGTCGCGGCCGGCCTCGGCACGATCTGGATCCTGCACGCCAACCTGAAGCGGATCTGGGGCCACGGCGCGGCGACCGTCGCCGCGCTGGTGCTCGCCCTGACCCCGATCACCGTCGCGATCAACCGTGACAACAACCCCGACACGATCCTGGTCTTCCTGATGGTCGCGGGCGCGGCGCTGGCGTTCCGCGCCACCCGTGACGAGAGGCTGCTCCCGCTGCTCGGCTCGGCGGCCTGCTTCGGCCTCGCCTTCAACACCAAGCTGCTCGCGGGCTGGATCGCGCTCCCGGCCGTCTTCGCGCTCTACCTGTACGCGTCGAAGGCCCCGTGGCTGAAGCGGGTCGTCAACCTGGCGCTCGCCGCGGTCGTGCTGGCCGTCTCCAGCTTCTGGTGGGCGATCGCCGTCTCCCTGGTCCCGGCCTCCGACCGCCCGTACATCGGCGGCTCCACGGACGGCTCGGCCTGGGACCTGATCATGGGGTACGACGGCCTCGGCCGCGTCTTCGGCGGCGAGGGCAACGGCGCCGGCGGCGGGGGCGGCGGCGGCGGCTTCTCCGGCTCCGCCGGTCTCGGCCGCATGTTCAACGACATCCTCGGCGGCCAGATCTCCTGGCTGCTGCCCTTCTCCGCGATCGCCCTGATCGGCGGCCTGGTGCTGTGCGGCCGCGCTCCCCGCACCGACCTGCGCCGGATGGCGCTGGTCCTGTGGGGCGGCTGGACCCTCCTGCACTACGTGATCTTCGCGACCGCGCAGGGCACCATGCACCCGTACTACACGACCGCGCTGGCCCCGGGCATCGCGGCGCTGTGCGGCGGCGGTGGCGTGATGCTGCTGCACGCGTTCCGCACCGACAGGCGGTGGATCTGGGTCCTCCCGGCCGCCTTCGGCGTCACCGGCATCTGGGCGGTCGTCCTGCTCCGCCGCGCCTCCGGCTGGAACACCTGGCTGTGGCCGACGATCGGCGTCCTGACGGTGGCCGGCATCGTGGGCATGATCCTCTTCCGGTCCGGCAACCGGGCCCGCCTCCTCACGGCCTCGGTGGCGACGGCCGTGATCGCGGCGCTGGCCGGCCCGACGGCGTATGCGGCGGCGGATCCGCTCGGCGGCTCCGGCGGCGGTGGCATGGGCGGTACGAACCCGACGGCCGGCCCCTCGACCGGCAGCGGCGGCTTCGGCGGCGGAGCCGGCGGGGGCCGGGGCGGCTTCCCGGGCAGGCAGAACGCCGAGGCCGGCGGCGAGATGGGCGGCGGCTTCCCCGGCGGCACGAACGGCGAGGCGCCGGGCGGCGGTACGGGCGCGACCGGCGGCACCGGCGGTCCTGGCGGTACCAACGGCCAGGCGCCCGGCGGCACTCAGCAGGGCGGCGGCTTCCCCGGCGGCACGAACGGCGAGCTGCCGGGCGGCGCGGCCGGCGGCACCGGTGGCACCGGCGGGGCGGGCGGCACCCCGCCGAACGGCACCGGCGAGGCGGCCGGCGGCACCGGTCAGCGCGGCGGCTTCGGCGGCGGTGGCATGGGCGGCGGTATGGGCGGCGGCGTGAGCAGCGACCTGATCGCCTACCTGAAGAAGCACATGGACGGCGCCACCTGGCTGCTCGCGGTCTCCAACTCCCAGTCCGCGGCCCAGATCGAGCTGAGCGCCAAGGAACCCGTGATCTCCATGTGGGGCTTCACCGGATCCGACAAGGCGATGACCGTCGCCAAGCTGAAGGAACTGGTGAAGGCGGGCAAGCTGCACTACATCCAGGTCGGCGGCGGTATGGGCATGGGCGGCAACAACACGCTCAGCTCCGAGGTGACCAGCTGGGTGCAGAAGAACGGGACGGCGGTGAAGGAGAGCGCGTACAGCAAGAGCACTACGGAGAGTTCGACCTCGACCTCCAACTCGTCCTCTTCTTCGTCTGCTTCGTCGACCTCGACGCTCTACCGGCTGGACCCGTCGGACGTCGGCTGACGTAACCCCGACACCCGGAGAGACCCCCGACCACATGGTCGGGGGTCTCTCGGCAAGACGGGGACGAGCCTCAAGTCGTCCCTGCACACGATCATCAGCGCGAACGTCACCAAGCTGTCGTACTCGGGCATCTCGCGCAGCACCTGCCGGCACAACCGGAACCCGTTCATCGACCACCCGGAGTGGGTGGACGGGATCTGGTAGGCGAGCCGGTCGTACTACTTACCTCACACAGGTGAAGTCGATCTTGGGCTCGGGCGTGTCCGTGTGACCGCCCAGGAGCATGGGGGCGCCCCGGCAGTTCCGCCGGGGTGTCCCCAACTCCCTTTTACGGAGAGTCCCGTGAAGCTTCGCACCTGGTCCCTCGCCGCCGCGCTCGCGCTGACCGCGCTGGTGGTGCCCGCGCAGAGTGCCTCCGCGCACGCGGCCGCCGCCCCCTCCTGTCCCGACGGCTCGGTGTGCTTCTGGAGCGGGGAGGGCTTCGGCGGCGACTACTGGGAGTGGACGGCCCGCAGCGGCTACCGCGACATGCCGCCGAACCTCCACGACCACGTCGGCTCCTTCGTCGCCTCCACCCGCGCCTGCCTCGTCAACTGGTCCCCGACCGAGAAGCGCGACGTCTTCAACGGCGACTGGCGCTCCCAGTACCTCGGCGACTTCGGCGGCCGTATCGACGGGGTGGGCGCGGGCGCCTGCTGAACCGGTCATCGCCCCGGGCCGGCCGGCAGGGCGGCCTGCCTGCCCGGGGTCCTTCGCGCTCAGCCCAGGTGTGTCGGCGCGAACATCCGCAGCAGCGCCGGCAGCACGACCACCGAGGGCCCGGGGGTGGACAGGGCCTTCGCCAGGTCCGTCTCCAGGGTCTCGGGGTTCGTGCGGACGCCGGGGACGCCGAAGGACTCCGCCAGGGCCACGTAGTCGGGGCGGGCCAGTTCCGTCGCCGTGGCCTCGCCGAAGGAGTCCGCCATGTACTCGCGCAGGATGCCGTAGCCGCCGTCGTCCACGATGAGCCAGGTGACCGGGAGGTCGTGCTGCCTCGCCGTCGCCAGTTCCGCGATGGAGTAGAGGGCGCCGCCGTCGCCGGACACCGCGAGGACCGGTCGGGTCGGGTCGGCCGCGGCCGCGCCGAGCGCCGCCGGGAAGCCGTAGCCGAGACCGCCGGCGCCCTGGGCCGAGTGCATGAGGTTCGTGCCCTGCGGGTCGAACGCCGACCACGCCCAGTAGGCCAGGATCGTCATGTCCCAGAAGGAGGGGGACGTCCGCGGGAGGGCCCGGCGGACCGCCGCCAACACGTCCTGTTCCAGGGTGAGTTCCTGGGCGGCGATGCGCTCCGAGACCCGGGACAGCACGTCCCGTACCCGGCCTGCGGCCGTGTCGTCCGCGCGCGGCGACACCGTCTCCAGCAGCGCCTGGAGCCCGAGCCTGGCGTCCGCGTGGATGCCGAGCGCCGGGTGGTTGGACTCCAGCTTGCCGAGGTCCGCCTCGATCTGGACGACCCGGCCCCGGGGCTTGAACGTGTGGTAGTTCGAGGAGAGTTCGCCCAGGCCCGAGCCCACGACCAGCAGGACGTCCGCGTCCTCCAGGAAGTCCGTGGTGTGGCGGTCCTCCAGCCAGGACTGGAGGGAGAGCGGGTGGTTCCAGGGGAAGGCGCCCTTGCCGCCGAAGGTGGTGACGACCGGCGCGTTCAGCGTCTCGGCCAGCTGCCGCAGCTTGCCCGAGGCGTCCGCCCGTACCACTCCGCCGCCCGCGATGATCGCCGGACGGGCCGCGCGGGACAGCAGGTCGGCCGCCACCGCGGTCAGTTCGGGACGCGGCGGCAGCTCGTCCGGGGTGGCGTCCATCGCCGTCACCACCGGGAGCGGGGTCGGAGCCAGCAGCACGTCCTGCGGGATCTCCACCCACACCGGGCCGTGGGGGGCGGAGAGGGCCGACTTCCAGGCCGCCGCGAGCGCGGACGGGATCTGCGACTGGGTGCGGACGGTGTGCACCGACTTCACCACGCCCCGGAAGGAGGCCGACTGGTCCGGGAGTTCGTGCAGGTAGCCGTGGCGGCCGCCGCCGAGGCCGGCCGTCGGGATCTGGCTGCTGATCGCCAGCACGGGCGCGGAGGCCGAGGCCGCCTCCTGGAGCGCGGCCAGTGAGGTCAGCGCGCCGGGGCCGGTCGACAGCAGCAGCGGGGCGGCCTCGCCGGTGATCCTGCCGTACGCGTCCGCCGCGAAGCCCGCGTTGTTCTCCACCCGCAGGCCGACGTAGCGCAGCGACGAGCGGCGCAGGGCGTCGAACATGCCGAGGGCGTGCTGGCCGGGCAGCCCGAAGACCGTCGTCGCGCCGAGCCCGGCCAGCGTCTCCACGACCAGGTCCCCGCCGTTGCGGCCGGCGGGCGGGTCGAGGGCTGCGGCCGTCTGCGCCTGCGTCGGGCGGAGTACCAGGTCGTGGTCGTGGGTCACTTCGAACGAGCCTCGGCAATCTGGCGGGTCATGATCGTGGTCAGTTCGTAGGCGGTGTGCGAGGCCGCCACCGACGTGATCTCCGCGTGGTCGTACGCGGGGGCCACCTCGACGACGTCCGCCGACACCAGGTTGCAGGAGGAGAGTCCGCGCAGGATCTCCAGCAGTTCCCTGGACGTCATACCACCGGCCTCGGGCGTGCCGGTGCCCGGGGCGTGAGCGGGGTCCAGACAGTCGATGTCGATCGAGATGTACAGCGGGCGGTCGCCGATGCGCTGGCGGAGCTGGTCGGCCACCTCGTCGGCGCCCCGGCGGTAGATGTCCGCCGAGGTCACGATGCCGAAGCCCATCTTCTCGTCGTCGGTCAGGTCCTGCTTGCCGTACAGCGGGCCGCGGGTGCCGACGTGCGAGAGGGCCGAGGTGTCGAGGATGCCCTCCTCGACCGCCCGCCGGAACGGGGTGCCGTGGGTGTACTCGGCGCCGAAGTAGGTGTCCCAGGTGTCCAGGTGGGCGTCGAAGTGGAGGAGCGCGACCGGGCCGTGCTTCCTGGCCACCGAGCGGAGCAGGGGCAGCGCGATGGTGTGGTCACCGCCCAGGGTCATCAGCCGGGCGCCGGTGCCGAGCAGCTGGTCGGCGGCGGCCTCGATGGTCTCGACGGCCTCGTTGATGTTGAACGGGTTCACCGCGATGTCCCCGCCGTCCGCGACCTGCGCCAGGGCGAAGGGGGACGCGTCCTGCGCCGGGTTGTAGGGGCGCAGCAGCCGGGACGCCTCGCGGATCGCGTTGCCGCCGAAGCGGGCGCCCGGCCGGTACGAGACACCGGAGTCGAACGGCACGCCCACCACCGCGACGTCGGCGGTGCCGACCTCGTCGAGGCGGGGCAGCCGGGCGAAGGTCGCGGGACCGGCGTACCGCGGGATGCGGGAGGAGTCGACGGGGCCGCGGGGTGTCTCGTTGCTGCTCATGAGGTCAAGCCTTCTTTCCTACGCTTCGTCGCGTATGTACTGCTTCTGTCTACGACTTTACTGGGCGGCCGGGACCGGTTCGGACACGAGTTCGGGAGCCGCACGGCCCGCGAGCCGCTCCCGCCAGTTGGCCAGCACGGCCGCGTCCGTCGGCCTGGTCGCCAGGGAGACCGCGACATACGCGGCCAGGGAGGCGAGGAGCCCGTAGTAGACGGGCTCGTTGGCGAGGATGCCGTAACCCGCCATCAGGCCGATCACCGCGAGGCCGCCGACGGTCACGGCGGCGAGGGCGCCCTGGACCGTGCCGCGCTTCCACAGCAGTCCGCCGAGGATCGGCACCAGGAGGCCGCCGACCAGCAGGTTGTAGGCCACCGTCAGTGCCTCGACGACGTTGTTGAGCGCGATGGCCGTGCCGATCACCCCGACGCCCATGATCAGGATGAAGACGCGGTTGCCCCGCACCTCGTCGTGGTCACCGGACCTCGCCTTCCCCCGGATCCGCGACCAGATGTCGTTGTTGGCGACGGTCGCACAGGCGATCAGCGCGCCGGAGGAGGTCGACATGACCGCGGCCAGCGCGGCGGCCAGCACCAGCCCCCGCACCCCGATGGGGAGTTCGTCCTTGACGATGGTCGCGAAGGCGTCGTCCGGGCTGCCCAGCTTCGGGTACAGCACCTTGGCGGCGGTACCGATCACGGCACCGGCGAGGGCGTACACCAGGCAGTAGGTGCCGGCGACGGTGCCGCCCCACTTCGCCGTCCGGTCGCCCCGGGCCGTGAACACGCGCTGCCAGATGTCCTGGCCGATGAGCATCCCGAACGTGTAGATCAGCACGTAGGTGAAGATCGTCTCGCCGCCGATGCCCAGCGGGTCGAAGTACGCCGTGGGCAGCTTGGCCTTCATCTCGGCGAAGCCGCCGGCCTTGACCACGGCGATGGGCAGCAGCAGGAGCAGCACGCCGATGGTCTTGACGACGAACTGCACCATGTCCGTCAGCGTGATCGACCACATGCCGCCGAGCGTCGAGTAGGCGACGACGATCGAGCCGCCGATGACGATCGCGAGCGTCCGGTTCATGTCGAAGAGGACGTCGAAGATCGTGGCGTACGCGATGGTCGAGGTGACGGCCAGCATCAGGGTGTACGCCCACATCACGACACCGGAGATCACGCCCGCCCGGCCGCCGTACCGCAGGTCCAGCATCTCGGAGACCGTGTACACCCTGAGGCGGGCGATCCGGGCCGAGAAGAAGACCGACAGGGCCAGCAGCCCGAGGCCGATGGTGAAGACCATCCAGGCACCCGAGAGGCCGTACTGGTAGCCGAGCCCCACGCCGCCGATGGTGGACGCGCCGCCCAGGACGATCGCGGCCATGGTGCCGGAGTACATGGCGGGGCCCAGGCGGCGGCCCGCCACCAGGAAGTCGCTCTTGGACCTGGCACGGCGCATGCCCCACCAGCCCATGGCCAGCATGCCGGCCAGATAGATCACGATCACTGCGTAGTCGACGGCCACAGGGCCCTCCTTCGCCGGGGGTCTCGCCGTTGGGTGACGGTCATCGACACTAGGTGGCCGGAAAGCGACTGCGAAGTGTACGTTTCATCCATTCGAGGCCCGCTGGACGGAGGGAACGCACACCATGCCGGATCCCGCTGTTCCCCCCACGCCCCCGGTGCCCCTCGCCGCCCTGCTGGCCCGCGAGGACCTCGCCCTGCGCCAGATCGCCGGGCCGTCCGACCCGTCGCTGGTGGTCCACTGGGCGCACACCTCGGAGATGGCCGACCCGTACCCCTACCTGCTGGGCGGGGAGCTGCTGCTGACCGCCGGGGTGCACATCCCGGAGGCGGCCGGCTCGGGCACCTACTTCGACGACTACGTGTCCCGGATCGTCGCGGCGGGCGGCGCGGCCCTCGGCTTCGGGCTGGCCCCCGTCCACGACACCGTCCCGCGCGCCCTGGTGGCGGCCTGCGAGGCGTACGACCTCCCGCTGCTCGAGGTCCCGCCGGGAACCACCTTCTCCGCCGTCGCCCGCGCGGTCTGGCAGCTGATGGCCCAGGCCCGCCTCGCCGAGCTGCGCCGGGTCACCGAGGCCCAGCAGAGCCTCGCGGCGGCCGCCGCCCGTCCCGACCCGGTCCCCTCGGTGCTGCGCCAGCTGGCCCAGCGGGTGGGCGGCTGGACGGCCCTGTACGGCCCGGAGGGGACGGAGACCGCCTCGGCGGGGCGGGAGCCGGAGACACCGGTACGCGGCTCGCTGGCCGAACTGACGGAGGTGGTACGACCGTCCGGCCCCGGCACCCCCACCTCGGCGACCCACGCCACGGCGGGCACCCACCTCGCGGCCTACACCCTCAGCACCGGCTTCGTCCTCGGAGTGGCCACCCCGGCCCGCGAACCGGGCGACCACACCATCGCCTCGGTGGCCGCGGTCCTCCTCACCCTCCTCACCGGCGAACAGCACAGCGGCTCGGGCGCAGCCCGCAACGCGGCACTCGTGCGCCTCCTGGTGGGTGGTACGGCGGAGGAGGTGGCGCCACTGCTGGACGGGGGCGACATCTGGTTCGTCGTAGATGCCTGTACTAACGACCAACGCGACCGTCCCCACCCAGGGGCGCGGGGAACTGCGCGACCAGCCACGAAGCACCCGCACCCGCCCGACCTCCTCGCCGCCACCGCACTAGGCGCCTCACTCGGCTCGACTCTCATCGACCCCCTAGGGGAGGTCATCCGCATCCTGCTCCCCAGCAACCGAGAACCCGCACAACAACCCGGCTGGACCCTCGGCGTCAGCGCCCCCGCACCCGCACACCAACTCCCGGCCGCCGCCGCGCAAGCGACCCGCGCCCTGGCCCGCGCCCGGGCGACCCGCACCCCCCTGGTCGGCCACAGCACCCGCCCCGCCCTCGACGAACTGATCCCGAGGGAAGAGGCCCAGGCCCACGCCCACGCCCTCCTCGGCCCCCTCGCGGAGCACCCCGCCCTCACCGAGACCCTGCGCACCTGGCTCTCCCTGCACGGCAGTTGGGACCGCACGGCGGTGGCCCTCTCCGTGCACCGCAACACCGTGCGCCAGCGCATCGCCCGCTGCGCGGCGCTCCTCGACACCGAACTCGACGACCCGGACGTCCGGATGGAGCTGTGGTTCGCGCTGCGGCAGGAGTGAGTGACGCACGTCCCAGCGGGCGATACGCAGGGGAATCGCGCAGCGCCCTGCTTCACAATGGGGCCATGCCGATACCCGGGACACCGAGCCGCGTCGAGCTCGTCGAGCACCTTGTGAAGACCCGTATCGCGGGCGATGTCGCCACGCCCCGCGAGAACAACCTGCTCCACTACCGCAAGCTGGCCAACGGCGAGCGCAACTGGTGGCTCGGACTGGAACTCGGCGACCGCTGGACCGACGAGCAGGACGTGCTGGCCGTGATGGCCGAGCGGGTCGGGGTGAACGACGACCCCGAGTACCGGTACGGCCAGGACACCATCGACCCCGAGCTGACCGTGGACGGCCTGAACCGGCTGGCGGCGCGGCTGCGCAAGGCGGCCGAGGGGCGGCAGCGGGTGCTGTTCGCCACCGGGCACCCGGGCGGCCTGCTGGACGTGCACCGGGCGACGGCGGCCGCGCTGCGCGCCGCCGGCTGCGAGGTGGTGGTCATCCCGGACGGGCTGCAGACGGACGAGGGGTATGTCATGCAGTTCGCCGACGTGGCCGTCCTGGAGCACGGGGCGACGCTGTGGCACACGCATTCCGGTGAGCCGATGAAGGCGATCCTGGGCGGGCTCGAGCGCGCGGGGCGGCCGGCGCCCGACCTGGTCGTCGCCGACCACGGCTGGGCGGGGTACGCGGCGCAGGTGGGCCTGGACTCCGTCGGTTACGCCGACTGCAACGACCCGGCGCTGTTCCTCGCCGAGGCGGAGGGCACCCTCCAGGTGGCCGTACCGCTCGACGACCACGTGCTCAGCCCGCGGTACTACGACCCGATGACCGCGTACCTGCTCTCGGAGGCGGGACTGGCGTAACCGCACCGGACCGGGCGAGGTGCGGCCCCCGCGCACGGGAACCGCACCTCGTGGCCTGGCCTAGATCCTGTATTGGCTTGGTGTCTGTTCGCGTCCTGTCGGCTCAGAACCCGAGCCCGCCGTAGCCGAAGCCGCCGTAGCCGAAGCCGCCGAAGCCACTGACGCCGTACCCGACGGTGGGGACGACCACGACGGGGACGACCGCGACGGGGGCGTAGCCGTAGCCGCCATAGCCGCCGTAGCCGTAGCCGCCGTAACCACGGCAGTTGTTGAATCCGCCGCCGAAGCGGGAGTTGCAGCCGAAGCCGCCGGTGACCACGCTCTGGTGAGTGGAGGCGGGGGCCGCCGAGGCGGTGCCCGCGGCGCCGATCGCGGCCCCACCGGCCAGCATCAGGCCGGCGGCGGACATCGCGGCGATGCGCCTCGCGCGCTGTACTCGCATGGGAAATACCTTTCTGCCGGACTTACGTCCGCTACGCGGCACGTCCGCTATGCGGCACATGCACTGTGCGGCATTTCACTCATAGAGCTTAATCTCGGACAAGTCGCCCGGCACTTCGGGCGCTCACCGCCCGTGATCGCCCGAGGTCGCGGGCCCCGGAGTGGGGTCCAGGTAGACCCGGCCGATCATGGGGAACGCGGCCCGCAGCCGCTGTTCGGCCCGTTCGCAGGCCCACTCGATCTGGGCCGCCGTCGACACGTCCCGGAAGTCCACCTTGGCCGCGACCAGCGCCTCGTTCGGGCCCTGCACCAGGGTGGTCAGCTCCAGTACGGCCACGATGTGCTCGGACTCCAGCAGCTCCGCCCTGATCCGCTCCCGCACCGCCTTCGGCAGCGGCCGCCCGACGAGGAACTCGGCGTTCGAGCGGCCGAGCACCCAGGCGACGTACAGCAGCAGCAGGCCGATGAGCAGGGAGGCGAGGCCGTCCCAGACGCCGGAGCCGGTGAGCTGCCCGCCGAGCAGGCCGCCGGCCGCGAGCACCAGGCCGACGAGCGCGGCCGAGTCCTCCATCACCACGGCCTTCACGGCGGTGTCGGGGGTGCGCCGGAGATACAGCTTGAACGACACCCGGAACCGGGCCGCCTCGCCGTACGCCTGCTTCAGTCCCGTACGCAGGGAGAACCCCTCCAGGACGAAGGCGACCGCGAGGACGATGTACGACACCAGCGGGTTGCCCAGCTCCTCGCCCGCGGTCAGGGTGTGGACGCCGTCGTAGAGGGAGAAGACCGCGCCGCCGACGAAGGTGGCGACGGCGGCCAGCATGGCCCAGATGTACCGCTCGGGGCCGTATCCGAACGGGTGCTCCTCGTCGGCGGGTTTCTCGCTGCGTTTGAGCGCGGTGAGCAGCAGCAGCTCGGTGACGGTGTCGGCGACCGAGTGCGCCGCCTCGGAGAGCATCGCGCTGGACCCGCTGAGCACCCCGGCGACCGCCTTGGCGAGGGCGATCCCGAGGTTGGCGACGGCGGCGACGAGCACCGTGACGGTGCTCTCGCCACCGCCCTTGTCGGCCCCACCACCCTTGTCGGCCCCGCCACCCTTGTCGACCCCGCCGCTCCGGTCGGCTCCGCCGTCCTGCTCGGCTACGGCGCTCTGGTCGGCTCCGCCACTCTGTTCGGCTTCGGACATGCCCCCAGTTCTACCTGGGGACGCGGACGACACCCTCCTGGATCACGGAAATGGCCAGGGAACCGTCCTGGGTGTAGATCCGGGCCTGCCCGAGCCCGCGGCCGCCGTACGCCGACGGGGACTCCTGGTCGTACAGCAGCCACTCGTCGGCGCGGAACGGCCGGTGGAACCACATGGCGTGGTCCAGCGAGGCCCCCACCACGTCCCCGACGGCCCAGCCGCCACGGCCATGTGCGAGCAGCACCGAGTCGAGCAGGGTCATGTCGGAGACATAGGTGGCGAGGACGACGTGCAGCAGCGGATCGTCGTCGAGTTTGCCGTTGGTCCGGAACCAGACCTGGCTGTGCGGCTCGCGCGGCTCGCCGAACTTCCCGAACGGCGGCTCGTCGACGTACCGCAGGTCGATCGCCTCGCGGGCCTCGAGGAACTTCTCCACCACGGTGGAGGGCAGGTGGTCGTAGCCGCGCAGCCGCTGCGCCGAGGTGGGCAGGGTCTCCGGGTCCGGCGCGGGCGGCATCGGGGTCTGGTGGTCGAGGCCGTCCTCGTACACCTGGAAGGAGGCGGACAGGGCGAAGATCGGCCTGCCGTGCTGGACGGCGACCGCGCGCCGGGTGGTGAACGAGCGGCCGTCACGGATCCGCTCGACGTTGTAGACGATGGGCGCGCCGGGGTCGCCGGCGCGCAGGAAGTACGCGTGCAGCGAGTGGGCGTGCCGGTCCGCCGGGACGGTGCGCCCGGCGGCGACCAGCGCCTGGGCCGCGACCTGCCCGCCGAACACGCGCGGGACCACGGCGGACCGGGACTGGCCTCGGAAGATGTTCTCCTCGATCTGCTCCAGGTCGAGCAGATCGAGGAGATCGTTCAGTGCCTCGTTCATGGCACCTTTTCTACTGGCCGGTAATTGCGGGGACCTTACAGGCCCATGTCCTTCGCGATGATCGTCTTCATGATCTCGCTGGTGCCACCGTAGATGCGGTTGACACGGTTGTCCGCGTACAGGCGGGCGATCGGGTACTCGTTCATGAAGCCGTAGCCGCCGTGCAGCTGGAGGCAGCGGTCGATCACGCGGTGGGCGACCTCGGTGGTGAACAGCTTGGCGCTGGCGGCCTCGGCCGGGGTCAGCTCACCGGCGTCGAGGGCCTCCGTGGCGCGGTCGACGACGGCCTCGGCCGCGTCCACCTCGGCCTGGCAGGCGGCGAGCTCGAACTTGGTGTTCTGGAAGGCGGCGACGGGCTGGCCGAAGACCACCCGCTCCTGCACGTACTGCTTGGCGAACCGGACGGCGGCCTTGGCCTGCGCGTAGGCGCCGAAGGCGATGCCCCAGCGCTCGGAGGCGAGGTTGTGGCCCAGGTAGTAGAAGCCCTTGTTCTCCTCGCCGAGGAGGTCCTCGACGGGGACCTTGACGTCGACGAACGCCAGCTCGGCGGTGTCGGAGGTCTTCAGGCCCAGCTTGTCGAGCTTGCGGCCGACCGAGTAGCCCTCGGCCTTGGTGTCGACCACGAAGAGGGAGATGCCGTGGCGGCGGTCCTCCTTGGTGGGCGCGGAGGTGCGGGCGCAGACGATCATGCGGTCGGCGTGCACACCGCCGGTGATGAAGGTCTTGGCGCCGTTGAGGACGTAGTGGGTGCCGTCCTCGGAGAGCTTGGCGGTGGTCTTCATGCCCGCGAGGTCGGAGCCGGTGCCCGGCTCGGTCATCGCGATGGCCCACATCTCCTCGCCGGAGACGAACTTCGGCAGGTACTTCTTCTTCTGCTCGTCGGTGGCGAGCAGCTTTATGTACGGCAGGCCGAGCAGCACGTGCACACCGGAACCGCCGAAGGAGACACCGGCGCGGGCGGTCTCCTCGTACAGGACGGCCTCGAACTTGTAGGAGTCGATGCCGGCGCCGCCGTACTCCTCGTCGACGCGGATACCGAAGACGCCCAGCTCGGCGAGCTTGTAGTAGAAGTCGCGGGGCGCCTGGCCGGCCGCGAACCACTCGTCGTACGCGGGTACGACCTCGGCCTCGATGAAGGCGCGGAGGGTCTCCCGGAACGCCTCGTGATCCTCGTTGAACAACGTACGGCGCACGGCCGCCACCTCCAGGCACGGTTCATATGTCTAAGCGCTTGCTCAGACTTCACCGTACCGGTGGGTAGGCGGATGGGTCCAGGGCCGGAGCCGGGGGGACCGGGGTAACGCTCATCACGCCGCCGCGGCCTCGAAGGCGCCCCTCGCCATCCGGTGCAGGAGAACCGCCGTCGTCCCGCGCCCCGGCAGGGAACCCGGCCGGCCCAGGTGCGGGGTCGAGTTCAGCAGGCCGAAGACCGAGTGGACCGCCGAGCGGGCCGCGGGTTCCGGCAGGGCCGGGTAGACCTCGCGGAGGACCTCCACCCACAGTTCGACGTACTGGCGCTGGAGCTGGCGCACCAGCTTGCGGTCGCTGTCGCGCAGCCGGTCCAGCTCCCTGTCGTGCAGGGTGATCAGCGGGCGGTCGTCGAGGGCGAAGTCGATGTGGCCCTCGATGAGGGAGTCCAGGACCGCCGACGGCGCGCCCTCCCCGTCGGCCTCCGCCAGCCGCCGCTTCGCGCCCGTCAGCAGCTGTCCGCTGATCCCCACCAGCAGCTCCGCGAGCATCGCGTCCTTGCCCGGGAAGTGCCGGTAGAGACCGGGCCCGCTGATGCCGACCGCGGCGCCTATCTCGTCCACGCCGACACCGTGGAAGCCGCGCTCGGCGAAGAGCCGGGCGGCCTCCTTGAGGATCTGCTCGCGACGGGTCGGGGCATCGGTTCTCGTGACCATGAGGGCAATTCTAGACAGGGAGGTTAGCGGTCGTTAACCTGGAGGAAATGCGTTAACGCTCATTAACAAAGTGAGGGGATCGCGGGCATGGACCAGGCACCGGAGCTGACGAGCGCGGCGGACCCCGCGTCGGAGGCCTGGCGGGCCAACGAGGCGGCGCACCGCGCCCTCGTCGAGGAGCTGCACGCCAAGCTCGCCGCGGCCGCGCTGGGCGGCGGCGAGAAGGCGCGGGCCCGGCACACCGCGCGCGGCAAACTGCTGCCCAGGGACCGGGTGGACACGCTCCTTGACCCCGGCTCGCCGTTCCTGGAGCTGGCCCCGCTGGCCGCCGAGGGGATGTACGAGGGGGCGGCCCCGGCGGCCGGTGTGATCGCCGGGATCGGGCGGGTCAGCGGGCGCGAGTGCGTGATCGTCGCCAACGACGCCACGGTCAAGGGCGGCACGTACTACCCGATGACCGTGAAGAAGCACCTGCGGGCCCAGGAGGTGGCCCTCGACAACCGGCTCCCCTGTCTCTACCTGGTGGACTCCGGCGGCGCCTTCCTGCCCATGCAGGACGAGGTCTTCCCGGACCGCGACCACTTCGGGCGGATCTTCTACAACCAGGCCCGGATGTCGGGGGCGGGGATCCCGCAGATCGCCGCCGTCCTCGGTTCGTGCACCGCCGGCGGCGCGTACGTACCGGCGATGAGCGACGAGGCGGTGATCGTCCGCAACCAGGGCACGATCTTCCTCGGCGGCCCGCCGCTGGTGAAGGCCGCCACCGGTGAGGTCGTCACGGCGGAGGAGCTGGGCGGCGGCGAGGTGCACTCCCGGGTCTCCGGGGTCACCGACCATCTCGCCGAGGACGACGCGCACGCGCTGCGGATCGTCCGGAACATCGTCGCCACCCTCCCCGCCCGGCGCGACCTGCCCTGGGAGGCCGCCCCGGTCGTCGAGCCGAAGGTCGATCCCCACGGCCTCTACGGCGCCGTCCCGGTCGACTCCCGCACCCCCTACGACGTCCGCGAGATCATCGCCCGGATCGTCGACGGTTCCCGGTTCGCCGAGTTCAAGAGCGAGTTCGGGCAGACCCTGGTCACCGGCTTCGCCCGGATCCACGGCCACCCGGTCGGGATCATCGGCAACAACGGCATCCTCTTCTCCGAGTCCGCCCAGAAGGGCGCCCACTTCATCGAGCTGTGCGACCAGCGCGGGATCCCGCTGGTGTTCCTGCAGAACATCTCCGGCTTCATGGTGGGCAAGGACTACGAGGCCGGCGGCATCGCCAAGCACGGCGCGAAGATGGTGACGGCCGTGGCCTGCACCCGCGTCCCGAAGCTGACCGTCGTCGTCGGCGGCTCGTACGGCGCCGGGAACTACTCCATGTGCGGCCGGGCCTATTCCCCCCGCTTCCTGTGGATGTGGCCGAACGCCAAGATCTCGGTGATGGGCGGCGAACAGGCCGCGTCGGTCCTCGCGACGGTGAAGCGGGACCAGCTGGAGGCACGCGGCGAGGACTGGCCGGCCGAGGACGAAGAGGCCTTCCGGGCGCCCGTCCGCGCGCAGTACGAGCGCCAGGGGAACGCCTACTACGCGACCGCCCGGCTCTGGGACGACGGGGTCATCGACCCCCTCGAAACCCGGCAGGTGCTCGGTCTGGCCCTGACGGCCTGTGGCAACGCGCCGCTGGGTGACCCCCAGTTCGGCGTCTTCCGGATGTGAGGAGGGGACTCGTGTTCGACACCGTACTCGTGGCCAACCGGGGCGAGATCGCCGTCCGGGTCATCCGTACGCTGCGGTCGCTGGGCGTGCGCTCGGTGGCGGTGTACTCCGACGCCGACGCGGACGCGCGGCACGTCCGGGAGGCCGACACGGCGGTACGGCTCGGTCCGGCACCGGCCGGCGAGAGCTATCTGTCCGTGGAGCGGCTGCTGAAGGCGGCCGCCGTGAGCGGTGCCCAGGCGGTCCACCCCGGGTACGGCTTCCTCGCCGAGAACGCCGCCTTCGCGCGCGCCTGCGAGGAGGCGGGGCTGGTGTTCATCGGCCCGCCGGCCGACGCGATCGCGCTGATGGGCGACAAGATCCGCGCGAAGGAGACGGTGAGCGCGGCCGGGGTGCCGGTGGTGCCCGGCGGCCGTGATCCCGAACTCGCCGAGGCCGCCCGCGCGCTGGGCGCACCGGTGCTGCTCAAGCCCTCCGCGGGCGGCGGCGGCAAGGGCATGCGGCTGGTGCGGGACCTGACGCTGCTCGACGAGGAGATCGCCGCCGCCCGCCGCGAGGCCCGCGCCTCCTTCGGCGACGACACGCTCCTGGTCGAGCGGTGGGTCGACCGCCCCCGGCACATCGAGATCCAGGTACTGGCCGACGGCCACGGGAACGTGGTGCACCTGGCCGAGCGCGAGTGCTCGCTCCAGCGCCGGCACCAGAAGGTGATCGAGGAGGCGCCGTCGGTCCTGCTGGACGAACAGACGCGGGCCGCGATGGGCGAGGCGGCGGTGCAGGCGGCACGCTCCTGCGGGTACCGGGGCGCGGGGACGGTGGAGTTCATCGTGCCGGGCGGCGACCCTTCGTCGTACTACTTCATGGAGATGAACACCCGCCTCCAGGTGGAGCACCCGGTGACCGAACTCGTCACCGGACTCGACCTGGTGGAATGGCAGCTGCGGGTGGCGGCCGGGGAGCGGCTCGGGTTCGCGCAGCAGGACGTCCGGCTGACCGGGCACGCGGTGGAGGCCCGGATCTGCGCCGAGGACCCGGCGCGCGGCTTCCTGCCCACCGGCGGCACGGTGCTGCTGCTGCACGAGCCGTCGGGGGACGGTGTCCGCACCGATTCCGGGCTCAGCGAGGGCACCGAGGTCGGCAGCCTCTACGACCCGATGCTGTCCAAGGTGATCGCGTACGGACCGGACCGGGAGACCGCGCTCCGGAAGCTGCGCGGGGCCCTCGCGGAGACGGTCACGCTGGGCGTGGGGACCAACGCCGGGTTCCTGCGCCGGCTCCTCGCCCATCCGGCCGTGGTGGCGGGCGAGTTGGACACGGGCCTGGTCGAGCGGGTGGTGGACGAGCTGGTCTCCACCGACGTACCGGACGAGGTGTACGAGGCGGCGGCGGCCGTACGGCTGGAGGCGCTGAAGCCCGCCGCCGGTGCGGGGTGGACGGATCCGTTCTCGGTGCCGAGCGGCTGGCGGCTCGGCGGTACCGCCAGGCCGGTCGGCTTCCACCTGCGGGTGCAGGACCCGGTGGAGTACGTCCCGCAGGGCACGCACGCCGTCGCCCCCGACCGCGTGTCGGTCACCCTGGACGGCGTCCGCCACACCTTCCTGCACACCGCCGACTGGATCGGCCGGGACGGCGACGCCTGGCAGGTCCGCGACCACGACCCGGTCGCCGCGTCCCTGAGCCGGACCGCGCACGCCGGAGCCGACTCCCTCACCGCACCCATGCCGGGCACGGTGACGGTCGTGAAGGTCGCGGTCGGGGACGACGTCACCGCAGGGCAGAGCCTGCTGGTGGTGGAGGCGATGAAGATGGAGCACGTCATCTCCGCCCCGCACGCCGGCACGGTCGCCGAGCTCGACGTGAAACCGGGCGCCACGGTCGCCATGGACCAGGTGCTGGCCGTGATCGCCCCGCACGAGGAGGAGACCGCATGACCACCCCGGAGAGCGCCCTCCCCATGGTCGTACCGGCGACCGACCTGCCCGCCCGCGTCCGGATCCACGAGGTCGGCGCACGCGACGGGCTGCAGAACGAGAAGTCGACGGTCCCCACGGAGGTCAAGGCCGAGTTCATCCGCCGCCTGGCCGACGCGGGCCTGACGACGATCGAGGCGACCAGCTTCGTGCACCCCAAGTGGGTGCCCCAACTGGCCGACGCTGAGGACCTGTTCCCCCTCGTCACCGATCTCGGGGCCGACCTCCCGGTCCTGGTGCCCAACCAGCGCGGCCTGGACCGGGCGCTGGCCCTCGGCGCCCGCCGGGTCGCCGTCTTCGCCAGCGCCACCGAGTCCTTCGCCAAGGCCAACCTCAACCGCACGGTGGACGAGTCACTGGCCGTCTTCGACCCGGTCGTCCGGCAGGCGAAGGACGCCGGCGCCCATGTCCGCGGTTACGTCTCGATGTGCTTCGGCGACCCCTGGGAGGGCGCTGTCCCGCTCCACCAGGTGGTCCGGGTCTGCCAGGCGCTGCGGGACATGGGCTGCGACGAGCTGAGCCTCGGCGACACGATCGGCGTGGCCACCCCCGGCCACGTCCTCGAACTGCTCTCCCTGCTGAACGAGGAAGGCGTGCCGACGAACGTCATCGGCGTGCACTTCCACGACACCTACGGCCAGGCGCTCGCGAACACGTACGCGGCCCTGGAACACGGCGTGACGACGGTCGACGCGTCCGCCGGCGGGCTCGGCGGCTGCCCGTACGCCAAGTCCGCCACCGGCAACCTCGCCACCGAGGACCTGGTCTGGATGCTCCAGGGCCTCGGCATCGAGACCGGAGTCGACCTCGGCAGACTCACCGCCACCAGCGTGTGGATGGCCGAACAACTGGGCCGACCCAGCCCGTCCCGTACCGTCCGCGCCCTCTCCCACCAGGAGTGACGACCATGGACCACCGCCTCTCCCCCGAACTGGACGAACTCCGCCGCACGGTGGAGGAGTTCGCCCACGACGTCGTGGCGCCGAAGATCGGCGACTTCTACGAACGGCACGAGTTCCCGTACGAGATCGTCCGCGAGATGGGCCGCATGGGCCTGTTCGGACTGCCGTTCCCCGAGGAGTACGGCGGAATGGGCGGCGACTACCTCGCGCTCGGCATCGCCCTGGAGGAACTGGCCCGCGTCGACTCGTCGGTGGCGATCACCCTCGAAGCCGGGGTCTCCCTGGGCGCCATGCCCATCCACCTCTTCGGCACGGAGGAGCAGAAGCGCGAGTGGCTGCCCCGCCTCTGCTCCGGCGAGATCCTCGGCGCGTTCGGCCTCACCGAACCCGACGGCGGCAGCGACGCGGGCGCGACCCGTACGACGGCCCGGCTGGACGAGGCCACCGGCGAATGGGTGATCAACGGCACCAAGTGCTTCATCACCAACTCGGGCACGGACATCACGGGCCTGGTCACCGTCACCGCGGTCACCGGCCGCAAGCCCGACGGCAAGCCGCTGATCTCCTCGATCATCGTCCCGTCGGGCACCCCCGGCTTCACGGTCGCCGCGCCCTACTCCAAGGTCGGCTGGAACGCCTCCGACACCCGTGAGCTGTCCTTCGCCGACGTCCGGGTCCCCGCCGCCAACCTCCTCGGGGAGGCGGGCCGCGGCTACGCCCAGTTCCTCCGCATCCTGGACGAGGGCCGCATCGCCATCGCGGCACTGGGCACCGGCCTGGCCCAGGGGTGCGTGGACGAGTCGGTGCGGTACGCGAAGGAACGGCACGCCTTCGGCCGCCCGATCGGCGCCAACCAGGCCATCCAGTTCAAGATCGCCGACATGGAGATGAAGGCCCACACGGCCCGCCTGGCCTGGCGCGACGCGGCCTCGCGGCTGGTCGCCGGGGAACCCTTCAAGAAGGAGGCGGCCCTCGCCAAGCTCTACTCCTCCACCGTCGCCGTGGACAACGCCCGCGACGCCACCCAGGTGCACGGCGGCTACGGCTTCATGAACGAGTACCCGGTGGCCCGCATGTGGCGCGACTCCAAGATCCTGGAGATCGGCGAGGGCACGAGCGAGGTCCAGCGGATGCTGATCGCACGAGAGCTGGGGCTGGTCGGCTGACCCCAGCCGCGGCCTCCGAGCCGCGGCCTCCCGTACGGCACGAAGGCGCCCGTCCCGACGACCGGGGCGGGCGCCTCGGCGTGCGGGGCGCGGAGGCCCGGGCGGTGCGTCCGGGACAGCTGATTCCGCCGGCGCCCTATGACGTCCCTCACAGATCGTCGGCATTTCGCCGTCGCGCTTAGTAGACGCAGCACGGTGGACATTTGGCCGTTTGTCCGTCTTGAGAGGAATGCCGATCCCGGCGTGCGCCGCGGAATTTCGGCCGCCCGCTGGCATGCCCGACTTCCTGTGGCGCAAGGCTTCTGACGCCTCGCCAGCTTTCCCGACCGCCGCCGCCCGCGGACCGGAGCCCCGCGCACCGCCCCGGCGCGGTCCCGGGACCTACGAAGCGGCTTAGTGGCGGGACCCCTTTGCGACCCTTTGCGCTCTCTGTGGGGCCCTTCTAAGAATGTCGACCCACAAGGACGTCGCCGCAGCTCGGAACCGGTGTTTTCGCAGAGTCGACAACGCACCGGGCGCTCGGCGTCACCGAGTGAGTTTGGAGCCCCCCCACATGAAGTCGTCCCGAACGTCCGCGAGACTCCTCACCCTCGCTCTCGGCCTGGGCCTGGCCTCCGGCGTGCTGAGCGCGGCGGTGCCGGCGAGTGCCGAACCGGCCGCCGCCCCCGCCGGCGACCCGGCCGCCGATCCGGCCGCCGCCGGCACCTCCACGGCCCGGTACGACGGGTCGGCCCAGGAGTCCGCGGGCAACAAGGCGTTCTTCGCGGCCGTGCTCAAGTCGGTCGCCGCGAAGGGCGCCGCCCAGTCCGGCGCGCAGGCGGTGACCGTCACCTACGACGACTCCCACGCGCCGAGCTTCCGTTCGCAGATAGCGAGCGCGGCCTCGATCTGGAACAGCGCCGAGACCAACGTCAAGCTCCAGAAGGCGTCGAGCGGCGCAGACTTCTCCTACTACGAGGGCAACGACCAGCGCGGCTCCCACGCCTCCACCAACGGCCACGGAAGCGGCTACATCTTCATCGACTACACGCAGGCCCGGCAGAACGACTCGATCCGCGTCGTCACCCACGAGACCGGGCACGTGCTGGGCCTGCCGGACGACTACAGCGGCCCGTGCAGCGAGCTGATGTCGGGCGGCGGCCCCGGCCCGTCCTGCAAGAACCGCCAGCCGGACGCCGCCGAACGCTCGCGCGTCGACCAGCTGTGGGCCAACGGCGCGGCACAGGCCCCGGGCACCGCGGAACAGCCCGCCACCCAGCCGGGCACCACCCAGCCGGGAGCCACACAGCCGGGAGCCACCCAGCCGGTGCAGCCCGGGATGCCGGCACAGCCCGGGATGCCGGCACAGCCCGGGATGCCCGCGCAGCCCGGGATGCCCGCGCAGCCCGGGATGCCCGCGCAGCCTGGAGTGCCCGCGCAGCCCGGGATGCCGGCACAGCCCGGAATGCCCGGAATGCCCGCTATACCCGCGATACCGGGCCAGATTCCGTGGCGTTCGCTTCCCGGCGCGCCCTGGAGCTGATCACGTTCCCACGGGGGAAGCGGCTCGCCGTCGAGGACGGCCGGACCCAGCCGCCCGGACGGCTACGACCTCCAGGCACCCAGCTGGGCCCCAGACGCCCTCGTCAGCCGGCGGGACGGCGCACCGGACCCCGGCTCCGCCCCCACCGGCCTACTCGGCCGCGCCACACTCGCCACGACCTCCGCCGACCGCCGGCCGCCTGCCTCCTGCCTCCTGCCGGAAGCCGGAAGCCGGAAGCCGGAAGCCGTAGAACAACACGCGGCCCCGCCCTCCTCCGGGAGAGCGGGGCCGTTCCGTCACGTCCGGGCTCGGTCACGCCTCGATGGCCGTCGGCACGCGGGCGTTGTCCGACAGATCGTCCGGAAGGACAACGACTTCTGGGAGGCTGGTCCAATCAACAGAAGCGGGCTCGACGGGTGCCATGACGCGCGGTCGACCAGCCGGACGCATCGTTCTCGGCATGGCCGAGGCGCGCCCAGCCGGGGGCCGGGCTGCCCACGAGGCGGGGAGGGAAAGACATTTGAGCGGGGAAGACAGCTCAGCGACACCGCGCAACGCCGTCGTCGTGGGAGCCGGGCTGGCGGGTTCGCTGGCCGCCTCGGTACTCGCCGGCGCCGATTACGACGTCACCGTCGTCGAACGCGATCGTCTTCCGGCCGGACCCGACGCCCGGCCCGGCATACCTCAGGCCCACCACACCCATCTGCTGTTCGAGCAAGGCGAAACCGGGGTCGAGGAGCTGCTGCCCGGCATCCGGTCCGAGCTTCGCGAGGCCGGCGCCGTGTCGCTCGGGCTCCCCGGCGACCTGGAGTGGGTGGGCCCCGCGGGAGTGATTCCACGCTTCCCCTCACGGCGCACCGTCCTCAGCTGCACGCGGCCTGTGCTCGACTGGACGGTGCGACGCAGGGTGTCGCGAGATCCGCGGATCTCGTTCCGCGAGGGCGCCCGTGCCATCGGACTGGAGACGTCGGCGGGCGCGGTCACCGGACTGCGACTGCGCTGCGGTGACACCAGTGAAGTGATCCCCGCCGCCCTGGTCGTGGATGCCTCGGGACGCTCGTCCGCGGCGCCCGCATGGCTGGTCGACGCCGGGTTCCCGGCGCCCGCCGAGGAAACGGTGGACGCTGCCATCGCCTACACCACGGGCCTCTTCCGGCGGACCGCCCCGGTGCCCGGGCTTGCCAGGGGCGTGTACCTCCAGGTGTCAGGCACGAGTCTGCCTCGCTTCGGCATCGCGCTGCCGGTGGAGGGCGACCGGTGGATCGTCGCGGTCGGCGGCCTGCGCGGACACGAACCCCCCACGGATCAGGAGGGCTTCGCCGCGTTCGCCGCCACCCTTGCGTCACCTGCACTTGCCGGGTTCCTCGCGAGTGCTGTCGCCGACTCGCCGCTGCGCGGCTTCCGCCCGCCGGGGAGCAGACGCCGGCGTTTCGACCAGACCGCCCGCAGGCCCGAGGGGTTCGTCGTGGTCGGCGACGCCATGTGCACCTTCAACCCCGTCTACGGGCAGGGGATGACGGTCGCGGTGCGCCAGGCGCTGGCGCTACGTGGCGTTCTCACGGACCATGGCACGGGCCCCGGCTTCACCAGGCGTGTGCAGCGTGCTGTCGCGGCGGAGGCCACCGGTCCGTGGAAGATCGCAGAGGCCGAGGACCTCCGGCATCCCGGGACCAGGGGCGGGCACCGGACACCGCTGCACCGGCTGCAACACGCCTACCTTGACCGCGTCCAACGGGCGGCGACGGCCGACGTGACGGCCAATTACGCCCTCCTGGACGTCCTGGCGCTCTGTGCCCCGCCGACGCGGCTCTTCGCTCCGTCGGTCCTCTTCTCGGCCTTGCGACACGGCGGACGCTGAGCACTCCCACCGGACCGCGGCAGACGCCGAGCGGAGGACCAGTGGCCTCCGCCTCGGCGAAGGCGGTGGTGAGGGCGAGGGCGAGGCCCGATCCGGCAACGCACCGTCTCCTACTCACCGTCCACCTGCCTCGGCTTGCGAACAGGCGTGTACCCGGCCTCCACCGCACGGCGGTACCACTCCCGCGCCTCCTCCTCCTCACCACGCCGGCTCAGGCCGATCGCCAGATTGATCATGGCCGGCGGAGACCCGTGGTCCGCCGCGCGCCGGTAGACGGCGAGGGCGCCGTCCTGGTCGCCCGCTTTCTCCAGGGCGAGTCCGAGATTGCACAACTGGATCCCGGCCCGGTAAGGACTCAACCTGGACAGGTGCTGCCGTTCGGCGGTCTCCAGCCCCTCGCGGCGATAGGCCTTGAGCAGAAGGCTGGTGGCGCTTCTGGTACCCAGCGGGGTGGAGAACCAGGCGAGCGGGAAGCCGACGCAGATCGCCAGGGCCGCGATCGTCCACGCCGCCCAGGCCGGTGTGCCGATCGCCGAACGGCTCCAGCCCGTGGCGGCTCCGAGGACGAGCGCCACCGGAACCCCCGCCGAGACGACGAAGAGGGACACGAGCGAGCGCCTGCTCCAGCCGTAGGTCACCGCACAAGGTCAGCACGTCGGCCACCGGGCATCAAGGGTCAAGGACAGTTGCTCGTCCGCGAGTTGGAATGTGCGAACCCGGCTCGCGCGGGAGGTCCGAGGGGTGGCCCAGGACAAGATCTGAGGTTAGGCTAACCTAAGAAACGACTTGTCCGGCGGTGTTTCCGCACGTCCGAAAGCAGCCACACCTATGTCCAACGTCAGAGCAGCCCACCTCACTCGCCGCGGCATCCTCGCCGCCGGTGGCGCCCTCGGCCTCGGTGCCGTGCTCGCCGCCTGCGGGGACGACGACGCGAAAAGCGGTGGTTCCTCCGACAAGGAGACGACGGCCGCCAGGTCCGGCCCCTGGACCTTCAAGGACGACCGCGGGACCACGGTGAAGCTGGACAAGGTCCCGGCCGACATCGTCGCCTTCGTCGGCGTCGCCGCCGCGCTGTACGACTACGGCATCGACGTCAAGGGCGTGTTCGGCCCGACGCAGACCAAGGACGGCAAGGCCGACGTCCAGGCCGGCGACATGGACATCAGCAAGGTGACCGTCCTCGGCAACACCTGGGGCCAGTTCAACGTCGAGAAGTACGCGGCCCTCGCCCCCCAGGCCCTCATCACCACGATGTTCGACGGCGCCGGCACCCTCTGGTACGTCCCGGACGAGTCCAAGGACAAGATCGCCAAGCTCGCCCCGAGCGTCGGCATCTCGGCCTACGACCGCCAGCTGACCGTCCCGCTCCAGCGCGTCTGGGCCCTCGCCGAGTCGCTCGGCGCGGACATGACGGCGAGCAAGGTCACGGACGCCAAGAAGCGCTTCGAGGAGGCCTCCTCCCGGCTGCGCGCCGCCGCCAAGGCGCACCCCGACATCAAGGTGCTGGCCGGCTCGGCCGCCCAGGACCTGTTCTACGTCTCCGGCACCAACCTCTCGGTGGACCTGGAGTACTTCAAGGCCCTCGGGGTGAACTTCGTCGAACCGTCGGCGTCCGTACTGAAGAAGAGCGGCGGCTGGTACGAGGACTTGAGCTGGGAGAACGTCGACAAGTACCAGGCCGACGTGATCATGATGGACGACCGCTCGGCGACCATCCAGCCCGCCGACATCACCCAGGCCACCTGGAAGAAGCTCCCCGCGGTCAAGGCCGGCCAGGTCATCGCCCGCTCCCCCGAGCCGATCTTCTCCTACGACAAGTGCGTCGCGATGGTGGAGAACCTCGCCAAGGCGCTGGAGACGGCGAAGAAGGTCAGCTGACCCCGCCCGAGCAGCACACCCGCACAACTTCCTGAGTCTCAGGAGCTCATATGACGACGGCCGTAGCCGCCCCGTTCCGTTTCTTCTCCCTCCAGGTCGTACGGACGAGGCGGCTCGGTCCGTCTCTGGTCCGGGTCACCTTCACCGGCGCCGATCTGGCGCACTTCCACTCCGACGGACGCGACCAGTCCCTCTCCCTGTTCATCCCGGCCGAGGGCCGCACCGAACCCGCCGTGCCCATCGAGCTCGGCGAGGGCTGGTGGCAGGGCTGGCGTGAACTCCCCGACGACGTACGGGCCGTGATGCGCTCGTACACGCTCCGGGAGCTGCGCCGCAGCCCGGACGAGATCGACATCGACTTCGTGCTGCACGGGGTCGGACCGGGGCCCGCCACCCCGGCCGGACCCGCCTCCCGGTGGGCCTCCCGGGCCGCCGCCGGCGACCGGGTGATCCTGCTCGGCCCCGCGGTCGCCGACAACCGGGCGATCCGCTTCCGGCCGCCCGAGGACACCGATCTGGTGCTGATCTGGGGCGACGAGACCGCCGTACCCGCGGCGACCGCCATCCTCGAGTCCCTCCCCGCCGGCACCCGGGTCCGGGCCTGGCTGGAGGTGCCGGACGCCGGGGACGTCCAGGACGTGGCGACCCGCGCCGACGCCGAGATCGACTGGGTGGTGGGAGGCACGGCCACCGAGGCCGTCCGCGGCGCCCGGTTCCCGTCGGCGGAGCGGCCGTACGCGTGGCTCGCCGGTGAGTCCGGGCGGGTCAGGGAACTGCGCCGGCACTTCGTCGGGGAGCGGGGCGTGGACCGGCGCCGGGTCACCTTCGTCGGCTACTGGCGGCAGGGCCTGACGGAGGAACAGCTCCGGGAAGCGGGCGAGTAGTCACGAAGCCGAAGTGACGTCCGTCACGGGATGGGCAGCACCCCCCTCGCGTTACTTAGGTTAGGCTAACCTAAGTGGAGCGGATCGCTCCCTCCCCCGCTCGGATCGTCCCCGGAGGACCCCCACATGCGCTCGCACCTGCTCAATGACCTGACCGCGGAGCACTACCGCCGCTCCGTGACCGAAGGAGTAGAGCGGGTGGCGGCCAAACTCGCCACCACCGACCGGCCGTTCACGGGTGTCACCGTCGACGCCCTCGCGCCTCTCATCGACGGCATCGACCTCGACCGGCCGCTGCACGACACCACCGCGGTCCTGGACGAGCTGGAGGACGTCTACCTCCGGGACGCCGTCTACTTCCACCACCCCCGCTACCTCGCCCACCTCAACTGCCCGGTGGTCATCCCGGCGGTGCTCGGCGAAGCGGTGCTCACCGCCGTCAACTCCTCCCTGGACACCTGGGACCAGTCGGCCGGCGGCACCCTCATCGAGCGGAAACTGATCGACTGGACGACCGCCCGCATCGGCCTCGGCGAGGCCGCCGACGGCGTGTTCACCTCGGGCGGCACCCAGTCCAACCTCCAGGCGCTGCTGCTGGCCCGGGAGGAGGCGAAGACCGACGCCCTGTCCCGACTGCGGATCTTCGCCTCCGAGGTCAGCCACTTCAGCGTGCAGAAGTCGGCGAAACTGCTCGGCCTCGGCCAGGACGCGGTGGTCTCCGTCCCCGTCGGCCAGGACAAGCGGATGCAGACCGTCGCCCTCGCCCGCGAGCTGGAACGCTGCAAGAGCGACGGCCTGGCGCCCATGGCGGTCGTCGCCACCGCCGGCACCACCGACTTCGGCTCCATCGACCCGCTGCCGGAGATCGCCGAGCTGTGCGAGCAGTACGGCGTCTGGATGCACGTGGACGCGGCCTACGGCTGCGGTCTGCTCGCCTCCCTGAAGCACCGGGACCGGATCGCCGGGATCGAGCGCGCCGACTCGGTCACCGTCGACTACCACAAGTCCTTCTTCCAGCCGGTCAGTTCGTCCGCCGTGCTGGTCCGGGACGCCGCGACCCTGCGCCACGCCACCTACCACGCGGAGTACCTCAACCCACGCCGGACGGTCGAGGAGCGCATCCCCAACCAGGTCGACAAGTCCCTGCAGACCACCCGCCGCTTCGACGCCCTCAAGCTGTGGATGACGCTGCGCACCATGGGCGCCGACGGCATCGGGCAGCTCTTCGACGAGGTCTGCGACCTGGCCGCGGAGGGCTGGCGGCTGCTCGCCGCCGACCCCCGCTTCGACGTCGTCGTCCAGCCGACCCTGTCCACCCTCGTCTTCCGCCACATCCCGGCGGCCGTCACCGACCCGGCCGAGATCGACCGCGCCAACCTGTACGCCCGCAAGGCCCTGTTCGCCTCCGGCGACGCGGTGGTCGCGGGCACCAAGGTGGGCGGCCGCCACTACCTCAAGTTCACCCTGCTCAACCCCGAGACCACGACGGCCGACATCGCCGCCGTCCTCGATCTGATCGCCGGCCACGCCGAGCAGTACCTGGGAGAGCCCCTTGACCGCGCGTCCTGAAAACCCGACCAAGACCCATGACTTCGTGGGGATCGGGCTCGGGCCCTTCAACCTCGGCCTCGCCTGCCTGACCGAGCCGATCGCCGAACTGGACGGCGTCTTCCTGGACTCGAAGCCCGACTTCGAGTGGCACGCCGGCATGTTCCTGGACGGCGCCCACCTGCAGACCCCGTTCATGTCGGACCTGGTCACCCTGGCCGACCCCACCTCGCCGTACTCCTTCCTCAACTACCTGAAGGAGAGAGGCCGGCTGTACTCGTTCTACATCCGCGAGAACTTCTATCCGCTGCGGGTGGAGTACGACGACTACTGCCGCTGGGCCGCGAACAAGCTGACCAACGTCCGCTTCGGCACCACGGTGACGGAAGTGCGCTACGACGACGGGCTGTACGTCGTCGCCACGGCCGCCGGCGACACCTACCGCGCCCGCCGGCTGGTCCTCGGCACCGGCACCCCGCCGTACGTCCCGGAGGCCTGCCAGGGCCTCGGCGGGGACTTCATCCACAACTCGCGCTACCTGAGGCACAAGCAGGAACTCCAGTCCAAGGAGTCGATCACGCTGGTCGGCAGCGGCCAGTCCGCCGCCGAGATCTACCACGACCTGCTCGGCGAGATCGACGTCCACGGCTACCGCCTGAACTGGGTGACCCGCTCCCCGCGCTTCTTCCCCCTCGAATACACCAAGCTCACATTGGAGATGACCAGCCCCGAGTACGTCGACTACTACCACGCCCTGCCCGAGCAGACCCGCTACCGGCTCACCGCCGAGCAGAAGGGTTTGTTCAAGGGGATCGACGGCGACCTGATCAACGAGATCTTCGACCTGCTCTACCAGAAGAGCCTCGGCGGCCCGGTCCCCACCCGGCTGCTCACCAACTCCAGCCTGAACGCGGCTGCCCACGACAACGGCACCTACACCCTCTCCCTGCGCCAGGAGGAACAGGGCAAGGACTACCAGCTGGAGACCCAGGGCCTGGTCCTGGCCACCGGCTACCGGTACACCGAGCCCGAGTTCCTCAGGCCCGTCCGGGACCGGCTGCGCTACGACTCGCACGGCAACTTCGACGTGGCCCGCAACTACGCCGTCGACGTCACCGGCCGGGGTGTGTTCCTGCAGAACGCCGGCGTCCACACCCACAGCATCACCAGCCCCGACCTGGGCATGGGCCCCTACCGGAACGCGTACATCATCCGCGAGCTGCTCGGCTCGGAGTACTACCCGGTGGAGAAGACGATCGCCTTCCAGGAGTTTGCGGTATGACCACGATGACCACGACGTTCACCTTCCGGCCCCTCGACCCGCTCGAGGACGCCGAACTGCTGCACCGCTGGGTGACCCACCCCAAGGCGGCCTACTGGATGATGCAGGACGCGAGACTGGAGGACGTCGAGCGGGCCTACATGGAGATCGCCGCCGACGAGCACCACCACGCGCTGCTGGGGCTCGGCGAGGACGGTGAGCCCGCCTTCCTCATGGAGAGGTACGACCCCGCCCACCGCGAGCTGGTCGGGCTGTACGAGCCCGAGCCGGGGGACGTCGGGATGCACTTCCTGACCCCGGCGACCGACACGCCCGTGCACGGGTTCACCAGGGCCGTCATCACCGCCGTGGTCGCGCAGCTCTTCGAGGACCCGGCGGCCCGCCGGATCGTCGTCGAGCCGGACGTGCGCAACACGGCCGTGCACGCGCTGAACGAGGCCGTCGGGTTCGTGCCCGTGGGCGAGATCCAGAAGCCGGAGAAAACGGCGTTGCTGAGCTTCTGCACCCGGGAGCGGTTCGAGAAGGCGGTGTCCGAATGACCCTCGCGGACGCGGTCGCCCATCTCTCCCCCGAGCGCTGGGAGAAGGCCAACCGGCTCCTGATACGCAAGGCGCTCGCCGAGTTCGCCCACGAGCGCCTGATCACCCCCGAGCAGGACGGGCAGGCGTACGTCGTCCGCAGCGACGACGGGCTCACCCGGTACCGCTTCAGCGCCGTCCGCCGCGCGCTGGACCACTGGCAGGTGGACGCCGACTCCATCGGCCGGGTCCGCGACGGCGCCGAACTCCCGCTCACCGCGCTCGACTTCTTCATCGAGCTGAAGGACTCGCTGGGCCTGAGCGACGAGATCCTGCCGGTCTACCTGGAGGAGATCTCCGCCACCCTCTCCGGCACCTGCTACAAGCTCACCAAGCCGCAGCTCCCGGCCGCCGAGCTGGCCCGGGCCGGCTTCCAGGCGATCGAGACCGGGATGACCGAGGGCCACCCCTGTTTCGTCGCCAACAACGGCCGGCTCGGCTTCGGCATCCACGAGTACCTGTCGTACGCCCCCGAGACCGCGAGCCCGGTCCGGCTGGTCTGGCTGGCGGCCCACAGGTCCCGCGCCGCGTTCACGGCGGGCGTGGGCATCGACTACGAGTCCTTCGTACGGGACGAACTGGGCGAGCAGACCGTCGAGCGATTCCACGGCGTCCTGCGCGAGAAGGGCCTGGACCCCGCCGACTACCTCTTCGTCCCGGTCCACCCCTGGCAGTGGTGGAACAAGCTCACCGTCACCTTCGCCGCCGAGGTCGCCCGCGGGTACCTCGTCTGCCTGGGCGAGGGCGACGACGAGTACCTGGCCCAGCAGTCCATCCGGACCTTCTTCAACAGCTCCCACCCCGAGAAGCACTACGTCAAGACCGCCCTGTCGGTGCTCAACATGGGCTTCATGCGCGGTCTTTCGGCCGCCTACATGGAAGCCACCCCGGCGATCAACGACTGGCTGGCCCAGCTCATCGACAACGACCCGGTGCTGAAGTCCACCGGCCTGTCGATCATCCGGGAGCGGGCGGCCGTCGGCTACCGGCACCTGGAGTACGAGCAGGCGACCGACCGCTACTCGCCGTACCGGAAGATGCTGGCCGCGCTCTGGCGGGAGAGCCCGGTGCCGTCCCTCCGGGAGGGCGAGTCGCTCGCGACGATGGCCTCCCTGGTCCACGTGGACCACGAGGGCGCGTCCTTCGCCACCGCGCTGATCGAGCGGAGCGGACTGACCCCGAAGGACTGGCTGCGGGCCTATCTGAAGGCCTACTTCACCCCGCTCCTGCACAGCTTCTACGCCTACGACCTGGTGTTCATGCCGCACGGCGAGAACGTCGTCCTGGTCCTCAAGGACGGCGTGGTGCAGCGGGCGGTCTACAAGGACATCGCCGAGGAGATCGCGGTCATGGACCCGGACGCGGTGCTGCCGCCGGCGGTCGAACGGCTGCGCGTCGAGGTCCCCGAGGACAAGAAGCTGCTGTCGATCTTCACGGACGTCTTCGACTGCTTCTTCCGCTTCCTCGCCGCGAACCTCGCGGCCGAAGGGGTCCTCACGGAGGACGACTTCTGGCGGACGGTCGCCGAGGTCACCCGTGAGTACCAGGAGTCGGCGCCCGAACTCGCCGACCGGTTCGCGCAGTACGACATGTTCGCGCCCGAGTTCGCGCTGTCCTGCCTCAACCGGCTCCAGCTGCGCAACAACAGGCAGATGGTGGACCTGGCGGACCCGTCGGGCGCCCTCCAGCTGGTCGGAACCCTGAAGAATCCCGTCGCGGGGTTCTGATCCAGGCGGACGGGCTCCCCCGAGTACGGTCCTCGGGGGAGCCCGTCGGTCTTTCCGGTTCAGCTCACTTCGCAGGCCAGGGCACCTGCGGCGAGCGGTAGTAGCCGATGCCCAGGGCGTCCCAGCGGGGCGCCTGCGCGGCGAGCCGCACCTTGTAGGCGTCCCAGTCGTGCGTGGACGCCGGCGACCAGCCCAGCTCCGCCACCCCGGGCAGCCGCGGGAAGGCCATGTAGTCGATGTCGGCGCTGGTCACGAGGGTCTCGGACCACAGCGGCGCCTCGACCCCGCGGACCGCCGAACTCGGCGCGCCCGGCAGGTAGTCGCCCGGATCCCAGTCGTAGGACCGCTTCACCTCCACGAGACCGGCCCAGTCCTGGCCGAGCGGGGTGTCCTCGGTGTACTTCATGTCGAGGTAGAGCCGGTCGGCGGGCGACAGGATCAGCCCGGTGCCGTTCTGCGCGGCCTTGGCCACCTGGGCCTTCTCGTCCGCGCCGGTGTCGTCCAGCCCCCAGTACTGGGCGATCGCCCCCGGTACCGGATGCGCGCCGGTCAGCTGGTGCCAGCCGATCACCGTCTTGCCGTACTTCGCGACGATCGGCTGCACCCGGTCCATGAACGCCACGTAGTCCTCGTGGCTGGTGGAGTGGGCCTCGTCGCCGCCGATGTGGAGATAGCGGCCCGGGGTGAGGGCGGCCAGCTCGCGGATGACGTCGTCCACGAAGTCGTACGTCACCTGCTTCGACACGCACAGCGAGCTGAAGCCGACGTCCGTGCCGGTGTACAGCGGCGGTGCGGTGCCGTCGCAGTTGAGGTCGGCGTAGGAGGCGAGGGCCGCGTTGGTGTGGCCGGGCATGTCGATCTCGGGGACGACCTCGAGGTAGCGGGAGGCCGCGTACCGGACGATCTCCTGGTACTGGGCCTTGGTGTAGTGGCCGCCCGGGCCGCCGCCGACCTGGGTGGAGCCGCCGTAGGTCGCCAGCCGCGGCCAGGAGTCGATGGCGATGCGCCAGCCCTGGTCGTCGCTGAGGTGCAGATGCAGTTCGTTGATCTTGTAGAGGGCCAGCTCGTCGATGTACCGCTTGACCTGGGCCACGGTGAAGAAGTGCCGGGAGACGTCGAGCATCGCGCCCCGGTAGGCGTAGCGCGGGCGGTCGGTGATGGTGCCGCCCGCGACCAGCCAGGGGCCGGGCTGCGCGGTGTCCTTCTCGACGGCCGCCGGGAGCAGCTGACGCAGGGTCTGGACGCCGTGGAAGAGGCCGGCGGGTTCGGCGGCGGTGATGGTGACGCCGTCGCGGCCGCTGTCGAGGCGGTACCCCTCGGCGCCGAACGGGCCCTTGGCGAGGCGGAGTCGGATACCCGAGGTGCCGTGCGTGGTCAGGGGCAGCCGGTAGCCGGTGGACGGCCGCAGCAGGTCCGCGAGGTACTCGGCGACCCGGCGGGCCTCCCGGGAGCCGTCGACGCGGATGGCGGTGTCACGGGTGATGCGGTACGGCGCTCCGCCGGCCTTGACGGAGGCGGGCGCCGGGACGACCCGGTCGAGCGGGGCCGGAACGGGCCCCGGCGTGGGCGGGGTGGCGCCGACCGTGAAGGCGCCGGCCGCCGCGACCAGCAGCAGGGACCCGAGGACGCGGGCCAGGCGGGGAGTACGGGGACTACGGAAAGTACGGGGAGTCGTTCTGTGGTGCGGTCGCACATGCGCTCCCTTCGGCGGAACTCGGTGCAGGGGACTCGGCTGAGGATGCACCACCGACCGGGATTGGTCGAGACCACCCGGCCGTACTTCCGGTGGAACAATCCCCCCATGGCGGAAATCATCCAGAAGGACGCCACCTGGGCCTTCGACGGAGACGCCTTACGGCTGACTCCCGGGCGGGACAGGAACGTCAGTGTGCTGCGCCGGACGCTGGGTGAACTGGTCGTCCCGCTGGCCGCGTTGGCGGGGGTCTCGTTCGAGCAGGGCCGCAGGTCGGGGCGGTTGAGGCTGCGGCTGCGGGACGGCGCCGATCCGCTGCTGCACGCCACCGGCGGCCGTCTCGCCGAGACCCACGACCCCTACCGGCTGACCGTGGAGCCCAACCGGTGCGGCGTCGCCGAGTACTTCACGGACCAGGTGCGCGACGCGCTGCTGCTGGAGCAGGTCCCGGGCACGCCGGTGACCGGGTATCTGCTGCCGGGTCCGCAGCTGCCGCTGTCGGTCTCCGCCGGGGACGGCACGGCCGCCTTCGACGGCGAGCGGGTGCGCCTGGAGTGGAACTGGAAGGCGGAGGACGTGAAGGCCGCCGCCGGCCCCCGCACGCTGGCCCTGGCGGACATCCTGGCCGTGGAGTGGCAGCCGTCCGCCGGACTGGAGAACGGCCATCTGCGGTTCCGGGTGCGGGGTGCGCCGGCCAAGGCGCGGGCCAAGTACGACCCCGACGCGGTGGAGCTGTGGGGGTTCAAGCGGGATCCGCTGATGGCACTGGTCGCGGCGGCGGTGCAGGCGCGGCTGCCGCATCCGTCGACGGCGGCCCTGCCCGGGGTGTCCAAGGCGGCGCAGGAGCCCGAGGCCGATCACGACGCGCTGCTGCGCCGGCTGCGCGAGCTGGGTGAGCTGCGTCGCGAGGGCGTGCTCACGGACGAGGAGTTCGCACTGGCCAAACAGGCGGTCCTCAAACGCATGTGAGGACCGCCTGCCCGGTGACCGCCTACTTGGCCTTGCGCGCCACCGTGAAGTGGTCGATGCGGTCGCCGGTCTCGGCGATGCCCGACACCTTCAGCTTGGCGTACTGGCCGCGCGGCGCCGGCTCGACGTCCACGCGCAGGAACGAGTAGTTGAGGTAGCGCACCCGGGACCAGGCGACGGTCTCGTTGACCTTGCCGTCCTTGGTGTTGATGAAGGAGGCGACGGAGTCGACCTCGTTCAGGTGGCCCTCGTAGGAGTCCGGCGCGGTGAACGCGTACAGGCTGCGGCCCGCGGCGCCCGCCGTGACGTAGACGACACCCTCGGTCTCGGAGTAGGCCGTCTCGCCGATCGGGAGCTTCTTGACGACCTTGTCGCCCTTGATGACGTCGGTGCGCTCGTACTGGTGGTTGTGGCCGTTGATGACCAGGTCCACCGTGTACTTCTCGAACAGCGGCACCCACTCCTGTCGCACGCCCCCCTCCGAGGCGTGCGCCGTGGAGGTGCAGTAGGCGCAGTGGTGGAAGAACACGACGATGAAGTCGATGTCCTTCGAGGCGCGGAACTTCTTGAGCTGCGCCTCGAACCACTTGGTCTGGGTGCCGCCCGAGATGCCGAGGTTCGCCGGGATCTCGAAGGAGACGTCGTTCGGGTCCAGCGAGATGATCGCCGTGTTGCCGTGGACGAAGGAGTAGACGCCCGGCAGGTTCTTCTTGTCCGGCCCGTTGTCGGGCAGGGTGAAGCGGGCTTCCTCGCCGCCGTAGCCGTTCGGCGAGTACCAGGCCTCCATGTCGTGGTTGCCGTAGGACACCATCCACGGCACCGACTTGGCGACCGACTCGGTCTGGGCCAGGAACTGGTCCCACACGCGGGAGTCGAAGCCGGTGTCGGCGGTCTTGCCGGCGCCGGACGGGTCGGCGTAGGCGATGTCGCCGGCGTGCAGGTGGAAGCTGGGGTTCTGGCCGAGGATCAGGCTGTCGTTGGCCAGGCCGTGGTAGCTGACGCCCTGGTCGCCGAAGGCCGTGAAGGTGAACGCCTCCTTGTTGCGGGGGGCGGTGGTGAAGGTGCCGATGGTGCTGGCGTACTGCGGGGCGGCCGGGTCGAAGCCCTCGTGGCCGACGCCGTAGAAGTAGGTGCGGCCCGGCTTGAGGTTGGCCAGCTTCGCGTGCACGTAGTACTGGGTGTGGTCGCCGCTGGCGCCGACGCCGGCCGGGGTGTACAGGGTGCGGATCTCGGCCGGGATCTTGACCGAGAGGTGCGAGGCGTGGGTGCCGATCCGGACAAAGGGCTTCTTGACCGCGACCGGGACCTGCCAGGAGATCGTCATCTCCGTGCTGGCGTCGTTGCCGAAGGCCAGGTGCCGGCCGAACGGCGCCACGTAGGCGCCGTCGACGTACTGGGTGGCGGGGGCGGAGGACTGGGTGGGGACGGCCGCCTGCGCGGTACCGCCCAGCACGAACGAGCCGCCCGTGACGGCGCCGACCGTCACGGCGCCGCCTCTGATCATCGAGCGCCGGGAGAATCTGGCGCGGAGGTACTCGTGCTGCTCGGCCATGCTCATGCGCTCGGCGAGCTCATCGGGTACGCCCATACGAGGAATGTCCATGGCGTCTGAAACTCGTCTCCACAAGCGACGTGGCGCAAGACACAGGATGGACAGGCTGCGAACAGAACCCCATAAGAGATTCAACAGGCCGTTGCCCGGAATCGGGCAGGATTCTTGCTAAACCAGCATCCCGTACTCCAGGATCTACGGGTGCACGACGAACTTGTTGATCATCTGACGCGGTCCACGCCCCTGAGCCGGGGCGAGGCGCTGCGGGTGATACAGGACGTGCTCGCCTACTTCGACGAGACGGCCGGGGACTACGTCCGGCGCCGCCACCGCGAACTGCAGGCAGAGGGCCTGGTGAACGCGGAGATCTTCGAACGGATCGAGGCGGATCTGAAGTACAGGGCGGTCGCCCCGCCGGAGCTCACGCTCCGGCAGCTGCGCCGCATGGTCTACGGCTGAGGAATACGGAACACCTATATATGTGCGGAATTGTCGGATACATCGGTAAGCGTGACGTGGCCCCCCTCCTCCTGGAGGGTCTGCAGCGGCTGGAATACCGCGGCTACGACTCGGCGGGCATCGTCGTCACCTCCCCGAAGGCGGCCGGCCTGAAGATGGTCAAGGCCAAGGGCCGGGTCCGGGACCTGGAGGCAAAGGTCCCGGCGCGCTTCAAGGGCACCGCCGGTATCGCCCACACCCGCTGGGCCACCCACGGCGCGCCCTCCGACGTGAACGCCCACCCGCACATGTCCGCCGACCAGAAGGTCGCCCTCGTCCACAACGGCATCATCGACAACGCCGCCGACCTGCGCCGCAAGCTGGAGGCGGACGGCGTCGAGTTCCTCTCCGAGACCGACACCGAGGTCCTCGTCCACCTCATCGCCCGCTCCCAGGCGGAGACCCTGGAGGAGCGGGTCCGCCAGGCGCTGCGCCTGATCGAGGGCACCTACGGCATCGCCGTGATGCACGCCGACTTCCCCGAGCGCATCGTGGTGGCCCGCAACGGCTCCCCGGTCGTCCTCGGCATCGGCGACAAGGAGATGTTCGTCGCCTCCGACATCGCGGCCCTGGTCACCCACACCCGCCAGATAGTGACCCTGGACGACGGCGAGATGGCCACCCTCAAGGCCGACGACTTCCGGACCTACACCACCGAGGGCACCCGCACGACCGCCGAGCCGACCACCGTGGAGTGGGAGGCCGAGTCGTACGACATGGGCGGCCACGACACCTACATGCACAAGGAGATCTCCGAGCAGCCCGACGCGGTCGACCGCGTGCTGCGCGGCCGGATCGACGACCGCTTCTCCACCGTGCACCTCGGCGGCCTCAACCTCGACGCCCGGGACGCGCGTGCCGTGCGCAGGGTGAAGATCCTCGGCTGCGGCACCTCGTACCACGCGGGCATGATCGGCGCCCAGATGATCGAGGAGCTGGCCCGGATCCCCGCGGACGCCGAACCGGCCTCCGAGTTCCGCTACCGCAACCCGGTCGTCGACCCCGACACCCTGTACATCGCGGTCTCCCAGTCCGGTGAGACCTACGACGTGCTCGCCGCCGTCCAGGAGCTGAAGCGCAAGGGCGCGCGGGTGCTGGGCGTGGTGAACGTGGTCGGCTCGGCGATCGCCCGCGAGGCGGACGGCGGCATGTACGTGCACGCCGGGCCGGAGGTCTGCGTGGTCTCGACGAAGTGCTTCACGAACACGACGGTCGCGTTCGCGTTGCTGGCGCTGCACCTGGGCCGCACCCGTGACCTCTCGGTCCGCGACGGCAAGCGGATCATCGACGGTCTGCGCAAGCTGCCGGGCCAGATCTCGGAGATCCTCGCCCAGGAGGCGGAGATCGAGAAGCTGGCCGCGGAGTACGCCGACGCCCGCTCGATGCTCTTCATCGGCCGCGTCCGGGGCTATCCGGTGGCCCGCGAGGCGTCCCTGAAGCTCAAGGAGGTCTCCTACATCCACGCGGAGGCCTACCCGGCGTCCGAGCTGAAGCACGGCCCGCTGGCCCTGATCGAGCCGGCGCTCCCCACGGTGGCGATCGTCCCCGACGACGACCTCCTGGAGAAGAACCGCGCGGCCCTGGAGGAGATCAAGGCCCGCAGCGGCAAGATCCTGGCGGTGGCCCACCAGCACCAGGAGAAGGCGGACCGCACGATCGTCGTCCCGAAGAACGAGGACGAGCTCGACCCCATCCTGATGGGCATCCCCCTCCAACTCCTCGCCTACCACACGGCGAAGGCGCTGGGCCGCGACATCGACAAGCCGCGCAACCTGGCGAAGTCGGTGACGGTGGAGTAGGTCCGTTTGCCCGCACGGGCCGGTGGGGGCTGGTCGCGCAGTTCCCCGCGCCTCTAAAGGGGCGCCTGCCCCTGGTCTTTTCAGGGGCGCGGGGAACTGCGCGAGCAACCCCCACGCAGCCGCACGGGCCGACGAAACCGAACGGACCCCCGCGTGTGCCACCAAGCCACGGGGGGTCCGCTCTATATGTCGCCGGGGACGCCCAACTCCCCGGCGTCGGCTGCCCTATCAGCCGGTGGCCGTCACCCCCCGGCCGGCAGCCCGCCTCGGAAGAACCGTCGGCCAGTGCGCGAGCGCGGCCGTCGCGGCGTACCAGGCCACCGCCCCCGCCGCCACGGCGACCCAGCCGCCCACCTTGACCAGCGAGGAGCTGTCGGCGAAGTTCGCGACAGCGAGCAGCAGCATCGACAGGAACAGCAGCGCGTGCATGCCCTGTCCGAGCGTGTCACCGCCCGCGAGGGTCAACGACAGTGCCACCAGGGCGAAGAGGAGCAGGAAGAGCCCGGTCGCGTTGGCCGAGGCGTTGGAGCCGGTCGAGACGGCCCAGGTGAACCAGAGGGCACCGAGGGCCACATAGCCCGTGCCGTTCACGGTGTCACGGTCACGGAAGGCCAGCAGGCCGACGAGGAAGAGGGCGACTCCGCCCACATAGTGGGCGACTGACACGGCGTCGGACGTGGTGACGTCGTCGATCACGCCGGTGGTGCCGATGCCGAACGCCAACAGGGTGATCCCCAGGGCGAGTCGGCCGGCCACGGTAGTGGTTCCGCTTCCCGCAGAGACGTCGTTGTCCACGGCGGGCTCCCTTCATGCTTTGTGCAGTTGTGCGCGGTGACCGGTATATGCCCTTCACAAGGGCACAAACACCTCTACGCACGAGTAGATTTACGCATCGCACAAAGGGAGCCGAGCCGTACCCACGGCGCATCTCACCTGGGAGAACGCGGAGTTACGGAATGACAACGACGGGCCGCTTGGCCCGCTTGGCGAGTCTGCCCGCGACAGAGCCGAAGATCCGCCCGACGATCCCGTGGGTCGACCCCACGACGATCGCGTCGGCCTCGTACTCCCGCCCCACCTCTTCGAGTTCGTGGCAGATGTCACCGCCGCGCTCGACGAGGATCCAGGGCACCTCGGCCAGGTAGTCGGCGCAGGCGAGTTCGAGACCGAGCACCTCGGTGCGGTGGTCCGGCACGTCGACGAAGACGGGTGGCTCGCAGCCGGCCCACACAGTGGTCGGCAGTCGGTTGGCGACGTGGACGATGATCAGCCCGGCGCGGGAGCGATGTGCCATCCCGATCGCATAGGCGAGGGCGCGCTCACTGGAGGTGGAGCCGTCGAAGCCGACGACCACTCCGTGCTTGAAGGCGGGATCGCAGGAAGGGCGTGGCTCTTCCGCCGCCAGCGCATCGGCCGCCGTGGGGTCGGCAACCGGCCGCTTGCGGTCCGCTGGATCGAAGAATTCGTGACCGGCCATGGCTGTCTCGGAGTTGTGATCCTTTGTGGGAGGGGACGACAGTGTGCGGCGGAGCTGTGTCCGGGAAACATCTTCCCAACCCCATACCCCCAAGGGTACGGCGGCACGCCTCCTCAGCCCAGATCCCGCGCACGCTCCGTAGGGGGCCTTCCCCGGAGTCGGTTAGGAGTTCCAGGGAGCATGCACGAGCCGCGCCCGTAACGCAATGGTTGCTGCCCCGTACAGGCGGTTTGCACAGGATTCGGACAGGCCCGGGGTCCACGCACGGTGACCGACCGCTCGAACACGCGTTGAACCCGGCGGCAGCACCACCACGGAGCCGCGGCAGGGGCACACCGCCCGGGAGACCAGGGAGACACGCACATGTCCGGACCGCGCCCGAAACCCGACCCGCACCCCACCCAGGACGCCGCGGGTGACGTCGTCCGCTGGGCCGCGTTCTCCTGCGTCCTCGTCCCCGTGGTGCTCCTCTGGTCCGGCACCTCGCCGGCCGGCGCCGGCGGCACCGCCCTCGGCCTGGCCGCCGTCACCGCCGCCTGCCGGTACCTGCTGCGCCGCTCGGAGCACGGGACGGCACCCCATGGAAAACCCCATGGAAAACCCCCCGGCAAATCCCACGGAACACCGCACCGGGCGCCCCACCGGGCCCCCCATCGGGCGCCGCACCGGGCCCCCCGCGGAGCGGTCCGGGGAGGCGGACGTCACACTAGGGGCGGTACACCGGTCGACTGACCGGTTTCCGCGCACGGGAACGCTTCTTTTCAGCCAACTTCCCGACCCTGTGCAAGAGGGGCCCCGACCACCCCCCAACCCCCGTTCCACCTGCACGGAAAGGGTCCGGGGGACCCTGCGCACCCTACGCGGTTTGGCCACTGCCACGAGGCGTACTTCCCTGCACGGCCCGTGAGTGCAACGCTTCGTGATCGAATGCTTCACGCCAAGTTGTCATGTCGACAATCTACGGCGTGTCGAACTGGTCACCGCGAGACCGCGGGAACCAGTAGATTCGATCTTGACGTCTTACGGCGGGGGACTCGTGCAGGACCGAGGGGAAACGTGCAGGAGCGACACAACCGAGGAGCCGCGACCACCGAGGGGGGCTTAGCAGTATGAGCCACGACTCCACTGCCGCGCCGGAAGCCGCGGCCCGGAAACTCTCCGGGCGACGCCGCAAGGAGATCGTCGCGGTGCTGCTGTTCAGCGGCGGCCCCATCTTCGAGAGTTCCATACCGCTGTCGGTGTTCGGGATAGACCGCCAGGACGCCGGCGTACCGCGCTACCGACTACTGGTGTGCGGAGGCGAGGAAGGCCCGCTGCGGACCACAGGGGGCCTGGAACTCACCGCGCCACATGGCCTGGAGGCGATCTCACGCGCCGGCACGGTCGTCGTACCGGCCTGGCGATCGATCACCGCGCCACCGCCCGAAGAGGCACTGGACGCGCTGCGCCGCGCCCATGAAGAAGGGGCCCGCATAGTCGGGCTGTGCACCGGCGCGTTCGTACTGGCCGCCGCCGGACTGCTGGACGGCCGCCCGGCCACCACCCACTGGATGTACGCGCCGACGCTGGCCAAGCGCTATCCGTCGGTGCACGTCGACCCACGCGAACTCTTCGTGGACGACGGCGACGTCCTGACGTCCGCCGGTACGGCGGCCGGAATCGACCTCTGTCTCCACATCGTGCGGACGGACCACGGCAACGAGGCGGCCGGCGCGCTCGCCCGCCGCCTGGTGGTTCCCCCGCGCCGCTCGGGCGGTCAGGAGCGCTACCTCGATCGATCTTTACCAGAGGAGATCGGCGCCGACCCGCTCGCCGAGGTCGTCGCCTGGGCGCTGGAGCACCTCCACGAGCAGTTCGACGTGGAGACGCTGGCGGCACGCGCGTACATGAGCCGCCGGACCTTCGACCGGCGCTTCCGCTCGCTGACGGGCAGTGCCCCGCTGCAGTGGCTGATCACGCAACGGGTCCTCCAGGCGCAGCGTCTCCTGGAGACGTCCGACTACTCGGTGGACGAGGTGGCGGGCCGTTGCGGCTTCCGCTCCCCCGTCGCCCTGCGCGGTCACTTCCGCCGCCAGCTGGGTTCGTCCCCGGCGGCGTACCGGGCGGCGTACCGGGCGAGGCGGCCGCAGTCCGAGCGTGCCGACGCGCCGGAACCGGCACCGTTGCCACCGACGGGCCCGCTGACGGTCCAGTACCCCGAGGGGGTACTCCCGATGCAGACCCGCAGGACAGCGGCGGTAGGCCTCTCGGCCAGCCTGCCGGGGCCCCGCACGGGCAGCTGACGCAGGCCTGCCCACCCGACACCCTCGGGTGGGCAGGCCCCGGCCCTTCGTCCGGCCGCCACCCGACCCGGTAGGACAAGGGGTGGGGCCGACGACGGCTCTCAACCGCCCCTTCCGGCCGTCTGGTGCCCAGGAACGGCGGCGCCCAGCCACCGCGCCCCGACCGCCCGGCGGTCGAAGGCGACGGCGCTCGGCCACCCCTTTCCGCCCGTCCGGCGTCCGTGGACGAGGCCGTGGGCCGATGATGCGGAGGTACGGGGGCGGCAGCCCCGTGACGCCGGCGCCGCACCCGGGACCCCCGCGACGCCGGCGCCGCACCCGGGGGCTCCAGACGTCGGCTCCGCATCCGGGACCCCGCGACGTCGGCGCCGCACCCGGGGCCCCCAAACGGCGGCGCCAGCTTTAGGGTGGTCGCATGAACGATCGCATGGTGTGGATCGACTGCGAGATGACCGGCCTCTCGCTGTCCGACGACGCGCTCATCGAGGTGGCCGCACTGGTCACCGACTCCGAGCTGAACGTGCTCGGCGAGGGCGTGGACATCGTCATCCGTCCGCCGGCCAAGGCACTGGAGACGATGCCGGAGGTGGTGCGCCAGATGCACACCTCGTCCGGCCTGCTCGACGAGCTGGCCGGCGGCACGACGCTGGCCGAGGCCGAGGAGCAGGTCCTGGCCTATGTCCGGGAGCACGTGAAGGAACCCGGCAAGGCCCCGCTGTGCGGCAACTCCGTCGGCACCGACCGCGGCTTCCTCTCCCGGGACATGCCGGACCTGGAGGGCTACCTCCACTACCGGATCGTCGACGTGTCCAGCGTGAAGGAGCTGGCCCGGCGCTGGTACCCGCGGGCGTACTTCAACAGCCCGGAGAAGAACGGCAACCACCGCGCCCTCGCCGACATCCGCGAGTCGATCGCCGAACTGCGCTACTACCGCGAGGCCATCTTCGTACCGCAGCCCGGCCCGGACTCGGACACCGCGCGGACGATCGCCGCCCGCCACGTCCTGCCTGCGGAATAGGCGTTCGGGAGGTCCCCGCGGGCGCTCCCGTAAAGCCGTGCGCGAGCACCCCTTCGGACCCTGTACACTTTTTCTCGGCCGGTCGGAGAAACCACAGAATCACCGCCGGTCGTGGTGGGTGTAGCTCAGCTGGTAGAGCACCTGGTTGTGGTCCAGGATGTCGCGGGTTCGAGTCCCGTCACTCACCCTCACCGACCAAGGGTCGGCCTGCGGAAGCAGGCCGACCCTTGGTGTTTCCGGTCATCGGTGGACCGACACCGGACCGGCAGCCGCCCGTGGGCACGGGCGTGGCCGTCCGGGCAGATCCTAGGAGGAGGCCCGGGTCACCAGTTCCGTCGGCAGTACCGCGTGCCGGCGCTCCAGGCCCCGGGACACGGCCGGGCGGCGGTCGGCGATCTCCGCGAGGAGGAGGTCGATCATCGCGCGGCCCATCTCCTCGATGGGCTGGCGGACGCTGGTGAGCGGCGGGTCCATATGGCGGGCGATGGCCGAGTCGTCGTAACCGACCAGCGCCACGTCGTCGGGGATGCGGCGGCCCAGCTCGCGCAGCACCTGGCGGGCGCCGGACGCCATCACGTCCGAGCCGGCGAAGACGGCGTCCAGGTCGGGGCGCCGCTCCAGCAGCAGGGACATGGCCCGGCGGCCGCCCTCCTCGGTGAAGTCACCGGGGACGACGAGGAGTTCGTCCACCTCCCGGCCGGCGTCCCGAAGAGCGTCGCGGTAGCCGTCGACGCGGCGCTGGGCGCCGTACACGTCCAGGCGGCCGGTGACGTGCGCGATCGTCCGGCGGCCGCCGGCCAGCAGGTGCTCGACCGCCGAGCGCCCGCCGCCGTAGTTGTCGGAGTCGACCGAGGTCAGCGTCTCCGCGGCGGAGCGCGGGCCGCTGATCACGGCGGGGATCTCCAGCTGGGCGAGGAGGTCGGGCAGCGGGTCGTCGGCGTGGACGGACACGAGCAGGACGCCGTCCACCCGGTGGGCGGCGAGGTACTGGGCGAGCCGTTCCCGCTCCCGGTCGCTGCCCGCGAAGATCAGCAGCAACTGCATCTCGGTCTCGGAGAGTTCGGCGCCGACACCGCGGAGCATGTCCGAGAAGTACGGTTCCGCGAAGAACCGGGTCTCCGGCTCGGGGACCACCAGGGCGATGGCGTCGGTGCGGTTGGCCGCGAGGGCCCGGGCGGCGGTGTTCGGAACATAGCCGAGTTCGGCGACCGCGGCCTCGACGGCGGCCCGGGTGGCGTCGCTGACCCGGGGCGAGCCGTTGATCACCCGCGACACGGTTCCCCGCCCCACCCCGGCCCGGGCGGCGACTTCTTCGAGGGTGGGCCGACCACCACTACGCCCCCGCGCTCCGTGGCTTGCCATGGGCTCCGCCCTTCTCGCCGCGTTCATCTTGCCGGCCTGGAATGTAACAGCCTCGTCTTTCGGGATGACCTCTGCCGGGGGCTGCCGTTCTCCCGGCCCCCCGCTTCGGCCCGAACGCCCTCGGCGCACAGCACCGGGCGGGCCGGGCGGCGTCGGGACCGGACGCCGTCCGGACCGAGGGCGCGGCCGGACGCGGTCGTCGGCGGACACCCCGCGGGCCGAGTCCTGGGTGGCGACCGGCCGTCGGGCCTCCGCCGCCCCGGGTCCCCCGGGCCCTCCAACCGCCGTTAGCTAACAGCCGGATAACCGAACACATCCCTCCGCGTCCACTCCCTTGACACCCCGCCCCGAACCGACGACCCTTCAACACATCACCGGTGGGAGCGCTCCCACAGTACCTGACACATACACATCCCGCACGTTCCCCGCCCGAGCCGCAGCGAGAAACACACGGGCCCAACAATGCAGTTGGCCGGGGGGTCGGCACGTCAGGGCAACAGGAGGACGTAATGCGAGCACGTACCCGAACCGCCTCCCGCAAGGCGGTCGTCCTGGCGGCAGTCGTGTCGCTGGGAGGAGCGTTGCTGGCCGGCTGTGCCGACGACAGTGGTGGCGGCAGTGACGGCACCAGCGGCGGCGGCAAGGGCAAGACGACGATCACGCTCGGCCTGTTCGGCACGTTCGGCTTCAAGGAGGCCGGGCTGTACAAGGAGTACGAGAAGCTCCACCCCAACATCGTCATCAAGGACACCTCGGTCGAGCAGAACGCGAACTACTACCCGGCACTCGTCAACCATCTGACCACCAACAGCGGTCTGATGGACGTCCAGGCCGTCGAAGTCAGCAACATCGCCGAGGTCACCAGCACGTTCGCGGACAAGCTGGAGGACCTGTCCAAGGTCGGCGGCGTCTCGGAGAGCAACTGGCTGGACTGGAAGTGGAAGCAGGCCACGACCAGCGGTGGGCAGACCATCGGACTCGGCACCGACGTCGGTCCGCTCGGCATCTGCTACCGGAAGGACCTCTTCCAGAAGGCCGGCCTGCCCACCGACCGCGACGCGGTGAGCAAGCTCTGGGCGGGCAGCTGGGACAAGTTCGTCCAGGCCGGCGAGCAGTACAAGAAGAAGGCACCCTCCGGGACCACCTTCATGGACTCCCCCGGTGGTCTCCTGAACGCGATCCTGTCCAGTGAGAGCACCAAGTTCTACGACTCCTCCGGCAAGATCATCTACAAGACGAACCCGGCCGTGAAGACCGCGTTCGACCAGACCGCGAAGGCCGCGCAGGAAGGACTGGTCCAGGCGCAGACCCAGTTCCAGCCGTCCTGGAACAGCACGATCGCCAACAACAAGTTCGCGGCGATGTCCTGCCCGCCGTGGATGCTCGGCTACATCAAGGGCCAGTCGAAGGCGGACGCGGCCGGCAAGTGGGACGTGGCCCAGGCGCCGAAGGCCGGCAACTGGGGCGGGTCCTTCCTGACCGTGCCCAAGAGCGGCAAGAACGTCGCGGAGGCCGAGAAGCTGGTCGCCTGGCTGACCGCACCCGAACAGCAGGCCAAGCTCTTCAGCGTGCAGGGCTCCTTCCCGAGCGCGCCGTCGACGTACACCTCGGCGGCGGTGACCGGCGCCAAGAACGACATGACCGGTGACGCCCCGATCGGCACGATCTTCGCCGAGGCCGCCAAGAGCAGCCCGGTGCAGGTCATCGGCCCGAAGGACCAGATCATCCAGGACGGTCTGGCCAACAACGGCGTCGTCCTCGTCACCAAGGGCAAGTCGCCCGAGGAGGCCTGGAACACGGCCGTCAAGACCATCGACAACAGCCTGGACAAGTGACCGCCATGGCCACCCGGCACGACACCGCCGCGCCCCTCGCACAGGAGGGGGGCGCGGCCCCGGCCCGCCCGCCCGCCGTTCCCACCGAGGCGGAGCGGCGGCGCCGCGCCCGTCTCTCGCGCCGCTGGCAGCGGGACATCAAGTGGAGCCCGTACGGCTTCATCTCACCGTTCTTCCTGCTCTTCGTCGCCTTCGGGCTCTTCCCGCTGATCTACACGGGCTGGGCCTCGCTGCACACGGTCGAGCTGACCGCGCCCACCGACATGCAGTGGGCGGGGCTGCACAACTACACCCGGATCTTCAGCGACGACTTCTTCTGGAACGCGGCCAGGAACACCCTGACCATCGGGATCATCTCGACGGTCCCGCAGCTGCTGATGGCGATGGGGCTCGCCCACATCCTCAACTACAGGCTGCGAGCCTCGATCTTCTACCGGGTCGTGATGCTGGCGCCGTACGCCACGTCGATCGCGGCCGCCTCCCTGGTCTTCGTGCTGCTGTTCGGCCGGGACTACGGCATGATCAACTGGGCGCTGCACTTCTTCGGCGTCGGCAGCATCGACTGGCAGAACGACAAGTGGCCGTCCCAGATAGCGGTGTCGACGATCGTGATCTGGCGCTGGACCGGCTACAACGCGCTGATCTACCTGGCCGCGATGCAGGCGATCCCGCAGGACCTGTACGAGTCGGCGGCCCTGGACGGCGCCTCGCGCTGGCAGCAGTTCTTCCATGTGACGCTGCCGCAGCTGCGCCCGACGATCCTGTTCACCTGTGTCGTGTCCACCATCGGGGCGAGCCAGGTGTTCGGCGAGCCGCTGATCTTCGACGCCAACAAGGGGGCGTCGGGCGGCGCGGAGCACCAGTTCCAGACGCTCGGCCTGTACCTGTACGAGCAGGGCTGGGTGAACCAGCACCTGGGCCGCGCCTCCGCCATCGCCTGGACGATGTTCCTGATCCTGATCGTGATCGGGCTCGTCAACTACGTCATCTCGCGCCGGCTGCGCGCCAGTAGTTAGGAGACCGGCCGTGACGACGACCCTGAGCAAACCTTCTCCCGTGGTCGAGCCCAAGCGTGTGCGGCGCTCGAAGTCCGCGCGCGCCGGCGGCACCATGCACGCGGGCCCGATCGCGTACACGATCCTCGTGCTGTTCTCCATCGGCTCGCTGTTCCCGCTGGTGTGGACGGCGATCGCCGCGTCCCGGAACAACAACCGGCTGGCCGAGACGCCGCCGCCGTTCTGGTTCGGCGGGAACCTCTTCCACAACCTCGACGTGGCCTGGACCGAGGCCAACCTCGGCAAGGCGTTCCTCAACACCACCATCGTGGCCGGGATCTCCGCGGTGACCATCGTCGTGCTGTCGACGATCGCCGGGTTCGCCTTCGCCAAGCTGCGCTTCCGGGGCCGCAACATCCTGATGCTGACCGTGATCGGCACCATGATGGTGCCGCCGCAGCTCAGCATCATCCCGCTCTACATGATGGTCGCCAAGCTGAACTGGGCGGACCAGTTGCAGGCGGTCATCTTCCCGTCCCTGGTGAGCGCGTTCGGCGTGTTCTTCATGCGGCAGTACCTCACCCAGGCGCTGCCGGACGAGCTGATCGAGGCGGCCAGAGTGGACGGCGCCAGCAGCTGGCGGGTGGTGTGGCACGTGGTGTTCCCCGCGGCGCGCCCGGCGATGGCGGTGCTCGGCATGCTGATGTTCGTCCAGGCCTGGAACGACTTCCTGTGGCCGTTCCTGGTCCTGACGCAGACCGGCAACCCGACCGTGCAGGTCGCCCTGGCGGGCCTGGGCCGCGGATACACCCCCGACCAGTCCCTGATCATGGCGGGCGCGCTGCTGGGCACGCTGCCGCTGCTGCTCGTCTTCGCGATCTTCGGCAAGCAGATCGTGGGCGGCATCATGCAGGGCGCGGTGAAGGGCTGACCGCCCGCGGACGACGGGGGCCGGGCCACCGCCGCCCCGGCCCCTCCCGTCCCGCCCGCCCCTGCCTCTCTCCTCATCCACCCGATCCACCCGTCGGTCTCCACGACCTCCAATGGGAGCGCTTCCATGCCTGAACCCATGACTTCCGTGACCTTTCCTCCCGCCTTCCTCTGGGGCGCCGCGACCTCCGCGTACCAGATCGAGGGGGCGGTGCGGGAGGACGGCCGCACCCCCTCGATCTGGGACACCTTCAGTCATACGCCGGGCAAGACGGCCGGCGGCGAGACCGGTGACATCGCTGTCGACCACTACCACCGCTACCGCGACGACGTCGCGCTGATGGCGGACCTCGGGCTGAACGCCTACCGGTTCTCGGTCTCCTGGTCGCGCGTCCAGCCGACCGGCCGCGGCCCGGCCGTCCAGGTCGGCCTGGACTTCTACCGCCGGCTGGTCGACGAGCTGCTGGCCAAGGGCATCAAGCCCGCCGTGACCCTCTACCACTGGGACCTGCCGCAGGAGCTGGAGGACGCGGGCGGCTGGCCGGAGCGGGACACGGCGTACCGGTTCGCCGAGTACGCGCAGATCCTCGGCGAGGCGCTCGGCGACCGCGTCGAGCAGTGGATCACCCTCAACGAGCCGTGGTGCAGCGCCTTCCTGGGCTACGGCTCCGGGGTGCACGCCCCCGGCCGTACCGACCCGGCGGCCACCCTGCGCGCGGCCCACCACCTCAACCTCGCGCACGGCCTCGGCACTTCGGCGCTGCGCTCGGTGATGCCGGCCCGCAACCAGATCGCGATCAGCCTCAACTCCTCGGTCGTACGGCCCCTTTCCCAGGACCCGGCCGACCTCGTGGCGGTGCGGACCATCGACGACCTGGCCAACGGCGTCTTCCACGGACCGATCCTGCACGGCTCGTACCCGCAGTCGCTGTTCGCGGCGACGGCGTCGGTGACCGACTGGTCGTACGTCCAGGACGGCGACCTCGCCGCCATCCACCAGCCGCTGGACGCCCTCGGGCTGAACTACTACACGCCCACCCTGGTGTCGGCGGCGTCCGGCGCGGTGACCGGCCCGCGGTCGGACGGCCACGGCGCGAGCACCCACTCCCCCTGGCCGGGCGCCGACGACGTCGCCTTCCACCAGACCCCCGGCGAGCGCACCGAGATGGGCTGGACGATCGACCCGACCGGCCTGCACGACCTGATCATGCGGTACACGGCCGAGGCCCCGGGCCTGCCCCTCTACATCACCGAGAACGGCGCGGCCTACGACGACAAGCCCGACCCGGACGGCCGGGTCCACGACCCGGAGCGCATCGCCTATCTGCACGGCCACCTCTCGGCGGTGCGCCGCGCGATCACCGACGGCGCGGACGTGCGCGGCTACTACCTGTGGTCCCTGATGGACAACTTCGAGTGGGCGTACGGCTACGGCAAGAGGTTCGGCGCGGTGTACGTCGACTACGCGACCCTCGCCCGCACCCCGAAGTCGAGCGCCCGCTGGTACGGGGAGGCGGCCCGCACGAGCACACTGCCGCCGGCCCGGCCGGCGGCCTGAGACCCGGGGGGCCTCAGATCCGAGAGCCTCAGACCTCGGGGTCTCAAGACCCGGGGGCCTGAGACCGGGGGCGCGGTCCAGGGAGTACCGCGCCCCCTCGCCTTCTCACGATCGCGTCAGCCGATCGCTGCGAATGCCTTGGAGAAGGCGTCCTTGTCCTGGGTGATCGAGCTGCAGGTGGCGTCGGCGGTTGGCTTGGTGCCGCCGGCGCACTGCTTGTCGCGGGTGGCGGACCACATCGACAGCCCGCCGAGGCCCTTGGACTTGGCGAAGTCGACGAGCTGGCCGGCGTCGTCCACCTTGAAGACCTCGGTGGAGACGTCGTTGACGCCGATCATGGGGGTGACGGCCACCGTCTTCCAGGCGGCCGGGTCCGAGAGCCCGAGCACGCTCTTGACCTGGGCCTGGGTGGCGGTGGCGGCCTGGGTGGCGTAGGTGCCCATGTCGCCGTTGTACGAGGGGCCGTAGTCCATCGCCATGATGTTGACGGTGCTGATCTTCACGCCGTTGGCCTTGGCGTCGGCGAGCAGGTTCACGCCGTCCTGGGTGAGGCCCTCGGGCATGACCGGGAGGGTGAAGGAGACGTCCAGGTTCGGGTGGCTCGCCTGGAGCCTGGCGATGGCCTTCGCGCGGTTGGTGTTGGCCGTGGTGTTGGGCAGCGCGCCGCCCTCCACGTCGAAGTCGACCTTGGTCAGGTTGTAGGCGTCCACGGCCTTGCCGTACGCCGCGGCCAGCGCGTCCGCCGAGGAGCAGGTGGTCGCGAGTTCCGAGCCGGAGGCGCCGCCGAAGGAGACCCGGACGTCACCGCCCTTGGCGCGCAGGGCACCGATCTGGGACGCCACGCCGTCGCTTGCCAGGTCCGTCACCCCGCCCCACTTGGGCGTGCAGCCGCCGCCGTCGGTGACGAAGGCGAGGTTGTAGTTCTTCACACCGGTCGCGTCGACGGCGGCGAGGAGGTCGAACGCCGGGTAGAGGGAGGTGTCGACGTACGGGGCGAAGCCGGCGGCGGTGGTGGTGCCGGTGCCGCTGCTCTGGGTGGGGGACGCGGTGGGGGTCGCCGTCGCCGTCGCGGTGGGGGCGGAGGTGGGGGTGGAGGTGGCGGAGGCCTTGGCGGTGGGGGTCGCCGTCGGCTGGGTGGACTGCGTCGGGCGGCCGCTGGGCTCCGGGGTCGCCGTGCCGTCCGCCGAACAGCTCGCGTTGTCGATACGGCAACCGGTCGGGTCCCCGCTGCCGTTGACCACGAAGCCGACGGTGACCGACTCGTCTGCCGCGAGGCCGTCCGTGTCCCACTTCGGCGGCTTCACGGTGACGTGCTGACCGCTGGCGGTGTACTCGGCGTTCCACAGCGAGCTGATCTTCGCACCGGCCGGCAGGTCGAACTCCAGCGTCCAGTCCTTCTCCGTGGCACCGCTGTTGTTCGTCACGACGTACTGCGCGGTGTACCCGGTCGACCAGTCGCTGGTCTTCGTGTACGCGGCGCCGACCCCGGCCGCCTGCGCGATACCGGTGAACAGGATCGCCCCGCCACCGACCACGGCCGCCGCGACCAGACCGCCTATCGCCTTGTTCCTGCCACTGATACTGCGCCGGTGCGTGCTCATGCGCGTGCCTGCCTTCGCCTGCCGATTGGGGGGTGCGGCAGCACGCTAGCGAGCGGGATTCGGACAAACGGCCTGATAGGTACGGGCGTTGCGGATCTTAGGGTGCGCTTAAGGAAGGGATCGGGACCGATTAAAGGTCGAGACCAATTTTCTTGGTCTCCCCGCTCCCTCGTCTGGCCGCCTCCCCCGGCTGCCTGCGTGAACGGCGCCTGCGCACCGACCCCCGATGCCCCTTGCGCTCCGGCTTCCCACCGTCCAGCTGGATCCAGATCCGCACCTCGGTCCCGCCGAGCACCGACGAGCCGATCCGTACGTCCCCGCCGGTCGACTCGGCGAGCCGGCGCACGATGTCCAGGCCGAGCCCGGTCGACCCGGCCGCCCCGGAGCCCCGCCCCCGGGCCATCGCCGCCTCCGGGTCCCGGATGCCCTGCCCGGCGTCGGAGACCAGCACGATGACCGCGTCGTCCCCGTTGTGCACGTCGACCGCGAAGGCGGTGCCCTCGGCGGTGTGCCGGAAGACATTGCCGAGCAGTGCGTCGAGTGCCGCGGCCAGGTCGGCGCGGGCCACCGGTATGCGTACCGGCCGGTCGACGCCGGCCACCCGCCACTTGCGCCCCTCGTCCTCCGCGAGCGCCGACCAGAACCCCATCCGCTCCCGCACCACCTCGGCCGCGTCGCACCCGGCGCCCGGCCCGGCGGCCACCGTCTGCGGCTTGGCCTCCCGGGCGGTCCGGATGATGGTGTCGACCTCCCGCTCCAGCTGGGCGACGGCGGCCCGGGTCTGCTCGGCGGCCGGCCCGTCCCCGAGCGAGGCCGCGTTGAGGCGGAGCACGGTGAGCGGGGTGCGCAGGCGGTGCGACAGATCGGCGGCCAGCTCCCTCTCGTTCGCGAGCAGTTGTACGACCTGGTCGGCCATCGAGTTGAACGCGGCCGCCGCCAGACGCAGTTCGGTCGGTCCTTCCTCGGGCACCCGCGACCCCAGCTTGCCCTCGCCCAGTTCGTGCGCGCCCTCGACCAGCCGCTGGGCGGGCTGCACCATCCGTACGCCGAGCCGGTCGGCGACGGCGACCGAGCCGACGACCAGCGCCAGGCCTACGGCGGCGAGCACCGCCCAGGCCGTGGAGACGCCGTTGGTCACCTCGGACTCGGGGACGTACACCTCGACGACCGCGATGGCACCGGAGCCGAGCGCCACGGGCTGCAGCAGGGTGGAGCCGCCCGCCACCCCGGTCGTGGAGGCACGCCCCAGCTTCCGTACGGTCGCGATGTCCCGGTCGGCGGCGCGCTGCCGCCCGATGTCGACGGCGGCACCGCCTCCGGACGCGGGTATGTGCACGGCCATGCCCCGGTCGGCGCCGGCCGAGGCCACCACCCGTTCCAGCTTGTCCCGGTCGGTGGTGATGGACAGGGCGGGGGCGACGGCGGCCGCCTCCCGCTCGGCGTTGGAGAAGGCACGGTCCCGGGCCATCTCCTTGACCACCAGGCCGAGCGGCACCGCGAAGGCGACCACGACCATCGCGGTGACCGCCAGACAGACCTTGACCAGTGCCCATCTCATCCGACCGGCCTCGCTTCCCCGCCCGGCGGCTCCAGCTTCACACCGACTCCCCGAAGTGTGTGCAGATAACGCGGCCGGGCCGCCGTCTCGCCCAACTTCCTTCGCAGCCACGACAGATGCACGTCGATGGTCTGGTCGTCCCCGTAGGACTGCTGCCAGACCTCCGCCAGCAACTCCTTGCGCGGTACGACGACCCCGGGCCGCCCGGCCAGGAAGGCCAGCAGATCGAACTCGCGCCGGGTGAGATCCAGCCGGGCCCCGTCCAACTCGGCCTGCCGGCGCAGCGGATCGACGGTCAGGCCGCCGACCCGCAGCACACTGGACGGCGCCACCTCGCCCCCGCCCGACCGCGCCCGGCGCAGCACGGCGGACATCCGCGCCGACAGATGCTCGACGGAGAACGGCTTGGTCAGGTAGTCGTCCGCTCCGGCGTTGAGCAGCCGGACGATCTCCGTCTCGTCGTCTCTGGCGGTGGCGATGATCACCGGCACGTCGGTGATCCCGCGCAGCATCTTCAGGGCCTCGGAGCCGTCCAGGTCCGGCAGTCCGAGGTCCAGGACGACCACGTCGAAGCGGAAATGGGCGACCTCGCGCAGCGCCTCCAGTGCCGTACCGACGCTGCGCACGGTGTGCGAGGCGTCGGTGAGATGCCGGATGAGCGCCGAGCGTACGAACTGGTCGTCCTCGACCACGAGCACACTTGCCATGCGCCGCACCGTACGCCATGCGGCAGGCGCCGGTCGGAGCCTGTGGATAACTCGGGTCGAGTGCGCACGGCGGTACGCCTGGGGCAGTATGGCCGCGATGCGCAGAGGACTCGTACACGTAATGGCTTGGCTGCTCGCCACGGGCGCGGCGGTCACGCTGTCGTGGTGGGGCGTCCACACGGTGATGGCGGGCACGGCCTACGACCCGCCGCGCGCCCTGCCCATCACGGCGGCGGACGACGACCCCACGACGCAGGGTTCCAAACCGCTGGCGCCGGCCACGTCCCGCCCACCGAGTCCCTCGCCCACCGCCTCTCGCCGCCCGTCGGCGACCCCCACTCCGACGCCCTCCCGCACCCCGTCCGCCACCCCGGCCCCGTCCACCACCGCGTCCGGCGAGGTCAAGGCGTACGACACGGACGGCGGCCGGGCGGTCTTCGACCTGGGCGACACGAGCGCGACCCTCGTCTCGGCGACACCGGGAACGGGCTGGTCGATGCAGGTCTGGAAGACGGAGTCCTGGATCCGCATCGAGTTCAGCAGGAGCACGGACCGGGTGTCGGTGTTCTGCACCTGGCACGACGGCCCCCCGCACGTGCAGGTCGAGACGTACTGAGAGTCGGCCGAGGGCGGGTGGGGACACCCACCGGCGCTCGCACGGTGCCGCCCCGGCGGCACGACCGGCCCCCACCCGCCCGCGGACTCAACGAAACACCGAAGGCGGTGGAGAGGGCGAAGCCACGGCCACCGCGTCCGTCACGGCGACCGCGCCACCGGTGAAGTCCCGCAACGTCCGCCCGTGTTCGACCCGCCCTGGGTGAGAGTCGGATGCACAGCGCCGGGTCAGCTCCCCGACCGGCAGCGGTACGTCGGCCGCCATCAGCACCGCGTTGCCGAACCGCTTCCCCCGCCACACCCCCGCGTCCGCCACCACCGCGACCTCGGCGAACCGCGCCGCCGCCGTGGCGATCTGCCCCCTCAGGTGCGCGAGCGGCGGCCCGTCCGCGAGGTTCGCCGCGTAGGCACCCCCCGGCCGCAGGACTCTCCGGACCTCGTCCAGGAACTCCGTGGACGTCAGGTGCGCGGGTGTGCGCGCCCCGCTGAACACATCCGCTATGACCAGGTCCGCCCACCCCTCCGGCACCTTGCCCAGCCCCTCCCGGGCGTCCACGGAGCGCACCCGTATCCGCGCGTTCGGATCCAACGGCAGCTCCCGCCGGACCAGTTGCACGAGGGCCGCGTCCCGTTCGACGATCTGCTGCGTGGACCGGGGCCGGGTCGCCGCGACATACCGGGCCAGCGTGAACGCCCCGCCCCCGAGGTGCACCACCTGCACCGGCCTGCCCGGCGGTGCGACCAGGTCGATCACATGGCCGAGGCGGCGCTGGTACTCGAAGGAGAGGTACGCCGGGTCGTCGAGGTCGACGTGCGACTGGGGGGCGCCGTCGATGAGCAGGGTCCAGGCCCGGCCGCGCTCGGGGTCGGGTATGAGCTGGGCGAGGCCGCCGTCGACCGGCTCGACAACGGCCTCGGCGGCGGCAGCCGACCGGCGCCGTGAGTTCCTGGACTTGCCCATTCCGCCATTTTCGCAGGCGGCGGCCGTACCGGAAATTCAGCAGCAGCTGTCGGCCACCTCGATCAGCCGGGCCGCCTCCCCGAGCGCCCGGCGCAGCACCGCCGGGTCCGTCGCGAGGTCGGCCTCGCCGGGCGGCAGCAGCCAGTCGGAGCCCTCGACCGGCGGCTCGGGATTGAGCCGCAGGCCGCGCCCGTCGGTCCCGGTGCAGGTGCTGCCGGGCACGTCCCAGCCCGCCGCCGTACCGGCCGGCACCACGAAGCCGAGGGTGCCGCCCCCGTCGTCGTGGAGCACCGGCCCCACCGCGTCCCCGGTCCCCCGGCGCAGGATGTCGACCGCCTCCAGGCCCTGCCGGGCCGGCACCGTCACGAGGTCGCATCCCGCATCGTCTGCCGCCGAAGTCGTCGACGGCGTACAAGGATCGTTGCTCTGGCTGGTCTCCATCCCGGCCTCCACCGCGCAGCCCTCTTGCAGTCCATGACGTCCAACGCGCCACCGCGTCAACGGCTACGGCGGAAGTCAGCCGCAAAGGATGGCAGTTCATGGCAGATCATGCATGAGATATCCGGTTTGTAGCTAAACCCAGCGTCACGGGTCCGACACAGCAGGTACGTTCTTGCCCGCCGGAATCAGGGGTCCACTCGGACAACTCACCACGAGTCCGGCATGGTTCGACGGTTCGCACGAGAGGACCCGGCCATGGCGTCGTCAACCACGACCTCTCCGCAGCCCGAGCGGCCGGTACGGCCGAACCACGCCTTCCGGCAGCTGCGCGGCCGGCACTCGCCGGCCGAGTTCGCCGCGCTGGTACGGCGTGCCGCCCGCGAGATCGGCGAGCGGGTGAGCTGTGACGCGCGCTACATCGGCCGGGTCGAGGCGGGTGAGATCCGCTGCCCGAACTATGCGTACGAACGGGTGTTCCTGCACATGTTCCCCGGTCGCACACTCGCCGACCTCGGCTTCGCGCCCCGCTCGTCCGTCCGCGGACGCGGGGCACGAGCGCCCGAGGACACTCCCCTCGCACTCGTGAGAGGTGAGACGCAAGGGGCCATCGAGCCGTATGACCCGAAAGACGGGATTCAGCCACAGGACAGGTTTCAACCGCAGGACACGCATCACCCGCACAACACGTACGAGACGCACGACAACTACGAGGAGAGCGACGTGCTGCGTCGCCTATTCATGACCGGCGGAGGCGCCACGGTGGCCGCCGCCACGCTGGGCCCCCTGGGGTCCACCATCGACGCCGTGGCGGCGAACCGGCCGGTACACCGTGCCGGGTCCTCGCACGCGGCCGCCCTGGAGGAGGCCGTACGCCGGATCCGGCTGCTCGACGACCGGCACGGCGCGGACGGACTGTACCGGCGCGCGGCGGCTCCGCTGCGCGCGGCGTACGCGCTGCTGGACGCCGGCGCGACCCGGCAGACGACCGCCGACCGCCTGCACTCGGGCGCCGGTGAACTGGCCATCTCGGTGGGCTGGCTGGCCCATGACTCCGGCCGCTTCGACGACGCCCGCTCGCACTACGCGGAGGCGCTGGCGACGGCGCGGATGACGGGAGACCCGGGGCTGGAGGCACACGCCTTCTGCAACACGGCGTTCCTGGCGCGGGACGCGGGACGGCCGCGGGAAGCGGTGCGCGCGGCCCAGGCCGCGCAGCGAGTCGGCCGGCCGCTGGGCTCGGCCCGCCTGATGTCCCTGCTCGCGCTGCGCGAGGCGGGCGGCTGGGCCGGGCTCGCCGACCGCACCGGCTGTGAGCAGGCCCTGGTCCGGGCGCAGGCCCTCTTCGAGCGAGGCCACTCGGACGCCGACCCCGAGTGGATGAGCTTCTACGGAGAGGCCGAGCTGGAGGGCCTGGAAGCACAGTGCTGGTCCATGCTGGGCGACTGGCGGCGGGCCTCGCGGCATGCGCGCAGGGCCGCCGAGCTGCAGGATCCGCACTTCACCAGGAACATCGCGCTGTACACGGCGGAACTCGCGGACGACCTCGCCCGCGGGGGGCGTCCCGACGAGGCGGCGAGGGCGGGGCTGCGGGTCCTGGACCTGCTGGACCAGGTCCAGTCGTCACGGATCCAGGGGATGCTGGCGGGTACGGCGCGGGTGCTGCTGCCGCATCGGCGGGCCGGCGGGGTCCAGGAGTTCCTGGACCGGCACGCGTCGACTCCGCGGGTCGTCTAGGGCCGGGATTCGAGTGCGGGTGCGTGGGGGCTGGTCGCGCAGTTCCCCGCGCCCCTGACGGGGCGCTTCAGCCGCGGGCGTCTTGTCAGCCGACCCAGCCTGCGGGCAGTCGTGCCGCTTGGGGCACGGGTGGGCGCAGGCGGCACCCGGCGAGCGCCGGAAGCGACCCCGCCCCCGCGCACCGTCAGCCGACCAGATGCCCCAAGTCGTTCCAGTTCTCGATCGCGGGCTCGCCGTAGGCCCACCCCAGCACCGACAGCGACGTCGGGTTCAGCCGGATCCGTGCCGCGAAGTCCAGCGGCAGGCCCAGCCACCGCGCCCCGATCGACCGCAGGATGTGCCCGTGGGCGAACACCAGTACGTCCCGATCGGCCGAGCGGGCCCAGGCGACGACCTCGTCCGCCCGCGCGGTCACCTCCGCCAGGGACTCACCCCCGGGCACGCCGTCCCGCCAGATCAGCCAGCCCGGCCGGGCCGCCTGGATCTCCGCCGGGGTCAGGCCCTCGTACGCCCCGTAGTCCCACTCCATCAGCGTGTCCCACCGCTCGGCCCGCTCGCCGAACCCGGCGAGTTCGCACGTCTCACGCGCGCGTGCCAGCGGGCTGGTGCGTATCTCGGCGTCCGCGAGACCGTCGTACGGCGGCCGGTGCAGGCGCTCGCCCAGCAGCTTGGCCCCTCGCCGGCCCTCCTCCAGGAGCGGTACGTCGGTCCTGCCGGTGTGCTTGCCGGACAGCGACCACTCCGTCTGTCCGTGCCGGGCCAGCAGGATGCGCGGTGCCATGGAGAACGAACCCTTCGGGAGAAATTCGGAAGCGGGACACCTCCATCATCACCCACCCTGGGAACGCGCCGGGAACGGGCAACCCGGCGGGCGGTCTCCGCGTCTTTGAGGGCTGAGCACCCCGCATGGGCGGGAATGCGCGCAACGTAAAGTGTCACGGTCGGCCCGCCGGGTGCCGCGCGGACAGGGACGAGAAGGGGGAGGCAGTCGGATGCCGCAGACCGAGAAACCGGGCACCGAGGTGACTGCGCCGACCCGACTCCGCTGGTGGACCGAGTTGCCGCTGATCCTGCTGGTGTACGGCTGCTACACGGCCGGCCGCCTGCTCGCGCGCGGCGACACCTCGACCGCCGTCGACCACGGCCTGGCGATCCTGCGCATCGAGAAGGCCCTGCACCTCAACGCCGAGCACCCGCTCAACCGCCTGTTCACGCGGGAGGCGTGGCTCGGCATACCCGCGGACTTCTGGTACGCCTCGCTGCACTACCTGATCACCCCGGTGATCCTGGTCTTTCTCTTCCGCAGGCGCGCCGAGGTCTACCGGCGGGCCCGCACCTGGCTGATGACGTCCACGTTCATCGGCCTGATCGGCTTCACGCTGCTGCCCACCTGCCCGCCCCGGCTGCTGGACGTGAAGTACGGCTTCGTCGACACGATGGCGCAGTACAGCTCGTACGGCTGGTGGGGCGGTGACGCCAGCGCCCCGCGCGGCCTCGGCGGCATGACCAACCAGTACGCGGCGATGCCGAGCCTGCACTGCGGCTGGGCGCTGTGGTGCGGGGTCATGCTCTGGCGTCACGGCGGCAACCGCCTGACCAAGGTCCTCGGCGTGGCCTACCCGCTGCTGACCGCGATCGTGGTCATGGGCACCGCCAACCACTACTTCCTGGACGCGGTCGCGGGCGTGTTCGTGATGGGCGTCGGCTACCTGATCGCGCCGTACGTGATGCGGGCCGCGGACTTCGTCCGGGTCCGGGTGACCCAGGGCACCTCACTGGTCGCAGCCCGCTCCGGCGGCACAGGTTCCCCGATTGTCAGTGGCGGATGCCAGACTTCGGCGGGTGAGCGCATTCCATCGCAGCGCGAGTCCCGGCTCGCCTCCGGAGCCGAACCGGACCCCGCCCCCACCGACGCGGGGGACGGCGCTCCGGCACCAGCTCGCTGAGCTGCGCGGCCCCGACGTCCCCGCCAAGGCCCTCGACGCGCGCGCACTGGCGGCGCTCGCGGCGAACCCGGGCTGCCGGCGGCGGGCGATCCTGGACGGCGCCGGGGTGGACAAGACCGCGCTGGCGAACGCCCTCGGCGCACCGTCGGCCTTCGGCCAGTCCCAGTTCGCGCTGACCCGGGGCAACGCCTTCGAGGCGAAGGTCAAGGCGGACGGCGGGGCGGAGTTGCTGCGGCTGGTGCGCAAACACCTCGACCCGGGCGCCGAGCCGGCCGAGCGGGCCGCCGTGCCCGACCTGACCGCGATCGGCCCGGAGGGGCGTACGGCCCGTACGGCACTGGCGCTGCGCGAGGCGGGCGAGGCAGGCGGCTGGGTACTCCTCGACCACCCGATGCTGGCCCTCCAGGTGGCCGGCTCCCCCGCGTTCCTGGAGCCGGACGCGGTGGTCGTGCACCCCGACGGCAGCTGGACGGTCGTCGAGATCAAGTCCTTCCCCATGCTCGACGGTTCGGCGGACCCGGCGAAGGTCGGGGCCGCGGCCCGGCAGGCGGCGGTGTACGTGCTGGCCCTCGAGGAGGTCGCGGCCCGCCTCGACCCCGCCCCCCGGGTACGGCACGACGTGCTGCTGGTCTGCCCCAAGGACTTCTCCAACCTGCCCACCGCCGCCGCCGTCGACGTCCGCAAGCAGCGCGCGGTCACCGCCCGCCAGCTGGCCCGGCTCACCCGCATCCAGGACATCGCCGACACCCTCCCGGAGGGCACCTGCTTCGCGCCCGGCCTGCCCGCCGAGCAGCTGACGGCGGCCGTCGAAGCGGTCCCGGCGGCCTATGCGCCCGAGTGCCTGTCCGCCTGCGAACTGGCCTTCCACTGCCGGCAGCGCTCCCGCGCGGCCGACGAGGTCACCACGCTCGGCCGTGCGGTCCGGGCCGAGCTGGGCGGCCTGACCACCGTCGAGGACGTCCTGTCGGCGGCGCGCGGCGACAGCGGCGACCCGGACGACCCGGCGGTGGCGGCCCTGCGCCGGGCGGCGGCCCTGCGCACCGAAGCGCTGAGCGCCCAGGGGGCCAGGTGTCCCTGATCACCACCCTCGCCCGGCTCGAAGCCGTGAGCACGGGCACCGCCCAGCCGGCCGCGACCGTCCGCCACCGGCACCTGTCCGAGCGCCCCCTCGTCTTCGTGCCGCTCACCACCTCGGGTGAGGCGGGTGCGCCCCTCGGCGCCCTGGTCGGCACCGACCGGGACGCCCCGCGCCTGCTGGTCGTACCGCAGCCACGCGACCGTGACCTGCGGTTCGCGTTCCTCGCCGAGCTCGCCGACGTCGTCCTGCCGTACCTGGAGTCCTACGCCGGCTCGGTCGAGGCCGCCGAGCGCACCGAGACCGACCCGGAGACCGGCAAGCGGGTCAAGGTCGAGGTGGAACTGTGCGCGGACGCGCCCCAGTTGATCGTCCCGGGCCGCGCGGGCATCGAGTACGTACGGCTGCTGGGGCGGTCGACGCGCTTCCGGCGCACGGCGGAGCAGGACCCGGAGGCGCCCTACCCGGCCCCGCCCCGGGTGCCGTTGCTCGGCCGCTGGCTCACCCACTTCGGCGAGCGCGCCCGCGTCCCCGGCTCCTCCCTCCTCCTCGCCATGACGGACCTGCTCTCCCGGCACTGGGCGACCGGGCAGTCCGGCGTCGAGGACCAGCACCTGGGCGCACTGCTCGCCTGGATCAGCCCGCCGGGCGACAGCACGGGCGCGGAAGCGGCGCGCCTCGCCGAGCTCGCCCGGGACGGCGACGGCCAGTTGCTGTGCCCGCCGGCCGGCCCGGCCACCGACCCGGCGTTCGACAACAAGCTGCTGGCCCCGGCCTTCGAACGGTACGACCGTGCCCGCACCGCCCTGGCCGGCGCCGAGGACGGCCTGCAGGCCGACACCCGGCTGGCGATCCTCACCGCCGCCGAGCAGGAGATCCGCGACCTCGTCGCGAGCCGGACCCGGCCCACCTGGGACGCGGTCTGGAGCGGGCTCGACCTGCTGCACCGGCTGCCGGAGGGCGCCCGGGTCGAGGAGCGGTGGACCCGCGACCGCTGGTCGTTCACCGGCCACCGGGACCGGGTGCTGGCCGGCGAGCCCCCTCAGCCGCGCCGCGACGACGCGGTCACCGCCGCCAACAAGCTGGCCACCCGCGAGCGTGAACAGGCCCGGCTGGACGCCCAGGAGGCGCTCGACGACCCGCTGGTGATGGCGGGGCGGCGGCTGACCGGGGAGGCGTTCGCGGGCGAGGTCCTCGATGTGGTCATGGCGTACAGCGAGGGCAAGCGGCCCAGCCCGCGCCCGCTGGTGACCCTGCGCACGGAGGACCGGCCGCATCTCGGGGAGCGCGCGAAGGCGTACCGCTCGCTGGGCGGCAAGCCGCAGTCCATGGAGTTCGTCGGGTACGAGGCCGAGGGGGTCCTGGTGCTCCGGGTCCTGGACAAGATGGGCCGGGGCAGGGAGCCGGAGGAGGGGTCGGTCCCGGAGAAGGGCGACCGGCTCACCTTCACCCTGTTCGAACACGAGCAGCGCGGCGGGGCGAAGCTGCCCGACCCGGAGGCGACCCCGTGGACCCACGGCGGCCCGCCGGGCGAGGCCGCGGCGGAGGCGGCCGACACGGTGACCGAGGAGGACGTGCTGTGACCGCCGACGTCGATTTCGACCCGGGTGCGGCCGCCACCCGCGCCACCGACGCGATCCTCCACGACACCCTGCACGGCACCGACCGGGGTGTGGTCGTGGACTCCCCGCCGGGCGCCGGCAAGTCCACGCTGGTGGTCCGCGCGGCCCTCGAACTCGCCGCCGCGGGCCGCCCCCTGATGGTGGTGGCGCAGACGAACGCGCAGGTCGACGACCTGGTCCTCAGGCTCGCCGAGAAGAACCCGGAGCTGCCCGTCGGCCGGCTGCACAGCAGTGACGCCGACCCGTACGACAAGGCACTGGACGACCTGCCGAACGTCCGCAAGTCGGCGAAGGCGGCCGACCTGCGGGAGGCGCCGGTGGTGCTGTCCACCGCCGCGAAGTGGGCGCACGTCACGGTGGACGAGCCCTGGCGGCACGCGATCGTCGACGAGGCGTACCAGATGCGCTCGGACTCGCTGCTCGCCGTCGCCGGGCTGTTCGAACGGGCACTGTTCGTGGGCGACCCCGGCCAGCTGGACCCGTTCGCGACGGTGGGCAGCGAGCAGTGGGCGGGCCTGTCGTACGACCCCTCGGCCTCGGCCGTCTCCACCCTCCTCGCCCACAACCCGGGCCTCCCGCAGCACCGCCTCCCGGTCTCCTGGCGCCTCCCCGCCTCCGCCGCCCCGCTCGTCTCCGGCGCGTTCTACCCGTACACCCCGTTCCGCAGCGGCACCGACCACGGCGACCGCCGGCTGGCCTTCGCCGTGCCCTCCGACGGCTCCGGGCCCGACCGGGTGATCGACGAGGCGGCCGAGTCCGGCTGGGGCCTGCTGGAGCTGCCCGCCCGGCACACCCCGCGCACCGACCCGGAGGCGGTCCGGGCGGTGGCGACGGTGGTACGACGGCTGCTCGACCGGGGCGGGGCGGCGCTCTCCGAACGCTCGCCCGATCCGTCCCCCCTCACCGCCGACCGGATCGCCGTCGGCACGGCCCACCGGGACCAGGCGGCGGCGGTCCGCGCGGCCCTGGCGGAGCTGGGCGTGACGGACATCACGGTCGACACCGCGAATCGCCTCCAGGGCCGCGAGTACGACGTGACGGTCGTCCTCCACCCGCTCTCCGGCCGCCCCGACGCCACCGCCTTCCACCTGGAGACGGGCCGCCTGTGCGTCCTCGCCTCCCGGCACCGCCAGGCCTGCATCGTGATCTGCCGCGCCGGCGTGACCGACCTCCTGGACGACTACCCCTCGACAGAACCGGTCCAACTGGGAACCCTCGTCAAGTTCCCGGACGGTTGGGAGGCCAACCACGCGGTCCTGGCCCACCTCGCCGAACACCGCGTGCCCTGGCGCCCCTGAGAACGGTGCTGGTGAGCGCAGAGTCACCCGGCGGCCTTGGGGTGGGCTTGCGTGGGCGCGAGAGAATGGACGGTGGCCATCGAACCGTAGGCATCGAACCGTACGAGGAGGACCAGACATGGCGGAGCCCACGCCGCGTCGGAACGAACCGCGGCTACGCCCCGCGCACCTGCTTTTCGAGCCGGTCGCAGCGGTCGCCGACCCGGAGCACTTCTTCGGCCTGGAGTCGATCGACGACCCCGGGGCGCTGCTGGCGCGCGCGACCGAGCTGACCCAGGCGTTCCGCGTGGCCACCGACCGGGCGGTGGAGTTCCAGGCCATGGCCGCCGCCCAGCTCGCCGACCCGCGCCGCTTCGACCGTCTGACCCCGGCCGACATCGCCGCGCGAGCCGAATGGACCGAGGACTACGCGAAGAAGATGGTCGAGTTCGGCCGGGACCTGCTGAAGGGCAGCGAGGACGCGGAGCCGGCAGAGCCCCTCTAGCGGTCTCCGCGGAGCGGGGCGCCGCACCCGGCATATGCCAGACGGGTGCCAGGCGGGCAAGATACTCCCTCCGGCCCATCCCGTCCCGGTTTTCCGCAACTCACGGCGAGCGCGGTCTCACGATGGGTATCAATTCCCTATGAGCAGCACACCGCACGAGACGCCTCTCCACGGCCCCGGCGACCGCTCCGACGCCGCCGGGGTCATCCCCGACGGAGCCGCCTGGCTCGCCTCCGCAGGAACGTATCCGCGGAGCACGCTCGCCTTCTGGGAGGAGCGGCCGGACGCCCCGGTCGTGCTGCCCTGCGGCTCGGTGTTCGACGTGGTCAACACCCCGGCGGTGTTCGGCCGCCGCATGCTGGACCGGCTGTGGGACGAGGGACCGGGCTCCGGGCCGGTCGCGGTGTTCCGGGGCCGGATGCTCCTGTTCGCCGCCCCCGGCACCGCCGCCCGGCTGCCGTCGCTGCTGGGCTGGGAGGAGTGGGGCGGCCGCAGCCAGGCCGTCCCGCCGCTGCTGTGCCACGGCACCGGCGACGCGGTGACCGTCCCGGCGCCGCACGGTGACCGGTCCGCCGCGCCGGCCGGCACGCGCTGGCTGGTCGCCCCGGACACCCGGCACCCCTGGCTCCCCGGACCGGAAATCCTGCTCTGGGCCGCGGTACGGGCCGCCCGCTCGGCCGTGCGGATATCGATTTTTCCTCCCGCCGATCAGGATGCTAAGGTCTACGACGTCAGCAGGCGCCGCTAGCTCAGTTGGTTAGAGCAGCTGACTCTTAATCAGCGGGTCCGGGGTTCGAGTCCCTGGCGGCGCACGCGAAGTAGGCGAAAGGCCAAGCTCCTGTGAGCTTGGCCTTTCGCGTTTTCGAACCCGTCAACCTTCCGACCTCGTCGCTCTCCTGACCTCGTCGCCTTTCCGACCGCGTCGCCCCTGCGCCCCCGTCACCCGCGCGTGTCAGTCCAGCTCCCTCGGCGTGATCTTCACATTCCACGCGCCGGACGCCGTCCGCCCCTCCACCTCGACCCGCACGCCTTCCCTCGGGACGGTGAAGCTCTCGCCGAGGGCGACCGGGGCGTCGGCCAGCGGCGGGTACACGGAGTTCTCCCAGCAGGCCTCGGTGCGCGGATGGGCGTCGATCACCTCGATCGGGCCGCCGCCGGAGGCCGTCTCGTCGCGGACCCGGTAGACGAGGATGCCCTCCCGGCAGGCCGCGCTGTCGTTGCCGGACGCGCCCCGCGCCTCGAAGGCCAGCACGGTGTCGGGCCCGGTGCGCACCACCGCCAGTTTGGTTCCGTCGCCGAGCCCGAAGGCCGGCGCGCCCGCGGCGCCCTGCGCAGGCACCCCGGGTCCCGCGGACAGCGGCTCCAGGGTCAGCCGGGTCGGCGCGGCCCCCCGGACGCACACCACCTGGCGCGGATCCAGCCATCCGAGTTTCCACTTGTGCCAGGCGAAGAGGTCCGGGGCCAGCCCGAACTGGCTGCCCATCAGGTCCCAGTCGCCGACGTAGGTGTCCCAGTCGCCCTTGCCGTCCACCGGGCGGTGGTAGAGGTCGGGGAGGTCGAAGACATGCCCGGTCTCATGGGCGAGAACCAGCCGGTCCGGCGGATGCTTCTCGAAGACGGTGACGACCCGGCGCACGTCCGTGCCGTCGACGTGCACCGGGACCTCCAGGTTGACCACCTTCGTGGCGTCGGAGTCGACGCCGGGCGCGTCCGGGTCGGCCACGAAGTACACGACGTCGTAGCGCGAGAAGTCGACCTCGGGATCGGCCGCCGCGAACGCGTCCCGCAGGTAGGCGGCCCGCAGCACCAGGCTCCAGTCGCGTTTCATGCCGTAGGTGACCGAGGGTCTGGGCATCCGCAGCCAGTGCGTCAACGGGTGCGGCCGGATGGTGAACTTCCCGTAGGAGGCCTGCTCGTAGTAGCGGCTGGTGGCCGGGAAGTGGTCGGCGACCAGCTCCGCCGGGGTGGTGCGCGGGGGCGCGTCCGGGAAGGAGAGGAAGACCATCACGGCCGAGAGCGCGTGGGTGGGGCGGGTGTAGTCGGCGTTCCAGGTGTCGACGCCCTCGGAGTGGTGCGCATCGGTGCGGTGCAGGGCGCAGGGAGCCGTGGAGAACGGCTCGGCGGCCGACGGTCCGGTCAGGATCGTCGTCGCGACGAGCGCCGACATCGTGGTGAACACGGCGGCGGTGCTGCGCAGCAGGAGACGCGGCACGGAAGGACCTCCGGGACGGTTCGCGGGACACCGCCACCCAGCCTGTGCGAGTTTGTCGTCTTATGACCTGTTTATCTGCACCAGAAGGGTGAGGAACCCGAACGGCCGACACCCCGGGAAACTCACGGAACGTCACAAGTGGCCAGACGACTCAAGAACCCGTCCAGGTGCGGGCAGAAACGATCTGTCAGAACCGGTGCTTCATCGTGGACACTGGACAGTGGCTGGAAGGCCCTCGGGCCAGCCTCTATGATCGGCACACTTTCCTGCACGGACAGAGATCGAGTGCACTGCGGGAGCGAGCGGTGAGCGGAACGTCCGAAGGGCCGACGCCCGCGGCAGACCTCGACCGGTCCGCCGTCACAGAGAGTGACAACATCTGTCGGAAGTCGTACAACCAGACGGCCGACCCGAAGACAGGCGAGACACCACAGGCGACACAGACGACAGACACGAAAGCGCCGACAGAGCCGCCGGGCGCGACGCCGGATGCGAAGACATACGAGCACGCCTTCACCGCCGCCGCGCTGCCCATGGCCGTCGTCGACCGCGACGGCCTGGTCAGCACCGCCAACGCGGCGTTCGGCAGCCTGATCGGCGCCGACCCGGCCGGCCTGACCGGGCGGATCGCCGCGGATCTGGTGGACCTGGCCTCCGACGCCCGTACCTGGCACGCCTATCGCGAGGTGCTGCGCGGCCGGCAGGCCAAGCTGCGGTGCGCCCGTCGGCTCAAGCACCCCGACGGGCACTCGCTCTGGGTCCAGGTCACCGTCTCCCCGCTGGCGAAGGACGCCCCGGGCGTGCTGATGTCGGTCTCCGACATCAGTGCCCGCCGCGAACTCCAGGCCCGGCTGCGGCACTTGCAGATGCATGACCCGGTGACCCGGCTGCCCAACCGGACGTTGTTCTTCGAGCGGCTCTCGGCCGCGCTGGAGGCGGAGTCGTACGAGCAGAGCGGGACCGGCCGAATCGGCCTGTGCTACCTGGACCTTGACGGTTTCAAGGCGGTCAACGACACCCTCGGCCACCGGGTGGGCGACCGGCTGCTGGCCGCCGTCGCCGAGCGGCTGACCCGGATCGCCGACGACGCCGGCTTCGCGCGGGCCGGGGTGCCGCTGGTGGCCCGGCTCGGCGGCGACGAGTTCGCCCTGCTGGTCGAGGACTCGACGGGCACCGAGCAGCTGGCCGATCTGGCCGAGTCGGCGCTGGCAGCCCTCCAGGCGCCGTTCGACCTGGCCGGCCAGCGGCTCTCCCTGTCGGCCTCGATCGGGGTGGTGGAGCGCCATGCGGCGGGTACGACGGCCACCGGATTGATGCAGGCCGCCGACACGACCCTCTACTGGGCGAAGGCCGACGGCAAGTCCCGCTGGACGCTCTTCGACCCGGAGCGCAACGCCCACCTGGTCACCCGTCAGGCGCTCTCCTCCACCCTCCGCCCGGCCATCGAGCGCGGCGAGTTCGTGCTCGAGTACCAGCCGCTGGTGGGCATGGAGGACGGGCGGCTGAGCGGGGTCGAAGCCCTGGTCCGCTGGAACCACCCGCAGTTCGGCACACTAACGCCGAATCGGTTCATCGGATTGGCGGAGGAGGACGGCTCGATCGTCCCGCTCGGCCGCTGGGCCCTGACCACCGCCTGCCGGCAGGCCCGCCGGTGGCAGCTGGACCACCCCGGCGAGCCGCCGATCTTCGTGAGCGTGAACGTGGCCGTGCGCCAGGTCTGGGACTCCGACCTGGTGGCGGACGTGGCGGAGACCCTGGCGGAGACCGGCCTGGCGCCGCACCTGCTCCAGCTGGAGCTGACGGAGTCGGCGGTGATGGGCTCGGCCGGCCGGCCGCTGCAGGCCCTTCAGGCCCTCAGCGACATGGGCGTCCGCATCGCCATCGACGACTTCGGCACCGGCTACTCCAACCTCGCCTACCTCAGCCGGCTCCCGGTGTCGGTGCTCAAGCTGGACGGTTCCTTCGTCCGGGGCTTCCAGTACGACGACCCGGGCGACCGTCCGAACCCCGCCGACGAGGTCGTGGTGGAGGCGATGATCCAGCTGGCCCACCGGCTCGGCCTCACCGTCACCGCCGAATGCGTCGAGACCTCGGCGCAGGCCTCGCGGCTGCGGCACATCGGCTGCGACACCGGCCAGGGGTGGCTGTACTCCCGGCCGGTGACGCCGGATCGTATCTCCGAGCTGCTGGGCACCCGGACCTACGCGGACACCCCGGTCGGCAAACCGTAGGCGTCGGCGATCAGCTCGTAGGAGCGCAGGCGCAGCTCGCCGCGGTGGGCGTGCGTGGTGAGCATCAGCTCGTCGGCGCCGGTGCGCTTCTGGAGGTCGTCGAGACCGGCGCGCACCTCGTCGGCGGTGCCGTGCACGATGTTGGCGGTCCAGGAGTGCACGAACTCCTCCTCCATCGGGGAGAACTCGTGCTTCTCGACGTCGTCCGGGTCGGGGAAGAGACCGGGGCGTCCGGTGCGCAGCCGCAGCATGTTCACCGCACCGGCCCGCACCTGGCGCCGGGCCTCGCGCTCCTCGTCCACGGCGAGCGCGGAGACGCCGATGAGGGCGTACGGCTCGTCGAGGACGGCGGACGGGGTGAAGGACTCGCGGTAGAGGTCCAGGGCCGGGATGGTGTTCTGCGCGGAGAAGTGGTGCGCGAAGGCGAACGGCAGCCCGAGCATGCCGGCGAGCCGGGCGCTGAAGCCGGAGGAGCCGAGCAGCCAGACGACCGGCCGGTGCGGGGACTGCACACCGCCGGGGCTGGTGCTCTGGACGGGGCCCGGGATGGCGTGGATCCGGCGGTACGGGTGCCCGTCCGGGAAGTCGTCGTCCAGGAACCGGGTGAGCTCGGCGAGCTGCTGGGGGAAGTCGTCGGCGCCCTCGTTGAGGGTCTGGGTACGGCGGAGGGCGGCCGCGGTGGCCCCGTCCGTGCCCGGTGCCCGGCCGAGACCCAGGTCGACCCGCCCCGGGGCCATCGCCTCCAGCGTGCCGAACTGCTCCGCGATGACGAGCGGGGCGTGGTTGGGCAGCATGACACCGCCCGAACCCAGCCGGATGCGCTCCGTGTGGGCGGCGAGGTGGGCGAGGATCACGGCGGGCGAGGAGGAGGCCACACCCGGCATGGAGTGGTGCTCGGCGACCCAGAACCGCTGGAAGCCGCGGGCCTCGGTGAGCCGCGCGAGCTCCACGCTGGTGCGCAGGGCGTCGCTGGCGGTACTGCCGGTGCCGACGGTCACCAGGTCCAGTACGGAGAGGGGGACGGGGGCGGTCCCGTGCGTGATGCCCCGGATCTCGTCTGCCGACACGGTGAGAGCCTCCTGATTTACGGCCGTGAGCTGTACTGGAGGGCGATAACAGGAGGATGGCTCCGCTTATTCCCGACACCACGGCCGGCTTCCTCGCCCACGCCCAGGCCTCCCCGCCCCGGCCACACCGCCCGACCCGCCATGCCCCACCCCCGAACGCCTCCTTCAGCCGACCGAGCCCACACCTCCCCACCCCGGAAGGCTCCCTCACCCCGACCGGAGCCCACACCCCCCCACCCCCGGACAGCTCCCTCACCCCGACCGAGCCCACACCCCCCCCGCCCCGCCCCCGAACGGCTCCCTCGTGCCGGCCGAGGCGGGTGGTGGGTGGGCGGTGGGGCTTGGGGGTCCAGGGGGCGGAGCCCCCTGGTACGGGGAGTCCGTCAGGCCTGCACGATCGGTTGGCGGGTGAACAGGGTGCCCAGCGCCGGCTCGTTCAGCCGGCGGTCGGCCAGCCGCAGGCCCTCCCACACGGTCACCTGGTTCGCCGTGAGGACCGGCTTGGACAGCGCCTTCTCCAGGAGTGGAAGATGGGCCACCGTGTGGAGTGCCGTGTCCGGGAGGAGTACCGCCTCCGCGCCGGAGGCGTCCGCGGTCCGCGCGAGCGTGAGTACCTCCTCCTCCCCCCACGTCCCCACCTCCGCCGCCGTGACGATCCCCGACGAGCGGACCCCGGTGACCTCCAGGCCCCCGGCCCGCAGGAAGTCCGCGAAGAGCTGGGCCACGTCGTCCGGGTAGGTCGCGCCGACCGCCACCCGTCGTACCCCGAGCTCGCGCGCCGCGTGCACGAACGCGAAGGACGTGGACGACGCGGGCAGCCCGGCCGCCTGGGCGAGCTCCCGGATCTGCTGGTGGGCGCCCTCCCAGCCGTACACGAAGCTTCCGCTGGTGCACGCCCACACCACCGCGTCCGCGCCCGCGAGCCGCAGTTCGTCCACTCCGGCCGCCAGCCGCCGTGCCGATCCCATCTCCCGCAGCGCGTCCACCCGGTGCGCGTCCTCGCCGATGTCGGTGTGGACGACGTCCACCCGGACGTCGCTGCCGAGGAGCTGTTCGATGCGCGGGTAGTCGTCCTCCGCGGAGTGCCCCGGATAGAGGATTCCGAGCGCTGTCATGTCCACCCTTCCTGCTGTTCTTCCGGCAGTACGGGCCACTCCCGTGGCGCCGATCCGTCCGGATGACCGATCAGCGTCTGATAGGGCCCAACGGCTCGGGTACCCAGCCTGCGCAGCGCCGCCCACATCGTGACCTGGTTGGCCGACAGAACGGGGACGCGCAGCTCGGCCTCCAGCTGGGGGATGACGTCGTAGGTGGGCAGGTTGGTGCAGGAGATGAACAGGGCGTCGGCGGCCCCGGGCCGTACCGCCTGCCGGGCCATGGCGACCACGTCCCGGTACGGCACCTGCCAGATGTGCCGGGTCAGCCCCATGAACGCACAGCCGGCGACCTGGACGCCCGCCTCCGCCACGTACTCCTCGAGGACCCGCGTCACCGAGACCGTGTAGGGCGTGACCAGCGCGAGCCGCCGTACGCCCAGCGCGGTCAGCGCGTCGAGCAGCGCACCGGAGGTGGTGAGCGCGGGCACCGCACCGGACCGGGTCATCGCCTCGCACATCGCGCGCTCCCCGGCGATGCCGCCGACGAAGCTGCCGGAGGTGCACGCGTAGGCGACCACCTCGGGGGCGACGGCGGTCAGCGCGCGCACCGCGTCGCCGAGCGTCTCGTGCTCGCTGACCAGCCGCGCGAGGTCGAGGCTGACCTCGACGGGCACGAACGGGGTCCTGGTCAGGTGCAGGGACACGTCGTCGGGCACCCAGCGCCACAGTTCACGATCGAGCGCGAAGTCGAAGGGCGCCACGACGCCGACACCGCGCTGGGGGCGGGGTCCGCCCAGAAAAGAGACGTCCATGGGAAGTCACCGGCCTCAGGTCAGGAGAGGAGGGGCAACGGTCGGCGGGTACGTCCGTGTTGACGAAGGTAGGTTCGGGTGCGAGCGTGGTCAATCCGTGCATGCCAGACGTAGGGAGCCGTCCCCTCGATGACGCAGGCCCCGCCCACCGTGCTGATCCTCGACGCCGACCCGCCCCCGCGGCTCGGCCGGCTCACCGGCCACGCACGGATCGTGCACACGGACGCGGCGGGCCTGGCGGCCCGGCTGCCCGAGGCGGACGTCCTGCTCGTCTGGGACTTCGCCTCGCACGCCGTCCGCGAGGCCTGGCCGGGCACGGGACCGCGGCCCCGGTGGGTGCACACCGCCAGCGCGGGCGTCGACCATCTGATGTGCCCCGAACTGGCCGCGTCCGACACGGTCGTCACCAACGCGCGCGGGGTCTTCGACCGGCCCATCGCCGAGTACGTGGCCGCGCTGGTCCTCGCGATCGCCAAGGACCTCCCCCAGACCCTCGGCCTCCAGCGGGAGCGGACCTGGCGGCACCGCGAGGCGCGCCGGGTCGGCGGCACCCGCGCGTGCGTGGTGGGCTCCGGCCCGATCGGCCGGGCGATCGTCCGCACCCTCAAGGCACTCGACATCACCACCGCGCTGGTCGGCCGTGTCCCGCGTACCGGCATCCACGGCCCCGGCGACCTGGACCGGCTGATGTCCCGCGCGGACTGGGTGATCGCGGCGGCGCCGCTGACCGAGCAGACGTACGGCATGTTCGACGCGCACCGCTTCGGCGTGATGCAGCCCTCTGCCTGCTTCATCAACGTCGGCCGCGGCCAACTGGTCGACGAGGACGCGCTGGTGCGGGCGTTGACCCGGCGCTGGATCGCCGCCGCGGCCCTGGACGTCCTCACCACCGAGCCGCTGCCCGCCGACAGCCCGCTGTGGGACGTGCCGGGCCTGATCGTCTCGCCGCACATGAGCGGGGACACGGTCGGCTGGCGGGACGAACTGGGCACTCAGTTCGTGGAGTTGTACGAGCGGTGGGCGGCGGGCAGGTCTCTGCTGAACGTGGTCGACAAGAAACGCGGTTACGTGCCCGGTCACTGACTCCCGGGAGGGTGCCCCTCATGCAGCTCACCGACCTCACCGACCTCACCGCCCGGCAACTCCTCGACGGCTACCGCTCGGGGGAGTTCGGCCCGGTGGAGGCCGTCCGGGCGGCCCTGGAACGGGCCTCCCGGATCCAGCCGGAGGTCAACGCCTTCGTCCGCCTCACCGAGGAGGACGCCCTGGCGCAGGCGGCGGAGTCGGCGGAGCGGTGGCGGCGGGGCGAACCGAGGGGACTGGTCGACGGCGTCCCGGTGACGGTCAAGGACATCCTGTTGATGCGCGGCCATCCGACCCTGCGCGGTTCCAGGACGATCTCGGCTGACGGGAGTTGGGACGAGGACGCGCCCTCGGTCGCCCGGCTGCGCGAACACGGCGCGGTGTTCATCGGCAAGACCACCACCCCCGAGTACGGCTGGAAGGGCGTGACCGACTCCCCGCTCTCCGGCATCACCCGCAACCCGTACGATCCCTCCCGCACCGCCGGCGGTTCGAGCGGGGGCAGCGCGGCGGCCGTCGCCCTGGGCGCCGGGCCCCTGTCGCTGGGCACGGACGGTGGCGGCAGCGTGCGCATCCCGGCGGCGTTCTGCGGAGTCTTCGCCCTGAAACCGACATACGGCCGCGTCCCGCTGTACCCCGCGAGCGCCTTCGGCACGCTGTCGCACGTGGGCCCGATGACTCGGGACGCGGCCGACGCGGCACTGCTGCTGGACGTGATCGGCACACCGGACGCCCGGGACTGGTCGGCGCTGGGTCCCGCCCCGGGTCCCTTCACGGCGGGCCTCTCCGGAGGCGTGCGCGGACTGCGGGTGGCGTTCTCACCGACGCTGGGCGGCCAGGTGGCGGTCGGTCCCGGGGTCGCGGCGGCGGTACGGCGGGCGGTGACGCGGCTGGCCGAACTGGGTGCGTACGTCGAGGAGACCGACCCGGACTTCAGCGACCCGGTGGAGGCGTTCCACGCCCTGTGGTTCGCGGGGGCGGCCCGGGTGACCCAGCGGCTCTCCCCCGAGCAGCGGGAGTTGCTGGATCCCGGGCTGCGGGAGATCTGCGGGCAGGGGGCCCGGCTGAGTGCCCTGGAGTATCTGGCCGCGGTGGACGTCCGGATGGACCTGGGCCGCCGGATGGGTCTCTTCCACGAGCGGTACGACCTCCTGGTCACACCGACCCTGCCGATCACGGCGTTCGAGGCGGGGGCGGAGGTGCCGGAGAACGCCGGGTTCCGGCGCTGGACGGGGTGGACTCCGTTCACGTACCCCTTCAACCTGACCCAGCAGCCGGCCGCGACCGTACCCGTGGGAGTGGACGGGGCCGGGCTGCCGGTGGGGTTGCAGCTCGTGGCCGCCCGTCACCGGGACGATCTGGTGCTGCGGGCGGCCCATGCGCTGTACGAGGCGGGCGCGGCTTCGGTACCGCCGGGCGGCGCCGTCGTGGTCTGACGGAGCGCGCCGGGGAGCGGCCCGCGCCTCAGCCGGTCACCTGCACCACCGCCGTCCGTCCCGCCCGTACCGTCGGTGTCGCGTACGTGTACGTCACGCCGTCGACCTTCTTGGTGCGGACCCGCTGGGGGACGCCGTCGACCTCGATCCTGCTGTGCACGCCGGGGAAGCGGGCCTCCCACCTGTAGGAGGTCTTGCGGGAGTTGTTCGTCAGCGTGGTCCTCGTCGCGCCGTCGTGCCGCACGGTGACGGTGCCCGTGCCGATGGGTACGTCCGCCGCCTGGAGCCACTTCATGCCGGACGGCAGCTGAGACTGCGTGGTCACCTTGTGGTCCGGGGCGTCCGGCGTGATGCCCATCAGGCCCTGAATGGTCTGGCTGACCAGGGTGAACGACACCTCGGGGTAGTCGCCGTCGGGGCCCTGGCTGGAGTTGACGTGCTGGGTCTCCCGCTCGCCGTAGATCTTCCGCATCCACTGCCAGGCGGTGTCGTTGCGATTGTTCCGGAAGAACATGTCGGGCAGGTAGGTCGTCGACTCGATGTTGGGCGACCCCTCCGGTCCCAGCTCCTGCTTCTCGATGTAGTCGAGGTAGGCGTCGTTGCGCGGGCCGGGGTCGATGATCTGCTTCATCGGCATGAAGACGCTGTTCTCCTTGCCCCAGCCGGTGACCGGGGTGCCGGACAGGGTGTAGGCGCGGACCATGTCGGCGCCGCTGCCGGTGCCGCTCCAGTCGTCGTTGAAGTACGTCTTCAGGTCGGCGGCACGCTTGTCGTAGGTCCTGGCCAGCGCGGTGTCGCCCTTGCCGCGGGCGAGGACCGCCATCGCCAGATACGCCTGGTACTCGGAGGCGATGCCGTCCCCGGCCTCGGCGAGGCCGTCGCCGTCCTGCTCGTTGTAGCTGGCGGCGCCTTCGAAGATGCCCTGCCCGGTGCCCTCGGCGACCTTGACCCTGCCGTTGTCCTTGGCGGAGTTGTGCAGGTCGATGAACTGCTCGGTGGCGTGCCGGTAGAAGTCCCACAGCACCGGGTCGTCGACGTATCTGCGGTCGCCGGTCCACAGGTAGGCCTGGGCCGCCTTCTCGACGAGTTCGAAGGTGGCCGGCACCTCGCGCACGAAGTCGTCCGGGTTCTTGTAGTCAATGCTCAGGTAGGTCTTGGCGTCGAAGTTGAGGGACCACACCGGGAAGTACTTGTGCTCGGCGGTGGCCGACGCCGCGTAGGAGCGGAGCATCGTCTCGTTCTCGGCGTCGAGGCCGATGAGGTGGGCGCCGGCGAGCTGGTGGGTCATGTCGCGGGAGTAGTAGGCGCTGCGGTTGGCGTATCCGGCCCAGTAGGTGGGCTCGTACGACGCGGTGCCGGTGCCGCCGGTCTGGTTCTCGTCGACGTTGACCGGGCCTGTCGTGCCGGGCAGTTGGACCCAGCTGTTGGCCTTCTTCTGGGCCCAGGCGAACATCTCGGCGACCTCGGGGTCGGACGAGGTGACCTTCGGGTCGGCCGGTGCGGCGGGAGAGATCATCAGGTCGTCCGCGTTGACCCAGGAGCTGCCGGAGCCGAAGGCGATCTCCAGCCGGTCGCCGGTCCTCAGGTCGACGCGGCTGATGGTGTAGCGGGCGTAGCCGGCGTGCTGGGGCAGGTCGACCGTGCCGACGGTCTCGCCGTTGCGCCGGACCGTGTACGTGCCGCCGGTGCCGGCGCTGCCGACCCAGGCGGAGAAGTCGTAGCTGCCGTTCCGGGGTGCCACGAGGGTGAGTCGGGCGCTCTTGCCGGCTCCGGCGTCGAGGTAGAGGAAGCGGGTGCCGCCGTGCCGGTTGCCGGTGCCGACGCCGGTGCCCGGGCCGAAGGTCCAGCCGGTGCCGCCGTTCTCGAAGCCGGGGTCGGGGATGGCGAGTTGGGGGCGGGGGCCCGGTTCCGCCTCGGCCGACACGGTGGGGGCCATCGGTGCGAGCAGGGCAACGGCGGTGAGCAGCATGAGCCTTGAGGGCTTCATCGGGTCTCCGGTCTCGATCACTGCGGTCGGGCGGGTGGGGCGGCCGAGCGGTGGCCGCAAGCTAACAGGGCCCGGAGAAGCGCTTCAATGGTCCTGCAGAAGAAACCTGCAAGACCCGCAGACCTGCTGCCGTTTTCCATGGCATGATGCGCTGAAAGTTTTCATCTCATTCGTGCAAGCGAGGTAGGGCGGGCCGTCATGAAGGTGGGCATCACCGAGGTCGCGGAGCGGGCGCAGGTGAGCGAGGCCACCGTCAGCCGGGTCATCAACCGGCGTCAGGGTGTGGCGCGCAAGACCCGTGAGGCGGTCGAGCGGGCGATGGCCGACCTCGGGTACGAGCGGCAGACCCGGGGGCAGCTGATCGCGGTCATCACCGAGTTCGTCTCCAACCCGTTCTTCGCCGACGTCTGCGAACGGATCGAGTCCACGCTCGCCCCGCACGGCTTGAAGACGGTCCTGTGCCCGTGCTTCCCCGGCGGGGTGCAGGAGCTGGACTTCGTGACCTCCCTCGCCGACCGGGGTGTGGCCGCCGTGGTCTTCCTGTCGGCCAGCAACACGATCGAGGGCGCGGACCCGGCCGCGTACGAGCTGCTGCGCTCCCGCAGGATCCCGTTCGTCGGGGTCAACGGCGAGTTCGAGGGCGTGGGCGACGTGCCGGTCTTCTCCACCGACGACCTGCTGGCCGCCGAACTCGCCGTGGACCATCTGCACCGCCTCGGTCACCGCCGGATCGGCATGGCGTCGGGCCCGGTCGGCAACCGCCCGGCGGACCGCCGGGTCAGCGGCTTCGTCTCCTCGCTCGTCAAGCGCGGGGTCGAGGATCCGGAGCAGTGGGTGGTCCGGCAGTCCTACACCGTCGAGGGCGGCCAGTCCGCCGCGATCTCACTGCTCGGCCGGGGCGCCACGGCCATCGTCGCCGCCAGCGACTACATGGCCCTGGGCGCGATCCGCGGCGCGCGCCGCCAGGGGTACGACGTCCCGGGCGACGTGTCGGTCGTCGGCTACGACGGCGCCATGATCATGGATTTCGTCGACCCTCCGCTCACCACGGTCCGTCAGCCGGCCGACCGCCTGGCCGCGGAGGTGGCCCGCGGTGTCCTCGCCCTGGTGGGCAACCGCGAGGTCCCCGTCGGCGAACTCCTCTTCGACCCCGAGCTGGTGATCCGCGCGAGCACGGCGGCGGTGGCACCTGCCCGTCGGGACCATTGACCCAGACATCGGATCTATGCAGACTCTGCACGGAGATCCGGCCGGATCATCGGCGGTAACTCCCACTATTCATCGGGTATTTCATCGCTCATGCATGCTCCGGAGGGACTATACCCATGTCTCGGTTCGCGTTTCTCGGGGTGGCGCTCGCGCTGCTCGGCGGCGGGGCGGCCGCTCCTGTCGCCGCGGCGCCGAAGGCGGCACCGGTGGTGGTCGACGTGGACGACTACGGCGCCGACCCCACCGGCCGGACGGACTCGGCGCCCGCGGTGGCCGCGGCGCTGCGGCACGCCAGGAGCCTCGACCGGCCGGTCAGGATCGTCTTCTCGAAGGGGACCTACCAGCTCTATCCCGAGCGGGCCGAGACGCGTGAGCTGTACGTGTCCAACACCGTGGGCGCCGACCAGCGTTACCGGGACAAGAAGATCGGGCTGCTGATCGAGGACATGCACGACGTCACCGTCGACGGCGGCGGGGCCAAGCTCGAGTACCACGGTCTCCAGACGGCGTTCGCGTCGATCCGCTCGACCGATGTGACGTTCCAGAACTTCTCGTTCGACTACGCGGCCCCCGAGGTCATCGACGCGACCGTCGCCGAGACCGGGGTGCGCGACGGGCACGCCTACCGTGTCCTGTCGATCCCGGCCGGCAGCCCGTACCGGGTCGACGGCACGCACATCACCTGGCTCGGCGAGACCAGCCCGGCCACCGGGCAGCCGTACTGGTCGGGGGTCGACGGACTCCAGTACACCCAGATCCACGACCCCGCGGCACAGCGGTCCTGGCGCGCGGACAACCCGCTGTTCAACGACGTCACCGCGGTCACCGACCTCGGCGGACGCCGGATCCGGATCGACTACGGCGGGGCGCAGCGGCCGGCCGACGCCGGTCTCGTCTACCAGATGCGCCTGATCGAGCGGACCGAGCCGGGCGCCTTCATCTGGGAGTCGAAGAACGTCACGATGCGCTCGATGAACGCCTACTACCTGCAGTCCTTCGGCGTGGTGGGGCAGTTCAGCGAGAACATCGCCATCGACAGGGTGAACTTCGCCCCCGACCCGAGGTCCGGCCGCTCCACCGCCTCCTTCGCGGACTTCGTGCAGATGTCCGGCGTCAAGGGGAAGGTCTCGATCACCCGGAGCCTCTTCGACGGCCCCCACGACGACCCGATCAACATCCACGGCACCTATCTGGAGGTCGTCGGGAAACCCGGTCCCCGCACCCTCACCCTCGCCTACGAACACCCGCAGACCGCCGGGTTCCCGCAGTTCGCCCCGGGCGACGAGGCCGAGTTCACCACCAAGACCACGATGACCCCGCTGCCGGACGCGCACGCCAGGGTCACCGCGGTCGACGGGCCCAGCGGTACGGACCACACCAAGTCGCTGACCACGATGACCGTCACCTTCGACCGGCCGGTTCCCGCCGGGGTCGAGACCGGCGGCACGGTGGTCGAGAACATCACGGCCACCCCGTCGGTCCTCATCTCCGGCAACGTCTTCCGCAACGTGCCGACCCGCGGGGTGCTGGTCACCACCCGCAAGCCCGTCCTGATCACCGGCAACCGGTTCGACGGGATGTCGATGGCCAGCATCTACGTCTCCGCCGACGCCTACCAGTGGTACGAGTCCGGGCCGGTCTCCGACCTGACGATCCGCGGGAACACCTTCACCCGGCCCAGCGGCCCGGTCGTCTTCGTGGAGCCGACCAACCAGGTCGTCGACCCCGCGAACCCCGTGCACCACCACATCAAGGTCGAGGACAACGCGTTCGACATCGGTGACGTGACCGTGGTCAACGCCAAGAGCGTCGGCGGGTTCACCTTCACTGGCAACACGGTCCGCCGCCTGGCCGCGGCCGGCCAACCGCCGTACACCTCACCGCTGTTCGTCTTCCACGGCAGTTCCGGCATCCGGATCGCGCACAACCACTACGCCAAGGGCCTCAACACGTCCGTGGTCACCGACTGAAGCACGGCGGGCGGGGGTGGCTAGGCCCTGCGGAAGGCCAGGGTCTCCCCCGCCGCCCCCGTCCGCCACAGGTCGTTGCAGGCCTCGGCCAGGTCCGGCAGGCCCGCCACCACCTCGCCCCACACGATTCCCGGCACCCAGCCCACGTCGCCGTTGAGCAGCAGGTTGTTGCGTTCGTAGAAGAGGGCCAGGTCGACGACCGTGGTGCCGGGGCGTACCTCGCGGTCGTAGCCGTAGGCCTTCGTGCCCAACTCCGCGCCGGCGAACGAGAAGTAGCAGAGGTCGCCGGGGATGGGCGTGACGGTCGGGTTCTCCAGGGGCGGTTCCGTCGCCGCGAATGGCGGGAAAAGAGCGTAGATCTCGTTGCGGGCGTACTTCGCGTGGTAGACGTCGCCGGCGAGTGGCAGGGCGTCCCAGACGGCGGCACAGGTCACCGGCGCCCGGTCGTCCAGCAGCCGGGCCGTGGCCCGGACTCCGCGGGCGACCAGCGAGACTTCGATGAATCGATCGGCCATGTCATCCATGATGCATAAGTCGATTGGCCCCGGGTAGCCGCGCCGCCATGGCTCCACCACTTGGGAACGAGACAGACACATCTGGGTATGAATCCAGACAAACTCGGCGTGCGGTGCTCGCGGGTGCCGCCGCCATCGGCGCACTCGCCGCCGCCGGCTGCACCCGCGTGGCCACCGCGGCCGGCACCGACGGCGGTGACCTGCTGCAACGGCTGCGCGCCCAGGGTGTCGTACGGCTCGGGATAGCCGGTGAGATTCCCTTCGGGTACATCGACAAGGACGGTCAGCTCACCGGTGAGGCACCGGAGCTGGCGAAGGCGATCTTCAAGCGGCTCGGGGTCGACAAGGTGCAGCCGGTGCCGACCGAGTTCGGTTCGCTGATCCCGGGGCTGAACTCGCAGCAGTTCGACGTCGTGGCCGCCGGGATGTACGTCAACCCCGAGCGCTGCGCGCAGGTGATCTTCGCCGATCCCGACTACCAGATGCTCGACTCGTTCGTCGTGCGCAAGGGGAACCCCAAGGGGCTGCACGACTACAAGGACGTCGTCGCCAAGAAGGCCAAGTTCGCCACCGGGACCGGGTACGCGGAGATCCAGTACGCGGTCGAGGCGGGATACAAGGAGAGCGACATCCTGATCGTGCCGGACCAGGTCGCGGGGCTGAACGCCGTGGAGGCCGGGCGCGTGGACGTCTTCGCCGGGACCGCGGTCACCGTCCGCGAGGTGGTCAAGAAGTCCGCCAAGGCCGAGGCCACCAAGCCCTTCGCGCCGCTCCTCGACGGCAAGCCGCACGTGGACGGGGGCGCGTTCGCGTTCCGGTCGGCCGAGACGAAGCTGCGGGACGCCTTCAACGTGGAGCTGCGCAAGCTCAAGAAGAGCGGCGAACTGCTCCGGATCCTGCGGCCGTTCGGCTTCACCCAGGCCGAGATGACCGACCTGACGGCCAAGGAGCTGTGCGGGGGAGGCAAGAGCGGATGACCTCGGGACTGTGGGACCTCGTACTCAAGGGCGTCTGGACCACCGTCCAGCTCCTCGTGCTGAGCGGGCTGCTGATGACCGCGGTGGCCTTCGTGGTGGGCGTGGCGCGGACCAGCCGGCTCTGGTTCGTCCGGTTCCTCGCCGGCTTCTACACCGAGGTGTTCCGTGGCACCTCGGCACTGGTGATGATCTTCTGGGTGTTCTTCGTGCTGCCGGTCGCCTTCGGCTGGCAGCTGGTGCCGCTGTGGGCGGGCACCCTCGCACTCGGGCTGACCTACGGCGCGTACGGCACGGAGATCGTGCGCGGGGCGCTGAACGCGGTCGACCCGGCACAGCGGGAGGGCGGGATCGCGCTCAGCTTCACGCCCTGGCAGCGGCTGCGGCTGATCCTGCTGCCGCAGGCGGTGCCGGAGATGATCCCCTCCTTCTGCAACCTGCTCGTCGAACTGCTCAAGGGCACCGCGCTGGTGTCGATCACCGGCATGGGCGACCTGGCGTTCAGCGGGAACCTGGTGCGCCTGGCGTTGCAGGAGAGCGCGCACATCTACACGTATCTGCTGCTGATCTACTTCGTGATCGCGTTCGTCATCACCCGGCTGATGCGCGGCCTGGAGAAGCGGCTGAAGGCCGGGATCGGCAAGGACCCGGGCAACGAGGAGACGGCACGTAAGACCAAGCGTGCGCAGACGACCGGGGTCGGTGGTGTCGCGTGAAGTGGGACTGGAGTGCCGTCAGCGAGTTCATGCCGCACTTCTGGGACGGCCTGCTGGTCACCCTGGAGGCGCTGGTCCTCGGCTCGCTGATCTCGTTCTCGCTGGGGCTGGTGTGGACGCTGCTGATGCGGACCCCGACCAGGTGGGTGCGCTGGCCGGTGGGCGTGGTGACGGAGTTCGTCCGGAACACCCCGCTGCTGGTGCAGCTGTTCTTCCTGTTCTACGTGCTGCCCGAGTGGGGGCTGACGTTCTCCGCGCTGACCACCGGTGTCTTCGCGATCGGCCTGCACTACTCGACGTACACCATGCAGGTCTACCGGGCCGGTATCGAGGCCGTGCCGGTCGGCCAGTGGGAGGCGGCGACGGCGCTGAACCTGCCGGCGCGCCGGACCTGGACGGTGGTGATCCTGCCGCAGGCGCTGCGCCGGGTCGTGCCGCCGCTCGGCAACTACGTGATCTCGATGCTCAAGGACACGCCGATCCTGATGTCGATCACCGTCCTGGAGATGCTCGGGCAGGCGAGGCTCTTCTCCCAGCAGCACTTCCAGTTCACCGAGCCGGTGACGGTGATCGGCGTCGCCTTCATCGTCATCTCCTACCTCGCCTCCCTTCTTCTGCGCACCCTGGAGCGTCGCCTTGTCCGTTGAGACCAGCAAGCAGCCGAGTACCGCCGATACGACGTCCACCGAGCTGATCCGCATCGAGGGGGTGACCAAGCGGTTCGGGGACAACACCGTCCTCGACGGCCTCGACCTCACCGTGCAGGCGGGCCGGCACGTCACCCTGATCGGGCCCTCCGGCTCCGGCAAGACCACGATCCTGCGGATGCTGATGACCCTGACCAAGCCGGACGCGGGCACCATCACCGTCGGCGGGCAGCGGCTCTTCCCGGCGTCGGAGAAGGAGCTGCGGGAGGTCCGCAAGCAGATCGGGATGGTGTTCCAGCAGTTCAACCTGTTCCCGAACATGACCGTGCTGCGCAACCTCACCGAGGCCCCGGTGACCGTGCTCGGCCTGCCGAAGGAGGAGGCGGAGGCGCGCGCCCGGGAACTGCTCGACCTGGTGGGCCTCGCCGACAAGGCCGACGCCCGGCCGACCCAGCTCTCCGGCGGCCAGCAGCAGCGGGTGGCGATCGCGCGGGCGCTGGCCATGCGGCCGAAGGTGCTGCTCCTCGACGAGGTGACCTCGGCGCTCGACCCCGAGCTGGTCGCGGGCGTCCTCGACCTGCTCAGGGACATCGCCCGCACCACCGACATCACCATGCTCTGCGTGACCCACGAGATGAACTTCGCCCGGGACATCTCCGACCAGGTCCTGATGTTCGACGCGGGCCGGATCATCGAGGCGGGCCCGCCGGAGCGGATCTTCAGCGAGCCCGAGCACGAGCGGACCCGGGAGTTCCTCAGCGCGGTGCTGTAAGCGTCCCACCATGAACCGTCGTAAAAGATTCCCGGTGCGGCGGCATGATTACAGGAAGTGAACGCTCGATCACCCGAGGTCCGGCGGTCAGCTCATTCCGCTGACATATGCCAACGGGTCTTCGCCGCAGTTGGGAGGGCCGGAATCTCGCCGACACCCCCTCCGTTTCGGCCTGCGGCCCGTTATCGTGGAGAGGATCCGCTGTCCGGATCACGGCCCAAGCAGTGCTGCCGGAGCAGCATCGCCGAGCGAGCGCAGGGGGATTCACCGTGGCGCTGAAGCACGAGCCGACCGCCCCGTACCACTCCGCCCAGGACGCGCTGCGCGTCCTGGAGACGGTGGCGGGGCAAGCCGACGGCGTCACCGACACCGAGCTGGCCCGCCGGACCGGCCTCGAGCCCGAGCGGCTGACCGCGCTGCTGCGCATGCTGCGCCGCGAGGGCTATGTCGAGCAGATCGCCGACGGCGCCTACGTCACCGGCGAGACCCTGCGCCGCCTCGGCTCCGCGCACGACCGGGAGCGCGCCCTCGGCGAGCAGCTCCAGGTGACCCTGGACCGGCTGCGCGACTCGGTCGGCGCGGCGGTCTACCTCAGCCGGTACGTCGACGGCGAGGTGCGGATCGGCCCGTACGCGGCCGGCCCGGGCACCCCCGCGGTCAACGAGTGGGTGGACTTCCGCTCCTCCGCGCACGCCACCGCGATCGGCAAGAGCCTGCTCACCCAGCTCGACCACAACGGCCGCCGGGACCATCTCTCCCGGCACAAGATGGCCCGCCTCACCTCGCGCACCATCACCAACGACAGGCTGCTGCTCTCCCGGCTGGCCGCCCAGCCGCCGACGGTGCCGGTCCTGGATCTCCAGGAGTACGCGATCGGCACGGTGTGCGCGGCGGTGCCGATCACCGCCGGCTCGTCGGTGGGCTGCCTGGCCCTGTCCCTGCCGGTCGAGCACGCGCACCGGCTCCGGCAGGCCGCCGACGCCCTGAACCGCAGCGCGGCCCCGTTGCTGCTCTCCCTCGCCATCTGAGCCGGCGGCTTCCCTCCGAGGCTGGTCGGAAGCACCCCCGCGGACCAGGTAGTATTTTCTTCGTCGCCAGCCGCGAGACAGTGATCGGACGGTTCGGCGAGAGTCATGCGCCGCTAGCTCAGTTGGTTAGAGCAGCTGACTCTTAATCAGCGGGTCCGGGGTTCGAGTCCCTGGCGGCGCACGATGACGAGGGCGAGCCTCGTCCGCGGGAACGCGGACCTGGCTCGCCCTCTCTGTCATTGCGCGGCTGCGCCGCGCGCGGTGGGGGATCCGCCACCCACACCCCCCGCCGAAGGGCCCCTCGGCGAGACGAGGGGCCCTTCGGCGTCCTCGGCGGTCAGTCTGCGGTAGGTCTGCTCGCCCGGCGGCCGCCACCACACCGGGTCGGCACACCGCACCCCCTCCCGCCGCAGCGCGGCCCGCTGGATCTTGTTCGTCGCCGTCACCGGCATCCGCTCCACCACCCGCACGAACCGGGGCGCCATCTTCGTCCCGAGGTCGGGCTGGGCCAGCAGGAACTCGGCGAAGTCCAACGGCTCGAACCGCCCGGCGACGGTCGCCATCACCTGGTCCCCGGTCACCGGGTCCGGTACCCCGTACACGGCGACGGCGTCCGCGCCCTCGTACCGCGCCACGATGTTCTCGATCATCGCGGCGGCCAGGTTCTCCCCGTCCACCCGGATCCGGTCGTCGGTACGCCCCGCGAAGTACAGATAGCCGTCCCCGTCCCGGTAGAAGAGGTCCCCGGTCCAGTACCAGCCTCCCCGGCGCCGCTCGGCCTCCGCCTCCGGGTTGCGCCAGTACCCCTCGAAGGGGTTGGGCGCCCGGTTCACCAGCTCCCCTATCGCCTGCTCCCCGTTGAGCAGCCGGCCCCCCGAGTCGAAGGCCGCGGCCGGGCACTCCGCCCCCGTCTCCTGGTCGAGCACGACGAGACCGGGCGCCGCCCGCCCCACCGCCCCGCCGGGCGTCCCCGGCGACCACTGGATCGCGGCCCCGCCCTCCGACGACCCGTACCCCTCGACCAGCCGCACCCCGAACCGCTCCTCGAAGGCGGCCGCGTCCACCGCCCCGGCCTCCGTGCCGAAGCCGAGCCGCAGCGGATTGTCCCGGTCGTGGGCGCGTGGCTCGGTGGCGAGGATGTACTGCACCGCCCGGCCGACATAGGTGAAGTAGGTCGCCCGGTAGCGCCGTACGTCGGCCAGGAATCCCGACGCCGAGAACCGCCGCCGTAACGCCACCCCGGCGCCCGCCGTCAGCGCGGGTGCCCAGTCGGCGATCACGGCGTTGCCGTGGAACATCGGCATGCAGATGTAGTGCACGTCGTCGGGACCGATCCCGAACTGCCCGGCGAGCGACCGCCCGGCCGCCGCGAGCCTGCCCTGGGAGCAGAGGGCGGCCTTCGGGGCGCCGGTGGAACCGGAGGTGAAGTAGAGCAGGATCCGGTCGCCGGGGGTGGCCCGCGAGGCGTCCGGGAAGGCGCCGAGGTAGGGCGCGAGGAGTGCACCGTACGCCGGATCGTCGGTGACCAGGAGGCGCACGCCGGGCAGTTCGAGCCCGGCGAGCAGCGGCAGCTGGGCCCGCTCGGTGACCAGCACCGGGCACTCGGTGTGCCGGATGTCCCGCTCGAGCTCGGCCCCGCGCCGGGTCGGATTGACCCCGGCGACGGCCGCCCCGGCGAGCGCGGCGGCCCCCAGCCAGAGCGGGAACTCCGGGGTGTTGTCGAGCAGCACGCCCACATGGGGCACGGCACCGGGCGGCAGCAGATCCCGCAGCAGGGCCGCGCGGGCGGCGGCACCGCCGGCCACCTCGTGATGCGTCAGCACCTGCTCCTCGAACCACAGTCCCGGCCGGTGGTCACCCCATCGGGCGGCGACTGCTTCGGCGATCGTGCGCCCTTCGAAGGCCATGAAGAGGCAGATTAGTTGACACTCCGTCAGATCGATACCCCACGGGCACGGGGCTGGATCGATTCGCGGCTACCGCCGCGTGGGCGCGACAAGCCCCCACCGGCCCGCGGAGGCCCACGGCCTCACCGGCACTCACGGAGTCCATTCCGCGGGCCCGGGCCCCAGGTCCGTCCCCCCGTCCGAGAAGGCGAAGTGCGCCCCGGCCATGAAGGCCACCGCGAACCCGATGAAGACCAGCAGGAACACCAGGAGGCACCCGGTCTCCGCGACGAGCTTCCCCGGCGCGGGCGGCTGTACCGTGGCCTTCTCCGGGGTCTCCGGCAGGTAGTACACCGTGACGAAGTCACCCTCGACGACGGTGGAGCGCCCGTTGCTCTCGTCGAAGCGGACGGTGCGCCCCTCGGCCGTCGTGAACTCGTACACGTGATGCAGCGTGGTCGTCACGGACGTGTCCCCGCTGCCGCCGCTGGTCGTCGTGTACGACCGCAGACAGCGTGCCTCGGCCGTACGGCCGTACCGCCACGTCCGGCTGATCTGCCGCGACCGCTTCAGGGTCCTGACCAACCCGAGAACCCCGAGAACGACGAAGATGCCGGGAATGACGTAGAAGAACGCTTGCAGCAGGCCCATGGCAGTCCCCCGGTTCCGAACACCGGTCCGACCGACCGGCGTGGCGGGAACGTACCCTCGCGGCCTGCTGCAGGTCCTCAAGCGAAGCTCAGATCAGCCGGATGTTACCCAGCCGTCGAACGACGCCGGTCAGAACGTGACGTCCGAGCAGGCGTAGAACGCGTTGCCCGTGTCGGCGATCGTCCAGACCGCCAGGATCACGTGGTGACCGCTCAGCCCCGTCGGCAGGGTGCCGCTGTGACTGAGGGTGGCCGGCGGGCGCTGGCCGTTGTAGGGGACGGTGAGGAACGGGGTGGTGTTGAGGTCCGAACGGGCGAGGGCGTGGTTCTGGTTCCAGCCCTGCCTGGTGACGTAGTACTTGAAGTCGGTCGTGGCGTGCATCGCGGTGAACTGCCAGCGGAAGGTGTACGACTGACCTCCCGTCACCTTGGTCGTCGGCCAGGCCGTGCCCGCCGGGGTCGTGGGCGAGCTGAGCTGGGCGAACCTGCTCAGCCCGCCGTTGCAGAGCTGGCCGTCGGCGGGGCCGGAGGCCGGGAAGCCCTTCGGGCCCTCGACGCTCTGCGGCTCGTACTGGATGTCGCCGCAGTTGGTCACGGTGCCGTTGGCGCAGAGCTTCTGCCTGCTGATGGGGAGGTCGGTGTAGCCGTGCCCGCTGGCACCGCCGGTGGAGAGCGCGAAGGCTCCGGCGGTCGCCACACCGAGCACGACGGCCGAGATCTTGGTCCGTTTACGCATGCTGCCGCTCCTGGAGAACGTGGGGGAGGTTCTGTGAGCCGTGCAGGTCTAGACCAAGTCCCAGATTATTGCCATCAGTTGACCGTGTCCATATCAACGACCCATCCCCGCGCGTCAGGGTGCGGAGTCGGAGCGTCCCGAGCAGAACGCCACCGTCAGGTCCCGCACCAGCACCTTGCGCTCGTAGTCGTCGAGTTCGACCAGACCGCGCATGGTCAGCCGGGTCACCGTGTCCTCGACGGAGTCCACGACGGAGGCGAGCATCCCGGACCGCTGCTGGGCGTCGAGCGCGGCGATCCGGCGCCGGTGCATGGCCGCGGCGACCTCCGGGGCGTACTCCACCCGGACCGGCTGCACGGAGAACACCTCCAGGCCGATCCCGCCCGCGTCCTTCGCCACCAGCCGGGTCAGCGCGTCGGCGGCCATCTCCACCGAGCCCCGCGTCCGGCCGGGCACCTCCACCGGCACCCGGGCCAGCGCCGCCTCCACGCACTCCCGCAGGTACGTCTCGTGGTCGTCGAGGCCGAGCACCGCCCGCGCGGTGTCCCGCACCCGCCACACCACCAGGACGACGACCCGCAGCGCGACCCCGTTGCCGTCCGCCGCCGGCATCTCCTCGCTGCGCCAGTGCCGCAGCCGGACGTCGACGCGGCGGCGCAGCAGCAGCGGGTTGACCCAGAGCAGGCCGGTGCGCCGCACCGTCCCCCGGTAGCGGCCGAACAGGCCGAGCACCCAGGCCCGTCCGGTCGCGCCGCGGGCCAGCCCGGCGAAGCCGAACAGGCCGAGCGCGCCGGCTCCGGCGTACGCGGCCCACTGCGCCGGCCCGAGTCCCGCGCCCGCGTACGCCGGAAGGCGCAACGCGTGCGCCGCGAGCGGGGGCAGCACTCCGGCCCACCAGGAAGTGGCGAGGCTCCCGGCCGTCCCGGCCAGCCCGGCGGCCACCCCGGCCGCGCCGGGCAGCACCCGGGCGGGGCGCTCCACCAGTTCGGGGTCGACGGCGGCGACCGGCCGCGGCTTGGCCGGGGCCGGCCGGCGCAGCCGGGGCTGTTCGCCGGTGCCCTGCCGGCGGCCGACCACGGCGGGCTTCAGCGGGACCGAGACCGGGTCGGGGTCGTCGCGGAACAGCAGGTGGACCGGGATCTCGGTGGTGGCCTCGTTCTGGATCAGCCGGGGGACGGGCCGGGTGGGCGGCCCGCCTTCCAGGGGGTCGTCCGATTCAGGGGTGTGTGCGGTCGTGGTACTCATGCCTGCCTCCAGCCTCCGCGCCAGATGCGTCACGTGATCGTCGGGTCGTTACAGGAACAGGCGGCGCCAGGTCTCCGGCCCCGGGTAGCCGTCGGCCGCGCCGCCGCGCCAGCCCTGGCTGCGCTGGAACGCCTCGACGGCCCTGCGGTCGGCCTCGCCCCAGGCCGGGCCCGGACCCTCGGTGTAGAAACGGCCGAAGCCCTTCTTGATCAGCTGTCTGCCGAGCCGGGTGACGTAGTCGTTGGCGGCGCCCGGACGGAAGTAGTTCTTGCCGGGGTAGCCCGTGACCCCGTGCGAGGCGGGGACGGGCGTGGCCGTGGCGGCGGGCTTGATGCTCTTGCCCCTGCCGGTGGCGAGGAGTTCCCAGGTGCCCGGCCCAGGCAGGCCGTCGGCGGCGGCGCCGGTCCAGCCCTGGGCGAGCTGGAAGGCCCGGGTGGCCTGCTGGTCCGCGGCGCCCCAGACCGGCCCCGGACCCTTGGCGTAGTGGCCGCCGCCGCCCCGGGCGATGAGCAGCCGGCCGAGCAGGGTGACGTACTTGTTGTCGGCGCCCGGACCGAAGTAGGCCGCGCCGGGGAACGGCACCGCCGTCTTCCCGGCCTCGGCGCCGGCCGTGCCCGGGTCCGCGATCAGGCCCTTGTAGCGGTAGGGAACGTACTTGGCGGAGTTGCTCCAGTAGGCGTAGGGAGTGGACTGGCGGCGGGCGTTCGGGGGTGTCTGCTCGTACGCCGTGTAGGCGGTGTGCGTGTAGTCCGTCCAGCCGCCGAAGAGCACGACGTGGGAGCCCTTCTCGGGGTTGTCCGGGTTGTGGAAGAGCAGGATGTCGCCGGGCTGGAGCTCCGCCTTGGTGATCTTCGTGCCGAACTGGTCGAGGCTGCCCGTCCACTCGTTCCCGGTCAGCTTCCAGGCCATCGAGACGTAGCCGGAGCAGTCCTGCCGGTATCCGTCCGTCCAGTAGAGGGACATGCTGTACGGCACCTTGGCGGTGACCCAGGTCTTGGCCCGGTTGATGATCTCGGTGCGGGTGATGGGGGGCGTGGTGACGGGGCCGTGGGCGGGCTTGCCGCCGGGTCCGTGCAGGGGGGACTTGGCGCCCTGCGGGGTGTCGGGCTCGCCGTCCGCGGGGGCGGTGGGCCGGTGGGGGGCCGGCGGGGTGCTGTGGGCGGCGGCCGTCGGGGTGCTCGCGGCGAGGGCGGCGGACGCGGCGGCGGCCACGACCAGGACGCCCCGGGCGGCCGGGTGGCCGCCGAAACGCCCGGTCAGCGGGTACGGGCCGACCCGCCGCCAGTGGACGCATCCGGGGCATTCGCAGTCGTTCGCGGGGTCGAATTCCTCGAATACCGGGGCCGCCATGCGATTCCCCTCACACTTCGTGTTGATATGTCCGGGACTGTGCACATTGATCAGTTTCCCAACTGTCGTCCCGGTGCGCATGCTGACGGTCCGAATGATGTACGGCCGGGGACGGACGGGGGTCCCCCCGGTGGCCGCCGGTCGGGAGCACCTTCCTCCGTCGGGTAGAGTTCTCGCTGTCAGCAGGCGCCGCTAGCTCAGTTGGTTAGAGCAGCTGACTCTTAATCAGCGGGTCCGGGGTTCGAGTCCCTGGCGGCGCACAGACACCCAGAAGGCCCTCCGCAGCAGCGGGGGGCCTTCTGGCGTACACCCCGCCGGCCACACGAGGCCACTTCGGAACCGTGTGCACCATTTTGTCAATTACCGACACGGTCGATCCACACAATCACCACGGGTTCCGCAATGAACACCTATGATCGGTAAACACCGTGTTTCGCTCTTGCGATCATGCTCGGCACCGTAGAACCCTGGATGTCCAAAGTGCCGATGATTCGCGGCACTTGGGGGGTAGGTAACCGGTTGCCAGATCTGCGGGGTTGAGGGGCCCCGGTCATGAATCGATGCCGAGGGGGGCATCATGGAACCGGACGGTCACGGTCCGTGTCCATATCTGTGGAACGACTGTGCCCCGCCATTGACGCGCCCGGCCTGATCGAGGGGGATCCGACCGGGCGGTGGGACCGACAGACACGCGCTGATCTGCGCGTGTGGGGGGATGACTCATGACGTCGACGCCGACGGGCGCCCGGCAGCAGGAACACGATCCGTCACAGCCATACGACCCGTCACAGACCACACAGCTCCGCGTACCCGCACACCGCGGCACCACCGGCGCCCTGCGCCGGATCAAGAAGACACTGCCCAGATACGACTACGAGCACTACAGCAGGCTCGCGGGGCCCCTCACCCAGCCCGATCCGAGCACACCGTACAAAGTGCAGTACCGCTCCCTGCTCTCCCAGGAACCGCACCGCCTGCGCGCCGCCCTGATGCTGGGCGCCGCCCCGCTGCTCTCGCTGGTCCTGCTGACCTGGCTGCTGCAGCCCGAGCACTGGACCCAGCGCGACTACCCGGCCTACGACTTCCTGCCGGCCCTCGACATCGTGATGCTGGTGTCGATCGGCCTGATCGAGTTCTTCCGCTGCATGAACGTGCTGTCCAACGCGCACGCCACCCTGGTCGCCCGCGACCCGGTCCCGGTGGTCCCGGAGACCGGCACCCGGGTCGCGTTCATCACCACGTTCGTGCCCGGCAAGGAACCCCTCGACATGGTCACCCGGACCCTGGAGGCGGCCGTCCGGCTGCGCCACCGGGGGCTGCTGCACGTCTGGCTGCTCGACGAGGGCGACGACGCGGAGGTGAAGGAGGTCTGCGCGCGCCTGGGCGTGCACCACTTCACCCGCAAGGGCGTCGAGAAGTGGAACCGGCCCAAGGGCCCGCACCGGGCGAAGACCAAGCACGGCAACTACAACGCCTGGCTGGAGGAGCACGGCGACGAGTACGACTTCTTCGCCTCCGTCGACACCGACCACGTCCCGCTGCCCAACTACCTGGAGCGGATGCTGGGCTACTTCCGCGACCCGGACGTCGGCTTCGTGATCGGCCCGCAGGTGTACGGCAACTACGACAACCCCATCACCAAGGCCGCCGAGTCCCAGCAGTTCCTCTTCCACGCCCTGATCCAGCGCGCCGGCAACCGCTACGGCGCGCCCATGTTCGTCGGCACCTCCAACGCCGTACGGATCAGAGCGCTCCAGCAGATCGGCGGCCTGTACGACTCGATCACCGAGGACATGGCCACCGGCTTCGAGATCCACCGCACCAGGAACCCGGCGACGGGCAAGAAGTGGCGCTCGGTGTACACCCCGGACGTGCTCGCGGTCGGCGAGGGCCCGAACGCCTGGACCGACTTCTTCACCCAGCAGCTGCGCTGGTCCAGGGGGACCTACGAGACGATCCTCAAGCAGTACTGGAAGGGCCTGTTCACGCTGTCCCCGGGCAAGCTCTTCAACTACACGATGATGATCATCTTCTACCCGATGTCGGCCCTCAACTGGATCCTCGCGGCCCTGAGCTGCGCGCTGTTCCTGGGCCTGGGCGCCTCGGGTGTGAACATCGACCCCACCGTGTGGCTGATGCTCTACGGCAACGCCTCCGCGCTCCAGATCGGCCTGTACATCTGGAACCGGCGGCACAACGTCTCCCCGCACGAGCCGGAGGGCTCCGGCGGGGTGGCCGGCATGGTGATGTCGGCGTTGTCCGCGCCGATCTACGCCCGCTCGCTGATGGACGCCGTGCTGCGCCGCAAGAGCAAGTTCGTGGTCACGCCCAAGGGCGAGTCGGCCAGCCCGGACACGCTGTTCGGCACCTTCCGGATCCACTGGTTCTTCATCCTGGTCTTCGGCGGCTCGCTCGCCGCCGGTTTCGCCGGCGGCCACGCGCACCCGGCGATGCTCACCTGGGCGACGCTGGCGCTGCTCATCACGGCGGCCCCGATCCTCGCCTGGCAGTACACGCTGCGCAAGGAGAGCAGGACACCCGCGGTCGCCGCCGAGCCGGAGGACGCGGTGCCGCCCGGGTATACCCGCGCGGCGCACGCCCCGCAGCAGCGGCCCAGCTGGGCACCCGCGGGCGGCGGCGGGAACCCGGAGGAGACCATGCGGATCGCGCTCGGTGGGCTGGGGGGACGCAAGGAATGACCGACAGTGCCGGCGGCCGCCGGGCTCGTCGTCTCGCGATCGGTGCGGCGGTGGTGCTCGCCCTGGCCGGGATGAACGGGCCGTGGGTGTACCGCTTCGGGACCGAGGAATACCACCAGTACAAGATCAACAGACCGGAGTACAAGGCCGAGAACGGCCACTGGGACGTCATCGAGTTCCCGAAGGAGTACCGCCAGGACACCATCCACGCGGTACTCCTGCACACCGGGAAAGTGCTGCTGGTCGCGGGTTCGGGCAACAACCAGGACAACTTCGACGCGAAGATCTACGACAGCCGGATCTGGGACCCGGTCAAGGGCACGGTCAAGAAGGTGCCCACCCCGGCCGACCTGTTCTGCACCGGCCACACCCAGCTCGCCAACGGCGACATCCTGATCGCCGGCGGCACCAAGCAGTACGAGAAACTCAAGGGCGACGTCAAGAAGGCCGGCGGCGTCATGATCCTCTACAACGAGAACCCCGACAAGCCGATGACCCTGCCCCAGGGCACCCGGTTCACCGGCAAGGGGAACGGCAGGACGTTCCTCTCCGACGACTCGGTGCTGATCCCGCGCGCGACCAAGGTCTTCGACAAGAAGACCGGCAGGTTCCTGCGGAACAACCCCGGTTACGCGCGGGTCGTCGTCGAGGCGCCGAAGGAGGGCACCCGGTACGAGACCGGCACCCAGGACAACTACCGCATCGAGGGTCTGACCGGCGCCGACGCCCGCAACACCTACGGCATCGCCAACAAACTCGGCATGGACAAGCGGGACTTCGAAGGCATCAAGAACGCCTACGAGTTCGATCCGGTCGCCGAGAAGTACATCAAGGTCGACCCGATGAACGAGGCCCGCTGGTATCCGACGCTCACCACACTGTCGGACGGCAAGGTCCTCGGCGTCTCCGGCCTCGACGACATCGGGCAGCTGGTGCCGGGCAAGAACGAGGTCTTCGACCCGGCGACGAAGAAATGGACGTACACCAGGTACAAGCGCCAGTTCCCGACCTACCCCGCGCTGTTCCTGCTGCAGAACGGCAAGCTCTTCTACTCCGGCTCCAACGCCGGGTACGGACCGGACGACGTCGGGCGCGACCCCGGGATCTGGGACGTGGACACCAACCAATTCACGAAACTGGTTGGGCTGAGCGATCCGAACATGCTGGAGACCTCCGGGACCGTGCTGCTGCCTCCGGCGCAGGACGAGAAGTACATGGTCGTCGGCGGCGGCGGGGTCGGCGAGTCCGCGCTGTCCACGAACAGGACGCGGCTGATCGACCTGAAGGACGCCGAGCCGAAGTTCGTGGACGGGCCCACGCTGGAGAAGGGGACGCGGTATCCGCAGATCTCGGTGCTGCCGGACGACTCCGTGCTGGTGTCGGGCGGCTCCGAGGACTACCGGGGGCGCGGCGACTCCGACATCCGGCAGGCGCGGATCTACGACACCGCCACGAACTCCTTCAGACGGGTGGCCGATCCGCTGGTGGGGCGGAACTACCACTCCGGGTCGATCCTGCTGCCCGACGGCCGGGTCATGTTCTTCGGATCCAACCCGCTGTTCGCGGACAGGGCCAACACCAAGCCGGGAGTCTTCGAGCAGCGGATCGAGATCTACACACCGCCGTATCTCTACCGGGACTCACGGCCGTCGCTGAGCGGAGGGCCTCAGACCATCGCCCGGGGCGGGTCGGGGACGTTCACGTCCCAGCACGCCTCGACCATCAAGAAGGTCCGGCTGATCCGGCCGAGCGCGACCACGCATGTGACCGATGTGGACCAGCGGTCCGTCGCGCTGGACTTCACGACGTCCGGGAACCGGATCACGGTGACGGTACCGAAGAACCGGAACCTGGTGCCGTCGGGGTGGTACATGGTGTTCGCGGACGACGATCAGGGGACGCCGAGTGAGGCTCGGTGGGTGAAGGTGCCGTAGCTTTTTCTGCCCTGGCGCTCCCGCACGTATCTCTTTTGCGTGCGGGAGCGCTGTGGCTGGTCGCGCCCACGCGGCGGAGCCGCATATGGACAACGCCCCGCGCCCCTAGGTCTTTGACCCTTCCGCGAGTTTCAAGGCGTAGGCGGGCCACCAATTGCCCGCTTGCGGGCCGCCCTTGCAGGTGCCGTCCGATTCGCCCGGGCGCTTGACCCACAGGTAGGCGTCTGCCAAGGGGTCTGCCGTCTTCGTGGTCGGGGTTTCTCCCAGGGTCCGGCCCGGCGGGTTGCACCACCGCTCGGCCGGATCGCCCCCCGTGTAGGGGCCGTTGCCGTTTCTGCTGGTGTCGATGACGAAGTGTTTGTCGCCCACCTTCTCCGAGAGCTGCCTGCCGTAGGTGATGGAGTCCTGGGTGGAGTAGAAGTTGGAGACGTTGACCGCGAAGCCGTCCGCCGCCGTGACGCCCGCCTGTCGGAGGGGCTGGTAGATCTGGTCGGGGTGGCCCCAGCCGGCGTTCCCGGCGTCCAGGTAGACCTTCGTGTTCTTGAGGGACTTGAGCTCGGTGATCGCGTCGCGCAGCAGGTCGTAGCGTTCCTCGGCGAACCGGGCCTGGGTGCAGCCGTCGACGAGGTGGAGTACGGCGTCCGGTTCGAGGACGACGGTCGCGGGCCGGTCCTGGATGCCCCGGGCGACCCCGTCGATCCACGCCCGGTACGCGTCGCCGTCGGCCGCGCCGCCCTGGCTGTACTGGCCGCAGTCGCGGTGCGGGATGTTGTAGAGGACCAGGAGGGCCGTGCGGTCGGACTTCTGCGCGGCCTCGGTGAAACCGCGTGCCTCCTGCTCCGGGTTCTCCGGGCCGATCCACTCACCGGTCGGCTGTTCCGCTATCTTGCGGATCTGCCCGGCGTCGGTGTCCTTGCCGGCCTTCGCGTAGGCCTTCACCTGACGGGCCGCGTTGGAGTCGGGGTTCACCCAGAACGGGTCCGCCCCCTTGGGCTGTTGGGTGATCGCCGCGCCCGGATCGGCGGGGTCCGGCCGGTCGTCGCCGCCGGTGCCCGAGGAGCAGCCGGCGAGCAGCAGCACCGCTCCCAGCGCCCAAGTCCAGGCCGGCGGCCGGGCCCCCCTGCTGTCGTACATCCAATTCCCCCCTGGGTGCACTTCGCCAGGCCCCAATCGTGACATACCCACCGCACTCGCCACGAGATCGCCCGGCCTTGTCGGTGAGCTGTTACAGCCCGGCCCGTCGGGCGGGGAGGAGCCTTGGCGAGCGCGAACCTAGGCCCGGGCGCGGGTTCCCCTCTAGAGTCGCTTGCGGGCGGCCCGGCCCCGCCCGCCTTCCCAGCCTCCCGCGCCCGCACCCGGGTCACTCCCGCAGCCCGGGCACGCGCGGTCGAGGACCGGCCCGGCCGGCGGTCTCAGGGGAGCGGACCGTCGACCGGGCCAGGTGCGTCCGGTGCGGCTTCTATACGGTGGTTCCGGTGAGGTACGCCGAGACGACCACGTTCGCGGTGTAGCTGTGGGTGGTCCGGTCGAAGGTGCCGCCGCAGGTGATCAGCCGGAGTTCGGCGCGACCCGACTCGTGGGCGCCGTAAGCCTGTTGGGCATCGAAGTGGTCGCGGGGCAGCACTCGCACGTCGTCGATGGTGAACTCGGCGACCGTGCCGTCGGCGCGGACCACGCGGATCGTCTCGCCGGGGCGCAGGGCGCTGATCTTGTAGAAGACCGCGGGCCGGGTCTCGGTGTCGACGTGCCCGACCAGGAGTGCGGTGCCGGCGGTGCCCGGTTCGGTGCCGGAGCCGTACCAGCCGACCACGCCGGGCTGGTCGAAGGGCGGTGGGTCGATCCCGCCCTTGGCGTCGAGGCCGCGGGCGACCACGGGGGCCTGCACGCCCAGGTCGGGGATGTCGATGCGCTCGGGCGGGGCCGAGGCCAACGGCTTGGCGGCGGGCGGGAGTTCGGCTCCGACGGGGCGGCCGACGGCGGCCACGTCACCCGTGGTGGGGCCGGATATGCCGTCGGGCACCTCGGTCACCCCGCGGCCCCACAGCCACAGCCCGAGCAGCAGGATCGCCCAGGCCACGCCGGTCAGCAGCCGCCCGGTGCCGGCGGGTCGTTCGGTTTCGTCGTCGGACATCGTCGTGCTGTCTCCTCAGCGTGAGCTGCGGCTCCGCCGGGCGCCCAGCATCCCGACGGCGGCCGCGGCGAACCCGGCGAGAACGAGACCGGTGACCGCCTGCGCGGTGTCGGGACCGGTGGAGCGGGGGTCGACCGAGGCGAGCGGCGCGGTGCCGCCGCCGCCCGCGTGCACGGGCGCGACCGGTGTGGCGGGCAGCACGCCGGACCCGTCCGGCCGCCCGGCCTGGGACTGCGCGAGGGCCGACTGCCCTACGACGGTGACGGTGCCGCTGACGACGGCGCCGGCGCAGGTGACCCTCACGTCGTAGGTGCCGGCGCCGATGGTGGAGCGGACCTGGCTCTGGCCGGCCAGGGTGCCGTCGTAGCCTCCGAGGCCGGCGTCCGAGACGAAGGCCGCCGAGGAGGCGGTGCCGGTCGTACCGGAGCAGCCGCTCACCCGCAGCGCCACGACGGAGCCCGGGGCCGGGGAGGCCGGGGTCACGGTGACTCCCTGGCCGTCCGCCGCGTGGGCGGCCGCCGGGGAGAGGCCGGCTGCGCAGGCCAGGAGTCCGGAACAGAGAGTGAGGCGAAGTGAGCCCATCGTGAACCTCCAGATATCTGGAGGCTCCCCCGCACGGGGCGCCCCCGCATCCTCGGGGGGCGCCTTGTTGCTCCGTACGGGTGAGATCAGGTTTGCTGCCCGGCCGGCCGGACCCGGCTCGGGCCGGGGGTTCAGATCCGGTCGACGAGGTCCGCGATCGAGTCCACGACCTCGGAGGGCCGGAACGGGTAGCGGTCGACGTCGTCCGGCTGGGTGACGCCGGACAGCACCAGGAAGGTGCGCATCCCGGCCTCCAGGCCCGCCAGGACGTCGGTGTCCATCCGGTCGCCGATCATCGCGGAGGTCTCCGAGTGGGCGCCGATCGCGTTGAGCCCGGCCCGCATCATCAGCGGGTTGGGCTTGCCGACGAAGTACGGCTCCTTGCCGGTCGCGGCGGTGATCAGCGCGGCGACCGAGCCGGTGGCGGGCAGGTCGCCCTCGGCGGACGGGCCGACGTTGTCGGGGTTGGTGGCGATGAACCGGGCGCCGTCGTTGATCAGGCGCACGGCCTTGGTGAGCGCCTCGAAGGAGTAGGTGCGGGTCTCGCCGAGGATCACGAAGTCGGGTTCGTGGTCGGTGAGGATGTACCCGATGTCGTGCAGCGCGGTGGTCAGGCCGGCCTCGCCGATGACGTAGGCGCTGCCGCCGGGCCGCTGGTCGTCCAGGAACTGGGCGGTGGCCAGGGCCGAGGTCCAGATGTTCTCCACCGGCACGTCCAGGCCCATCCGGCGCAGCCGTGCGTGCAGGTCACGGGCGGTGTAGATGGAGTTGTTGGTGAGGACCAGGAAGGGCTTCTCGGAGTCCCGCAGCTTCTTCAGGAAGGCGTCCGCTCCGGGGATCGGGACGCCCTCGTGGATGAGGACGCCGTCCATGTCGGTGAGCCATGACTCGATGGGCTTGCGGTCTGCCATGTGGTGCGTCTCCTGGCGTGCGGATGGCGTACATGCGGTCATGCGGTCATGCGGGAACTGGGGGCGCCGGAACCACGGCGTACCGACGCCCCCAGCCTAGTCAGGACTGCGTGAACGCGACCCCGTCGGTCGCCTCGGGCCGGAAGGCTCAGCTGCCGGTGGCGGACTTCCAGGCCGCGACGTACGACGTGAGGTTCTTGTCGATGTCGTTCCAGTCCGGCGCGAAGACGTCGACGCCGTCCATCAGCTTGGTCAGCGCGATGGCGTTGGCGTCCACGGCCTTGACGTCGCTGCGGGCGCTGAAGCCGCCGCCGATCGAGCTGACCTCCTGCTGCTGCTTGCGCGCGAGCATGAAGTCGAGGAGTTTCCTGCCGTTCTCGGTGTGCGGGGCGCCCGTGAGGAGCCCGGCCGCGTAGGGCAGGGCGAACGTGGTGGGCTTGCCGCCCTGGGCGGCCGGGAACCAGATGCCGAGGCCGGGCATGGTCTTGGACTGGGCGTAGTTCATCTGGACGTCGCCGTTGGCGACCAGCAGTTCGCCCTTGTCCACCTTGGGGGCGAGCTTGCCGGTGGAGGCGGACGGTCCGACGTTGTTGGCCTGGAGCTTCTTCAGGTAGTCCAGCGCCTGCTGCTCGCCGCCGAAGTCGTGGATCGCCTTGATCAGTACGGCGGTTCCGTCACCGGCGACGCCGGGCGTGGAGTACTGGAGCTTGTTCTTGTACGTGCCGTCGAGCAGTTCCTCCCAGGTGGTCGGGGCCTGCTTCAGCTCCTTCTTGTTGTAGACGAACCCGAAGTAGTTGTTGACGACGGAGGTCCAGGTACCGTCGGCGGCCTTGTCGGCACCGCTGACCAGCTCGGAGTCCTTCGGCTCGTACTTCTGCAGCAGGCCCTTGCTGTCGGCCTGCTGGACGAAGGGCGGGAGGGTGACCAGGACGTCGGCCTGCGTGTTGCTCTTCTCCCGCAGGGCGCGCTGCACCACCTCGCCGGAGCCGCCCTCGACGTACTTGACCTTGATGCCGGTCTGCTTCTGGAAGTCGGCGAAGACCTTGTCGTACCAGCCGTCGTTGTTCTCGCCCTTGAGGCCGTCGGCGCTGTAGACGGTGACGACCTTCTCGTCGGCGGCGGCCGAGGAGCCGCCGCAGGCGGCGAGCAGCGGGGTGGCCAGGAGGGAGACCGCTACGGCGATCTTGAGCGTGTTTCTGGGCATGGCGAGGCTGACTCCTTGCGTCGGTAAGGGTTCTGGATCGGCGAACAGTGATCAGTGATCACGGATCAGTCATCAGGGATCAGTGATCAGTGATCAGCGGTACGAAGCGCGGTTGCGGACGCGCGAGACGGCGAACAGGGCGATCAGGGTCGCCGCCATGAGGATCACCGCGAGGGCGGAGCCGGCGAACAGGGCGCCGCGGTCGGTGGCCGAGTAGATCAGGACGGGAAGCGGGGTCCAGTCGGGCGGATAGAGCATCATCGTCGCGCTCAGCTCACCCATGGAGAGGGCGAAGCAGAGGCCGGCGGCGGCGGTGAGGGAGGGCAGGAGGAGCGGCAGCCGGACCCGCCAGAGCACCTGGGCGGGCCGGGCGCCCAGGGAGGCGGCGGCCTGTTCGTAGGCCGGGTCGAGACGGGTGATGGCGGCCGACACCGACTGGTAGGCGAAGGCGGTCACCAGCACGGTGTGGGCGAGGATCACGATCCACCGGGTGCCGTTGAGCAGCATCGGCGGCTTGGAGAAGGCCACCAGGAGCGACAGCCCGACCACCACCGACGGCACGGCGACCGGCAGCACGAACAGGGCGTCGGCCAGGGCCTTGCGGCGCCTGCCGAGGGTGTGGGCGGCGAGCGCGGCCCAGGTGCCGACGGCGAGCGCGAGCAGGCTCGCGGTGACGGCGGTGACGAGGCTGGTGGTGAGCGCCTGGAGGGCGTCACCGCGGGTGGCGGAACGGAAGTTGCCGACGGTCGCCCCGGAGGGCAGGACGCCGGACCAGTGGGTGGCGAAGGAGGCGCCGAGGACGACGAGCAGAGGGAGGGCGAAGAGCGGCAGGAACAGGACGAGGAACACCGCCCACACCGCCCACCTGGCCTTGCGGCTATGCACCAGCACGACGGCTCACCATCCGGTAGAGGCCGTAGAGGCCAACGGAGATCAGGACGTTGACGACGGCGACGACACAGGCGCCCGGGTAGTCGGACTCCAGGATCGCCTTGCTGTAGACGAGCATCGGGAGGGTGGTGACCCCCTTGGCGCCGGTGAAGAGCACGATCCCGAACTCGTTGAGGCACAGCACCAGCACCAGGCTCCCGCCGGCGGCGAGCGCGGGCAGCGCCTCGGGGAGGATCACCTGCCGCACGATCCGGGGCGCCCGCGCCCCCAGGCTCGACGCCGCCTCCAGCTGCGCGGTGTCGAGCTGCGAGAACGCGGCGAGCAGCGGCCGCATCACGAACGGCGTGAAGTAGGTGACCTCGGCCAGCAGCACCCCCCAGGGGGTGGTCAGGAACTGGAAGGACCCGATGATCCCGGTCGTGCCGTAGATGAAGAGCAGGGCGAGGGTGATGAGGAAGGAGGGGAAGGAGAGGTAGACGTCGATGAAGCGGGCGACGGCTCCGGCCCCGGGGAAGGGGACGAAGGCGATGACGAGGGCGAGCACGAAGCCGAGGACCAGGCACCCGACGGTGGCGGAGACGGCGATCCAGACGGTGGTCCACAGAGCGTTGCGGAACGACTCGGAGGCGAAGACGTCGGCGTACGCCTGGAAGGAGGTGCCGCCCGTGTCCGGCTGCACGGACTGCTGGACGACGAGGGCGAGCGGATAGAGGAAGAAGAGGGCGAGCAATGCAACTGGCGGTAGGAGCAGCGCGCCCCCGAAGGGGCGCGGGGAACTGCGCGCCAAGCCCCCACCGGCCCGCAGCCTGGACACGACCTCAGTCACGGCCGACCCCCGCCGGCAGCAGCACCGCATCCTCCGGCGCGAAATGCAGACTCACGGAGTCCCCGAACCCGGGCGGATCTTTCAACTCCCGCAGATCAGCCATCACCGCATGTCCACCCACCTCGACGTACAAGCGATGCGTGGCGCCCCGCCACTGGACGTCCTTCACGACGCCCGCGAGCTGATTGGGCCCCTGGCCCAGCCCCACCAGATGCGGCCGCACACACAACGTGGCCCGCGCGCCCGCGACCGCACCCCCCGTCTCGACCTTCACCGTGACCCCCGCGAGGTCCACTCCCCCGGTCCCCACGGTCACCGGCAGCAGGTTCGCCCCGCCGACGAAGGACGCCGTGAACTCGTCGGCGGGCGCCCGGTACAGCTCGGTCGGCGTCCCGCACGCGCGCAGCCTCGCCCGGTCCATCACGGCGATCCGGTCCGCCAGCGTCAGCGCCTCGACCTGGTCGTGGGTGACGTACAGGATGGACACGTCCGGCAACTCACGGTGCAGCCGGCTCAGTTCCGCGAGCATCCCGGACCGCAACTGCGCGTCGAGCGCGGACAGCGGCTCGTCGAGGAGCAGCACCTCCGGCCGGATGGCCAGCGCCCGCGCGATGGCGACCCGCTGCTGCTGCCCGCCGGACAGCTCCCGCGGATAGCGGCGCGCGTACGCCGCCATCCCGGTCATCTCCAGTGCCTCGGCGACCCGTTCGCGGGTCTCGCCCCTGGGCGTCCTGCGGGCCTTGAGCCCGAAGGCCACGTTGTCGGCGACCCGCAGGTGCGGGAAGAGCGCGTACTGCTGGACGACCATCCCGATCCCCCGCCGGTACGGCGGCAGGTCGGTGACGTCACGGTCGCCGAGGAACACCCGCCCGGAGACGGGCCGTACGAACCCGGCGACCGCCCGCAGCGCGGTGGTCTTGCCGGAGCCGGACGGCCCGAGCAGGGCCATCACCTCGCCGGGCGCGACGGTGAGGTCGAGGGAGTCGAGGGCGACGTTCCCGTCGTAGGCGACCGTGACGGAGTCGAAGCGGATACCGCTGGTCATGCGAGCACTCCCGGCAAGCCCGCGACCGAGTCCAGCACATGGGTGGCCCCGGCCGCCCGCAGCGCGTCCGCGTCGTGCGCGCCGGTCAGCACCCCGGCGACCAGGCCCGCGCCGGCCCGGACGCCGGTGAGCATGTCGTAGGAGGTGTCGCCGACGACGGCGACCTGACGGACGTCGTCGGCGGCGGCCGTGCGCAGCAGCGCGGTGAGGACCATGTCGGGGTACGGCCGCCCGCGGCCCCCGGCGTCGGCGGGGCACAGGGTGAGCGGCACCAGGTCCCGCCAGCCGAGGGCGGCGAGGATCGCGTCCTGGGTGGCGCGGGCGAACCCGGTGGTCAGGACGACGGTACGGCCGTCCGCCCGGAGCTTCTCGATGGTCTCGCGGGCGCCGGGCAGGGCGTGCACCCTGCCGCCGTCGACGAGTTCGGCGTAGGCGGCCTCGAAGGCCCGGTTGGCCTCCTGGGCCTTGGTCTCCTCCCCGAACAGGTGCCGGAAGACGGAGATCTTGGACTCGCCCATGGTGGCGCGGACGTAGTCGATCATGAGGTCGGGGTCCGCGCCCCGATGGCGGGCGGCGGCCGTGAACGCCTGCTCGACGAGCCCGCCGTCCGCGACGGTCGTACCGGCCATGTCGAGCACGACGAGCCGGATGTCCTCGGCCGTCTCGGCCATGTCGTTCGTCTCAGCCATGTCTGCCATCTCTCTCACCAGCCCAGTTCGTTCGCGGTTGTCTCGGCTATCGCGGGCGAGCAGGTCATGCCGCGCCCGCCGGGCCCGGTGACCAGCCACACCCCGTCGGCCAGCTCCTGCCGGTGCACCACCCGGGTGGTGTCGGTGCACTGCGCGTACACCCCGGCCCAGCGGTGCCGGATGCGCGGCAGCGGCCGGCCGAGGAGGGACTCGACGACCTCGGTGAGGTGCTCGTAGGGCTCCTCGACGGTGTCGAAGGCGAAGGGGTGCTCGTACTCGTGGGTGTCGCCGATGGTCAGTCCGCCGTCGGCGCGCTGCACCATGAGCAGCTGCATACGGTGCAGGGCCGCCGTCTCCGGCTGCGGCCGGCCGGCGTTGAGGGCGTCCAGGGCCGGCGAGGCGTACGCCGGGTAGTAACGGAAGCTGTCCGCGTCGGCGACCGAGGTGGGGAGGGGTTCGCCGAGCGGGTCGGTCTGCATCATCTGGAGGCGGACCCGGCGCACCGGCAGACCGGGGCCGGCCAGCTCGCGGACCAGGCCGCCGAGCCAGGCGCCGGTGCACAGGACGACGGCGTCGGCGTGGTGGATGTCGCCGTGGTCGTCGCGGACCGTCCCGGGGCCGGTCACCTCGCGGACCTCACGGCCCGGCAGGAAGGTGTAGTTCGGGGACTTCAGCAGTTCGGCGCGGAGGGCGAGCTGGGCGGTGCGCGGCTCGACGGCCGCGTCCCGCTCGCAGTAGAGGGCGGCGTCGAAGTCACCGCGCAGGGCGGGGTTCAGGGCGCGGGCCTCGGCGGCCGTGAGCAGCTTGTGGCCCCGGGCGGCCGCGTCCGCGCGGGCCACGGCGGCCTCGGCGACGGCGAGTTCGTACGCGCCGCGCACCGGGGTCAGCGACCCGTTGGCGCGGAAGCCGAGCGCGGGCACCCGGCCGCCGATCTCCTCCCACAGCTCCCGGGCCCGCAGCGCGGTTTCGAGCTCCTCACCGCCCGCGCGCCCGCTCACCCAGATCTGCCCGAAGTTGCGCAGCGAGGCGCCGCGGGCCTCGGCCTCGCGCTCGATCTGCACGACCTCGTGGCCACGTTCCACTGCCTGCCAGGCGTGCATGGTGCCCACCACGCCTGCTCCGACGACTGTCACTCTCACGACCGCCACGCTCCTCGCGACTGGGGAACCGGAATGGACCGGCTGACAACGAGAGCGTGAACTGGTCATCACGTTTGGGCTAGACCCGTTACCTCTTCGTGATATTCAAAGCGGGTCGAAAGCGGGCTGAATCGATACTTTTCAGCCGCGCAGATGGGCCGTGAACGAGAACCGGTCCCCCCGGTACAGCGACCGCACCCGCTCCAGCGGCCGCCCCTCGGTGTCCCTCGAGACCCGGTGGATCAGCAGCATCGGCAGGGCCGGCGGGGTGCCGATGAGCAGGGCCTCGCGCGGGGTGGCCAGCACGGTCTCGATGCGCTCGTCGGCGTCCCCGAATTCGATGCCCTTCTCGTGCAGGTAGCCGTAGAAGGAGGAATCGGGCTCGAAGTCGGTGTCGAGCTGCGGCACCCGGGCCACGGCGACGTAAGTACTCTCCAGGCCGACCCGTTCGTCGTCGGCGAGCAGCACGCGCTCCAGGTGCCAGACGGGCTCGCCGCGTTCGAGGCCGGTCTCGGCGGCGAGCGCGGACGGGCAGGGGAAGCGGTCGAGCGTGACCAGGCCACGGCCGGGGGTACGCCCCTGCCGCCGTACGCCTTCGGTGTAGCTGGCGAGGGAGAGCGGCTGCTCCAGCTTGGGTCCGGCGACGACCGTGCCACGCCCCTGCCGGCGCAGCTTGCCCTCCAGCACCAGCTCGCGCAGCGCCTGCCGTACGGTCTCGCGGGCGACGCCGTACGCCTCCGACAGATCGCGCTCGGTGGGGATGACATGGCCCTCCCCGAGATCGCCGACGAGACGGTCGATCCGCGCCTTCACCGCGTAGTACTTCGGGATACGGCCGTGCTCCGGGATGCCGGAGCGGACGGGGGCGCCGGGGGCCTGGTCGTTCGGGTAGTCCACGGAGGGATGGTCGCAGACGGCGCGTTCATCGCCGGAGAGGGGGCGCCGGACCGGAGGTCGTGGGGCCGGGGGGTGCCGGACCGGAGGTCGTGGGGTAAGGGGGCGTCGGACCAGGGGCCGTGGGGCAGGGGGGTGCCGGACCAGGGGCCGTGGGGCCGGGGGGTGCCGGACCAGGGGCCGTGGGGCCGGGGGGCGCCGGACCAGGGGCCGTGGGGCCGGGGGGCGCCGGACCAGGGGTCGAGGGGCCGGGGGCGCCGGACCAGGGGTCGAGGGGGCGTGGATCTCCGCTCACCACCGTCTGCGGGCCAGCAGGAACGCGCTGGCCCCTACGGCGAGCAGGGTGACGGCGGCCGCGAGCAGCCCGTGGGTCGCGCCGAGGCCGGTGCCGGCCAGCTCGCGGGCGCGTTCCCCGGCCTCCGCGGCGTAGGGCAGGGCGCTGCCCGGGGAGGCGGTGGAGGTGCCCTCCGGGGTGACCCCAGGGGTCGGCCCCGGAGTGGCCTGGGGGCTGCTGCCGGGGCTGGCGTCCGGACTGGTCCCCGCGGAAGTCCCCGGCGAGGCGCCTGGGGAGATCCCAGGGCCGACCTCCGCACCGATGGAGGGCACGGCGGGGGCGACGCTCGCGGGCGGCGGTTCGCCGCCGATGCCGAAGCGGTAGTCGTTCGACTCCCCCACCCAGTCGCCGTCCGACCCCCGCCGCTGCACGACGGCCGCGTTGGCCGTGACCGCGTTCGGCCCGGTGTCGGAGGTGACGGCGAGTCTGACCTTGACCGAGACGGTCGCTCCGGGCGCCACCGTGAGCCCCGGGAAGCCGTCCCCGTCGAACACGCCGACCAGCTCGGACTCGTCGGTCTCCGTCAGGGGGACCGGACGGGTGCGCGGGCCGTCGTAGAACTCCAGCTCGGCCTGGGACGGCTTGAGGGCCCGTTTGTCGTCGACGAGGACGACGACCGGGTGGACGTCGGTGCAGGTACGGCCGGTGGTGTTGGTGAGGTCCAGGTACCAGGTGCCGTAGCCGCCGCCGGCATCGTAGGACGTGGGGCCGTCGTGGATGCGGGTGGCGAGGGGGAAGCCCTGCTCGTCGGCGCCCGCACAGGAGGCGTCGGCGGGGGCGGTGGTCTCCGACGACGACAAAGGCGCGGCGGTCGCCGACGGCACGGGGGCGAGAACGGCGGCTGCGGCCACGCAGAGGGACAGGGACGTGCTCAGTCGCATGATCATGTGATCATGCCGGGCAACACCGGGACCGGACCGGTGCCACTCCGCGAGGGCACACCGACTCCGCCCGATCAGCCCCCTGCCGACGGCAACCTGGCGTCCCTGGCCAGCCCCCCGCGGTCACCCGTCCGCGCGGCCGAAGAGTGGGGCGAGCAGCAGTTGGGCCGCGCCCTCCGCGACCCGCCGGTCGCTGCCGGGGGCGAGCCGGACGGGGACGGTCGTCCCCAGGCTGCCCTCCCGGCGGGCGCGGGCGTCGAGGACGGCGGCGACGCCGTGGACGAAGGTCTCCGGGGCGGCCGCGACCGTGCGGCCGCCGAGCAGCACGAGGTCGATGTCGAGCAGCGCGGCCAGGTTCGCGGCCCCGGCGCCCAGCACCCGTGCCGCCTCGTCCGGGTCCGCGCGACCCACCGCGGCCAGGCACAGCGCCTCGATGCAGCCCCGGTTGCCGCAGTGGCACGGAGGGCCGTCCAGCTGGATGACCTGGTGCCCGAACTCCCCCGCCCCGGTCCGCGCCCCCCGGTGCACGCTGTCGCCGATCACCAGTCCGGCGCCGAGGCCCGTACCGAGGTGCAGATAGGCGAAGGAGCCGCTCTCGCCGCCGACGGCGAGTCCGAGGGCGGCCGCGTTGCTGTCCTTGTCGACGACGACCGGCACCCCGAGCCGCTCCGCGAGCGCGTCCCGCAGCGGGAAGCCGTCCCACTCCGGGAATCCGGTGACCCGGTGCAGCACACCGTGGACGTGGTCGAGCGGCCCGGGCGCCGCGACGCCGACCCCGAGGACCTCTTCGGGCACCTCCTCACGCAGCTCGCCGACCAGCTCGGCGGCGGCCCCCAGCACGGCCGCCGCCCCCGCGCCCAGGTCCAGTGCCCCCTGCCGTTCGCCGACGACCGTGCCGTCGAGGTCGACCAGGACGGCACGCAGCTCGTCCCGGTCGAGCTGCAGCCCCACCGCGTGCGCGGCCTCCGGCACCAGGCGCAGCACGGTGGCCGGCTTGCCCCCGGTGGACGCGCGCCGCCCGGCCTGCGCCGCGAGGCCCTCCTCGCGCAGCCGTGCGGTGATCTTGCTGACCGCCTGCGGGGTGAGCCCGGTGCGCTCGGCCAGTTCGAGCCGGCTGATGCCGTCCTCCCCCGCCGTGCGCAGCAGGTCCAGCACCAGCGCGGTGTTGTGACTGCGCACGGCGAGCAGATTCGCGCCGGCCGCGCCCGGTCGTCCGCTTCTCGTCCTGTTCACGCCACTCATTCTCCCTGCCGCTTGCACTTTGGCAACAGCGTTGCCAAAGTGGGAGGCATGACAGCTGCCACTCCCCTCCGCGTCGGCCTCATCGGCTACGGCCTCGCCGGATCCGTCTTCCACGCCCCCCTGATCGCCGCCACCGAGGGCCTCGCCCTGGACACGGTGGTCACCTCGAACCCCGAGCGGCAGGCGCAGGCGAAGGCCGAGTTCCCCGAGGTCCGGACCGTCGCCGGCCCCGACGAGCTGTTCGACCGCGCCGACGAGCTCGACCTGGTCGTCATCGCCTCCCCGAACAAGACACACGTCCCGCTGGCGGCGACCGCGCTCAAGGCGGGCCTGCCGGTCGTGGTCGACAAGCCGGTGGCCGGCACCGCGGCCGAGGCGCGCGAACTGGCCGCCCTCGCCGAGGAGCGCGGCCTGCTGCTCTCGGTCTTCCAGAACCGCCGCTGGGACAACGACTTCCTGACCCTGCGCAGCCTCCTCGAGCAGGGCGAACTCGGCGACCCCTGGCGCTTCGAGTCCCGCTTCGAGCGCTGGCGCCCGCAGCCCAAGGGCGGCTGGCGCGAGTCCGGCGACCCGGCAGAGATCGGAGGTCTCCTCTACGACCTCGGCAGCCATGTCGTCGACCAGGCCCTGGTCCTCTTCGGTCCGGCCACCGAGGTGTACGCCGAGTCGGTGATCCGCCGGTCCGGCGCCGAGACCGACGACGACACCTTCATCGCCGTCACCCACGCGAGCGGTGTCCGCTCCCACCTCTACGCCTCGGCGACGGCGGCCCAGCTCGGCCCGCGCTTCCGGGTGCTGGGCTCGAAGGCGGGTTACGTCAAGTACGGCCTGGACCCGCAGGAGGCGGCACTGCGCGAAGGCGAACGCCCGGGCGCCGGCTGGGGTGTCGAGCCGGAGTCCCTGTACGGCAGGATCGGCGCCGGCGAGTCCCCGGTCACCGGCGGCGGCCGTGCCGTGCCGACCCTGCCCGGCGACTATCCCGCGTACTACGCGGCCGTGGCCGGGGCGCTGCGGGGCGAGGGCCCCAACCCGGTGACCGCGCTGGAGGCGGCCGCCGCCCTGGACGTACTGGAAGCAGCCCGCCGCTCGGCGCGAGACAAGGTGACGGTGACCCTCTGATGCACCACCCGCAGATCACCCCCAGGTCCACCCCCGAACTCACCCCGTCGGTGGACGAACTGGAGAAGCAGGAACGCCTTCTGGTCTTCCGGCAGTTCACCTACGACGACGCGTGGGCCCTCGGCTCCCTGCTGGTGGAGATGGCACGGGAGCGGCAGGCCCCGGTGGCCATCGACATCCACCGCGCCGGCCAGCAGCTCTTCCACGCGGCGCTGCCCGGCTCCACCCCCGACAACGACGCCTGGATCACCCGCAAGCGCCGGGTGGTGGAACGCTACGGCTCCGCGTCCTACCTGGTGGGAGCCCGCTTCCGGGCCAAGGGCACGACGTTCGAGGAGTCCTCCCGCCTGGACCCCGACGCGTACGCGGCCCACGGCGGCTCCTTCCCGATCACCGTGGAGAACGCGGGCGTGATCGGCTCGGTGACGGTCTCCGGCCTCCCCCAACTCCAGGACCACCGCTTCGTGGTGGAGGCGCTGGAGCGATTTCTGGAGGCGTAGCCGACGAAAAGGGGCGCTGGGGGTACCCCCGGCCGAAGGCTGGGGGAGGAACTGCGCGAGCAACCACGACGGAGCCGCACCCGCCCGCGCAGAGCCCCCCCTCGCCCCTCAGGCGTCTTTGAACTCTTGGCGCTGACGGCCAAGCCCGCTGATCTCCAGCTCCACCACGTCACCGCCCCGCAGGTACGGCTTCGGCTCGGGCGCCCCCAGCGCAACCCCCGCCGGAGTCCCCGTGTTGATGACGTCCCCGGGGTACAGCACCATGAACTGGCTGACGTACCGCACGACTTCCGCGACCGAGAAGATCTGCTCGCCGGTGGTCCCGTCCTGCTTCAGCTCCCCGTTGACCCAGAGCTTCAGCGGCAGTTCCTGCGGATCCCCGACCTCGTCCGCCGTGACCAGCCACGGCCCGAGGGGGTTGAACGTCTCGCAGTTCTTCCCCTTGTCCCAGGTCCCGCCCCGCTCGATCTGGAACTCCCGCTCGGACACGTCGTGGGCGACGGCGTACCCGGCGACGTACGCCAGCGGGTCCTCGTCGTCGGCCAGATAACGGGCCGTACGCCCGATGACGACCGCGAGCTCGACCTCCCAGTCGGTCTTCACGGACCCGCGGGGGACCAGCACCGTGTCGTTCGGCCCCACGACCGTGTCCGCGGCCTTGAAGAAGATCACCGGCTCGGCCGGCGGCTCGGCCCCGGTCTCGCGGGCGTGGTCGTGGTAGTTGAGCCCGATGCACACGATCTTGCCGATCCGCCCCAGCGGCGGCCCGATCCGCAGCCCGTTCGCGTCGAGCGCGGGCAGTTCGCCGGCGTCGGCCGCGGCCCGGACCCGCCCGAGGGCGGCCCCGTCGGCGAGCAGGGCTCCGTCGATGTCGTCGACGATCCCCGACAGGTCCCGCAGGACCCCCTCGGTGTCGAGCAGAGCGGGCCGCTCCGCTCCTGCCGTACCGACTCGCAGCAGCTTCATGGTCGTCACCATCTCCCTTGATAGCGGGCGCCCGGCCGATGGGTGCAGCCATCGGAGGACTGGTCGATCCTCTGAGATGCGGGTGCAGCGGGCAATACCCTGTTCACGTACTGGACCGTACGCCCGCCCTCATCGATACAGCACGGCGCGCTCGACGGCACTCCACGTCGTACTGGTCACCACGTACAGCGCGGCGGCCAGCGGCACCACGGCCACGGTGCACAGCGTGAGGTACGACAGGTACGGCGTGACCTTGGTGACCGCGCCCAGACCCGGCAGCTGCTCGCCTTCCGCTCCGCTCACGGCCGTCCCCGCCCCCGCCGCCGCCCGCCTGGTGCGCAGGAAGGTGAAGGTGGCGACGGCGGCGACAAGGACGAACAGCCCCAGATAGACCGGCCCGGCACCCCAGAAGCCGTTGCCGAGGACGTCGACTCCCCGGCCGCCGAGCGGGGCACCCAGCAACGAGTGGTTCAGCAGACCGTTGTCATGGCCGCCGATCGTGGAGTTGGAGAAGAGGTGGTACAGGAGGAAGAACGCGGGCAGTTGCAGCAGTCCGGGCAGGCAGCCGGACAGCGGGGACACCTTCTCCTCCGCGTGCAGTTCCAGCACGGCCTTCTGCAGCGCCTGCTGGTCCTTCCCGTGCTTCTTCCTCAGCTCCGCGATCCTCGGCTGGAGCGCGGCCCGGGCGCGCTGGCCACGGGCGGCGGCACGGGACAGGGGGTGCACGAGCAGTCGTACGAGTGCGGTGAACAGGACGATCGCGGCGGCGGCCGCGGAGGCGTGGAAGAACGGCTGGAGCAGGTCGGCGAGTTGCTCGACCAGGGCAGCGAAAACGGACATGGGTGGGAGCCCTCCGGGGGTCTCGTCGTGCCGTGGGTGAAGAGGTGGGACGGCATGACGACCCGCGCGAGGACACCCGGAAGGGTGCGAGGGATGTCCTACGCGGTGGTCGCCTGGAGGGCGTGCCCGGGGGCTCGGGGGCGGCTGCGGCCCCTGGCGTCCGGGTCGCGTTGCGGCAGGAAGGCGGTACGCCGGGCCCGGTCGCGTATCGCCGTACGGACCCGGGTGGGCGGCACGGCGGGTGCGGAGCGCGCGGCGCGGAAGGCGGCGACGGCGAGGGCCGAGCCGACGGCGGCGGTCGCGGCGAGGGCGACGGTGGTGAAGAGGCTGCCGGAGTCGAGCAGCAGGAGGTCGAGCAGGAGAAGCAGCAGGACGGCGGCAGGACGGGGCGGCAGCATCCAACGGCTGTTCACGCGCATGTCCGCTCCCCCCTCCCTGTGGTCACTGCCGTTTATACATGATCGGTTTCCAGCGGCTCCAGGAGCCTCTTGGGCTTCAGCAGCGCCCGGCTGACCGGATCCGCCGGGTCCGGGTCGAGCCCCGGTCCCGGCGTAACGAGAACGTCGGCGACGGGCACGACGGTTCCGCAGGCGGGACATTCGCCGTACGAACCCAGTTCGGTGCCGCACTCCGCGTGCCGGAAGTACCGCAGCCGGCGGTCCATGAGGTGCTCGCGCCCCCACACGGCGAGGGCGCGCAGGGCGGGCCACAGCTCGGTCCCGCGCTCGGTGATGACGTACTCGTCCCGGGGCGGCGACTCCTGGTAGCGGCGCTTCTCCAGGATGCCCTCCTCGGTGAGCGTCCTGAGGCGGGCCGACAGGACGGCGCGCGGGATGCCGAGGTGGACGAGGAAGTCGTTGTAGCGCCGGACGCCGTAGAGCGCGTCGCGGATGACGAGCAGCGTCCAGCGCTCGCCGACGACCTCCAGCGAGCGGGCGATCGAGCACTCCTGCGTCACATAGTCCTTGCCCAGTGCCATGGGACCACCTTAGTCAGCTCCCCAAATCTAGGTTCAATCATCGAACCTACCGTGCTACGGTACCATCATGGCTGAGTTCAATGAACGAACCCTCACCGGGGTGGAAGCGCCGAGTGCCGGGCACCGGCCCGCGGCAGCCCACCCCGACACGACGCCCCAGGCCCGCGCCACCCTGGCCCTGACCAGCGCGGCCACCGCCGTGAGCCTGATGACGTACACCGCGCCCGTGGTCACCCTCCGGGACACCGCGGCCGACCTGCACACCCCGCTCTCCGCCCAGGCCTGGCTGATCAACGGCACCCCGCTCGGCCTGGCCGCCCTCCTCCTGGTGGCCGGCAGCCTCGCCGACGACTTCGGCCGCCGCCGGGTCTTCCTGCTCGGCACGCTGACGCTGGGCATCACCACCGCCCTCGGCGCACTGACCGACTCCACCTGGCTGTTCACGCTGGCCCGTGTCGCCCAGGGCGCGGCCAGCGCGGCGATCCTGGCGAGCAGCCTCGGCCTGCTGGTGCACGCCTTCCCGAGCCCACGCGGCCGGCTGCACGCCACGGGCGTGTGGGGCGCCTTCGTCAGCGGCGGTATCGCGACGGGCCCGCTGCTGGCAGCCGTGCTGCCCAACTGGCGGGTGGCCTACGCCGTCCTGGCCGCGGTGACGCTGCTGCTGGCGGCCCTGTCACCACGGGCGCTCACCGAGTCCCGGTCCCCGAGAGGCGGCCGCCCCGACATCCTGGGCGCCCTCACCTTCGGCCTGGCCCTGGTCTCCCTGGTGGCCGCGCTCACCCTGGGCCGTGACGGCTGGCTGCGGCCCGAGGTGGGCCTGCTGTTCCTGGCCGCGGTGGTCCTCATGGCCGTCTTCGCCCTGGTGGAGCGCCGCACCACGACCCCCATGATCGACCTGGGCCTGCTGCGCCGCCCGAGCTTCCTGGCCTCCTCCGCCGGCGGCCTGTTCACGGGCTTCGCGGTGATCGGCCTCTTCAGCTTCCTGCCAGTCCTGTTCCAGCAGGTGCTCGGCCTGACCCCGCTGGACACGGCGTGGCTGTTCCTGCTCTGGTCGGGCCTGTCCTTCACGGTGGCGCTCCAGGCCAAGCGCCTGGCCGGCCGCGTCCCGCCCCGCCGGCAGCTGGCGGTCGGCTTCACCCTCCACGCGGCCGGCGTCCTGACCATGCTCGGCGCCATCGACTCGGGCTCCTGGCAACGCCTGCTGCCCGGCCTGGTCCTGGGCGGCATCGGCAGCGGCCTCCTGAACGCCGCCCTGCCCCTGCTCTCGGTCGAGTCGGTCCCGGTCGCCCGCGCCGCCATGGGCTCCGGCGCCCAGCAGACCTTCCGCTACATCGGCTCCTGCGCGGGCGTCGCCCTGACGATCGCCATCGTGACCTCGTCGGCCGGCGGCCCGGGCCACGGCGCGAACATCGCCCTCACGGTGTCGGCGGGACTGGCCCTGCTGGCGGCGGGGGCGGTGCTGGGGGTGCGGGAGCGGAGCTGACCGGAGGGCCGGCGCACCTCACTGAAGGCTGACGCGGTGTTCGTGCGCGGGGTCGGCCGAGCACACGAAGACGAGGAGCGAGCCACCTCGCCCGACCACCACCCGCCTGGGAGTCCTGGCAGCGGCTCCTTCGGCACCGGCCGAGGTGACGTCTTCGAGCGGCCTCCAGCTGCCCCGCACCCCTTCCCACTCCACCGAGCCGACGGCGAGGAGCAGTTCCATGGGGCTGCCGCAGGAACAGACCAGCTCCTGGTGACCCGTCACACCCCAGCGCGCGAAGCCGCCCACCTTCCAGCCGGGAGCCACGCCACCCGGCTCCTCGTCACCACCGCGTACAACAGGGTCGCCGTCGATGAAACCACCTGCGGCGGCCTTCTCCCGAAGGATCTCCACGGCCGGCGTTTGCCGGAGCCGTCGGCCGGACAGCGGTGGACCATCCTTGCCTGGTCTCAGTTGAGAGCGCGAAGTCGCCTCAGAGCATTCGCCACGTGTTGTCGCAGTTCTCCGTCGGTCAGGTCGTCATCGTCCCGGAGGCTCGGGTCGATGGTGTAGTCCTCCAGCGCGTAGAAGACCTCGTCCAGCGCGCCGGCGATCGCGTCGCTCACACGCTCTCCTGCTTCCATGGCGTTGCGGCGTTCGGCAAGCCACTGGCGGGCATAGGCCGGTCCGTCGACGGCATCCTCCAGGAGTGCCCGCATCAGCGTCAGTTGCCGTCCCGTGTGGCTGTCCACAGGGATGTCGGCGGGGGACTTCCATGCCCTGGTCAGTGGGGGGAAGTCAGCAGCCACTCCCACGATGTGCGGTTGTTCGGACCGTGTCGTCCGGGCGTACCGCCCGAAATCGGCCTTGGCCTTGTCGGGGCCCTCGGACAGCGCGCCGCGCATGAACTGCGCCGTCCCCGCGAGGAGTGCGTACCCGGCCTTGGGCAGCAATGCGCCGTGGAGATTGTCGGCCGCCAGGAGTAGTTCGGAGCCCTCCTGCATGCGGGAAGCGAGAGCCAGAAGTTCGTCCGTGCTGAGAGGGGCTTCCGTCACCTGGATGTCGCGGCGCTCGGGGGCGAGCGAGGCGGCGAGGACGGCCATGGCTCCTGCTTCCCGCGCGCCGGCCACGACGCGCAGAGCTGTAGGGCGGCTCAGACCGGCGTGCACGGGGAGGGGCACGACGACTTTGCCGCCTGCGGAAGCCAGCCAGTCGCTGCTGAAGTCCCCGTCAGCGGACAGGACCGTCTGGATCAGGTCACGGTTCTTCATGTTCGTCACGTGGCGTTCTATGTCAGGAATCCCTTGTCAATGATGCTCTGGAACTGTTTGTCGCCCAGTTTCCATGCTGACCAGAATTTTCCGTCGGTGTGCAGCATGACCATCTTCTTCGTTCCCGGATCTATGAACCCGACGGCCTGACCCTGGTTCCGGTAGTTGAAGCGGTAGATCTTCGTGTCGCCGGCGAGTATGTGGCTTCTCATGTTCTGTGTGAACTGCTTCATTGTCTGTCCGCTGCGATTGCCGGTGACGCCGAAGTCTCCGGCGTGTTTGTCGAACTTCTTGCTCAGCACCTTCTGGCTGCTGAAGTCGGCCTTCTGCTCCCAGAGAGCCTTGGGACATGGCGCGAGTCCGAGAGGGTCGGTCCAGGTGAGGGGGTTGTGGACGTAGCTGACGGGGTTGGGGGACGGCGTCAGTCCGAGAGGGTCAGGTGTGAGGTAGCGGCCGGTCTCGGGGTCGTAGTGGCGGAAGTAGTTGTAGTGGAGGCCGGTCTCAGGGTCGTGGTACTGCCCCGGGAAGCGCAGTGGTGTGTACCCGGTGGCGTCGCGGTTCCATGCCGTCGATCCCCACAGGGTGGTGAGGGTGTGCCAGGCGATCGTGCCGTGCTCGTCGACGAGTTCGGTGGGAGTGCCGACGAGGTCGGTGACGATGGTGAAGAAGCGGGAGTCGATTTCGTGTTGTGGCGCGTCGGCTGCGGTGATGCGCTCGACCTGGGCGAGGGGAGTCCGACCGTCGTGGTGCCAGGTGAGAGTGACGGGATGAGGGCGCGCCTCTGACACCGTGGTCTGTTCACAGAGAGTCGTGTCGTCCCACGCGTACGTGATCTGTTCGGTGATCGTCGCGCCGTCCGGAGCCATGCGCAGCTTCGCGGTGCGGCGGCCGAGGGGATCGTAGATGTACCGCCAGACCGTGCCGTCCGGTGTGGTGACCGACGTGAGCCGGTCTTCGGCGTCCCAGGTGTAGCGCCAGTTGTCCGGCTTACGGGACAGACGTGTCTTGTGACGCAGGGTGATACGGCCGGCCGCATCGTGTTCGTAACGGACGTTTCCGGCACGGGTGATGGCGGTGCCGCTGTAGGTGCGCGGCCCGATCGCGTCTCCACCGGGGTGGGTGTCCGGCCACGAGGCGGCGACCTGATTGCCCGCCGTGTCATAGGCGTAGTTTTCGCTCCAGCCGTCCGCGGTGACGGTGGTGACACGGCCGACGGGGTCGAGGCCGAAGTGACGGATGCCTCTGATCTGGTCATCGAGACGGACGATGTCACCGCCGAGGCTGTAAGCGTAGGCGCGCCGCTGTAGCAGCCGGCCCTCAGCACCCGTAACCGACTGCTCGCTGAGACGGCCGAGGCCGTCGAAGACGCTCGCAATGGTCAGCGCATCGCTCAGACGCCGGGTGATCTCGCGGCCCGCAGCGTCATGGGCAAAACTGAGGGTCCGGCCCGCGGTCGTGAGCTCTGTGGGGCGGCCTGCGGCGTCGTAGGTCCACGAGCTCGTCGCGCCACTGGGCGTGGTGCGGGTCGCACGGCGCCCCAATCTGTCGTAGCTGTACGTGGTGGTACGTCCGTTCAAGGTCTCGGCTGTCGGCCGCCCCAGGACGTCGCGGCGCAGCGAGAGGGCCGCTTCCGGGGTTGCCGCCTCGACGAGCTGACCCGAGAGGTCGTAGGTGAAGGTGGTGACCGTCCCGTCAGCGTCCTTGCGGCTGACCTGGTCCAGGACGTCGTACTCGTAGTCGACTGTCTGGCCGAGTGGGTTGGTGCGGGAGGTCAGCCGGTCCGCCACGTCGTGGGTGTAGGTGACGGTGCGGCCGTCGAAGTCTGTCTCCGAGGTCGGACGCCCGGCCTGGTCGTAGGAGTAACTCCAGGTCAGCCCCTGGGGGTTGGTGACCTTGGCGAGCCGCAGCTCCGTGTCGTGCGTGAACTCGTAGCGAGCGCCGTCGGGGCCGGTCCGGGCCGCCACAAGGTCGAAGTGGGTGTACTCGAAACGGGAGACGGCACCTGCCGCATTGGTGTGGCTGGTGCAGTTGCCTTCGCCGTCGTAGGTCCACGATTCGGTGGCCCCGACGTGATCGGTCCGGCGTGTGAGGTGGCCTTCGGCTGTCCACTCAAGATGTGTTGCCTGGCCGAGCGGGTCGGTGATGGTGACGGGATGGCCCAAGGCGTCGCGTGCATAGCGGGTCACCGCTCCGACCGGATCGGTGATCTCGACGGGCAGCCCAGCGCGGTTGCTGCGGACCCGTGTGGTGTGGCCGAGCGGGTCGGTGACGGAGGTGAGGTGTCCTGCTCTGTCGTACGTGTAGCGGGTGGCGGCGCCGGACGGGTCGACGGCGGCTGTGCGGTTGCCGTGCCCGTCGTACTCGTACTGCCAGACGGCGCCGGCCGGGGTGGTCACCCGCAGGGGCAGGCCCAGGTCGTTGTAGGCGACGTAGGTCGCGTGGCCGTCCGGACGGACGACGGAGACCGGCTGCCCCTGCTCGTCGTACGCATAGCGGGTGGTGCGACCCAGAGAATCGGTGATCGCGGCGAGCCGGTACCCGGCATCCCATTCCTGATGGGTGACGTGGCCGAGGGAATCGGTTTTGCGGAGGAGGCGGTGTGCCTCGTTGTGCTCGTAGCGTGTGACGTGTCCGAGCGAGTCGGTGACGGTCGTGGTGCGGGTGTGTTCGTCGTAGTCGAACGTCCCGGCCAGGAAGCCGTCACTGCCCTCGGTGCGAACCACCCGGCCCCGCTCGTCGTAGACATACGTGTAGGCGGTCCTGTTGCGGTCGGTCCAGGAGGTGACCCGTCCGGCGTCGTCGTAAGTGAAGCGAAGTGGCGTTCCGGAGGAGTTCGTGACCTCCGACAGATGGCCGTCCTCGTTGTAGCCGTAGGAGACCAGGACAGTGCCCTGGCCGTCGATGCGCTCGTTGTCCACCAGACGGAGTCGGCTGATGCGGGGCAGGCTTGGATGGCGGTCGAGGGCAATGTGGTGGCCGCCGGAATGGACGACCGCGGTCGGTGTGCCGTCAGCCGCATAGTGCACAGTGATGTGCTGTCCGTTGCGGTCGACGATCATCTGGAGGGGCAGATCGACCGCTTCGTCGTCATCCGTGGGGCGTGGGCTGTGGAACACGTAACTCAGCCCACTGTCCGGATCAGCCACGCGCAGGGCACCGTCGATGGCGTGGTCCCAGGTCAAGGGCAGTCTCGGGCCGAACTCAGGGAAGACGGGACCTTCGCTCTCGGGGTCGGGCAGCGGGTAGACCAGCCGGGCCCCGTCGAAGGTCGTGTAGACGACTCCCTCGTCATCGGCCTGGAGACGCTGGTCGAGCGTGGATGCCCAGGAGGGACCGAACCAGCCACCCCACCGGTAAGAGGAAAGGTGCGTGCGCTCCAGGACCAGCGGCAGAGCACCCGGCAGGTCGACGTCCACCTGGGGCAGCAGCATGTCGCCCGTGGCCACGTCGATCGGGTCGCGCTCGCATTCCTTCAAGGCATTGCGGATGCCGGCCGGCAGTTTCTCCCACTCATCGGGCCGAAGCTTCAACCGGGACAAGCCGGAGCCGTCCAGCTTCAATGCCTTGCTCAGCTTGGCGAGTTCGGAGGGCTTGAGCGCCTTCAACCCCTTGCCCAGCGCCTTGCCCAGCACCCCGAACCCGACGCCCATCAGCGCGCCCTCGGCGAGGATGCCCGCCAGCTTCTCCGGGTCCTTGAACGCGCCCGGATCCTCCAGCAGCGTGGTGAACGCGGAGAAGGTCGCGCCCTGCTTGGCCAGCTTGGCCACCTCGGCGACCCCGCGGATCTCCTTGAGCGCCTTCAGCGCCCGCTCCACCCCCCGGATGACCTCCATGATCCCGCGCACGGCGGTCCCGAGGGCGGTGCCCTCCTCCTCGATCCGCCCGACCAGCGCCACCACCTTCAGCGCCCGCTCGCCCGCCATCAGGGTGGCGGCCACGTCCGAGGCGCCCGCGGTCAGCACCGACAGCGCCAGTCCCGCGATCTCGAACTCGACGATCTCCGCGAGCATCACGCCGATCTCGGACAGCAACTCGTGTGCCTTGTCCGCGAAGTCGTCCAGCGCCTTCGCGCCCTCACGCAGCGCGTGCGCCATCTCGGTGGCCTGCTTGCGGGCCGCCTTGGAACGCTTGTCGAACGCCTTGGCGGTCTTGCCCTCCCACTCCACGCCCCGCAGCGACCGCTCGGCGGCCGTGGCCGCGTCGTCCAGTCCCGAGGCCAGACTCCGCCACTTCTTCGCGATCTCCCGCACCCCGTCCGGGTCCACCGCCGGATCCGAGATGCCCAGGAACTCAAGACCACTGGCGACCGAGTCGCCGAACATGTGGTTGAACTTGCTGATGTAGTGCAAGGGGTTGAGGTCGACCACGCCCGGATCAGCCCTTCTCGCCCTGGGCCGCGGCCGCGATCAGCACGTCCAGCAGATCGAAGGCGTCGGACACCTCGCCGATCAGCTTCGCCTCCGCGTCCCACTCCTCACCCAACTGTTTGGTGAGCTTGGCCAGGGTGGTCATGCCCTGCTCTATCTCACCCTTCGCCCCCAGCAGCGAGCCCAGCGCACCCAGCGCACCCAGGTCATGGGACTGCGCCTCGAACTGCTGCAACGGCTTCGCCGTGTGATGCCCCACGCCACGCAGCCCCGAGGCCGCCTTGTGCATGGACGCGGCTTCTTTCTTCAGGTCCGACATGCCACCCACCCCCGTATTCACGCTGTGCACATGCCAACCCAAGAGACTATGGAGGGCGGTTATGCGGAAGGTATGGACAGAACCAAGGGACGGCAAAGACCGCGAGCGGGCTACCCCCGCGGCCGCACCGACACCAGCTTCCCCCACACCGCCATCCGGTACCGCGAGGTGAACTCGGGCGTGCAGGTGGTGAGGGTGATGTAGTAGCCGGGCTCCCGGTACCCGTACGACGGCTTCACGATCGACCGCGGTACGGCCCGGATGACCCCGGAGTCACGGGACGAGGTCTGCGGCAGGATCTGGTCCACGGTGTACGTGTAGGTCGCCGCCTTGGTCTCGACCTCGATGGTGTCCTCGCGCCGGAGCCGTGGAAGGTACCGGAACGGCTCCCCGTGCGTGTTCCGGTGCCCGGCGAGCGCGAAGTTGCCCGCCTGGCCCGGCTGTTGGGTGCCGGGGTAGTGACCGACGTACCCGTGGTTGAGCACGTTCGGCTTGCTGACGCCCTCCGCGACCGGGACACGGAGGCCGAGCCGGGGGATGACGAGGATCGCGTAGGCCTGGGAGGCGACGACCCGGGTGGTGTACGACGACTGCCGCCGGCCGGCGCCGGAACGGGCGGACGACGACGAGGAGCCGGTCGTACCGGAGTCGCCCTTCGCTTCGCCGCCCAGGTCCCCGGACCCGCCGGAGTCCCCCCACTCCCGCTCCAGCGCCTCCACCTTCCGCTCGGCCCCCTGCTTCGCCTCCCGGTTGGTCCACCACAGCTGGTGCACGACGAGGAGCATGAGCACCACGCCCACAGTGACGAGGAGTTCGCCCCCGCTCCACAGCACCCGCCGGCGCCTGGCCCGCCACCGCCGGTCGCCGTGCCCCACGACTCGCACCGCGCACGCACCTCCCACCGACCCCAGCCGGTACCGACGCGCGGCCGGTACCGACGCGCCGCCGGTACCGACACCCAGCCGGCACCGACACCCAGCCGGCACCGCACGATAAGGCGAACGCCGCCAAGTCACCAGAGCCGTAGGGGTTCCCGCTCGCAGGGTCTCGCCTCCGATGACAGGTCGATCTTCTGTGACCTGCTGGTTCTCTGTCGTCTCCCGCGATGTCACCCGAGATCGGTCTCAGATCGGCGCCATCGCGCACCGATGAGATTCCCGCGCCGCGCCGGTCTGTACGCGTGAGACCGACTCACGGAAGGCTGGCGTCATGCGGAAACTGATCTACGGGATGAACCTGGCCCTGGACGGCTACATCGCCGCGCCCGGCGACGACATCGGCTGGAGCGGACCGCCGAGCGACGAGCTGTTCCAGTTCTGGTCCGACCAGTTGCAGGCGACCGACCTGTCGCTGTACGGGCGCAAGCTGTGGCGGACGATGAGCTCCTACTGGCCGACCGGCGACCAGCAGCCGGGCGCCACCGCGGCGGAGATCGAGTTCGCGCGCCGCTGGCGGGACATGTCGAAGGTGGTGTTCTCCTCGACGATCGACAAGGTCGACTGGAACACCCGCCTGGTCACCGGCGACGCGGTCGCCGAGATCACCCGGCTCAAGGCCGAGGACGGCGGTCCGATGGACATCGGCGGCGCGACGCTCGCCGGGGCGGCCATGCGGGCCGGGCTGATCGACGAGTACGTGCTGGCCACCGCGCCGGTCCTGGTGGGCGGCGGCACGCCGTTCTTCACCGCGCTGGACAGCTGGGTGAACCTGAACCTGGTGGAGACGCGGACGTTTCCCGGCGGCGTGGTCCTGACCAGGTACGAGACGAGGCGCTGAGCAGCAGTACCCACGCGCTGGTCTCGTGATCGTGTCGTACACGACATCGGTACGACACGGCCCGTGAGATCACGACACCGGCCGCGAGACCCCGCACCGCTCCTCCCTCTCCCCACGATCACTTCCTTCATGGGTTTTAGAAACCGCTGTCGCAACCCTCGACAACCTCACACGCCACACCCGATGCTTCGTCATGGCATGCGGGGGGACGAGTCAACGCCGGTCCGGGAACCGGCGCTTGAGCCGCAACGGAGAGGTTGAGAAACAGCCATGATCCGACGCAGAACACTCCTGGCCGCCGCGGGAGGCGGCCTCCTGGGCAGCGCCCTGGCCACCGGCACGGCCCGCGCCGACGCGACCATCGCCGTCAGCCCGTCGACGTCGTACAGCACCTGGGAGGGCTGGGGCACCTCACTGGCCTGGTGGGCGAACGTCTTCGGCGCCCGCGACGACTTCGCCGACATCTTCTTCACCACCAAGTCGACGACGTACAACAGCACTTCGCTCCCCGGCCTCGGCCTGAACATCGCCCGCTACAACCTGGGCGGATGCAGCTGGAACAGCGTGAACGGCGAATCGATGGTCGCCTCCGCGAACATCCCCGCGTTCAAGCAGATCGAGGGCTACTGGCAGGACTGGAACAACGAGGACCCCACCTCCTCGGCCTGGCACTGGACCGCGGACGCCACCCAGCGCGCGATGCTCGTGAAGGCGGTGAACCGCGGCGCGACGGCCGAACTCTTCGCCAACTCCCCCATGTGGTGGATGTGTTACAACCACAACCCGTCCGGCGCCTCCGACGGCGGCAACAACCTCCAGTCCTGGAACTACCGCCAGCACGCCTCCCACCTGGCCTCGGTGGCGTCGTACGCCAAGAACAACTGGGGCGTGAACTTCGCGACGGTCGAGGCCTTCAACGAGCCCTCGTCCTCCTGGTGGACGGCGACCGGCACCCAGGAGGGCTGCCACATCGACTCGACGGTCCAGGCAGCCGTACTTCCCTATCTGAGAAGCGAGTTGAACAGCCGGGGCCTGACCACCACCAAGATCTCGGCCTCGGACGAGACGAGCTACGACCTGGCCCGCACCACCTGGAGCTCCTTCTCCGCCACCACCAAGGGCTACGTGGACCGCGTGAACGTCCACGGCTACCAGGGCTCGGGCGGCCGCCGCGACCTCCTCTACACGGACGTCGTCACCACGGCCGGCAAGGCCCTCTGGAACTCCGAGACCGGCGACAACGACGGCACCGGCTACACCCTCGCCTTCAACCTCCTCTACGACTTCCGCTGGCTGCACCCCACCGCCTGGGTCTACTGGCAGGTCATGGACCCGTCCTCGAACTGGGCGATGATCGCGTACGACGCGAACACCCTGGCGGCAGGGGCGGTCACCACCAAGTACTACGTCATGGCGCAGTTCAGCCGTCACATCCGCCCGGGGATGAAGATCCTCGACACGGGCGTGAGCAATGCCGTGGCGGCCTACGACAGCTCGGCGAAGCGCCTGGTGATAGTCGCCCTCAACACCGCCACCTCCGCCCAGACCTTCACCTTCAACCTCTCCGGCTTCACCACGGTGACCGGCGGCTCCGGCGGCCTGGTCCCGCGCTGGAACACGGTGACGACGGGCGGGGACGCGTACAAGGCGTACTCGGACACGTACGTCTCGGGAAAGACGGTGGCGGTGTCGGTCCCGGCGAAGGCGGTACAGACCCTGCAGATCGACGGCGTGACGATCTAGAAGCACCCGGTGCCGGGGGCACGCGGCCCACCCACGGTGCCCCCGGCACCACTACTGCAACCGAACGCGCATCTCCACACTCACCTCGTCCCCCGCCGCCAACCCCTCCGGCCTGCGCACCGCGCTCTTGAGCGGCAGCAGATACCCGCCGTCCTTCGGGAACAGCGAAGTCTCGAAGACCACCCCGCCCACGGTCGCCTCGACGGGAACGACTCCCCACCCGTACGAGGCCATGGCGGCGACGGCCCGGATCTCCTCGGACTCCTCCTCGGGCACCGGCACGAAGTAGTAGGGAGCAGGCCCCCGCCACTCGACGACACACCCACCGAACGCGAACTCCACGGAACGACTCCCCTCGCAACCGACTGCCCCCCATCTGTATCTCTTCTTTGTCACCGCCGGGCAGTACCGTGTCGTTCATGCGCCCCGACACGCCTGCCGAGAACGTCGACCACTCCGCCGAAGCGGCACGCCTGGAGCGGACCGCCGGCCTGTACCCCGAGGACGCCGAGGCCCTGTTGCTCCAGGCCGCGGCCCACCTGGAACTGTCCGACGCCCGCCCCGCCGCGACCGCGCTCTACGACCGCCTGCTCTCCACCCCGGACACCCTGGAGAACGCACCACTGGTCCGCGCCCTGAAGGCGTCGAACCTGTGGGAGTACGACCACGAGGCCGAGGCGCGCGCGATCATCGACGGCATCCGCACCGCGTCCCCCCGGGACCCGGCCCCCTGGGTGATCATCGCCGAATCCCTGGAATCCCACGACGAGCTGGAAGCGGCGCACGACACGTTCACGGAGGCGGCGACCCTTCTCCTCACGGACGTGGCGGAACCCCCCTACGCCACGCACCCGGTGCTGATCGGCCGCCACCGGGTCCGCCGCATGCTGGGCCTCCCCCACGACGACTGGGACGCCCGCGCGGACACCCTCCACTCGTCCTCGATCTCCCTGGACGAACTCCACGACCCGAAGCGTGTCTGGTCCCTCGGCTCGGACAACCCCGCGGAACTGGAAGCGGAGATCTCCCGCCTCCGAGCGGAACTCGGCACCTACCGCGAGGCCCTCTCCCGCCCCTTCCCGGTAGCGGTCCTGCACTGGCCGGCGCAGGAACTGACGGAACTCCTGTCGGCCTACCCGGACCTGTCCACGGAGTACCCGTCCCACCCCGAACACCTCTCGACCATAGAGTCCTCCCTCCGCGAACTCTCAGCCTCCGGCACGGCGAACCTGGGCATCGTGACGGCCACGGTCCCGTCGTACGAGGCCTTCGCGGCCTCGGAGGGCTCGTCCCCGTCCGACACGACCCTGCTCCCCCAGTACGCGACGACGCTGGCGGCGCGGGGGCGAGCGGTGGCTTGGCCGCCGCAGCGGACGTCGGAGTGCTGGTGCGGCGAAACCCAGCAGTACGAGGCCTGCCACGGTTCGTAACCCACCTCCGCACCCGCTGAGACGACCCGGCGTGCCCCCGCCCACCCGACGCGCCCCAACCCCGGCCGCGATCGCACCCCGCCCAGGGCCCACCCAGGCAAGCCGCCCACTTTCCCCGGGCCGCCCGCTCGCTTCCACCCCGTGCTGGAGCGGCCCGGGTCAAGGGTGGCCCGAAGGGCCATCGGCGCAGCCGACGCGGACGCGGAGCGCAGCGGAGCGGGAGCGCCCTTGAGGCGGGTCGCGGAGGCACGACACTGAAAAAGAAGCGGGCGGCCCCGGCCTTCGACACGGGGTACTCCTTGCCGACCGGCAACAAGGCCTCTCCCCCCTGCACACGGTTGCCTCATCGCCGGCAAAATGCTTTCGTGTCAGATGTCACCCCGCCCTCTCCCAGCGTTTCCGCTCGCATGAGCCGCCAAGGGTCTCGCGACACGGCCCCCGAGGTCGCCGTCCGGAAGCTCCTCCACGCAGCGGGGCTTCGTTACCGGGTGAACGTGCCGGTCCCCGGCATGCCCCGCCGCACGATCGACATTGTTTTCGGTAGGGCCAAGGTCGCGATCTTCCTGGACGGTTGCTTCTGGCACGGCTGCCCCGAGCATGCGACGCAGCCGAAGGCCAACGCAGCATGGTGGCGCACGAAGCTCGACAAGAACATGGCCCGGGATCTTGAGACGACCAAGCACCTCACCGTCGAGGGGTGGACGGTCCTGCGCTTCTGGGAACACGAGTCCCCTGCGGACGTGGCCCACCGCATCGCAGCCCTTTTGGCCTCCGCTCAAGCAGTCCCCCGTACGCTCCCTCGCGCATCCGATCTCACCGAGAGCGACGGCGCTGATAAACAATCGTGACTCTGATTCACTTATCAACAACCAGCGCACCTCCTATTGTGTAGGAGTTGTGTAAGCGGGGAGCCGACCTGCGCCTCGGGGACGTCTGGCAACGCCAGAGCTCCAACCGCGGTCAGCGTGACGAACGAGAGCGGGGGCGGTCGAGGCCTGTGACCGACGAATTCGATGACATGTATGAGACGTTCAAGGCGATCTTGGACGCCTTTCCGCCGTCAGAGGCCGTGAAGCGACTGGAGCTCATGGGAGTCCGTTCGGACGTCATCCAGCAGATCCGGGATCGGCACGAGCAGCAGACGATACGCATCAAGGAACTCCAAGAGCCCCACGCCGTTGTCCTTGGCAACCGGGACACCTGGTACACGGGACCGCAGCCCAAAGACAAGTGCTGGCCCGCGATCGAGGATCTGCTGCTCAAGGACGGGTGGCCCAAGAACACTGCGATCAGGAAGCTGGACGATTCCTCCACTCGAGTCGTCTCGCTCCTGAACCACCCGAAGGAGAAGGCTTTCTCCACACGAGGTCTCGTAGTCGGCTACGTCCAATCCGGCAAGACCACGAACTTCACCTCGGTCATGGCCAAGGCCGCCGACCGGGGGTACAAACTGTTCATTGTGCTCGCGGGCATCCACAACGGTCTTCGCCGCCAGACTCAGGCCCGTCTGGTACAGCAGCTCGTGGAACCCAACCCCTCACTGTGGTCCCAACTGACCGACCTCGACAAGGATTTCACCCCTACGGCGAATCCGGCCTCGTACTTCGGCAACAGCAACAAGACGCACGTACTCTGCGTCGTGAAGAAGAATGCGACTGTACTGCGCAAACTCGCCGTGTGGCTCGACAAGGCAACGGACTACCTGAAGGACTGCCCGGCACTGATCATTGATGACGAGGCAGACCAAGCCACGGTCGCGACGAAGTCCATCAACCCGTTGATCCTCAGCATGATGAAGAGCCTGCCGCGTTCCGCCTATGTCGGATACACGGCGTCGCCGTTCGCCAACCTTCTGATCGATCCGAGCGCAGAGGATCTCTATCCGCGGGACTTCGTCGTCAATCTACCAAAGCCGGAAGGGCACTTCGGCACAGAAGTCCTCTTTGGTCGCTATGCACTGGACGGGGAAGATCCCGCCCAGGTAGACGACGGCCACGACATGATCCGGTCCGTGCCAGAGGGCGACGTTCCATGCGTCCGCCCGGAGACAAAGGCCGACGTCGAGGGATTCGAGCCCGTCATCACCGACACACTCCGCCGAGCCGTCGAGTATTTCTGGCTCGTGACGGCTGCGCGCCGCGTCCGCCGTACTGGCAATCCGCACAACACGATGTTGATCCACACAAGTGTCAACACGTCTGTCCACAACAGTTTTGAGCGTCCACTGCAGCGCCTGCTGAATCGGGCCGCGGAGACCCTGACCGACGCGGTCTTCCTCTCAAGACTGCGTGATCTTTGGGACGAAGAGACGGCACGTGTCCCTGCCGAGGACTTCGGCGAGAAGAAGATCTCGTTCGACGATCTGTTGCCCGAACTTCCCGGTGCGCTCCGCAGTTGCCGCATCGTCATGGACAACTCCAGCAGTGAGGCTCGTCTCGACTACGAGAACGGCCCAGTCGTCGCGATAGCCGTCGGAGGCAACACCCTCTCTCGCGGTCTCACGCTCGAAGGCCTGTCTGTGAGCTACTTCGTGCGTGCCGTCTCCGCCTACGACACCCTCCTCCAGATGGGGCGATGGTTCGGCTTCCGGAACGGCTACGCTGATCTCCCCCGCATATGGATGACCGACGAACTCGCCGAGTGGTTCCGGCACCTTGCCACGGTCGAGACCGAGATGCGCCGCGACATCGATATATACATCACCGAGGCCGAGACACCTCTAACCTTCGCCGTGCGCCTACGAACCCACCCGGCCCTTCGCGTGACTGCGGCCGCCAAGATGCGCGATGCGGTCACTGCCGCGTCCTCGTACGCAGGGAAGAGGGTTCAGACTCACTACTTCCACACGAACACGGACTGGCTCCGTGGAAACTCCGCCGCAGCGCGCGATCTCGTCGCTGCAGCCTTGGTGCATGCTGTGCGAGTAGAAGATCGCTCTTCGGAGGAGCGCTATGTCCTCCGCGACGTGCCGTACGACGTCGTGATTGACTTCCTTGCGTCGTACAAGTTCCACGAGAAATCACCCGAGAACGACGCGGAACTGATCAGCGGCTATATCCGTAAACGAGTCAGCGCCGGTTCCCTGCGCCGGTGGAACATTGCGATCGTCGGGAGCTCTGCCGGCGATCCCTACGAGTTCGCCCCTGGGGTGTCCGTCGGGCGCAACCTCCGCAGTCGCGTGGCCACAACCACGCCCACCCCGGACTTCGCCGACATCAAGACGCTCATGAGCCGCCGCGACGCAGCCGTGGACCTGGCAGGGGACACGGCGAAGCTCACTGAGAAGGGAATTATTGACGAGCGTCGTGTCCAGCTCCCGGACGCAGGCCTCCTGGTTCTTTATCCGATCGACAAGACGTCCGAGCCCGCTCCAGGAAAAAAGTTGCGTGCCCCTCTGAACGCAGAGGAAGACGTAATCGGCGTCGGACTCGTCTTCCCGAATCCGCAACATGGGGACAGCACCGTAGAGAAATACATATCCGCAAACCTGTCCGGTGTGCCTTTGGAAGACGAGGACTTCAGCCTCCTCGAGGGCGAGGAGGCGTGACCAGCGACGCTTTCCGGAGAATCGTAGACGAACACTGGACCGCACTGGAGGCTGCTCCAGCCAGTGGCGAGGGCCGCCTCCGCGTCTCGCAACTTCCAGTGACGACAGGGCAGGGTGCATTGGTGGCCGCTGTCGATCACGACGGATGCCGTCACGTTCTGATACCCGTCCCCTCGCACCTGAAGGTACGTTCAACTCTCAATGGTCCCGTCCTCCAACTACGCAAACGCCCGCTGGAAGATGATGAGACGTATCAAACGTACGCCGACCTCGCCTGCCTACGCTCGGACTTGAACGATCTCTTCACGGAGTTGTGTGCTGAAATCTTGAGCGCGACGGAGAAGGCCTCCGGCGCCCCTGTCAAGGCTCTCTACCAGGTTCTTGACCGTTGGAAGGCGCTGTTCCAACCACAGGGTGATGTGCTCGGGCCGGCACAGCTCGCGGGTCTCTTCGGCGAACTGCTCGTACTCGACCGGCTCTTGCGTCTGGATTCCAGCGCACACCGACTCTGGCACGGGCCGGAAGGTCACCGTCACGACTTCTCAAATGGGCACCTGGCTGTCGAAGTAAAGACGAGTACAAAGAACGAAGGGCGACGCTTGCGGGTCCACGGGCTCGACCAACTCGATGCCCCCGAAGGTGGACTGCTGTGTCTGACCTGGTTTCGCCTGGACCGAACCACATCAGGGGGTCTCGGCTTCCTGGAACTACTCGAACGAACCCTTAGCTCCGCCGACGACGAGAGCGCACTTCTCGCACTCTTCGCCGAGGCTGGTTACCGGCCCGGTGATGCCGACCGATATCGCGACGTCCGTTTCGTCATCGATGAAGAACGCTGGTACGAAGTGGCGACTGGCTTCCCATCTCTGACCGCCAGGTCACTCACTGAGGCAGGTGTGCCGATTTCTGTGCTCGACGTTGAGTACACCATCGAGCTTTCCGGAGAAGCACCGGCGCCGATGACAACCGAGACCGTGTCGCGAATGATCGACCGTATGACTCAGGAGTCTGCGTGACGGCCCCCCGCTGGTTCTCCCAGCCCTACCCTCCTGAGGGCGCGAGCGCCGCCGAGGGCATTCGCAATCAACTCGGCCGGCCCGAACTGGATCTCCTCACCATCCTGGTGCGTGAGTCCGCACAGAACAGCTGGGACGCCCGCCTCACGCAGTCGCAAGGCCCCGTGGACTACCGAATCGACATGTGGACGGTCGGACCGGCACACACTGCCGCATGGCGAGAGCTCCTTCTCGCAGGGGCGCCCAGCATCGCCGAGAACTTTCCGTTGCGCGACACACTCAAGCGGGGCCCGATCCGCGTGCTCGCCGTGTCCGATCGCGGTACCCGTGGTCTCGGCGGTCCGACGCGCGCAGACAACGCTGTAGGCCCTGACCGGGACTTCGTCTCGTTCATCCGAAACATCGGCGAGCCACGCGACAAGGCATTCGGCGGCGGCACTTACGGCTTCGGCAAGGGAATTTTCTACCTGCTGTCCAAGCCCGGCACCGTAATCGTTCATTCCCGCTGTCGGACCCGTGTGGGAACGTACGAAACCCGACTCATCGGTTGTGCGCTCTGGAAAAGTTACCCCGATGGCGATCGCCGGTACACGGGTAGGCACTGGTGGGGCGACGCCGCGGGGAGTGTCGTTGAACCCTTGGTGGGTGAAGAAGCGGAAGCCGTGGCTCAGCGTCTCGGCCTGAGGGCGTTCGGACCGGAGGAGACCGGAACGACCGTTGCCGTGGTTGACCCCAACCTGGACGACCTTGAACCGGCCCAAGCCGCGGACTATCTGAGTGACACCATTTCCTGGCATCTCTGGCCCAAAATGATCTCCACTGCGGGTGACCCACCTGCCATGAATTTCTCCGTAGTCTGCGACGGTGTACAGCACCTCGTACCCGATCCACGTTCCACTCGTCCCCTCAATATGTTCGTCGCGGCCTACGAGGCCATGCTCGGTGCAGCCGGAATTGATCTCGAATGCCTCAAGCCTAGAAAATATCTGGGACGACTCGGGCTGGTGAAGCGCATCATGCCAACACTCGAGCCAACACGCGCCTCGCTCATGCTGGACATCGACGACCTGATCCATCATGTCTGCCTGATGCGACCTGCTGAACTCGTCGTCACCTACCACCCCGGGCCCAAGCCACCGAGCACAAATCAAGGTTACGCGGGAGTGTTCAGGGCCGACGAATCCATGGACGAGGTGTACGCCAAGGCCGAGCCACCCACCCACGACGCATGGAATCCACAGTCGCTCGACAGGCCCGAGAGCACCTATGTGCAGACAACGTATCGACGGATCAGTGAAGCCCTGGAACAACTGCTCTCCTTGAGCGGTACTGCACGCCCCGGAGCAACCCAAGTCGCGCTCGGAGCTGCCAGTTCACTCTTCTCGGGACTTGTGGGGGGCGCCTGGGGAATCGGTGGCGCCACCGCCTATTCCAAGCCGCAAATCATGGCTGCAGGCTCAACCAGGCCGACAGAGACCCACGACGTCACCACTTCCCGGGCACCCGGCCGTCCGACCACCGATTCACGAGTCACGAGCGAGGCAGCAGGTGAATCTACCTCCGAGGAGGGTGGACTGCCGAGTGGAGACCAGCCCTTTCCGAGCTCGTCGGTCGACGGCGCCCACAGTGGCGTGCGTCGCCGCCCGCGAGTGCAATATCTCGGTGACCCGTACTTCGATGATCGCGGAGACATTTCCGTGTTGATTCAAGAATTCCGACTGCCCGTGCCCGGCCCTCAACGCCTCTACATCGACCTCGCAATCACTTTGCCCGGAACTGGTGCCCGAGAGACTGATCCGCCCATCGGAGCAAGCATGCCCGAACTGATCGGTTGGGAGGATGAGACCGGGCGGCTCCACACTCGGGATCCCTACTTGGTGGAAGGCGGCGAGTCGGTCTGGCGTGCATTGGTGCGGCCTGCGCCCGACACCGTGACCGAGATCGGCATCAAGGTCGAGGCCGTGAGGACAGTATGACTCGACGTGTGCTTCCCTACAGGGCGCCCAGCGAGGACGTTGTAGCCTCTGAGCCTTGGCGCTTGGTGGTTGAGGACGGCGAGGTGCCCCTTCCAGAGGCGCTTCCCGACTGGGACTATCAAATGGATCTGCACCTACGCAGAGCAGTTCGAGTCGACGTGGACCGCGTTCGCCGGCAGACCGGACTACCTGTGGACGCCCCTCTCATGCTTTCGGTTGTCTGGACAGCCACTGGTTCCAATCTCAGCGGACCCGCGCAGCACATCCGTCTTCCCGAAGCAGGTACGGGCTCATCCGAATTCGATGTGCGGTTGCGTGGTGCCGATCTTGGCGGCCTTTTGCTCTTGGACACCGCCCTCGTCCTGGCCGAGCGCGTGACCGGCGTTCGTCCATCAGCACCAAGACGAGCCGGGTCTGTGCTGTGGAGTGACCGCGAGGCTCTTCGCCTCCAAGGGGACGCACCGCAATTCCCCATGGCAATCATCGACTTCGCTCGAACTTCGTTCCCCGACAACGCCGCATGGCACCTGCAGATCAGCGGAGGCCTGGAAAGTGCGACCATGGGCGCGCTCCTGCTGCTCGTCAACGAGCAGAACACGGTCACTGCAACCGCGTTTCAAAACGCAGGAAAACCCCGTCCTGTGGACCGGATAGTCCTGTCGGCCGTGTACGCGGACGCGGCCCGGATCATGGTAGAACATGCCCTGACCCATGAGGACTTCGTGGAGGACGCCGACTTTCCCGATGAGTCACTGGGGGCCACATTGTTGAGCCTCTTCGTCCAGCTTTTCCCCGACCAGTCGATCACCGACATACGCCTCCGTCACCAGCAATCACCGGCGCTGTTCTCGTCGGACCTCCAGGCAGCCGTCAAGATCTTCGAGGTGTCCTGATGGGATTTCTCTATCCTCGGCTCCTCGCCGAACAGGCCAAACCCCTATTCGACGAGTACCGGACTCTGACACCGACGGAACTTTCCACTCGGGTGGCGTTCGCTCACGAATCCGCAGTGTACGTGGCAACGGGTGGCGATCGGATTTCCGGAGACAGACTTCGTGAACTCCGCGGTGGCGTGCTGGAACTCGCGAAGCAAGCCGGCTTCCCCAACGATTCCGACCGAGCAAGCAATGCCGACTTCGACCTTCGTCTGGCTGCTCTTTTGCACGCCGAGATGGGCATGGTTCCTGCTGAAGCGGCGGCCCGCGACGTCTGGGCTTTCCTTGCTCTCGTTGTACTTCCAGACGTAGCTTTCTGGCGCTACCCGCAGCCCCCCAAGGACCGAGTGGTCGGTACCGACCTCACCCGGCACGTTTTCGGTCGGCTGTGGTGGAGAGCACAGCTCGTCCGAGCCTCGGAGGAACCGGAGCCGTACGGCGCCCTGAAGATCCTCGGCGAGGCGGCATTCGACCAGATCTACGCCCGTCGTGCCGCACTAGGCGGAAGTCCTCACCTGGTCAGGGCGATTCTACGGGTCTGGGCAGATCTCGACCTGACCGGACTGAACGAACGCGACACGCTCCGCGATTTCCTCAAACGTCTCCTCCGACTCGCCCCGTTCGTACTATTCGACGCAATTGAGGAACATGCTCTGGACACAGAGTTGCGGGCCGTTGCGCGGGAGTCCGTCGACGCTCATCATCCCCGACGCTCGTCAGGCTCCACACACGTGGTTCAGGAGTCAGTGGCTGCTCGAAGCAGCACCACAGTCACCACCGCCTCCGCGAACCCTGACGAGACGCTGTTGCCCACGCAGATCTTCCCGACGATCCCTCGATTCAGGTCCTTGGAACTCTGCGCGGGGGCAGGAGGTCAGGCACTCGGCCTCGAACGCGCAGGATTCGATCCGGTATTGCTCATAGACAGCAAGGCGGACGCATGCTTCTCAGTCGACCTCAATCGACCAACTTGGGACGTCGTATGCATGGATGTGGTGCAGTTCACGCCCGGCATGCGTCCCGACGTGGCTAAGGTCGATCTTGTCAGCGGCGGGCTACCCCGCGTGAAGTCCTCGGCGACGGTCGGGCGGACGGAGGACAGCGAGGAACGACGAGTCCTGCGTGCCGCGATCAACCTTGCGTGCCAAATTGGACCGAAGGCCGTTCTTCTTGAGAATGTGCCCGACTTGGTCGACGGGCCAGAATTCGCCGATGACCGCGCGTGGATTGACCACGAACTTCAAGAGGCCGGCTTCCGTACCAGCTGGAATGTCCTCAACGCTGCAGACTTCGGCGTTCCTCAAAACCGAAGGAGCGGCTTTCTGATCGCCCTCCGGCATCGGTACTTCGAACGGTTCACATGGCCTCAACCCCACAACCAGCCACCCCCCACCGTGGGTGAGGTTCTCGGCCCGTCCATGTCTGCCGGCGGCTGGCCTGGCGCCGAACGTTGGGTCAAGAACGCCGATCGCATAGCCCCAGCCCTCGTCGGCGGATCGGATCGCCGAGGCGGGGCCGACCTCGGCCCGACGGGCAGTAAAAAGGCGTGGGCTGCGCTCGGAGTCAACGGGAACAGTCTCGGGGACGGCCCTCCGGGAGCCGACTTCCCCCTGGACGAACTGCCCAAGCTAACGGTCGAACAAGCCGCAGCGATCCAGGCCTTCCCCGACGAGTGGAAGCTCTTCGGCGGCAAGACGTCCAGGTATCGCCAAGTGGGTCATGCGATGCCCCCTCCTCTGGCCGCAGCCGTCGGTCAGGCACTCGCTGCCGCTCTACGAAGCTAAGATCGCCCTATGCTCAAGCCCCGCTCCGATGCCTCCGAACCCATCACCGTCGTCGACCTGTTCAGCGGCTGCGGGGGGTTCACCCAGGGGTTCCACGAGTTCCGCCCCGACGGGAAGGGTGGCAAGCCGGTCTTTCACAGCATCGCAGCTGTCGAACACAACCGTGCCGCAGCCGCCACCTATGCCGTGAACTTCGGACGCCTTCGCCGGGACAAGCGGGTCCCTGCCACCCGCATCCATATTGGAGACATAGAGGACTGGGAACCAACCCCGGAGGCTCTCCACGCTGATGTCGTTGTCGGCGGTCCACCGTGCCAAGGCTTCTCGGCCTTGAACCGCGTAAAAAAGGGTACCGAGCGAAACCGCCTCTGGGAGGAATACGTTCGCATCGTTGCGGAAATCCGCCCAAAGGTGTTCGTCATCGAGAATGTCGATCGCTTTCTGAGGTCAGACGAATTTCGCAGCCTGCTGGATGAGATTAAGAGCGGGGGGAAGCTCGCCGAATACCGGCTGGTAGATCCCCCAGGCCGCGAGCCCACGGATTCCGAGGAAGCGAAAAACAAGCGTTACCTTCTCAACGCCGCAGACTACGGTGCAGCCCAAGCGCGACGTAGAGCCATCGTCATCGGGGTTCGACGCGACATAGACAACGGTCGCACAATGACCTATCCCCCCAAATCGCACTTCCGGCGCCCAAGGGGGACGACGGCGCTGAGTCGTCCAATCGAAAGCGTCGATGCGGCAATCTCATATTGGGAGGCTGTCGACGACATCTTCCGCGAGTCCTCGAAACGAAAACTTCGAGACCTCCCCGAAGTCGAAATGATGATTCCTGAACTGAAGGTCGAACTACCTGGAATCTTCAGCACCGAGGATCTACATTTCGGCCGCAATCCAGAAACCCTGTCCCTGGCTCGATATAACCACATCCCGGCCGGCGGCAACCGTAAGCATCTTAGCGGCTGGTGGTACACCCTGGACGAAACCGGCAAGTTTGCATATTTCAGGGAAGAGAACCCGCCTGGCGTAAAAACAGATGTCCAATACCTTTCGACATCGAGTTGGGACAAGCACAACTCCGGAACTGGGGACGTCATGGGCAGACTTCGCCTCGGCGAACCTTCAGTGACTATCCGCACGGAATTCTTCAAGCCTGAGAAAGGCCGTTACCTCCACCCATCAGAGAATCGCCCTATTACGCATTTCGAAGCGGCACTCATCCAGGGATTTCCATTTGAGTTTCGCTGGTGCGGAACGAAGACTGAGATCGCAACACAGATCGGAAACGCGGTCCCAATTTCTCTAGGAAAGGCCATCGCGACTGCAATCCACAACTATCTACGCGATTGAATTCCGCATTTCAGCAGCCGGATACGGTTGACCTGTCGAGACAGACGCATGGAGCACGGAGTAGCACATCGCTATCCTGCTCTCATGATTCACGCAGTCGTCTTCGACGTAGGTGAGTGCCTGGTGGACGAGACCAGGGAGTACGGGACCTGGGCCGACTGGCTCGGTGTGCCCCGGCATACCTTCCACGCGATGTTCGGCGCCGTGATCGCGCAGGGGCGGGACTACCGGGAGGTGTTCCAGGAGTTCCGGCCCGGGTTCGACCTCTACGGAGAGCGGGAGAAGCGGGCCGCCGCCGGGCTGCCGGAGTCCTTCGGGGAGGAGGATCTCTACGCCGACGTGCGGCCTGCGCTTGCCGAACTGCGGAGCACGGGGCTCTGGCTCGGGATCGCCGGGAACCAGACTGTCCGGGCCGGGCGGATCCTGCGGAAGCTGTTCTCCCACGACGTCGACCTGATCGGCACGTCGGACGACTGGGGTGCCAGCAAGCCGGACCTGGAGTTCTTCAAGCGGGTCGCCGACGCCGTGCCGTTCGACGTCGGCGAGATCCTGTACGTCGGGGACCGCTGCGACAACGACATCCGCCCCGCCCGGCAGGCCGGCATGCAGACCGCTCTCGTACACCGCGGGCCCTGGGCCACCATCCAGTGGAATGACCGCGAGGCCAGAGAACTGCCGACCTTCAGGGTCGAGACACTGCTCGAACTGCCCGACCTGATCAGTCAGTTCAACGGCCCAGCGCGCTGAGCGTCGTCGACCAGTCGTAAAGCCGGTCGTCGAGGTCACGTACGCAGCGCTCGGCCTGGTGGGGCGTGAGCGCACGGCGTACCTCTCGTACCCGGTCCATGCCGGTCGCGTACCAGGTGACCGCCAACTGGTCGAGGGCCTTGCCCGCGTACTCGCAGGCCTGCTCCGGGTTTCCGGATGTCGCCTCTACGGCCGCCAGGTCGCCGTAGACCACCGAGCGCTGCTTGTCCTCGGCCGGTGTCATCGCGGTCAGGGCTTGCAGCAGGCTTTCGCGGGCTTGAGGGAGGTGGCCCGCGATCATCTGAGTGTTGCCCTTGAAGGCCGCCAGGCGGGCTGGGGAGAACCAGTCCAGCCACTCCGGCGACGGGTGTTCGTTGCCCGCCGTCAGGACGTCCTCCGCGTGACCGAGGAGGTGCAGCGCGGTACGGCTGTTGCCCGACCTCGTCTCGCACTCGGCCTCCACCGCGTCCAGCCAGGCCAGGAACTCGGCGGAGGCGGGAACCCGTCGGGCGTAGGTGCGCGCGGCCGTCATACGCTCGAGCGCGCCGTCGCGATCCGCCGCCCAACCCGGGACGAACGCCATGTGGGCGATGATCGCCGAGCCGAGCAACGCGTCGTCCGCCTCCCCCGCTGCCTGCAGAGCCGACAGGAAGGTGTCGTTGGCCGTGCTCGGCTCGCGGAGATCGAAGAACTCGACACGGCCTGCCAGGAGGTAGGTCTCCGCCATCGCGGCCGCGATCTCACGACGTGTCGAGTCCGTCGTCTCCGGCAACAGGGCGCATCCCAGCGTCGCGTGCGCGACGACGGCCGGGTGCAGCTCTGCCGGTGCGACCGACCAGTAGAGCCGACGGTGCGAGCGGGTCACCGCCATGAAATCGGCTCCGGCCGTGGAAGGTTGACGGGCCACGGCGACTTTGCGGGGCGGTGATGCCCGGCCTCCCAGCACTGTCCGGCCTCCGGTGACCAGGGCACGCCGTGCCTGCTCCGCGTGGTGCGGCCCATCTGAACCCCATGGCGGCGTGAACCCCAACGCCTCCATGCTCTGTCCGAGCAGGTGCACAAGAACGCGTTGGCAGTCCGGTTGCGGCCAAGGCGGGTTGTCCGACTCCCAGCGGCGAACCTGCCGTACACCGATCGACAACCCGCGAACGCCCATGTCTTTGGCGTGCTGGGTGAGTGCGTCGGCCAGATGCTGCTGGGAGTTGAAGCCCGCGGCTACGCGAGCTGCCTTGAGTCGAACGTTGCCGGTGGGCCTCGGCATGGGAGCACCTCCTGCTACGGCTGCTTCAACTCTCCCACATCGGGTCCTGTTTCAAGCGGGGCATCCTCCCCAAGGAGTCATGAAAGACCCCATGGAGTCCCTTCAGTGACCCTTTCAAGTCCTCGAATCTGACGCCCGGTTACTGGACGCTTTGCATTGTCCCCAAGACAGGAGGCAGGTTGTGGACACACAAGAGGCCCTGGACAGAGCGATCTCCGAATGGCTCGCACGAGCCCATCCGACGCCTGCGCAGGCCTGGCACGAGTGGGCGGTTCAGGGTGTCGCCCTGTTACCGCTCGGCGATCGGTTCGCGGCGGTGCGCATGGCGTCCGAGGAGGTGCACGCCGCCGTGGATTCGAGCGACCCGGACGATGTCGCCGTCTGCCTCGGTCTTCTCCTGGGGGGCTCGATCATCTACGACCGCCGATTCGCCGGCGGTACCTACTACGCCCTGATCCAGGGGCACGCCGGTCTGGTCTGGGCGTACGACGACATCGCCACGTGTCTGGGGCAAGGCACCTACCTCGGCGTGCCACGGCTCGACCGGCAGCAGTCACCGGGCACCTACTGGCTCGTCCCGCCGCGCTACGAGGGCGATCTGTGCACCCCGCGTTCCATCACGGCCCTGGTCAGGAAAGGGCGGTCACGACTGGCCGCGCGCTCGGAAGTCTGATCCTCCTACGCGAAGAACATCGAAAGGGAATGGTGAGCAATCACATGACGACCACTGCCGTTCTGGCGCCCTGGGCCATGCGGTTGGTGACCGATCGGCTGCCGGTCGGGCCTCCGTCGTACGTGTCCGTGGCGCTGGATGCCGCCTCGCAGACCGCCGTCTACACGGACGCCGCCGGTCAGGTGGTCGAGATGGGGAAGCACGGGACGTCGAAGACGGCGGGTACGGCTTCGGTTTCCGGTGGTGGGGACGGCCAGCAGCCGCAGCCTCAGACGCAGGACGACAACACGACCGACTACGAGTCGGACTGAAAGGTGAGGCGCACAGTTCTGGTGCTCACCGCATTGCAGGACGTCACCGCGGACCGGGTCATCGAGGCCCTGAATGAGCGCGGCACGGGCGTCGTACGCGTTGATCCGGGGGATGTCGGGCCGGGCCTTGTCTTCGGGTTTCGGCTCGGGCAGGGCGGCGGCTCGACGTGGGGCGGTCGGTTGCGTACTGCCGGCCGGGAGGTGGATGTGGAGGCCGTGACAGCCGTCTACTGTCGCCGGCCGACCCCGTACACCGCTCGCTTCCAGCAGCTGCCCCGACAGTCAAGGGAGTTCGCCGTCGCAGAGGCACGTCATGGGCTCGGCGGTGTGCTCCACGGTCTGCGGGGTGCGTTGTACGTCAACCATCCGGCCGCCGTGGCCCGCGCCGACTTCAAGCCCGCCCAGCTCCAGAGGTTCGCCGCTCTAGGCCTGCGTGTTCCGGAGACACTGGTCACCAATGACGTGGAGGAGGCTCGGAAGTTCGCGGCCGAGCACGAGCGCGTCATCTACAAGTCCTTCCGCGGGTTGCCGGTGGGGGAGGACGGGTGCGCCGGGGCGATCTGGGCCCAGCGGATCGAGGCCGATGCCCTGGACGACTCCGTCTCGGTGACCGCGCATCTCTTTCAGGCCGAGATTCCGAAGAGCGGGGATGTGCGGGTCACCGTGGTCGGGCGTCGGGTCTTCGCCCAACGGATCAGCACGCCGGACGGCGCCCTGGACTGGCGCCGGGGTGACTGGGACCGTCTCGTCCACACCCCCGTCGCCGTGCCCGACTCCGTTCGGGCCGCTCTGTACAGCTACCTGGCCTCGTTCGGGCTGGTCTTCGGCTGCTTCGACTTCGCACTCACCGGCGACGGGACGGCTCCGGAGGACTGGTGGGCCATCGAGTGCAATCCGAACGGGCAGTGGGGCTGGCTTCCGGACGCCCCGGCCATCGCCGACGCGTTCGCCGAGATCCTGAGCCGAGAGGACATCGAAGACCTTGACGACACCGAACGACCTCGGGAGCAGTGCCGTTCTGCTCCGACGGAAGTTGGCGAAGGAACTCGCACGGAACGGCTCGGTGGATGATCTCCGGTGGTTGACCGCCGTCGAAGAGGTGCCTCGACATCGGTTCGTGCCGGGGTTCTATCTGTCCGCCGGGAAGACCGACGAGCACGGGTTGACGGTCTGGGAGCCCGTCACCGCCGAACTCGACCACGGCAGATGGCTGGCCGCCGCGTACTCCGATGTCACGCTGATCACCCAGTTCGACGACAGGGAGCCGGACTGGGGCGCGCCCGAGGTGCGGCACGGTGGGGCCCCCACCTCGTCCTCGACCCTGCCCTCGCTCGTCCTGAGGATGTGGGCCGATGCCGAGCTGAGTGAAGGGCACACGGTGTTGGAGATCGGCACCGGCAGCGGCTACTCCACCGCGCTGGCCTGCGAGCGCCTCGGGTCCGCCGACGTCACGAGCATCGACGTCGATCCGGACCGGCTGGCGGTGGCGGCCGACGCCCTGTACGGCTGCGGCTACTCGCCGACTCTGGCCGTGGCGGACGGGCGCTACGGCTACTGGCCCGAGGGGCGCTTCGACCGGATCGTGGCCGCCTGCTCGTTCCGTTCCGTGCCCGGCGCACTCCTCGCGCAGACCCGACCGGGCGGGAAGATCCTGCTCACGCTGTCGGGCTGGTTGTACGGCTATGCGCGCGTCCTCCTCACGGTGGCGGAGGACGGTACGGCGGAGGGGCCGCTGCTGCCGGGCACCGTCTCCTTCATGTCGGTCCGGGCGCACGCGGCTCCGGTCTTCGGGAACCCCGCCCACTGGGCTGCCGGACTGCCGGAGAAGGCCAGGCCGGCGCGGTACGGCCCGGAGCGGATCACGGCTGCCGGTCCGGAGGCGTTCCAGTTGCGCTTCCTCGCCCAGTGCGCGGTGCCCGAGGCTCAGATGACCACCGTGGGCAAGGTCGTGCATCTGGTCGACGTCGTCCATGGCTCTGCCGCGTCGCTCACGCCGTACGACGGTGGATGGGAGGTGCGGGAGGCCGGGCCGTTGCGGTTGTGGGAGCGCGTCGAGGAGGTCGTGGAAGCCTTCGACTCTGCCGGGTGTCCCGGGCCGGAGTCGTTCGGACTGCGGGTGTCCGGTGGGGAGCAGAGGCTGGTCCACGCGCAGGTGTCCGGTCTTGGGTTGCCCGGGACTTGAACTGCCTCTGAGGTAGGGGCGGGCATCAAGGTCATGCGGCGAACCGCCGGCTGCAAGGTGCCCCCGGCCGCCCGCTTCTTTCTCAGTGTCGTCCTTCCGTGAGCCGAGTAAAGGGCGCTCCCGCTCCGCTGCGCTGCGCGTCCGCGTCGGCTGGCGCCGATCGGCCTTCGGCCGACCCTTGACTCAGCTCACTCCAGCACGGGGAAGAAGCGAGCGGGCGGCCGGGAAGGATGCGGTGGGGCTTGCGTTGGACGGCCCTTGCGTGGGTTGCGAGGGGCCGTTGGCCGGGGAGGCTTCACGGCTCACGGGGTCGGCGGTGTCCGGGTGGGGGTTGCCCGGGCCAGTTCCGACCAACGGGCCGGTGCCTTGTGGTGAGTCGGTCTTCGTCGCGTCGGTGACGTGGCGGCTCGGTCTGGGACCGCGAGAGGCAAGCGGCACGGGTGGCCGCCCCGGGCGTACGGTTCGGGGTGGCGATGCCGGACGCGATGTCGGTCTCTTCCGGCGGACCCTCGGGCAGGGCTCCGGAGCCTGCTAGGGCAGGGTTCCGGCGCGTTTGTCGGTGGCTGCGGCCGTGGTCCTGGAGGGGCCCGTCGGGGTGCGTGGTTCTGGGGTGCGTTCAAGTTCCGTTTGGTGAAGTGAAGTTGACGCGCCTTCGCGCAGGGAGGGATCATCCACTGCCAGGCGCCGACGGGCGAAGCCCCGCGTTGGTCGCGGAGTCGTGCGCATACCGGTCCGGTCGATGAACCGATGTCCCGTCGCATGCATCCTCCATTCCGCCATTCAATCCTCCGAGGTCCGAGGCCCCATTCATGAGCTCAAGCAATCCCAGACGCGGAGACGCGTCGAAGGGCCGCCGTCCGGCCCTGCTGACCGCCGTCGCCGCGCTCGCCGTCGCGGGCGGGGCGGCCGTGCCGGTGCCGGCGCTGGCCGCCGGTGGCACCCCGGTCGCGGCGACCACGCTGCAGCAGGACTTCACGGCCGCCGCGGACGCGTACCACGTCCCGCGTCAGCTGCTCCTTGCGGTGGCGTACCAGGAGTCCGCCTGGGACACGCACGCCGGGCAGCACAGCACGGACGGCGGCTACGGTCCGATGCACCTGACCGACGTCACCCCGGCGATGATGGCCGGCGGTGACGCGGGCGCGGCGGGCCGTGGGGAGTTGGCGAAGCTTGCCGGCGATCCGGCCCTGCACACCCTTCAGGCCGCCGCGAAGCTGACCGGGCTGTCGGTGAAGGAGTTGCGTGACGATCCGACCGCCAACATCCGTGGCGGTGCGGCGCTGCTCGCCTCGTACCAGAAGGCCGTGACCGGCGCCGTATCCGCTGATCCCGGCAACTGGTATGCGGCCGTGGCCCGTTACAGCCAGTCCACCGCGCGGCAGGGCGCCACGGCCTTCGCCGACCGTGTCTTCGCCACCGTGAAGAAGGGCGCCCACCGCACCACGGCCGACGGCGAGCACGTGAAGCTGGCGGCTGACAGCGATGTCGCGCCGGCGACCGGTCAGCTGGCCTCGTTGGATCTGAAGTCCGCGGCGGACACCGCCACCGAGTGCCCGACCACGGTCGCCTGCACCTTCGTGCCGGCGTCGCCGTCCAACGGCCAGGTCTCCAACCGCCCCGCCAACGGCATCCGGATCGACAGCATCGTCATCCACGACACCGAGAGCTCGTACGACGCCGCCATCACCACCTTCGAGCAGGCGGGCGGCGCCGCCGCGCACTACGTCATGCGGTCCTCCGACGGCGCGGTGACGCAGATGGTGCCCACGAAGGACCTCGCCTTCCACGCGGGCAACTACTCCACCAACATGCACTCGATCGGCATCGAGCACGAGGGCTACGCCGCGCACGGTGCCACCTGGTACACCGAGGCGCAGTACGAGGCCACGGCCGAGTTGGTGAAGTACCTCGCCGCGCGCTTCGACATACCGCTGGACCGGCAGCACATCATCGGCCATGACAACGTCGCCGGGCCGAAGTCGTCCCTCGTCTCCGGCATGCACTGGGACCCGGGCCCGTCCTGGGACTGGAACCACCTCATGAGCCTGCTCGGAGTGCACACCGGGCGGCACGGCGTCGGTCCCGTCGGCTCGGTGGTCACGATCGCCCCCCGCTTCGCCGACAACCTGCAGACCGTCCAGATCTGCCCCTCCGACGACCCGACCGGCGCCACCACCGCGTGCACCGAGACGCAGCAGGCGTCGAACTTCGTCTACCTGCGCACCGGGCCCAGCGACACCGCCCCCCTCTTCGGGGACCAGGCGATTCACCCCGGTGCGGCCGGCACCGACCGGATCAACGACTGGGGCAGCACCGCGGCGGCGGGGCAGCAGTTCGTGGTCGCCGATCAGGACGGCGACTGGACCGCCATCTGGTTCAGCGGCGCCAAGGTGTGGTTCTACAACCCGCACGGCTGCAACACCGCGCCGGCCCACGGGGTGAAGGTGATCACGGCGGCCGGCAGTTCCCCGGTGGCGGTGTACGGCTCCAGCTACCCGGACGCCGCCGAGTACCCGGCGGGCCTGTCGCCGTCGACGCAGGCCGCGCTGAGCATGTACTCCGTCCCGGCCGGCCAGGCCTACGTGGCCACCGTGGCGCCGTCCCTCACGGACGACTTCTTCCCGTCCAGCGGCACGGTCGTCACCGGCGCCAAGGCGATGTACACCATCCAGTACAACCACCGGGTCTCCCTGGTGTACGCCTCGGACGTCACGGCCACGGACTCGTGACGCACCGCTGACGGCACGCCGATGTACGGGTGGTGTCCCAGGGGCCCCGGCCTCCTGGGCACCACCCGTACGTGTGGGGCATGGACATGCACGGCCGCGGTGCCAGGATGAGGGCATGACGACAATCAACGGGGAAGTCGCGGCCGGGTTCGAGGGCGTGCGGGAGGCGTTCGCCGCAGGCTTCGAGCGGCGCGGGGATGTCGGGGCCGCCGTATGTGTGTACCGGGACGGGCGGCCCGTGGTGGATCTGTGGGGCGGGGTCGCCGATCCGGAGACCGGGCGGGAGTGGGAGCGGGACACCCTGCAGCTCGTGTACTCCGCCACCAAGGGAGCCACCGCCACCGTCGCGCATCTGCTGGCCCAGCGTGGGGAGTTGGATCTCGACGCGCCGGTGGCCGCCTACTGGCCGGAGTTCGCCGCGAACGGCAAGGCCGGGATCCCGGTGCGGTGGTTGTTGTCGCACCGGGCCGGGGTGGTCACCGTCGATCCGCCGGTCCCGTTGGAGGCGGCGCTGGGGTGGGAGGCGATGGTGGCCGCGCTCGCCGCTCAGCGGCCCGAGTGGGAGCCGGGGACCGCGCACGGGTATCACGGGCGGACCTTCGGGTGGCTGGTCGGGGAGGTGATCCGGCGGGTGTCCGGGCGTACGCCGGGGCGGTTCTTCGCCGAGGAGGTCGCCGGGCCGCTCGGGCTGGACTTCTTCATCGGGCTGCCGGCCGCCGAGCGCGGTCGGGTGAGCCGGATGGTGTATCCGAAGCCGGAGTTCGATCTGAGCACCGTACCGCTGGATGTGGTGCCTCCTGAGGCGCGGGAGTTCGTCGCGGCGTTGCAGGATCCGGACTCGTTGAGCAACCGGGCGTTCGCGGTCACCGATCCGGCCGAGATCGACTTCAACTCGGCCGAGGTGCAGGCCGCGGAGCTGCCCGCGTCCAACGGGATCGGTACGGCGCGGGGGCTGGCGCGGATGTACGCCGCGTTGATCGGGGAGGTGGACGGGGTGCGGCTGTTCACGCCGGAGACGCTCGCGTCCGCGACCGCGGAACAGGCCGCAGGCGTGGACAGGGTCATCATGTTCCCGATCAGGTTCGCCTCCGGGTACATGCTGCCCGTGGAGACCAACCCGCTGACCGGTCCGCGCGCGTTCGGGCATCCCGGGCGGGGCGGGTCGCTCGCCTTCGCCGACCCGGAGCACGGCATCGCCTTCGGTTACGTCATGAACAGCATCGTGGAGGGGGCGGAGGACCCGCGCGCGTCCGCGCTCGTCGACGCGGTACGGGAGGCACTGGCCCGGTGACCGGGCCGTGGGGCGCGGGGCCCCGAGGGCGCGGGCCCCGAGGGCGCGCGAGGAACCCGATCTGCCGAGCCCCGGGTGCGCGGGGAACCCGAGGTGCCGAGCCCCGGGGGCGGCGCGGGGCCGCCCCCGGGATGCGCGAGGAACCCGAGCTGCCGAGCCCCGGGGGACGCGGGGTGGAGCAATGAGCTGTCCCTGAGAATTCTTTGAAACATTTTCCCCGGCCCACCGCATCAGTGAAGTGGAACGGCAGAGCGCCGGGGACGGGGGAGGTTGCGGATGGGGCAGGGGTCTGGGGAGGACTTCGCCGAGTTCGCCGCGGCGCGGGCGGGCCATATGTACCGGTCCGCCTGTCTGCTCACCGCCGGGGACACCCATCTCGCGGAGGACCTGGTGCAGGAGGCCCTCGGGCGGATCTACCTCCGGTGGAGCCGGGTCTCCCGGGTCGGGAATCCCGCCGGGTACGCGCAGACCGTGCTCACCCGGACCTTCCTCGCCCACCGGCGGCGGTTCAGCAGCAGCGAGCGGGCCAGGGACTCGTTCCCCGAGTTCGCCGACACCGGCGCCGATCCCTCGCTGCGGCTGACCCTCCTCGACGCGCTCGCGCGGCTGCCCGCCAAGGACCGGGCCGTCGTCGTCCTGCGGTACTGGGAGGACCGGTCGATACACGAGACCGCGGACGCCCTCAACGTGAGTTCGGCCGCCGTCCGTACGCGGTGCGTACGCGCCCTCGCGCGGTTGCGTGAACTGCTGGGCGAGGACCTCGCCGAGTACGCCCGCTCCTGACATCAAGCGCATCAACCTTGTGGAAACGGTGGTTCGTCATGCCCGTGAAGCAGCAGCACAGCGACGGCGACAGCAATAGCGACCCCTTCGAACTCCGGCTCTCCGCCGCCCTGCACGACGCGGGCGGCACCTTCGAAACGGACCGGGGCGCGCTCGCCGCCGCCGGTACGGCGCGGGGGCGGCGGCTACGGGTACGGCGGCGGACCACCGTGCTGGGCGGCGCCGCCGGTGTCGCGCTGGCCGGCGTGGGCGGGGCGCTGCTGGGGCCCTGGGGCGGGTCGTCGTCCATACGGCCGCCCGCCGCCGTGAGCACCAACCCGCACGTCACCCAGTCCCCCACCGCCCCCGCCGGCCGCGCCGTCACCTCGGACGACATGATCCGCACGCTGGAGAGGCTGCTGCCGAAGGGCGGGTTCAGCAAGGCGGAGGGGCGGGGCGTCGACGAGAACGCGCCGCTCGTGGCGCCGTACGCGCAGCTCGTGTACGACGACGGTCACGGCGCCGCCGCCGTCAGTGTCGCCGTGAACCGGGTGCTGCCGGGCGGGTCCGACGCCCGGCAGGCCCTCCAGTGCCCGGACAAGGTCTACATCCCGTACGACAGTTGTGTCACCAGCCATCTGCCCGACGCTTCCGTCGTCACCGTCGTGAAGGGGTACGAGTATCCCGACCGGCGGGTGGACACCAAGCTCTGGACCGCGAACCTCGTGACCCCGGACGGCCATCACGTCACCGTGAGCGAGTGGAACGCCGCCGCCGAGAAGGACGCGCCGATCAGCCGGGCCCAGCCTCCCCTGTCCGCCGCCCAGTTGAAGGTGCTCGCCGCCGCGGAGGACTGGCGTGGGGTGGTCGACGCCATTCCGGAGGATCCCCGGCAGACCCAGGAGCCGTCCACGGAGCCGGACGACGGCGGCAACGGCAAGGCGATCCGGCAGACCCTCGCCTCGCTGATCCCCAAGGGGCTGAAGGTCGTGGCGCACGGGGCCGATGACGACTCCCAGTTCACCTACGTCGTCGTCGACGACGGCAAGGGCAGGAGCCTCGTCCAGATCAACGTGCAGCCGAACATGTCCGATGTAGCGGGTCAGCTGTTCGGGGCCGACTCCGAGACCCTCCCCGACGGCACGCGGGTCGCGGAGCGGAAGGCGCCCGGGGAGAAGGGCGGCGACGGGGTGGTGATGTGGACCGTCGACACCATGCGCACCGACGGCTTCCGCGTGGTGATCAGCGCCTTCAACTCCGGCTCCCAGCAGACCGCCGCGACCCGCACCGCCCCGGCCCTGACCATGAAGCAGCTGCGCGCCATCGCGCTCAGCCCCAAGTGGACGTCATGAGGGCCGTGGCCGTCGCCTCGTAGGACCGGGGTTGACCCGGGTTGACACGGGTCGACTCATGTTCGGTCGGTGCGGCCGGTGCCGGGTTAGCCTCGGGAAACCAGGCAGAAGGTGGCAGAAGGAGACAGGCATGGCCAGGGTTCCCAGTTCGGTGATCGCCGCGAGCGGGCTCGTCGGAGGGTACGGCGTGGCCCGGTGGACGAAGAAGCGGCCGCTGGGCGGGGCCGTGCTGGCCGTCGCCGGGGGCGTCGCCGCGCAGCAGTGGCGGCAGCGGGCGGGCGGGAAGGCCGCCGGGGCACTGTCCGTCGCGTATGTCGCCGCGTTCGCCGGATCGCATCCGCTGGCCAAGAAGGTCGGCGCCTGGCCGTCCGTCCTCGGCGTGGCCGGTGCGGTGGCACTGGCGTCCTGGGCGGTCGCCGACCGACGCGCCTGAGCGGCGTCCGCGCCGGGCGCGCCGCCGGAGGTGCCGCGCCTGGCCGTCAACCGACCGCGGCACCGTCGTGGCTGGTCGCGCGGTTTTTGCCCCAGCCTTCGGCCGGGGGTACCCCCGGCGCCCCTTCGGGGCACGGCCGAACGCGGACTCCCGCTAGGAGGCGTCCGCGCTGCGGAACGCCCGGCGGTATGCCTGGGGGCTCGTGCCGACCACCCTGCGGAAGCGTTCCCGGAAGGCCGTCGGGGAGCCGAAGCCCGACTGGGTCGCGATGCGTTCCACGGGGTGTGCGGTGGTCTCCAGCAGGTGCTGTGCCCTGCGCACCCGCGCCCGGTGCAGCCACTGCAGCGGGGTCGTGCCGGTCTGGTCGCGGAAGCGGCGGTTGAGGGTACGGGTGCTCATGCCGGCCCGTGCCGCGACCTCCTCCAGCGTCAGGTCCCGGTCGCAGTTGTCCTCCAGCCAGCTCAGCAGCGGCTCCATGGTGGCACCGGCCGGCGCCGGCGGCTGGTCGTGGACGATGAACTGGGCCTGGCCGCCCTCCCGTTCCAGAGGCATGACCGACATCCGGGCCGCGTGGGCGGCGACCGCCGAACCGTAGTCCGTGCGGACCATGTGCAGGCACATGTCCATGGCCGCGGCCGCGCCCGCCGAGGTCAGGAACTGGCCGTTGTCGACGTAGAGGACGTTCGGGTCGATGTCGATGTCCGGGTGCAGCGCGGCGAGGGTGTCGGCCGCGGCCCAGTGCGTGGTGGCGCGCAGGCCGTCGAGGAGGCCGGTGGCCGCGAGGACGAACGCCCCGACACAGACCGACGCGATCCGGGTGCCGTTCGCCGCCGCCGCGCGCAGGGCGTCGGCGACCTCGGCCGGGAGGACGTACGCGGGATCCGCGACGCCCGGGACGATGATCGTGTCCGCCTCGGCCAGCGTGTCCAGCCCGTACGGCGCCTTCACCGTGAACGCGCCGCCCGCCGCGGTCACCTCGCCCGCCTGTCCGCACACCCGGACCCGGTAGGCGTCCCGGCCGTCGGGCAGCCGGGCCCAGCCGAAGGTGTCGATCGGCACGGTGAAGTCGGACGGGATGACCTGGTCCAGGACCAGGACGGCGACGGTGTGCATGGCAGGAACGTACCCGGTCGACGGGTTGTCGCCAACCGGGGGCGGACATTCGGAGGCAGCGGTACGTGCGGCTGGCGAGAATCCGTCGAGTAGTGGCAGTATCGCCGCTTCTGCAAGATCCTCCGGCCACCTACGGTCGAGGCCGTGACCAAGTTCCTCCTCGCCGTCCATGTCCTCGCGGCGATCGTCGCGATCGGTCCCGTCACCGTCGCCGCCAGCATGTTCCCGCCGGCCGCCCGCCGCGCCATCGAGGCGCCGGACGACGTCCGCGCCGCCGAGACCCTTCAGCTGCTGTACCGGATCTGCCGGGTGTACGCCGTCGTCGGCGTGGTCGTCCCCGTCTTCGGGTTCGCCACGGCGAGCAATATGCATGTGCTGGGCAGCGCCTGGCTGATCACGTCGATCGCGCTCACCGCACTCGCGGCGGTCGTCCTCGCCGCGCTGGTACTGCCTCGCCAGAGCGCGCTGCTGGAGGGCGGCACGGCGGGCATGACGCGGCGGGCAACGGCCCGACTCGCCATGTTCACCGGGGTGTTCAATCTCCTCTGGGCCACCGTGACGGTTCTGATGATCGTGCGGCCGGGGTCGACGACCGGCGCCTGATCCGCCCCCCTGGTTTCTGTTATCGGGGCCGTTGCCGCCCGTCTCCCAGGGCATGCACATGACTCGACAGATCAGCCGCCGGAGCCTGCTGAAGGCCTCGGGAGCGACGGTGGGTGCCGCCACGGGGATCACCGCGGCGGTCCGGCCCGCCGCGGCGGCCGACGGGGCCTTCGCCCACCCCGGCCTGCTGCACACCCGTACCGATCTCGACCGCATGGCCGCCAAGGTGCGGGCGGGCGCCGCGCCCTACACGGCCGGGTTCGCCCGGCTCACCGCCAACCGGCACGCGCAGAGCGGCTGGCAGGCGCGGCCGCAGGCGGTGGTCTACCGGGGTTCGGGCACCCCGGAGAACTACGCGCTGCTCTACAACGACATCCACGCCGCCTACCAGAACGCCCTGCGCTACCGCGTGACCGGCGAGAGCGAGTACGCCGACACCGCCGTCGCCGTCCTCAACGCCTGGTCGTCCACCCTCACCGCGGTCAACGGGTCCGCCGACCGGTTCCTGGCCGCCGGGCTGTACGGCTACCAGTTCGCCAACGCCGCCGAACTCGTCCGCGACCACGGGGACTTCGAGCTCTCCCGGTTCCAGGAGATGCTCAGCAAGCTCTTCGCCACCCCCAGCGACGACTTCCTGGTCCGGCACAACGGCGCCGTCGTCTCCAACTACTGGACCAACTGGGACCTCGCCGCCATGGCCTGCGTCCTGGCCACCGGCATCTTCTGCGACGACCGGGCCCAGGTCGCCCGCGCGGTCGACTACTTCAAGCACGGCGACGGGCTCGGAGCGATCAGGAACGCCATTCCCGTCGTGTACGACGAGGAGGCGGGCGGCGGGCTGGGCGAGTGGCTGGAGGCGGGGCGCGACCAGGGGCACGCGCTGCTCGGGGTCGGGCTGATGGGCACGTTCTGCGAGATGGCCTGGAACCAGGGGATCGACCTGTACGGGTACGACGACAGCCGGTTCCTCAAGGGGGCGCAGTACGTCGCCAAGTGGAGCATGGGCGGGCAGGTGCCGTACACCGCGAACACGCGGCGGAAGGGAGCGGTCGGGGGGTGGTCGGGGAGTGAGACGGCGACGGCCGCGGCGGGCGTCGATCCGTCGATGACACGCCCCGTCTGGGCGATGATCGCCAACCACTACACCAAGCGGCGGGGACTGCCGGCGACGTACGTCACCCGGATCGCGGCGAAGGCCGCGCCGGAGGGCGGCGGCGGGGACTACGGGCCGAACAGCGGGGGGTACGACCAACTGGGCTTCGGGACTTTGACGTTCACGCGGGACCGGACGGAGGCGGCAGGGGGTGCGACGTCCTCCCCGACTCCGAAGGCATCGGCGTCGGCACCGGCTTCCGTATCCGCGGACGCATCCGCAGCCGCAGCCGCAACCGCAGCCACGTCGGCGTCGGCGTCGTCCTCCCCGTCGGCCCCGGGCAAGGGCGGCGACCTCGCGGCCACCGGGTCCGGTGACGTCGTCGGATGGGCCGCGGCCACCGGGATCACCGCGCTGGCGGGCGGACTGCTGCTGCTCCGGAGGCGAGGGCGAGAGCGGGGGCGTCCGGCCGAGTAGGCGCCGTCCGCCGGGGCCGGACCGGCGCCGGGTTTGCTCCACTCGTGGGTCCTGACCGCCCGATCGGCCGTACGGCGGGCGGCTCGGGGCTCCTCTCCCCGCTCCGAGCGGCCAGGATGGCCGGAGAGTCAGCCATGGTGCGGGTGAACCGCGAGCGTCTGGAGACACACACAGGTGACCGTTCTCAACGACCCCGAGCACTCGGCCGTCCCGCATTACGACAGCGAGGTGCCCCTGCGAGGCCGGCAGCCCGGCAACGTGGTCATCAAGTGGCTCACCACCACCGACCACAAGACGATCGGCACGCTGTACCTGATCACGTCGTTCGCGTTCTTCCTGATCGGCGGTGTGATGGCGCTGCTCATGCGCGCCGAACTCGCTCGCCCCGGTCTGCAGATCATCTCGAACGAGCAGTACAACCAGGCGTTCACGATGCACGGCACGATCATGCTGCTGATGTTCGCGACACCCCTGTTCGCGGGCTTCACGAACTGGATCATGCCGCTGCAGATCGGGGCGCCGGACGTCGCCTTCCCGCGGCTGAACATGTTCGCCTACTGGCTCTACCTGTTCGGCTCGTCCATCGCGGTCGGCGGTTTCATCACCCCGCAGGGCGCGGCCGACTTCGGCTGGTTCGCCTACACCCCGCTGTCGGACGCGATCCGCTCGCCGGGCCTCGGCTCCGACATGTGGATCATGGGTCTGGCCTTCTCCGGCTTCGGCACCATCCTCGGCGCGGTCAACTTCATCACCACGATCATCTGCATGCGCGCGCCCGGCATGACCATGTTCCGCATGCCGATCTTCACCTGGAACGTGCTGCTGACCGCCGTCCTGGTCCTCTTCGCCTTCCCGGTCCTCGCCGCGGCGCTGTTCGCGCTGGAGGCGGATCGGAAGTTCGGCGCCCACGTCTTCGACGCGGCGAACGGCGGCGCGCTCCTGTGGCAGAACCTCTTCTGGTTCTTCGGCCACCCGGAGGTGTACATCATCGCGCTGCCGTTCTTCGGCATCGTGACCGAGGTCTTCCCGGTCTTCTCCCGCAAGCCGGTCTTCGGCTACATGGGTCTGGTCGCGGCCACCATCTCGATCGCCGGCCTGTCGATCACCGTCTGGGCGCACCACATGTACGTCACCGGCGGTGTCCTGCTCCCCTTCTTCGCTTTCATGACCTTCCTGATCGCGGTACCGACCGGGGTGAAGTTCTTCAACTGGATCGGCACCATGTGGCAGGGCTCGGTGTCGTTCGAGACACCGATGCTGTGGGCGACGGGCTTCCTAGTGACGTTCCTGTTCGGCGGTCTGACCGGGGTCATCCTGGCCTCGCCGCCGCTGGACTTCCACGTCTCCGACTCGTACTTCGTGGTGGCCCACTTCCACTACGTGGTCTTCGGTACGGTCGTCTTCGCGATGTTCTCCGGCTTCCACTTCTGGTGGCCGAAGATGACGGGCAAGATGCTCGACGAACGGCTCGGCAAGATCACCTTCTGGACGCTGTTCATCGGCTTCCACGGCACCTTCCTGGTCCAGCACTGGCTGGGCGCCGAGGGCATGCCGCGCCGGTACGCCGACTACCTGGCGGCCGACGGCTTCACCACGCTGAACACGATCTCGTCGATCAGCTCCTTCCTGCTCGGCCTGTCGATGGTGCCGTTCCTCTACAACGTGTGGAAGACGGCCAGGTACGGCGAGCCGGTCGGCGTCGACGACCCGTGGGGCTACGGCCGTTCGCTGGAGTGGGCGACCTCCTGCCCGCCGCCGCGGCACAACTTCGTCACCCTGCCGCGGATCCGCAGCGAGTCCCCGGCGTTCGACCTGCACCACCCCGACATCGCCCTGGCCGAGGCCGCGGCCCACGGCGTCCACTCATGACCGACGCGGGACACCGGGTGGGCGGCAGGCCGCAGCGGGGAACCGACGGAGACCTCGCCGACGAGGTGGAGGGTTACCTGCTGTGGCAGGCCAGGATCGCGGAGGCCGAACAGCGGGCCCGGGAGTTCACCGGGCACCTGGACTGGCTGACCACGTCCCAGCGTGACGAGGTCGAACGCCACTACGTCGAGGACAGTCTCAAGCGCGCCCGGCAGGACCTCGAACGGATCGCCGCCCGGTGTGTCTCCCTGCGGGGCGAGTACGAGCGGCGGTACCGCGGGCTGCGGGCGCGCTGTGCGGGCTGGGCCCTGGCCGTGTGCGGGGGCGCCGCCTTCCTGGCGGCGGCGGTGTCACTGGGCCGCTGAGCGCCCCTGGGCCGCGCCGCCGGGTCACCGGGCGCGCGCCCTGGGCCGTGCCGCCGGGTCACCGGGCGCGCGCCTTGCGCGGCGCAGCCCGGTCACCGGTCGCGCGCCTTGCGCGGCGCAGCCGGGTCACCGGTCGCGCGCCTTGCGCGGCGCAGCCGGGTCACCGGGCGGCCCAAGCCGCTGCCGCCGCCACTACGCGGAGGCCTTCGCCGCCCCGCCCGGCGGCGCCGCCGTCAGCGGGGTGGCGATGTCCTCCAGCGACCGGCGCTCCGCCTTCACCGCGCACACCACCGCCACCAGCCCCGCCGCGCACATCAGGCCCGCGCCGATCTGGAAGGCCAGGACGGTGTCGGCCACCTTGCCCGTCCCCGTCAGGTCGGCGAACAGGAGCGGGCCGCTGATGCCGCCCGCCGCCGTGCCCACCGCGTAGAAGAACGCGATCGACATCGCCCTCGTCTCCATCGGGAAGATCTCGGACACCGTCAGATACGCGCTGGACGCTCCCGCCGACGCGAAGAACAGCACCGCGCACCAGCACGCCGTCAGCGTCCCCGCGGTCAGCACGCCCCGGTCGAACAGCCACGCCGTCAGGAACAGCAGCACCCCCGAGAGCAGGTACGTCGACGAGATCATCACCCGCCTGCCCACCGTGTCGAAGAGCTTGCCCAGCAGCAGGGGGCCCAGGAAGTTGCCGACCGCGATGACCACGAAGTAGTAACCCGTGTCGCCCGTCGGCACGTCGAAGAACTTGGTGAGGATCGCGCCGAAGCCGAAGGTGATCGCGTTGTAGAGGAACGCCTGGCCGACGAAGAGGGAGAAGCCGAGGACGGCCCGGCGCCGGTAGTCGTGGAAGACCGTACGGGCGATCTCGCGGAAGCTGACGCCGGCGCGCTGGTGGATCACCAGCTCGCCCGCCGGTTCGGGCAGCGGCTCGCCCTTCTCGGCCTCCACCTGCTGCTCGATCGAGGAGACGATCTCCTCCGCCTCCCGTTCCCTGCCGTGGATCAGCAGCCAGCGCGGGCTCTCCGGGACGTTGCGTCGTACCAGCAGGATGACCAGGCCCAGGACCACCCCCAGTGCGAAGGTCAGGCGCCAGCCCACGTCCTTCGCCAGGAAGTCCGTGTTCAGCGCGACGATCGAGAGCAGCGAACCGCCGACCGCGCCCACCCAGAAGCTGCCGTTGATGATCAGGTCGACGCGGCCCCGGTAGTACGCCGGGATCAGTTCGTCGATCGCGGAGTTGATCGCCGCGTACTCGCCGCCGATGCCGAAGCCGGTCAGGAACCGGAAGATGAAGAACCACCAGGGCGCGAAGGAGAGCGAGGTCAGGGCGGTGGCGGCGAGATAGACCACCAGGGTGATCATGAAGAGCTTCTTGCGGCCGTGGCGGTCGGTCAGGCGGCCCCAGAAGAGGGCTCCGACGCAGGCGCCGGCCACGTACAGCGCCGCCGCCGTCCCGGTGACCTGGGACGACGAGATCGCGAGCCCGCTGCCCGGCTCCGACAGGCGGCTCGCGATGTTGCCCACGACCGTGACCTCGAGCCCGTCCAGGATCCAGACCGTGCCCAGGCCGATGACGATCGTCCAGTGCCAGCGGGACCAGGGCAGACGGTCCAGGCGGGCCGGGATCCGGGAGGTGATCGTCCGGCCGCGGCCTTGGCCGCCGCCCACCCCGTCCACGCCCACGTCCGCACCCGTAGCCATCCGCGCCTCCTCGGCCGGCGAGAGAACCGAAACCCCCGGCCGAGTGCCCCGCTCCGGGCGATCGATGCGCCCTACGCGCCCAGCGCCCGCGACACAGTGAAGATCAGCACTCCGGCCAGCGACCCCACCACCGTGCCATTGATCCGGATGAACTGCAGGTCGCGGCCGATGTGCGCCTCGATCTTCCGGGTGGTGTGCTCGGCGTCCCAGCCCGCCACGGTGTCGGTGATCAGGGAGGTGATCTCCTTGCGGTAGGTCGACACGACGTGCACGGCCGCGCCCTCGACCCAGCTGTCGACCTTGTCCTGGACCTTGGGCTCGCCGGCCATCCGGGCCCCCAGGGAGATCAGGGAGGCGCGGACGCGCAGCCGCAGCTCGCTGCGTTCGTCCTCGGCCGCCGAGACGATCATGGACCGTACGGCCGTCCAGGCGGACGCGATCAGGTCCTGCACCTCGCCCCGGCCCAGGACCTCGCCCTTGAGCCGCTCGACCCGGGCCCGGGTGTCGGTGTCGGACTGGAGGTCGTTCGCGAAGTCGGAGAGGAAACGGTCGAGGGCGCCGCGCGCCGGGTGCGAGGGCATGTCCCGCATCTCGGCGCAGAAGCGCAGCAGTTCCTTGTAGACACGCTCGCCGACCCGCCGGTCCACGAACCGGGGCGTCCAGCCCGGTGCCCCGCCCTGCACGGCGTCCATCACCGAGTCCCCGTGCTGCACCAGCCAGTCGTACGCCCGGCTGACGACCAGGTCCACGACCCGCCGGTGACCGCCGTCGGCGACGACCCGGTCCAGCATCTTGCCGATGCCGGGGGCGATCTCCTGGGCGTCGGCCCGCCGGGTGATGGCCTCGCCGACCACGGCCTGCACGTCGGAGTCGCGCAGCACGGTCAGGGCGCCGCGCAGGGCGGTCGCCAGCTCCGCCGTCACCCGGTCGGCGTTCTTCGGCTCCGCCAGCCACGCGCCGAGCCGGCCGGCGATGCCGACGGCGTGCAGCCGCTGCCGTACGACGTCCTGGGAGAGGAAGTTCTCGCCGACGAACTCGCCCAGCGAGACGCCCAGCTGGTCCTTCTTCGTCGGGATGATCGCGGTGTGCGGGATGGGCAGGCCGAGCGGGTGCCGGAACAGGGCGGTCACCGCGAACCAGTCGGCGAGCGCGCCGACCATGCCCGCCTCGGCCGCCGCGGCCACGTAGTCCGCCCACGAGCCGGCGCCCGCGCCGGACGCCCACTTGGCCAGCACGTACACCAGGGCGACGAGCAGCAGCAGGCCGGTCGCCGTGGTCTTCATGCGCCGTACGCCGCGCTGGCGCTCCTCGTCGGCGGGCGTGAAGGCGTTCATGGACTTGTAGGACGGGGTGCCGGACGCGGTGCTCCCCGCCCGGCCGTCCCCGAGGCCGTCCCCTTGGCCGTCCGCCCGACCGGGCGCGCGGCCGTCGGTGTCCGGCGATTCCGTACGTTCCTCCATCTGCTCCACCCGTTCGCAGCCGGTCTCACCCTCATGGTGATCCCGCACATATTGTCCCTTCCTGACCTACTCCTGGAACGGAACAGGAGTTCCCACCGTCTGTCTCTTCGGAAAACTCCGGCAGGCCGCCCGTCAGCGGCCTGCCCGTCGTCCGAGGAGAACTGAACACGCATGACCCGGCGTCACCACGGTTACGCCCTGCTCAGCGCGGTCGTCGCGCTGATCGTGGCCCTGTCCGCCGCCCTCTACGCCGGCGTCGCCGCCGACGGCTCGTCCCGGAGCGCCACCGTCACGGGCGGCGGGGGCCGCCACCACGGCGCCTCGGCGGCGCCCGCATCGGCCGGCAACTGGGTCGGCGCCTGGTCGGCCTCCCCGGTCGGCGGCGAACCGGGCACCGAGACGGAGGGGCTGGCGGGCCGGTCGGTGCGCAACGTCGTGCACACGACCGCGGCCGGTACCAGCGCCCGGATCACGCTCTCCAACCTGTACGGCCAGTCGGCGCTCACCATCGGCCACGCCTCGATCGCCCTCGCGGCCGGCCACGACACGGCGGCGGCCGACGCCGGGACGATGCGGCGGCTCACCTTCGGCGGCTCCTCGTCCGTCGTCGTGCCGGCGGGCGGGCAGGTGGTCGGCGACCCGGTGGCGATCCGGGTGCCGCGGGGCGCGGACGTGCTGGTCACGACGTACTCCCCGACGCCGTCGGGGCCGGTGACCTACCACCCGCGGGCCCGTCAGGTGTCGTACGTCGCGGACGGCGACCGTACGCAGGACGCGGGCGCGTCCGCGTACACCGGGCAGACGCCGTACTGGCGGTATCTCACCGCGCTGGACGTGCTCAGCGACGACTCCGTGGGCACGGTGGTGATGTTCGGGGACTCGCTGACCGACGGGATCACCTCGACGCCGGGGGCGAACCGGCGCTGGCCGGACGTGCTCGCGGGGCGGCTGCGGCGGGCCGTGGCCGGGGGTGACGACGTCCCGCGCTACAGCGTGGTCAACGAGGGGATCAGCGGCAACCAGGTCCTCACGGACGGGCTCGGGCGGCCGGCGGAGAACCAGAGCGGTGTCGGGCGCTTCGCCCGTGACGTGCTGTCCCGTCCGAACGTCAAGGTCGTCGTCATCGATCTCGGGATCAACGACATCCTGCGCAACCGCCTGCCGGCCGACCCCGACGCGGTCGTCGCCGGGCTGCGCGGGCTGGTCCGGGCGGCGCATGCGCGCGGGCTCAAGGTGGTGGGGGCGACGCTGATGCCCTTCCAGGGCCACCGTGGCTGGTCGCCGGCGAGGGAAACGGTTCGCCAGGAGATCAACGAGCGGATCCGGGCGGGGCGGGTGTACGACGCGGTGACCGACTTCGACAAGGCGCTGCGGGACCCCTACGCGCCGAACCGTCTGCGCCCCTACTACGACTCCGGCGACCATCTCCACCCGAACGACAGCGGGTTCGCGAAGATGGCCGACACGTTCGCCCTGACCGACCTGAGAGGCGGCGGCTCGACGGAACTGTGAGGAAGCGCCCCGCCTATCATCCCGCCGCGACGGCGATCAGCCGCGACGGCGGTGTCCGGCGGTGCCGGACCTGCCGGTGGTTCGCCGCGGGCCGGTGGGGGCCGTTCGCGCCCACGCGGCGGAGCCGCAGATGACACAGCCCCGCGCCCCTGGGTCGGGTGCATGCGCCCCGGTTGACAGGTTCAGTAGTCGCCGTGCCTTCGTCGGCTTCGTTCTTGTCGGCGTTCCTCGCGCAGCTCGTGGCGGGAGGTTTTGCGGTCCAGTTTCTCCTGGCGGCGTTCTTCCTTGAGGCGTTGCCGTTCCGCCCTGGTGACCTTGTGTTCCACCTGGACGCCGCCCCAGAAGGCGAAGCCGGTCACGATCACCCGCGGGGCGGCCGGGTCCGGCGCGGTGCCCTCCTCGCGGTGGTCGAAGCCGCCCATGATGCCGATGCCGCGCATCACGACCTCGACACCCGGCGGCACGATCACGTTCATCCCGCCCATGATCGCGACGCAGTTGATCTCGATCTCGCGGTCCGCGAAGTTCGCCTCGCGCAGGTCGATCTCGCCACCGCCCCAGAAGACGAGGCTGTTGAAGCGTCTGGGTGCCGTCCAGCGGCCCTTGCGCTGGAAGCCGGACATCACGGCCACCGCCCAGGAGGACGAGCCCTCGCCGCCGACTATCCGGCCTCCCCAACCGCCGCTGTCCACGGGCGGCTTGGTGAGTGACACCGACGGCGAACCGGCCACCGCGGGGAGGTCCCTCGTGATCGGCGTCAGCTCACCGTACGTACGGGCCTTGTACGTCGCCTCCAGCCGCTCCTCGAACTCCTCCATGTCGAGCCGCCCCTCCGCGAGGGCGTCCCTGAGGACCTCGGCGACTCGTTCGCGATCGGCGTCGGAGGCACGCAGCTCCGGGGCATCGTCGGTCATGAGTGCAGACTACGAGTTCCGGTCGCCCGGCACTACGGCGTCGTGCGCCCCGAGGGAGGTCCCCGGCGCCTCCAGGGAACCCAGCATCTTCGCGATCACCGTCTCGATGTCCGGTTCCCGGACGGAGAGGTCCACCAAGGGATACTCCGCCGCGATCCGCGCCACCAGCGGCGCCGCCGACTCCGACGCCGGGAACGCCAGCCACTGCCGTGGTCCCTCCACCTTCACCACCCGCGCCGCCCCGCCCGTCTCGACCGGCGGCAGCTCCCGCTCCAGGTCCACCACCAGGGTCCGTTCGCTCTCCCCCGCCTCGTGCAGACCGTCGAGCGGACCGTCGTACACCAGCCGCCCGTGGTCGATGACCATCACCCGCGAGCACAACTGCTCGATGTCCTGGAGGTCGTGGGTGGTCAGCAGGACCGTGGTGCCGCGCTCGGTGTTCAGCTCCCGCAGGAACTCGCGGACCTTGGCCTTGGAGATGACGTCCAGGCCGATCGTCGGCTCGTCCAGGTACAGCACCTCCGGGTCGTGCAGCAGCGCCGCCACGATGTCGCCGCGCATCCGCTGGCCGAGCGAGAGCTGCCGTACCGGAACGTCCAACAGGCTCTCCAGGGAGAGGAGTTCGACCAGCCGGTCCAGGTTCTCCCGGTACCGCGCGTCGGGGATGCGGTACATGCGGTGCATCAGCCGGTAGGAGTCGATCAGCGGAAGGTCCCACCACAGCGTGGTGCGCTGACCGAAGACGACACCGATGCGGTGGGCCAGTTTCGTGCGCTCGCGCGACGGGTCGATGCCCGCCACCCGCAGCCGGCCGCCGCTCGGCGTCAGGATCCCCGTCAGCATCTTGATCGTCGTCGACTTCCCGGCACCGTTCGGGCCGATGTAGCCGACCATCTCGCCGCGCTCCACCGTGAAGGAGAGCGCGTCCACCGCCCGTACCTGCCGGCGTTCCCGCTTCAGGAAGCCGGTCTTGCGCCGGACCTCGAAGACCTTCTCCACCCGGTCCACTTCAATGAACACCGTCAACTCCCCGCGCTCCGTTCAACTCCCCGTGCTCCGATACGACCTGAGCCCCGCCCGCCACGCCAGGCCCGCCAGCACGCAGCACACCGCCGCCACCAGCGGCGGAGACCACGCCGTCCACTCCGGGAGCCGCAGCGGATACGGCCGCCCCAGCACATACGCGGCCGGCACCCAGTTGACGAAGGCCAGCGGCAGCAGGAAGGTCACCCCGCGCACGAAGTCCCGCCCGAACACCGTCGGCGGGTACTGCAGCAGCGTCGTACCGCCGTAGGTGAACGCGTTCTGCACCTCGGCCGCGTCCTGCGCCAGGAACTGGAAGGTCGCGCCCGCCAGGAACAGCGCGCAGAAGATCACCGCGCCGCTGATCACGGTCACCGGCACCAGCAGCACCTTCGCCGCCGTCCACTCGACGTCCACGGCGGACAGCGCGTACCCCAGCACCAGCCCGCCCTGCACGACCCGGCCGAGACGGCGCAGCGCGAAGTGGTCCGCGCCGAGCTGGGCGAGCACCGGAGCCGGCCGCACCAGCAGGGTGTCGAAGGAGCCGTCCCGGATCCGGGTGCCCAGCACGTCCATCGAGCCGAAGACCAGGTCGGCGAAGCCGAACGCGGTCGTGGACAGGCCGTACAGGAAGGCCACCTCGGGCATGGTCCAGCCGCCGAGCCGGTCGACCTGCGTGAACATCAGCAGGATGGTGGCGAAGTCCAGGCCGGTCACCGTCAGGTTGCCGAACAGCGTGAGGAAGAAGGACGCGCGGTAGGTCAGGGAGGAGCGGATCCACATCCCGGCGATCAGCCGGTACGCCCGCACCCCCTCCACGGACCGGGACGCCCGCGGCCCGGCGGTGCTTTCCAGGACCCGCTCAGCCACCCTGCACCACCACCCGCCGGGTCGCCGCCGTCTGGACCAGCCGTCCCGCGGTCAGCAGCGCCACCGCCCACGCCGCCTGGAAGGCGTACGCGCCCAGCGGAGCGGTCTCCCCCAGCAGGACGTCCGCCGGCATCTGGAGCTGCGCCGCCCACGGCAGGGTCCGTACGACGTCGCCCAGAGCGCCCGGGAAGACGTTCAGCGGCAGGGTCATGCCCGAGCAGAAGATCCCCAGGACCATCAGGGCCTGGTTGACGCCCATGCCGTCCAGCAGCCAGAACACGCTCAGCGCGGCCAGGTAGCGGATGCCGAAGCTGACGACCATGGCCAGGAACAGGGCGACGGCGAAGGCCGCCCAGGTCGCCACGTCCGTCGGCAGGGCCATCGGGAAGAACAGCGCGCCGAAGGCGAAGGGGATCACCCCGCGGCCCAGCATCTGGAACAGCGACCGGCCCACGTCCGTCGCCAGCCACCACAGCTGGAGGTCGGCCGGACGGTACAGATCGATCGCGATCTCACCCGTACGGATACGCTCCATCAGGTCTTTCTCCACGCCTCCGCCCTGGATGGCGAGCGTCGCGTACAGGCACTGCCCGAGCCACACATAGGTGACCGCCTGCGCCTGGTCATAGCCTCCGAGGTGCGGTTTCTCGTCCCACAGCGCCAGGTACGTGTACACGAGAATGATCCCGAAGGCGGTGTTGGTGAACACCCCGGCGGCGGTGGCCGCCCGATACGTCGCATACCGTCGGAAACCACCCGCCGCCACGGCGAGGTACAACCGTCCCGCACCCACGCCACAGCCCTCCTCAGCCCGTCGGCCCGAAGCGCAGCAGCCTATGCGCAGGCGAGGTGGCCGCGCCTTCCGTTTTCCGGCCCCGAAAGGACAGTGCCCGAGCTCACAGACCCCAGATCCGGAGTCGAACTCCGTGACCACGCCTACCAGTTCGCCCGCACGGCGCCCGTCCCCCGCACCCGACACGTTTCGGCGACCCCGATGCGTGCCGTGGTCAGGGAACTGATCGACGGATGGGACAGTCTTCATCAAAGGAGGCATGAGTAGCCTCCCGTAACGAAGGCGCCGTTAGCGCCGAAGACGTACCGGCCCGCCGGCACGTACGACGCACCGCACCACAGGAGTCCGCGCACACCATGAGCGACGAGCCGCAGCCGCAGCAGCCGAACCAGAGCGGCGAAGGCCCGACAGAACCGCCGACGGCGGTCCAGGAGACGAAGGGGGGCGAGAAGAAGATGAAGCGGCCCAAGCGGACCGGATGGCGGCGGATCGTCCCCACCTGGCGCATGCTGCTCGGCACCTTCGTGATCGGGATACTCCTGCTGATCGGCCTGTTCTTCCTCGGCTACTCGATGGTGAAGATCCCGACGGCCAACGCGTTCGCCACCAAGCAGTCCAACGTCTACCTGTACGCCGACGGCTCCCAGCTGGCCCGCGACGGCGAGGTCAACCGGGAGAACGTGACCCTCGCCCAGGTCTCCAAGGACGCCCAGCACGCCGTGCTCGCCGCCGAGGACCGCGACTTCTACACCGAGTCCGCCGTCGACCCCAAGGCGATGCTGCGGGCCGCCTGGAACACCGCGACCGGCAAGGGCACCCAGTCCGGCTCGACGATCACCCAGCAGTACGTGAAGAACTACTACCTCGCACAGGAGCAGACCGTCACCCGAAAGGTGAAGGAGTTCTTCATCTCGATCAAGCTGGACCGCTCCGAGTCCAAGGACGAGATCCTCGAGGGCTACCTCAACACCAGCTACTTCGGCCGCAACGCCTACGGCATCCAGGCCGCCGCCCAGGCCTACTACGGCAAGGACGCCACCGACCTCGACCCGGCCCGCGCCGCCTACCTCGCGGCCCTCGTCAACGCGCCCAGCGAGTACGACGTCGTCGCCCACCCCGAGAACAAGCCCGCGGCCGTCGCCCGCTGGAACTACGTCCTGGACGGCATGGTCAAGAAGGGCTGGCTCAGCGAGTCGAAGCGGGCCGGCATGAAGTTCCCGATGCCCAAGGAGCAGACCGCCTCCACCGGCATGTCCGGGCAGCGCGGCTACCTCGTCGAGGCCGTCAAGAGCTACCTGATCAAGAACAAGATCGTCGACGCCGACTCCCTGGAGGCCGGCGGCTACCGCATCACCACCACCATCGAGAAGAACAAGCAGAACGCCTTCGTGAAGGCGGTCGACGACAAGCTGATCTCCCAGCTGGACAAGAAGAACAACAAGGCCGACAACTACGTGCGCGCCGGCGGCGCCTCGGTCGACCCGAAGACCGGCAAGGTCGTCGCCATGTACGGCGGCATCGACTACGTGAAGCAGTACACCAACGGCGCGACCCGCGGTGACTTCCAGGTCGGCTCCACCTTCAAGCCGTTCGTCTTCGCCTCCGCCGTCGACAACGCCTCCACCACCCAGTCCGGCCAGACCATCACCCCGAACACCTACTACGACGGCACCAACAAGCGCGCCGTCCAGGGCTGGCCCGGCGGCACCTACGCGCCGGAGAACGAGGACGAGAAGTCCTACGGCCAGATCACCGTCCGCAAGGCCACCGACCTGTCGGTGAACGCGGTGTACGCACAGATGGCCGTCGACGTCGGCCCGTCCAAGGTCAAGCAGACCGCCGTCGGCCTGGGCATCCCCTCCGACACCAAGGACCTCCAGCCGTACCCGTCCATCGCCCTCGGCACCGCCACCGCCAGCGTCCTGGACATGGCGGAGGCGTACGCCACCCTCGCCAACCACGGCAAGCACGGCGCGTACACGATGGTCGAGAAGGTCACCAAGGACGGCACGCAGGAGATCAAGCTGCCGCGGTCGACGACCAAGCAGGCCGTCAGCCGACAGGCCGCCGACACCACCACCTCGATCCTGCAGAGCGTGGTCGACAACGGCACCGCCACCGCCGCCCAGGCCGCGGGCCGGCCCGCGGCCGGCAAGACCGGCACCGCCGAGGAGGACACCGCCGCCTGGTTCGCGGGCTACACCCCCGACCTCGCCACCGTCGTCTCCGTGATGGGCCAGGACCCGGTCACGGCCGCCCACAAGTCGCTCTACGGCGCGCTCGGCCTGCAACGCATCAACGGCGGCGGGGCCCCGACCGAGATCTGGGCGCAGTACACCAAGGCCGCCCTCAAGGGCGTCGTGGCCTCCGCCTTCGACCTCGACCTCCAGCCCGGCGCCGAGACCGTCGCCCCGGCCACCCAGAACCCGGCCACCCCGGGCACCGGCGGCCAGGACAACGGCGGCACCACCGGCGGGAACCAGGACAACGGCGGCGCCACCGGCGGCGGCCAGGACAACGGCGGGACCACGGACGGCTCCACCACCGCGGGCACCACCGACGGGGGCACCACGGACGGCTCCACCACCGACGGCTCCACCACGTCCGGCACGACGACCTCCGGCACGGACGCCGGTACGACGACCTCCGGCACCGACGCCGGCACGTCCACCGGCACCACCACCGACGGCACCAGTACCGGTACGACGAACGGGACCACCGACGGCGGCACCACGACCGGAACGACAGCGGGCGACGACGGCGGCGGCTTCGGATTCCAGTAGCCGCCCGGCGCCCCGCCCGGTCAATGACCGCTGGTCGCCTTGAGTCCCACCACGGCGACCAGCAGCAGGCACACGAAGAAGATCCGCGCGGCGGTGGCCGGCTCCCCCAGCACCAGCATCCCGAACACCGCCGCCCCGGCCGCCCCGATCCCCACCCAGACGCCGTACGCGGTGCCGATGGGCAGGGTCCGGGCGGCGTAGGAGAGCAGCAGCATGCTGGCGACGATCCCGCCGCCGGTGAACAGGCTGGGGACGAGCCGGGTGAAGCCGTCGGTGTACTTCATCCCCACCGACCAGCCGACCTCCAGCAGACCGGCGACGACAAGCAGAACCCAGGCCATGACAGGCACCTCCGAGACGTTTCGCTGAACGGGGTGCGTCGTCTTTGCCTTCACGGTCCCGGTACGGCGCGTCTCGTCGGGCTGGCTCCTTCGAAAATAGCAAAGGCACGACAAAGGGGCCTGGTGACCGCAGTCACCAGGCCCCTTTCGGTCACTGAATCACAGATACAGGCCGGTCGAGTCCTCCGAGCCCTCGAACCGGTCGGCGGCCACCGCGTGCAGATCACGCTCACGCATCAGCACATAGGCCACCCCGCGCACCTCGACCTCGGCACGGTCCTCCGGGTCGTACAGCACCCGGTCACCCGGCTCCACGGTCCGCACGTTCTGCCCGACCGCGACCACCTCGGCCCAGGCCAGCCGGCGCCCGACGGCCGCCGTCGCGGGAATGAGAATCCCACCACCCGACCGCCGCTCACCCTCGCCGGTGTCCTGCTTGACCAGCACCCGGTCGTGCAGCATGCGGATGGGCAGCTTGTCGTGATGGGTGTCGTTTCTGTTGGCGCTCACGCCCTTGAACCTACCTGTTTCCGCTCAGCTCCTACGCCGCCGGCTACCGAACACGAGCAGCCCGACCACGCCCACGGCCACGAGGGCGACCGGCACGACCCGCTCCAGGCGCGGCGCGCCCTCCTCGTCCACGAACTGGGCCCGCACATCGCTCACCACCCGGTTGACCTGGACGTAGGCCCGCCCGAGCGTGTGATCGACATTGGCCGCGACCTTGGCCTTCGCATCGCCGACGATGGTCTTCGGGTGCACCCGCACCCCGATCTCGTCCAGCGTCTCGGCCAGCACATCGCGGCGCCGCTTGATGTCCGCCTCGATCTGCGCCGGGGTTCTGGTGTCCGACGTGTCCGCCACCGTGGGGCCCTCCGAAGTCTCCCGTGCTCCCTGTCCTGGACAGTCTGTCAGTTCTCGCCGCCCGCGCACTGTCAGGACCCCCCGTTACGCTGGACCGATGAGCGAGCGACTCCAGCCCGGGGACGTAGCCCCCGACTTCACCCTCCCCGACGCCGACGGCAACGAGGTGTCCCTCTCCGCCCACAAGGGCCGCAAGGTCATCGTCTACTTCTACCCGGCCGCGCTGACGCCTGGCTGCACGAAGCAGGCCTGCGACTTCACGGACAACCTCGACCTGCTGGCCGGCGCGGGCTACGACGTCATCGGCGTCTCCCCCGACCAGCCGGAGAAACTCGGCAAGTTCCGCGACAAGGAGAACCTCAGGGTCACCCTCGTCGCCGACCCCGACAAGAAGGTCCTGGACGCCTACGGCGCGTACGGCGAGAAGATGAACTACGGCAAGACCTACCTGGGCGTCATCCGCTCCACGGTCATCGTGGACGAGCAGGGCAAGGTCGAACGAGCCCTCTACAACGTCCGGGCCACCGGCCACGTAGCCAAGATCATCAAGGACCTCGGCATCTGACCCCCTCACCTGCCACCGACGGCCCGCCCCGGGAGCGACCGGCGCGGGCCGTTTCCCTTCTCCGAGCGTGACTGTCCGATAACCGGTTCGTTACTCCGTACGAGCTGCGAATGCGCGGCCGGATCGGAGGGGGCTCGATGGGAGCGAGTGCGTACACCAGGGAGCGGCTGGAGGAGGCGGCTCGAGGGGCGCGGACGTTGTCGGAGGCGTTGCGGCGGTTGGGGGTGGATCCGGGGAGTTCGACGCGGCGGTACGTGCTCGGGCGGATGAAGAAGCTGGGAGTGGATGTCTCGCACTTCGAGAGGGAGGGGGTGAAGTGGACACGGGAGGTGCTGGAGGAGGCGGCGGCAGCCTCAACGAACATGTGCGAGGTGCTGCGCCGGCTGGGGCTGGAGGTGGTGGGCGGGCATCACACGCACATCAGCCGCCGGATCAAGGCGTACGGGATCGACACGTCGCATTTCCAGGTGCCGACACAGCGGGGCAAGCCGTGGCGTCCGCGAACCCCAGAGGGCTTGCTCGTCGAACAATCGGAGGATCGCGCCCGACGCATTCCGAGCGACCGACTCAAGTGGGCGATGACGGCGACGGGGGTGCCGGAGCGCTGCGCCTTGTGCGGCACGGACGCTGCCTGGCGAGGACACCCACTCCCCCTGGAGGTCGACCACATCGACGGCAACTGGCACGACAACCGCATCGACAACCTGCGGTTGCTGTGCCCCAACTGCCATTCGACGACGGACAGTTATCGGGGGCGTGGCAAAGGCAGGGCTTCATGAGCAGCGGCGTGCGGTACACCAGAGAGCAGCTGGCCGAAGCAGCCGCGCAGTGTTCCGACATCGACGAGGTCATCGCCTTCTTCGGCACCCGGCCATATGGCCAACTGCGCCGCCATCTCTTTCGACGCTTCGACCACTTCGGGATCGACGTCGCGCACATGCCCCGTCAGAGGCGAGCGAAGACACCACCTGCCAAACCGGCCCCCGACGCACTGCGCCAAGCGGTCGAAGGAGCGACCTCCATCGCCGAGACGCTCCGCGCCCTGGGGATGGAGCCCTACAACAGGAGGCTGCGCGCTCAGCTCCATCTTTGGGTGGCCGAGGTCGATATCGACACCTCGCACTTCCTGGGGCAGGCACATCAACGCGGCGGGCCGGGCACCACACCGCTCAGGAACGCCGAGGACATCCTGGTCCAACATGACGGCATCCGCCGGACCAGAACCCACCTGCTCCGTCGGGCCCTTCTGGAAGTCGGCGTGCCGGAGGAGTGCGCCGAGTGCGGCACAGGCCCCGAATGGTTCGCAAAGCCCATGACGCTGGAAGTCGATCACATCAACGGAGACTGGCGCGACAACCGACGGGACAACCTGCGGTTGCTGTGCCCGAACTGCCATGCGGTCACGGCCACCTGGTGCCGAGGAGGCGCACGTCGAAAGGCGTAGCCCCGTACACTGGGCGAAGCAAAACGGCAGCTCTAGAGAATGTCCGTTTTGGGGCGGTCGTGGCGAAATAGGCGATACGCGCGGGTTTTAGGTGCCCGTGGGAGAAATCCCGTGTGGGTTCGAGTCCCACCGGCCGCACCCACAGGGAGGGGCCGTCCGTCAGGTCGGCCCCTCCGCCCTGCGTCAGCCCAACAGCTCCCGCACCACCGGCACCAGCCCGCGGAACGCCTTACCCCGGTGGCTGATCGTGTTCTTCTCGTCCGGGGTCAGTTCCGCGCAGGTGCGGGTCTCGCCCTCCGGCTGGAGGATCGGGTCGTAGCCGAAGCCGTTCGTGCCGGACGGGGTGTGGCGGAGGGTGCCTCGCAGCTGGCCCTCGACCACGCGTTCCGTGCCGTCCGGCAGCGCCAGTGCCGCCGCGCAGGCGAAGTGCGCGGCGCGGTGCTCGTCGGCGATGTCCGAGAGCTGGGCGAGGAGGAGGTCCAGGTTGGCCTTGTCGTCGCCGTGGCGGCCGGCCCAGCGGGCGGAGAAGATGCCGGGGGCTCCGTTGAGGACGTCGACGCAGAGGCCGGAGTCGTCGGCGACCGCAGGAAGGCCCGTCGCCTGAGCCAGGGCGTGGGCCTTGAGGAGCGCGTTCTCGGCGAAGGTGACGCCCGTCTCCTTGACGTCGGGGATGTCGGGGTACGCGTCGGCGCCCACCAGTTCGTGGGGCAGCCCCGCCTCGGCGAGGATGGCGCGGAGTTCGGTGATTTTTCCGGCGTTGCGGGTGGCGAGGATCAGGCGGGTCGTCATGGCAGGAAGTATCCCAAGCCCCGGGCCCGGCGGTTACGGCGTGCAGACCTTGGTCAGTTCGCCGGCCGCGTCGGTGACCGGGGTGACGTCGGGGGTCGAGTCGCCGTTCCTGATGGACGTGCGGACGTTGTCCACGGCCTTGTCGAGGTCGTCGACCGCTTTGTTGACGTCGGCGTCGTCGGTCTTGTCGCCGATCTTCTTCAGGTTGTTCTGGATCGAGTCGAGGGAGGCGTCGGCCTGGGTGGGGTCGTTCGCGGCGTTCTCCACGGCCTGCTGGAGGTCGGTGACGCTGTCGGCGATGGAGTCGGCGGTCTGGACGCAGTCCAGGGCCTTGTTCACGGCGTCGCAGCCGGTGAGCAGCGCGGCGGCGAGTGCGGCGGTCGCGGCTGCGGCGGCGATGGCGGTGCTGCGGCCTCGGTGACGGCCTCTGCGTCGGCTGGCGGCCATGACGGTGTTCCCCTCCCGTTGGGTACGACTGGCCGAGCGCACGGTTTTCACGCCGTGCGCCCGTACCTATGGGGACGCGGAGCCGCCCGCCCTGGTTGCCCCGCCGTACCTCGGCATTTTGGGTTCCCTTTACTTTGCGGGGAGGGTGGCTTCGAGTGCGGCCCGCTGGATCGCGGCGAGGTCGTTGCAGCCGGCGACGGCGAGGTCGAGGAGGGCGTTGAGTTCGTCGCGGGCGAAGGGTTCGGCCTCGGCGGTGCCCTGGACCTCGACGAAGCGGCCGTCGCCGGTGCAGACGACGTTCATGTCGGTCTCGGCCCTGACGTCCTCCTCGTAGCAGAGGTCGAGGAGGGGGACCTTGCCGACGATGCCGACGGAGACGGCGGAGACCGTGCCGGTCAGGGGCTGGCGGCCGGCCTTGACGAGCTTGCGCTCCTTCGCCCAGGTGACGGCGTCGGCCAGGGCCACGTAGGCGCCGGTGATCGCGGCGGTGCGGGTGCCGCCGTCGGCCTGGAGGACGTCGCAGTCGAGGACGACGGTGTTCTCGCCGAGGGCCTTGTAGTCGATGACCGCGCGCAGGGAGCGGCCGATGAGGCGGGAGATCTCGTGGGTGCGGCCGCCGATCTTGCCCTTGACGGACTCGCGGTCGCCCCGGGTGTTGGTGGCGCGGGGGAGCATGGAGTACTCCGCGGTGACCCAGCCCTCGCCGCTGCCCTTGCGCCAGCGGGGGACGCCTTCGGTGACGGAGGCGGTGCAGAAGACCTTGGTGTCGCCGAAGGAGACGAGGACGGAGCCCTCGGCGTGCTTGCTCCAGCCGCGTTCGATGGTGACCGGGCGGAGTTGTTCGGGGGTGCGGCCGTCGATTCGAGACATGGCCATGAGCCTATCCGGAGCGGCGGAAGGGGCTTGTCCCGAGGCGGGAGAAGCCCCTTCGCACGAGCCGGGAGGCTCACATCATGTCTTCGATCTCCGCGGCGATCGGGTCGGCGTCGGTGCCGATGACGACCTGGATGGCGGTGCCCATCTTGACGACGCCGTGGGCGCCGGCGGCCTTCAGGGCGGCGTCGTCGACCTTCGAGGCGTCGTGCACCTCGGTGCGCAGGCGGGTGATGCAGCCTTCGATCTCGTCGATGTTCTCGATTCCGCCGAGGCCGGCGACGATCTTCTCAGCCTTGCTGGCCATGTTCCTTCTCCCTGATCCGAACCGCTTTGTCGCAGTAACCCACAGTTGGCCCAACTTTTCGAGCGGCCGTGCCGCGCCTGCCGAATGATGGCGAGCACTGCGGCGGAACCGTCGTCAACTGGTCTACACCAGCGGATGGGCGGTCGCCAAACCCCCTGGGGTGGAGCCGAGCGGCCCGGAGGACGCGCCCATGAGTGCCGAGAGCGCCGACAGCACGGTCAGTCCCGCGCGGGAGCGGTGGAACGTTCTTTTCCAGGGGCTGCAGAAGATGGGCCGGAGCCTGCAGCTGCCGATCGCGGTGCTGCCGGCGGCGGGGATCCTGAACCGGCTGGGGCAGCCCGACGTGTTCGGGGACCAGGGCCTTGGCTGGACGGATGTCTCCAAGGTGATGCAGGGCGCGGGGGGCGCGTTGCTCGACGGGTCGGTCGGGCTTCCGTTGCTGTTCTGCGTCGGCGTCGCGATCGGGATGGCGAAGAAGGCGGACGGGTCGACGGCGCTGGCGGCGGTGGCGGGCTTCCTCGTCTATTACGGGGTGCTGCACCAGTTCCCGGAGGGTTGCCCGGGTGGGTCCAGGGCGCTGCCGGGGATCGGCTGTCAGGTGAGCGACGGGTCGGTGTCGACGTTCACGTTCCAGAATCCCGGTGTCTTCGGCGGGATCGCGATGGGGCTGCTGACCGCGTATTTCTGGGCCCGTTTCCACCGTACGAGGCTGGTGGACTGGCTGGGTTTCTTCAATGGGCGGCGGCTGGTGCCGATCATCATGTCGTTCGTCGCGATCGTCTTCGCGGTGCTGTGCCTGTGGGTGTGGCCGCCGGTCGGCGACGGGCTGGAGAGTTTCAGCCACTGGCTGCGGGATGCCGGCGCCTGGGGTGCGGGGGTGTTCGGGGTCGCGAACCGGGCGTTGCTCGTCATCGGGCTGCACCAGTTCCTGAACGTGCCCATCTGGTTCCAGTTCGGCAGTTACACCACGCCGGACGGCCGGACGGTGCACGGGGACATCAACATGTTCCTGGCGGGCGATCCGGACGCGGGGCAGTTCACGTCCGGGTTCTTCCCGATCATGATGTTCGCGCTGCCGGCCGCCGCGCTGGCCATGACGCACTGTGCGAAGCCGCACCGGCGCAAGGAGATCGGCGGTCTGATGCTGTCGGTGGCGCTGACGTCGTTCGTCACGGGGATCACCGAGCCGCTCGAGTACTCGTTCCTCTTCATCGCCCCGCTGCTGTACGCGGTGCACGCGTTGCTGACGGGGGTGTCGATGGCGGTGACGTGGGGGCTCGGGGTGCACGACGGGTTCAGCTTCTCGGCGGGGCTGATCGACTACGTCATCAACTGGAACCTGGCGACCAGACCTTGGGCCATCGTCCCGATCGGTCTGTGCTTCGCGGCGGTCTACTACGTGGTCTTCCGGTTCGCCATCACGAGGTTCGATCTGAAGACCCCGGGGAGGGAGCCGGAGGAGGAGGTGGAGGACGTCACCAAGGCTTAGCCGGCCGGTTCCCGGACGGCGTACAAAACGTGATTCTCCTGTTGCGGAATTGACGGGTTCCTTATAACGCCCCCATCGTGTACAACAGGTCTACACCACTGAGTGGTGTAGACCACCACCGATGGAGGAAGTATGACAACCGCCACCACAACGGCGGCTCCCACAAAGAAGTGGGGATCCGGTCTGTTCCAGGGCCTGCAGAAGGTCGGCCGCAGTCTCCAGCTCCCGATCGCCGTGCTGCCGGCGGCGGGTCTGCTGCTTCGCTTCGGTCAGCAGGACATCCACGACAAGCTGCACCTGCCCGACAAGGTCACCTCGGTGTTCGCCACGGCGGGCGGCGCGATCTTCGACAACCTCCCCATGCTGTTCTGCATCGGTGTCGCGATCGGCTTCGCCAAGAAGTCGGACGGCTCCACGGCGCTGGCCGCCCTGGTCGGCTTCCTGGTCTACAAGAACGTCCTCACCGCGTTCCCCGTCACCGACGCGAAGGTCCAGGCGGGCGCGGACATAGCCGCGACGTACAACAACCCGGGTGTGCTGGGCGGCCTGGTGATGGGTCTGCTGGGCGCGGTGGTCTGGCAGCGCTTCCACCGGACCAAGCTGGTGGACTGGCTCGGCTTCTTCAACGGCCGCCGGCTCGTCCCGATCATCATGGCCTTCGTCGGCACGGTGATGGGCGTCTTCTTCGGTCTGATCTGGAAGCCGATCGGTGAGGGCATCTCGAACTTCGGTGAGTGGATCACCGGTCTGGGCGCCTTCGGTGCCGGTCTGTTCGGTCTGATCAACCGCGCGCTGATCCCGGTCGGCATGCACCAGTTCGTGAACACCGTCTCCTGGTTCCAGATCGGCGACTTCAAGGACGCCTCCGGCCAGATCGTCCACGGTGACCTCACCCGCTTCTTCGCCGGTGACCCGACGGCCGGTCAGTTCATGTCCGGCTTCTTCCCCATCATGATGTTCGGCCTGCCGGCCGCCGCCCTCGCCATCGCGCACACCGCCCGCCCGGAGCGCCGCGCGGCCGTGATGGGCATGATGATGTCGATGGCGCTGACCTCGTTCGTGACCGGTGTGACCGAGCCGATCGAGTTCACCTTCATGTTCATCGCGCCGCTGCTGTACGTGATCCACGCGGTGCTCACCGCCCTGTCCATGGCGATCACCTGGGCGCTCGGGGTGCATGCGGGCTTCACCTTCTCCGCGGGTGCGATCGACTACGCGCTCAACTGGAACCTGGCGACCAAGCCCTGGCTGATCATTCCGATCGGCCTGGTGTTCGGCGCGATCTACTACTTCGTCTTCCGCTTCGCGATCATCAGGTTCAACCTCCCCACCCCGGGCCGCGAGCCCGAGGAGGAGGTCGAGGACCTCACGAAGGCGTGAGTCCCGTCCCGGCCTGACGAGGCCCCCGCAGCCCGGCGGCTGCGGGGGCCTTGCCGTATCTGCAGGCCTGAACCCCGTGGTACGACGTGTCAGATCTCGTAGACGACGCGGGGCGCCGCCAGGTCCACCGGGCCGTCGAAGACCTCGCGGGCGTCGGCGAGGTTGACGGCGGGGTCGGTCCACGGCGGGATGTGGGTGAGGACCAGCCGGCGGGCGCCGGCGCGGGCGGCGGTCTCGCCGGCCTCGCGGCCGTTGAGGTGCAGGTCCGGGATGTTCTCCTTGCCGTGCGTGAAGGCCGCCTCGCACAGGAACAGGTCGGTGTCCCGGGCCAGCGATTCGAGCGCGTCCGTGACGCCGGTGTCGCCCGAGTACGTCAGGGACTTCCCGCCGTGTTCGACGCGGACACCGTAGGCCTCCACGGGATGGCGGACCCGCTCGGTGTGGACCGTGAAGGGTCCGAGGTCGAACGTGGACGGCTTGACCGTGTGGAAGTCGAAGACCTCGCTCATCGAGGAGGCGGTGGGGGTGTCGGCGTAGGCCGTGGTGAGGCGGTGCTCGGTGCCCTCGGGGCCGTAGACCGGGATCGGGGGGCACGGTCCGCCGTCGTGGCGGTAGTAGCGCGCCACGAAGTAGGCGCACATGTCGATGCAGTGGTCGGCGTGCAGATGGCTCAGGAAGATCGCGTCGAGGTCGTAGAGACCGCAGTGGCGCTGCAGCTCGCCAAGGGCGCCGTTGCCCATGTCGAGGAGCAGCCGGAAGCCGTCGGCCTCTACGAGGTAGCTCGAGCAGGCCGATTCCGCGGACGGGAACGACCCCGAGCAGCCGACGACGGTGAGCTTCATGAAGCAGAAACCTCCGTTGGCGGAACACCCGGAACAACCGGGAACTGGAGTCGGAGAAGAGAGGTGAGCGGGGGTCGTGCGGTTTGTCGAGCGTAAGGCGCAAAAGGGCCGGTCGCTCCTCCGCCAGGGGCCGTTGTGGGCGAACTCACCTGTGCTGTCACCGGTTCGGCTGGACCAGGGGCGCATAAGGATCGCGCAAGGGCGCGCATCGGTTATCTCGCGCCGGTAACGTCGTCGTATGGACACGTCATGGTGGCTCGCGCTCGCGGCAGTCGTCCTGCTGGCGCTGGTCGCCACGCTCGTCGACGGATGGGGCCGGGGGCATCGTCCGCGTGGACAGCGCACCCGCCCGCCGGGGCATCCGCGCGGCACGCGCGTGCAGACGGGCCGGCCTCATCCGGGGGACATCTGGTGGGCCAACGTGCCCTACGAGGACGGGCCGGGCGCCAAGGACCGGCCCTGTCTGGTGCTGGCGGTGCGCGGCAACCATGCGACCGTCGCCAAGATCACCAGCAAGTACCACGACGAGCGGGCCGGGGTGATCCCGCTGCCGCCGGGCTCGGTCGGGGACGCCCATGGCCGGCCGAGCTTCCTGGAGACGGACGAGTTGCGCGAGGTGTCGGTGTGGGAGTTCCGGCGCCGGGTGGGCGTGGTCGACCCGGTGCTGTGGGACCAGGTGCGGCACCTGGCCCCCTGAGGGTCACTTCACCCTGACGGTGACCTGCCACTCCTGGATGCCCTTGCAGGAGACCCCGCCGGGCGCGGTGGGCTCGGCGCACAGCGGGCGGGACGAGGTGAGGGTGACGGTGCCGGCGGCCACCGCGGTGTAGGCGGCGGAGGCGTCCCCGGGCTGGAGCACGATCCCGCCGTTGGTGGCCCGCAGCGCGGAGCCGCTCGCCGTGACCGTCTTCCAGGGGCGCTGCCGGGTGCCGTCGAGGGCGAGCCGGAGCTGCCCGCCGACCGCCACGCAGACCGTACTGCGGTTGTCGGCGGCGGTGAGTTCGGAGGTCAGGGGCGTGCAACTGCCGGAGGAGCCGCTCGCGCCGGGGCTGGAGGGGGCCGGCGAGGGAGACACCTTGCCGCTGCCCTGGTCGGTGCTCCCGCTCTGCGAGCCGCAGCCCGCCAGCAGGAGGAGGGTCGCCGCGGCGAGCGACGCGCGGTGGACCGTCGTACGGCGCATGGGGTGTCCGCCTTTCCGTCGGGAACGGAACCCTTGGTGCCGATGTGACGTATCAGCCGGACGTACGGATCCCGCCCCCGGACGGCTTCCGGGGGCGGGATCCGGTCACTCGGCGGGCGGGGTCAGCTGGTCGTGACGGCGGTGTCGTCGACGACGAAGCTGGTCTGCAGGGAGGAGTCCTCGACACCGCTGAACTTCAGGGTGACGGTCGAGCCCGCGTACGACGACAGGTCGAAGGACTTCTGGGTGTAGCCGGTGGCGGCGTTGAGGTTCGAGTACGTCGCCAGGGTGGTCGAACCGGCGGACACCGTCAGCTTGTCGTACTGGGTGCTGGTGGTGGTCTCGGCGGTGTCGACGTGCAGGTAGAAGGTGAAGGTGGCCTTGCAGCCGGAGGGGACGGTCACCGACTGGGAGAGCGTGTCGGTGTGGGTGGAGCCGTAACCGTCCAGCCAGGCCTTGTAGGAGCCGGCGTGGGCAGCCTCGCCGGTGTCGTTGGTGATGACCCCGCTGGAGGCGGTCCAGGTGGTGTTGCCCGACTCGAAGCCCGCGTTGCCGAGCAGTTGGGCGGAAGTGCAGGTGCCGCCGCCGCTGGTGCTGACGGTCCAGGTGAAGGAGGCGGAGCCGGAGGCGCCGGTGGAGTCGGTCGCGGTGACGGTGGCGCTGTAGGTGCCCGCGGTGGACGCCGTACCGGAGATCAGGCCGGTGGAGCTGGAGATGGACAGGCCGGTGGGCAGGCCGGAGGCGCTGTAGGTGAGGGTCGCGCCCGCGCTGTCGGAGGCCGAGATCTGCAGGCTGACCGAGCTGCCGGTGGCGGTGGACTGGCTGCCGGGGTTGGTGACGGTCACCGTGTTGCCGGTGCTGGTGCCGGAGGTGAAGGCGGCGGTGCCGTTGGGGGTGCCCCAGCCGGTCGGGCCGTCGTAGCCGGTGCCGGCGGTGCAGAAGTACGACGGCGAGCAGGAGCCGTTGTTGCCGCTGGTCACGTCGTACAGGTTGCCGGTGTGGCTGTAGGGGTACTTCGCCGGGTAGTCGCTCGAACCCGGGGTGCCCGCGAGGGCGTACACACCGGCGATGATCGGCGAGGAGGCACTCGTGCCGCCGTAGACCGCCCAGCCGGAGCCGCCGTAGGTGTCGTAGACCGCCACGCCGGTGGCCGGGTCGGCGACCGCGGAGACGTCGGACTCCATGCGCTTGGAGCAGCCGGTGTCGGTCTGCCAGCTCGGCTTGGCGTCGTAGGCGGAGCAGCCGGAGCCGGTGCCCTCGGTGCTGCTGGTCTTCCAGACGGACTCGGTCCAGCCGCGGGTGCCGGAGGAGGTGGAGAGCGCGGTGCCGCCGACGGCGGTCACGTACTGGGAGGTCGCCGGGTACTCGGCGCCGTAGGCGGAGTCACCGGAGGAGACGGTGATCGCGACGCCCGGGTGCTTGAAGTACGAGGTGTCCTCGCTGGTCTGGGAGGAGGACTCGGAGCCGCCCCAGCTGTTGGAGACGAACTTGGCGCCGAGCGCGACGGCCTCGTTCTCGGCGGTGCCGAGGTCGGAGTCGGTGGCGGAGTTGGCCTCGACGAGGATGATGTTGCAGTTCGGGCAGACCGCGCTGACCATGTCGATGTCGAGCGCCTCTTCACCGGCCCAGCCGGTGTCGTTGGTCGGCAGGGAGGTCGTCGAACCGGTCTGACTGACCTGCTTGAAGCAGCCGTTGGCCTTGGTGCAGGCGGACAGGCCGTACTGCGAGCGGTAAGTGGCCAGGTCGGAGGCCGCGTTGGGGTCGTTGTAGGCGTCGACCACGGCAACGGTCAGGCCGGAGCCGCCCGTCGAGGGCAGGTTGTAGGCGCTGTGCAGGTTCGAGGGGCTCAGGCCGGAGGGGGCGGCGGCGAGCGCGGAGGCCAGTTGCTGCTTGATGTCGGTCCGGCGCTGCGCGAAGCAGGAGACCTGGCCGGCCTTGGTGGCGGTGGCGCACAGGTGCTTGGTGGGCACCTTCTGGCCGGCCTTGCCGGTGCTGTGCACGGCCTGGCGGGCGGGGTCGCTGAGCGCCTTGGAGTTCTGGGTGACCTTGGTGGTGGTGTGGGGTGCCGCGGCCGCGGGCTGGGCGGCCCCGGCGGTGGGTGCCGCGACGAATCCGGACACGGCGAGGGCTAGGGCGGGGAAGGCTACGGCCAGGAGTCTTCGCAGGCTCCGTCGTGATTCACGCATGGGGGTACTGCCTCCATCGGTGGGGTTACAAGGCAGGCCCGTGACGCGCGTAGCGGCGGCAGAGTGCGCGCAGTCATGAGCATGACATTTCGAACACCCTGCGATGCCGACATGCATGGCATGAACAGGACGGAGGAGAAGCTAGTCGGGTTCGGCGAAGCCCGGTCCCCCCGGAGGAAGATCTTTGCTCCGGCATGGACAGCGCTTAGCCCCCTCATAGGAGGGGGTTGGCGCGTGCATGATGAGGGCTATGCCCAGAGCTGACCCTGGAGGGTCTCGATGGCTTCCTCGGTCGTGGCGGCCGTGTAGACCCCGGTCGACAGGTACTTCCAGCCGCCGTCGGCGACGACGAACACGATGTCGGCGCTCTCGCCGGCCTGTACGGCCTTCTTCCCGACGCCGATCGCGGCGTGCAGCGCGGCGCCGGTGGAGACGCCCGCGAAGATGCCCTCCTGCTGGAGGAGTTCCCGGGTCCGGGTGACGGCGTCCGCCGAGCCCACCGAGTAGCGGGTGGTGAGCACGGAGGCGTCGTACAACTCGGGTACGAAGCCCTCGTCGAGGTTCCTGAGCCCGTACACGAGGTCGTCGTACCGGGGTTCGGCGGCGACGATCCTCACGTCCGGCTTCTGCTCACGCAGGTACCGGCCGACGCCCATGAGGGTGCCGGTGGTGCCGAGCCCGGCGACGAAGTGCGTGACCGAGGGGAGGTCGGCGAGGATCTCCGGACCGGTCGTCGCGTAGTGCGCCCCCGCGTTGTCCGGGTTGCCGTACTGGTAGAGCATCACCCAGTCCGGGTGCTCGGCGGCGATCTCCTTGGCCACCCGCACGGCGGTGTTGGAACCGCCGGCCGCCGGACTGGAGATGATCTCCGCACCCCACATGCCCAGCAGGTCCCGGCGCTCCTGCGAGGTGTTCTCCGGCATCACGCACACCATGCGGTAGCCCTTGAGCTTCGCCGCCATCGCCAGCGAGATGCCGGTGTTGCCCGAGGTCGGCTCCAGGATGGTGCAGCCCGGGGTGAGCCGGCCGTCCTTCTCCGCCTGCTCGATCATGTGCAGGGCGGGACGGTCCTTGACCGAGCCGGTCGGGTTGCGGTCCTCCAGCTTGGCCCAGATCCGGACGTCGGCGGACGGCGAGAGCCGCGGCAGGCGCACCAGGGGGGTGTTGCCGACCGCGGCCAACGGGGAGTCGTAGCGCATGCCGATCTCAGGCCATACCGCCGGCGACCGCCGGCAGGATCGTCACGGTGTCGCCGTCGGTCAGCTTGGTCTCGATGCCGTCGACGAAACGGACGTCCTCGTCGTTCAGGTACACGTTGACGAAACGGCGCAGCTTGCCGTCGTCCACGATGCGGGCGTGGATGCCGGCGTGCCGGGTCTCGAGGTCGTTGAAGAGGTCGGCGATGGTCTCACCGCTGCCCTCCACCGCCTTCTGACCGTCGGTGTACTGGCGGAGGATGGTCGGGATGCGGACCTCGATGGCCATGGCTCAGGGCTCCTGTCGGAAAGTCTGGGTGGGTGGGCGCGCAGCGGCACGCCGCGGCTCACGGCCGTACGGCGGCAGGGAACGTCAACAGATGGCGCTGTTCAGCCTGCACAGGTCGACGTGCAGCCGCGCCACGAGCATGCCGCCCGCCGCCTTCTCGCTCACGTCGAAGGAAACCATGGGGTCATCGTATCGATTCCCGGTGCGGGTCCCGCAGTGTGATCCCGGATGACGGACACTTTCCGACCGAGGGTTGAGACACTCCCCGGGGCGCGGGGAACTGCGCGACCAGCCCCCACCGGCCGGCGGGTGCCCACCGGCCGGCCCGGCACCACCGGCCGGCCCGGCACCGCCGAAGTCCGCCGTCGCGGCTGAGCGCCGTCGGGGCGGAGAAGTCCGGGTCCGCGGCGCGGAGGAGAACCGGCTCAGTACCCCTCGACGACGTCGACCTCCTCCTCCGTGACCTCGCCCGCCACGATGCGGAAGGAGCGGAACTGGAAGTCGCCCAGACCGTCGGTGTCGGCAGTCGAGACCAGGACGTAGTGGGCGCCCGGCTCGTTCGCGTAGCTGATGTCCGTCCGGGACGGGTACGCCTCCGTCGCCGTGTGGGAGTGGTAGACGACCACCGGCTCCTCGTCGCGGTCGTCCATCTCGCGGTAGAGCCTGAGGAGGTCGCCGGAGTCGAACTCGTAGAACGTCGGGGACATCGCCGCGTTCAGCATCGGGATGAACCGCTCGGGCCGGTCCGAGCCGGCCGCCCCCGCGACGACCCCGCACGCCTCGTCGGGGTGGTCCTTGCGCGCGTGGGCGACGATCTGGTCGACGAGGGCCTGGGTGATGGTCAGCATGTCGGCCAGGATAAGCAGAGGGCCGCCCCGTACCGAAGGCTGGTACGGGGCGGCCCATATGCCGGACGTCCTGAGCGGCTGCCGCAGGGGGCGCCACGAGTGCTCCCTGCGACGGGACGTCCTGGGGGGTGGCGAGAGGGGTCAGCTCACCTTCTCCAGCGGCGCCCGCTCGCGCCGCTCGGCGATCTCCGGGTTGCGCGACTTGAGGACCAGCCAGCCGATGCCGAGCGCGGCGGCCCAGCCGGCCATCACGTACAGGCAGACCCGGGAGTCGCCGTCGTACGCGATCAGGCCGGTCACGAAGAGCAGGAAGACGATGGCGATCCAGCTGCACACCGCCCCTCCCGGCGCCGGGAAGGAGGACGCGGGCAGCCGGCCGGCGTCGACCGCGCGGCGGTAGAGGACGTGGCTGATCAGGATCATCAGCCAGGTCCAGATGCCGGCCGCGGTGGCCACCGAGGTGACGTACCCGAACGCCTTCTCCGGGACGATGTAGTTGAGGACCACGCCGATGCCCATGAAGAGCACCGAGACGGTGATGCCGAGCGCCGGGGTCTTGGACGCGGACAGCTTCCGGAACACGGCCGGGGCCTCGCCGCTGTCGGCCAGGTTCCGCAGCATCCGGCCGGTGGAGTACATGCCGGAGTTGCAGGAGGACAGCGCGGCGGTCAGGACGACGAAGTTGACGATGCCGGCGCCGGCCGGGATGCCGATCTTCGCGAAGGCCGCGACGAACGGGGAGACGCCCGGGGCGAACTCCGTCCACTTCACGACGCAGAGGATCACCGTGAGCGCACCGACGTAGAAGAGGGCGATGCGCCAGGGGAGCGTGTTGATCGCCTTGGGGAGGGTCTTCTCCGGGTTCTCGGACTCGCCGGCGGTGACGCCGACCAGCTCGACCGCGAGGTAGGCGAACATGACGCCCTGGAGGGTCATCAGGGAGGAGCCGACGCCCTTGGGGAAGAAGCCGTCGAACTGGTAGAGGTTCGCGACCGACGCGGTGTCACCGGCGGCGCTGAAGCCGAAGGTGAGGACGCCGAGACCGATCACGATCATGCCGATCAGGGCGGTGACCTTGACCATGGAGAACCAGAACTCCAGCTCTCCGAAGACCTTCACGGAGATCAGGTTGACCCCGAAGAGGATCACCAGGAAGACCAGCGCGGTCACCCACTGGGGGACGGACGGGAACCAGTAGTTGACGTAGATCGCGGCGGCCGTCAGTTCGGCCATGCCGGTGACGACCCACATCAGCCAGTACGTCCAGCCGGTGAAGTAGCCGAAGAACGGGCCGAGGAACTCCCGAGAGTACTCGGCGAAGGAGCCGGAGACCGGGCGGTACAGGAGCAGCTCACCGAGCGCCCGCATGATGAAGAAGATGATGCCGCCCGCGAGGGCGTACATCAGGATGAGACTGGGTCCGGCCTTGGCGATGTTCGCCCCGGCACCCAGGAAGAGGCCGACGCCGATGGCGCCGCCGATGGCGATCATCTGGACCTGGCGGCTGCCGAGCCCGCGCTCGTACCCCTCTTCCGAGGCTTCGGAGGACTGCTCCGACGTGTCGACCTGAGCGGAGGTCATGTGTGGTGTGCGCCTTTCTCCATGCCGACCCGGGCCTCTGGTCGGCCGCGGATCGGGTTTCGATCCCCCCGGATTGCTGGAGTGGTGCCTGACCGGCTGTTGCCGGTTCGGTGGCGCACCCGGACGGACACATGGGTGGTGTCGCCGGGCGGTCGTGAAGATTTATCACGGCCGCAATATTGATCACCGGGTTCCGCCGAAGGGGATTGTGGCGCACACCACAGGAAGAAGCGGACAAAGCGGGGCAGAAAATGTCATACCCGGCCGCAACGGTGACAGGATCGTTATCCGGATTTGAGCGTCCTCTGAGCGAACGCAAAAACGGGACGGATTACGGCATAAGGGTGGTGACCAGGGTCTCCTGGAGGCCGCCGAGCCACAGATAGGCCATCACCATCGGCTTGCGCGGGTCCTCGTCGGGGAGCCGGTAGAGCAGATCGGTGTCGTCCTCGTCGGTGATGTCGAGGCGGGAGCCGATGGCGAGGCGCAGGTCGTTGAGGGCGCCGAGCCACTGCCGGGACTCCTCGGGCGCCAGCTTCAGGACCGCTCCGCCCTCCCCCACCGGGGCCAGCGCGTCCAGGGAGCGGATCACCGCGAGGGCGCTCTCCCGCTTGCCGGCCCTGAGGTCGTTCTCGGTGTAGCGGCGGAACTCGGCCGAGTGGGCCTGCTGCTCCTCGGCCTCCTGCGAGGAGTCGGGCACCCGCTCCGGGTCGCCGTAGGCGTCCGGGAAGAGCCGGCGCAGCACCGGGTCGGAGGGCGCCTCGCTGGGCCCCTCCGCGAAGAGTTCGGCGAGCGGGTCGTCGGGGGCGTCCTCGGCGGGGCCGGGGCCGATGAGTTCCAGCAGCTGGACGGCCAGCGTCCGGATGATCGAGATCTCGACGTCGTCGAGCGCGACGGCCGCGCCGCCGCCGGGGAGCGGTTCGAAGATTCCTGGCATGGAGGGGGTTCGCTGCTTCCGGTGCTGGTCGAGGGGTCTGGCTACGTCCGGTCCTGCGGGCCGGGGATCATTTCCGGTCCGGCCGGCGGGGGGTCATTTCCGGTCCTGCTGGAGGGTGGCCCACAGGCCGTAGCCGTGCATCGCCTGCACGTCGCGCTCCATCTCCTCGCGGCTGCCGCTGGAGACGACCGCCCGGCCCTTGTGGTGGACATCCAGCATGAGCTTGGTGGCCTTGTCCTTGGGATAGCCGAAGTACGTCTGGAAGACGTACGTCACATAGCTCATGAGGTTGACGGGGTCGTTGTGCACGATCGTCACCCAGGGGACGTCGGGCTCGGGTACGGCGAAGACCTCCTCCGCCGACTCGGTACGTTCGATCTCTACGGGAGCGGGTGACGTCACATGGCCCATGCTGCCACGCGCCCCACAAATCGTCACACTGACGAGATGGGGGTAGCATCTCCAGTCATGCCGCATACCCCGGGGGACGCGACACCCGATAGCGGCTGCGCCGCGGGCCGGACCCCCGGCAAGCCCCGGGGCACCCGGAGATTCATAGCGTAGGAGAGCTGTCGTGGATGTAGCGGACCTTGGGCTGCCGGTGGATGTTCCCTCGACGGCGCTCTTCACGGACCAGTACGAACTGACGATGCTGCAGGCCGCGCTCAGGGCCGGTACGGCCGAGCGGCGCAGCGTCTTCGAGGTCTTCACCCGGCGGCTCCCCGAAGGGCGCCGGTACGGCGTCGTGGCGGGCACCGGACGGGTCCTGGACGCCGTGGAGAACTTCCGGTTCGACCCGGACGTCCTCGGCTTCCTGGCCGAGCGGAAGATCGTCGACGAGCCCACCCTGCGCTGGCTCGCCGGCTACCGCTTCAGAGGTCACATCTGGGGCTACCCCGAGGGCGAGGTCTACTTCCCGGGCTCGCCGATCATGCGGGTGGAGGGCTCCTTCGCCGAGTGCGTGCTCCTGGAGACCGTGATCCTCTCCATCCTCAACCACGACTCGGCGATCGCGGCCGCCGCCTCCCGGATGGCCTCGGCCGCCGGCGACCGCCCGCTGATCGAGATGGGCGCCCGCCGCACCCACGAGCTGGCCGCCGTGGCCGCCTCCCGCGCCGCCTACGTCGGCGGCTTCGCGACCACCTCCGACCTGGCGGCCGGCTTCCGCTACGGCATCCCGACGGTGGGCACCTCCGCCCACGCCTTCACCCTGCTCCACGACCACGAGCGGGACGCCTTCCAGGCCCAGGTCGACTCGCTCGGCCGGGGAACCACCCTGCTGGTCGACACCTACGACGTCGCCGAGGCGGTCCGTACCGCCGTCGAGGTGGCCGGCCCCGAGCTGGGCGCCGTCCGTATCGACTCCGGCGACCTGCTGCTGGTCGCCCACCGGGTCCGGCAGCAGCTGGACGAGCTGGGCGCGAACGACACCCGGATCATCGTCACCTCCGACCTGGACGAGTACGCCATCGCCTCGCTGGCCGCGGCGCCCGTGGACGCGTACGGCGTCGGTACCCAGCTGGTCACCGGCTCCGGGCACCCCACCTGCTCCATGGTCTACAAGCTGGTCGCCCGCGCCGGGTCCGCCGACCCGAAGGCCCCGCTGCTGCCGGTCGCCAAGAAATCGTCCGGCGGCAAGACGTCCGTCGGCGGCCGCAAGTGGGCGGCGCGGCGGCTGGACGCCGAAGGGGTGGCGGAGGCGGAGGTCATCGGCACCGGGGAGGTGCCGGCCGGCCTCGTCGACCAGCAGCTGCTGGTCGAACTGGTGAAGTCCGGACAGGTGGCAGCCCGCGAACCGCTCGACGCGTCCCGCGCGCGCCATGCGGCGGCCAAGGCCAACCTGCCGCTGTCCGCGACCCAGCTCTCCCGCGGAGAAGCGGTCCTTCCGACGGAGTACGTCCAGGGGCGCTCGGGTAGCTAGAGCGGGTGCCCGCGTACGCGCCCCGCAAAGCCCCCTCCCCTACGCCCCCGTAAGTCTCTACGCTCGGAGGTTCAGGCCGGGCCCGCACCCCTTCTTTCCGCGTCTCCCCCCTCGACAGACCCGATACCGACTGCGAAGGACACCGACCATGCGCCGCGCCTTGATCGTCGTTGATGTGCAGAACGACTTCTGTGAGGGGGGCAGCCTCGCGGTGGCGGGCGGCGCCGACGTGGCCGCCGCGGTCACGGAGCTGATCGGGCAGGCGCCCGCCGGCTACCGCCACGTGGTGGCGACCCGCGACCACCACATCGCGCCGGGCGGCCACTTCGCGGACAACCCCGACTACGTGCACAGCTGGCCGGCGCACTGCGTGGCCGGCACGGAGGGCGTCGGCTTCCATCCGAACTTCGCCCCGGCGGTCGCCTCCGGCGCGGTGGACGCGGTGTTCAGCAAGGGCGCGTACTCGGCCGCCTACAGCGGCTTCGAGGGCACGGACGAGAACGGGGTCCCGCTGGCCGACTGGCTCCGCGCCCGGGAGATCACCGAGGTGGACGTCGTCGGGATCGCCACGGACCACTGCGTGCGGGCCACCGCGCTGGACGCCGCGAAGGAGGGCTTCCGCACGCACGTCCTGCTCGACCTGACCGCCGGGGTCGCCGCGGAGACCACCGCCGCGGCGCTCCAGGAACTGCGCGAGGCAGGCGTGGAGCTGACCGGGAAGCCCGTCGTCTGAAGGGACAGCTCCGGTCGGGCCCGAAGGAGAGGCCGGGGAGTCAGGCCTGGGCGGCCGGCCGGCGCAGCAGGGCCCTGATCGGATGCCACAGCTCCGTCACCGTGACACCGTTGTCAGGGGCCGTTCGCCATATGAGGCCGTCGGGGTGGTGGAGGACGGCCGTGATCTCGTCCGGGGTCGGCGGGGCGGCGTTGCCCCGCAGGTAGACGGCACGCATGCCCAGGTTGCGGAGCCTGGTCAGAGCGCGGGCGCGGTTCTGGGCGAGGACCAGTACCCGTACCCCGGCGGTGCCCCCGGCAGGGGCGGGGCTGGGCAGGTTCAGTGCCACCACCACGCTGCCGTTCGGCAGCTTGCAGAACCCTCCTGCGGCCATGCGGTCATACCCCCGTACGAGTCGGTGTCAATAAGAAAGCCACAGGACGCACCTAAACACGATCGGCGGCGACCCGCCAGGGGGTCACCGCCGATACGTCTCTGACCTGCGAAGATGCGAGCTACTTCACCGCAGGGCCCACCTGGAGGGAGATCGTCGAGCCGTCTCGGGCCTCCGTGACAATGTTGATCTTCGTATTGGTGTCAGTGATCTTGACACCGGCGGCCGGGTTCGAGGCGTCGTAGTAGGTGCTCTTGTGGTCGTTGAAGACCGACACCCCGGACGACTGCCTGATCTTGGTCGCCACGTCCGCGTTGTGGAGCGTGATCCCGTCGCTCGCGTAGAGGCTGAACGGCGAGTCGTACGCCTGGACGCGGTTGCGCATCAGCGTGCCGTTGGACCACTTCAGCGGCGCCGGGTGCGAGTCGATCGGGAGGATGAGACCCGTTCCCGGGTGGACGCTGGTGTTGTCGTCCGCCTCGGAGGTGTCCCACTTCCAGATCAACAGGCCGTTCTGGTACGGGTAGTGCTCCACCCAGTCCGGACGGGTCGTCGAGAAGCCGAAGTTGTACGGACCGGTCTTGAGGGTCTTGTCGTACGACACGTACTGGCGGTTCTCCGCGATGTAGTACTGCGCGTACTCCTTGGTGAAGGACGCGCCGATGCGGGAGAAGCCGGACGCGGTCCAAGCCGGGTCCGCCGACTCCGCGTTGTCGGAGAAGAGGGCCGAGCCGTCCGCGGTCACCGTGATCTCGTCGGCCGCGAAGCCCTTCAGGGCGACCCCGCCGTCGGTCTGGTAGCGGAAGCGCAGCTGGATCTTCTGGCCCGCGTAGGCGTCCAGCGGGTACGACAGCTTGGTGTACGCGTCGACCGAACCGGTGAGCGCCGGCTTGTCGCTGCCGTCGCGCGGGATGGCCTGGCCGCCCGCCGTGCCGTCCAGGGCGGTCCAGTTGGCGCCGCCGTCGGTGGACACCTCGGCGTAGAGGTAGTCGTAGCCCGACTCGATGTCGTACCAGCCGTCCAGGCTCAGCGCCGCCGACGACTTGCCCGTCAGGTCGACCTCACGGGTCAGGGTGTTCTTGAGGTTGTCACCGCTGCCGCTCCACCACTGGGTCGAGCCCTGGGCCGGGGCGACGACGGTGGTGGTGACCGCCTTGTCGGGCAGCGAGACCACCAGGGCCTGCTTGTTCTTGGTGTTGTACTCGGCCACGCCCAGCTTGTGCGAGGACTTCGCGCCGGCCTTGGCCACGTCGTAGTTGAGCCAGCCGAGCTGCAGCTTGTCCCAGGCGTTCATGTCGCCGGGCAGGTCGCCGATGGCCTCCTTGCCGGTGCCCAGCCAGGAGCCGGAGGACATCAGGGTCCAGAAGCCGGTGGAGTTCTCGCCGCCGTTGGTGTCGTACTCGTCGGGCAGGCCGAGGTCGTGGCCGTACTCGTGGGCGTAGACACCGAGTCCGCCGTTCTCCGGCTGCATGGTGTAGTCGCCGACCCAGATGCCGGTGTCGCCGACCTGGGTGCCGCCGAGCTTGTTGCCCGCGGGACCGGTGGCGCCGGCGTCGGTGCCGAAGGCGTACCAGCGGTGCGCCCAGATGGCGTCGGTGCCCTGGGCGCCGCCGCCCGCGGACTCGTCCTCGCCGGCGTGCACGATCTGGAAGTGGTCGACGTAACCGTCGGGCTCGTTGAAGTTGCCGTCGCCGTCGTAGTCGTAGCGGTCCCACTGGTCGTACTGGGCGAGGTCGGCCTTGATGGCGGCGTCGGACTCGCCGGCCGCCTTCTGGCCGGCGACCCAGGACGTCAGTCCGTCACGGACCAGGTTCCAGACGCTGGAGCAGGTGGTGGAGCCGCAGGCGTTGTTGCCGTACCGGGCCTCGTTGTAGGGGACCTTGACCCAGTCGGTGACCTCGCCGTCGACCGAGTAGCGGCCCGAGGACTGCTTCTCGTAGTACTTCTTCAGCGACTCGGTCTTCTTGCCGGTGCCGAAGTAGAGGTCCTGGAAGTGGGCCTGGTTGTAGTCCGCCTGCCAGGCCGTGGAGTTGTCCTTGGTGCGGTCCGGCGCGGCTATCTGGTTGTGCAGCGGGCCGACCGTGCCGCCGTAGCGGGGGTCGCTCTGGTCGCCGAACTCCACCAGGATGGTGAAGATCTTGTCGGTCTTCTCCCGGCCGAGCTCGACGTACTTGCTGTCGCCCTTCTTGCCCTTGAGCTGGACGACCTTCGAGCCGTCCCGGTCCTTGACCTGGGCCTTGCCGGATATGACCTGGTCGAGGGCCTCCTGCCGCTGGGCTTCCTGGGTCTTGCTCAGGGGGCCGTCGAGGTTGTGCTCGTCCTGCTTCGTCGACGGATCCTTCCGGTCGACGGTGGAGCTGGCCGGCTTCGTCGCGGCCTGGGCGACCGCGAAGGTGGTGAAGCCCGCGGATGCCGTCGCGAGTGTCACCCCGATGGCGAGCGCTCTCAACGTCCAGGATCTATTGGTCACTTGAGGTCCTCCCCCGCGCCCGCGCGCACGGAAGGGGGGTCCGGATTCATGGAGGGATCCGTGCGCGCACGATCAACGCGTCGATTCAAGTGACGTCATTTGACTACTGGTTTACGAGAAAAGACAGACCTTGACTTGGACAGTTCAACTGCACTATGCGGAGAGGAAGTTCGCTTTACGGACACTGTGCTAGGGGTCGACCCCTGACGGGCCTCGCTCAACCGGCGCGCATATGCCTCCGGATGCCGTATGCCATGCGACCGTGCGCCCCCTGTGCACCGGTACCGTGGGTTAGGTCACGCTTACCAGCCGTTCCGCTCGGGCATGCACGCGAATAGAGTCGAACGGTGGAACGTCCGGAAGCCGGTGGAAAGCAAGGCCGGCTCCCCGTCTCACCCCCACATCTTCCGAGGACACGATTGCCATGCCTCGTCCGACCCCGGCACAGCTCGTCTACGGTTCGTGCACCGTGATCTGCTCGACGCTCGCCATGCTGCTGCTGTCACAGACGAGTTCGGGCATCGGGATCGCGGTCATCGCGCTCGCGGCGCTCGGTCTGGGACTGCTGGTCGCCATGACGGTGCCACTCCCCCGGCCGCGCACGGTCGCACAGTCCGAGCCCGCCCCGATCGCGTCGCCCCAGGTGCGGATCCCCCTGCACCGGGAGACCGTGGCCGCCGCCACGGCCGAGTCCGTCCGGGAGCCCACCGCGCCCTGACGCACGCACACCCGAGAAGCAAGCGAAGTCGGCGGATCCGTGAGACTGACGGACCCGCCGACTGCTTGTGCGCCCCCTGCCCTCCCGGTGTCAGTTCCTCGTACTGACCACGACCGTCTTCGCGGCCTTGTCGTGCAGCCCCTGCTTGTACGGCTTGTCGAAGAAACTCCAGCCGCCGCAGATGACCGTCCACACGCAGGCGCAGCAGAAGGCGAACGGCAGCCACAGCACCAGGGCCCGCACCAGCGAGGTCTGGGCGGAGGGCGTGGCGCCGTCGGCCAGGTCGGCGACCCGCATGCCGAGCCACTTCTTGCCGAGGGTCTGCCCGGCCTTGACGGTCATCAGGGTGTCGTACCCGACGAACAGGACGGCGGCCACCAGCGACTGCGCGAAGGACTTGCCGACCTCCATCTTGTCGCCGTTCACCTGGTACTCGCGCACCCCGAAGGCCCAGGTGAGCAGCCAGACCACGATGAGCACCAGGACCATGTCGATGATCCGGGCGAGGGTGCGTCTGCCGCTGTCGGCGAGCGGCGGCATCCCGGCGAGCGGATCGGCGGGATAGCCACCGGCGCCGCCCGCGCCGTAGGGACCGCCGCCGCCACCGTTGTAGGGACCGCCGCCACCCGCTCCGTGGGGACCGCCGCCGTAGGAGGGCGGCGGGGGCTGCGCGCCGCCGTACGGGGTGTCGTACGGCGAGCCCGGCCCCTGGCCCGCGCCCGGCTCACCGGACGGCGGCTGCTTCTTGAACGGGTCGTCCTCCGGCGGCTGTCCGGAGCCCGGGGGCGGTTCGGTGCTCATGGCCCGAGTGGACCGCGAAGCCGCCCGGTCCGCATCCGGCGCGGGGCCGTACGGGGTACGACGCCCCGTCAGCCGGCGACGAAGGTGTGCGCCGCCTTGTCGTGCCAGCACTGGTGCCAGGGCCGGTCGAACAGGCACCAGGCGACGCCGACGATCCCGATGCCGAGCAGACCGGGCACCGTGTACACCAGCCAGCGGCGCAGCGCCGCGCCGAACGCCGGGGGCTCCTGGCCCTCGATGTCCCGTACCTCCAGGCCGAACAGCTTCTTGCCGAGCGTGCGGCCCCACTTGGCGGTGGGCAGCACCTCGTAGAGGACGCCGACGAGGAGCAGGACGGCGAGCACGATGCCGAGGTAGAGGCCGGTCGTGCCGTCGAGCAGCCAGACGGTCTCGGTACGGCCGGATAGCTTGGCCGCGTCGATCTTGTCCTGCACGTGGTCGGCCGCCCGGGTGCCGAACGGTACGGCGGCCGCGGCGGTCACCATGCCGACGACCAGGCTGTCGACGAGCCGCGCGGCGAACCGCTTGCCGAGTCCGGCGGGGCGGGCCGACGCCTGCCGCCGGGCGGCCGCCTGGAAGACGTCCTCCACCGGCGGCTTCCAGGGCGCGACCTGCTGGTCACCCGCGAGCTGATGCACCTGCTGCGCCCAGGAGGACTGCCCCCCGCCGGGCCCCGCGGCCATGGGGGCGGCAGCCTGCGGCCCGGCGGACTGCGCGGGCACCCCGGGAGCGACGGCCTGGGGCGCGGCGGGAGCCGGGCCCGCGGCGGCGCGTTCCGCGGCGGCCTTTCCGGCGCCGAAGCCGGGGCGGGCGCCACCGGGAGCGCCCACCGGGCCCTGCGCACCGAACCCGGGTGCACCGGCGGGGCCCTGAGCGCCGGGGCCACCGGACCCGGAGGCCCCGGCCGCGCCCGGACCACCGGACCCCGGCGCACCGAACCCGCCCGAAGCCGCGGCGGCGCCCTGTCCGCCGGCGCCGGCACCTCGGCCGCCTGAACCCGGACCGCCGAACCCGGCCGCGCCGGCACCCGCGCCCCGACCACCCGCGCCCGCCGCACCGGAATCCTGTCCGCCGGCCCCGCCGGAACCCGTGCCGGCGGTCGCCGCCCCCGTGTTCGGTGGGTTCTCGGCGCGGACCGCGCGGAAGGTCATCGTGCCGTCGTCCATGGGCTGCCGGTCGGCCGGCGGGGTGCCCGCCGGGCCCAGCGTCGGCCTGCGGAAGATGAACGTGCCGCCGGAGTCGACGTCCCCCTGGTCCGCCGGCGGGATCGTCGCCGAGCCGTCCGTGTGGGACGACCGGCCGTCCGGCCGGGGCGGCGAACCCGCCGCCGCCCGGGGGTCGGTGCCCCAGGCACTCCCCTCGGCCGCCCAGCCGGATCCACCCTGCTGCGGGTCCTCGTCGAAGAAGTGCGGGCCGGTCTCCTCCACCGCGGGGGTCGCGGGGCGGGAACCGGGCGGCGGGGCGAGCGGTTCGCCGCCGGAGGGAGCCGGGCGGCTGGTGCCCGGCACCCACGCGGCGCCGTTCCAGTAACGGACGTAGCCGGGGATGGACGGGTCCGGGTAGTAGCCCTCGCGGGGCCGTTCGTCACCGGGTGCCGGGGTAGGGGCGGTCATGTCCGTCATCCCGTATCTGCTCGGGGGTCGTGTGGGAGGCTCCACATCTATCAGACGCGCGTGCCCACCACCGCCAGTCCCGCAGGACCCGCCCCTTTCCGGGCATCCCTGTGCGCCCCCTTCGGCGCGGCGGAAAGAATTTCCCCGAACCCGCGTAATGCTCACGGCCCCACGCCCTCTCCCCTCGTACGGGCCCGGCCACAGGCGCCCGTACGACCGAGCGAGAGGAAACGAAGTCATGCAGCACACCGTGGTGGAGCGCGAACTCGAGCTGCGGCTCATCCTGTCCCCCGAGCGGAGCATCCCGGTCCCGGCCCGGCTCGGCTACCGCTCCGACGACCCGTACGCCGTCCATGTCAGCTTCCACGTCAACTCGGCGTCCCCGGTCCGCTGGACCTTCGCCCGCGACCTGCTGGTGGAGGGGGTGTTCCGGCCGTGCGGGCACGGGGACGTGCGGGTGTGGCCGACGAAGGTGGAGGGCCGCTGCGTCGTGCTGATGGCGCTGAGTTCACCCGACGGAGACGCCCTCCTGGAGGCGCCGACCGCCCAGGTGTCCGCCTGGCTGGAGCGGACGCTGCGGGTGGTGGCCCCGGGGACCGAGGGCGGGCGGCTGGGGATCGACGACGCGCTCGACCAGCTGCTCGCCCGGTGAGGTCCCCGACGGACAGGGCGTATGGAGCGTATGGACCATGTGGCCCGTGTGGCCCGTGTGGCCCGTGTGGGGTCAGAACAGCTTGCCGGGGTTGAGGATGCCCAGCGGGTCGAAGGCGTCCTTCACGGCCCGCTGGAGCTCCACGCCCACCGGCCCGATCTCCCGGGCCAGCCACTCCTTCTTCAGGACGCCGACGCCGTGTTCGCCGGTGATGGTGCCGCCGAGCTCCAGTCCGAGGGCCATGATCTCGTCGAAGGACTCGCGGGCGCGGCGGCACTCGTCGGGGTCCTGCGCGTCGAAGCAGACCGTGGGATGCGTGTTGCCGTCGCCCGCGTGGGCGACCACACCGATGGTCAGCCCGTGCTTCTCCGCGATGCGCTCGACCCCTTCGATCAGGTCGCCGAGCCGGGAGCGGGGCACGCACACGTCGTCGATCATCGTGGTGCCCTTGACGGCCTCCAGGGCGACCAGCGAGGACCGGCGGGCCTGGAGGAGGAGTTCGGACTCGGCGGCGTCCTCGGCCGGTACCACCTGGGTGGCGCCCGCCTCCTCGCACAGCGCGCCGAGCGCGGCGAGGTCGGCGGCCGGGTCCGGGGTGTCGAAGGCGGCCAGGAGCAGCGCCTCGGTCGACTCCGGCAGGCCCATGCGGGTGAGTGCGTTGACGGCCTTCACGGTCGTACGGTCCATCAGTTCGAGGAGGGACGGTACGTGCCCGCCCGCCATGATCCGGCACACCGCGTCGCAGGCGGCGGCCGCGGAGCCGAACTCGGCGGCCAGCACCAGCTGCTGCGGCGGCTTGGGCTTCAGGGCCAGGACGGCCCGTACGACGACACCGAGCGAGCCCTCGGAACCCACGAACAGCCGGGTCAGGTCGTACCCGGCGACGCCCTTCGCGGTACGCCGGCCGGTGGACAGCAGCCGCCCGTCGGCGAGGACGACGTCCAGGCCGAGCACGTACTCGGCGGTCACCCCGTACTTCACACAGCACAGGCCGCCCGAAGCCGTGCCGATGTTGCCGCCGATCGTGCACATCTCCCAGCTGGAGGGGTCCGGCGGGTAGGAGAGGCCGTGTTCCTCGACCGCGCGGGAGAGGGTGGCGTTGACCACCCCCGGTTCGACGACGGCGATGCGGTCGACCGGCGAGATCTCCAGGATGCGGTCCATCTTGGTCAGGGACAGCACGATGCAGCCGTCGGTGGCGTTGGCGCCGCCGGACAGGCCGGTGCGGGCGCCCTGCGGGACGACCGGGACGCGCAGCTCGGTGGCGACGCGCAGGACGTGCTGGACCTGCTCGACCGTGCGCGGCAGTACGACGACGGCCGGGGCGCCGGCCGGGCAGAAGCTCGCCATGTCGTTGGCGTAGGAGGTGGTCACCTCGGGGTCCACGAGAACCGCGTCGGCCGGCAGGCCCGCCAGGAGCCGGTCGGTGAGGTTGCCGGTGGTCTCGTCCCGAGGCGCTTCGATACGGCTCATGATCACAGCGTCGCACCCGGGGCCATCGGTGTGAACCCCACAGGTGCCCTCCTTGGGCCGCCCGGGCGCGGTCGTCGTATTGACGCACAGTATGCGGCATGTGCGCGCTCGATAACCGACCGTCAGGGCCCACCACCTCGCTGCTCACCGAGTCGGGGCCGCCGCGCCGCCGTCGCCGGGTACTGCGGCGGCTTCTGGTCGTCGCGCTGGCGGGCGGGGCGGCGGCCGGCGCGGCGCTGACGCTGTGGCCGCACCGGCCGGAGCCGCGCCACGCCGCCGCGCCGCCCCCGGCTGCCGGGCCCCGGGCCCAGGCGAGGGCGCAGGCCGCGGCCCGGGCGGCGGCGCAGACGGCCGTCCTCAACGGCCTGCCCGCCGCGCTGCCCGACCTCACCGCGCTCATCGGCGCGCGCGAGAGCCGGGTGCGGACGCAGCCGAAGGACGCGCGGGCCTGGGCGGTGCTCGGGGCCGCGTACGTGGAGCGGGCGCGCCGGACCGCCGGCACCGCCGACTATCCGCGGGCCGAACGGGCGCTGCAGACCTCCCTCCAGGTGGCCGGCAAGGGCAACACCGACGCGCTGGCCGGTCTCGCCGCGCTGGCCAACGCGCGCCGGGACTTCGCGACGGCCAAGCGGTTCGGCGAGGAGGCGCTGAAGGCGGCGCCGAAGCGGTGGTCGACGTATCCGGCGCTGATCGACGCCTACGACGGGCTCGGCGACTACAAGGCGGCCCGGTCCGCGCTCGACAAGCTGATGGCGCTGAAGGTCGGGGCGGCCGTGAAGCCGGCCGTGATGGCACGGGCTTCGGCCGTGTACCGGGACCGGGGCTGGCGGGAGGACGCGGTGGCACAGGTGACGGACGCGGCGGCGGCCGCCGGGACGCCGGCCGAGCAGGCCGCGTACCTGACCCAGGCCGGGCAACTGGCCTGGGAGCGGGGAGACCGGGACGAAGCGCTACGGCACTTCACGGCGGCGGTGCGCCTGGACCCCGACCAGTCGGCGGCCCGGGCCGGGCAGGGGCGGGCGCTGGCCGCGCTGGGCCGCACGCAGGAGGCGCTGGCCGCGTACCAGCGGGCGCTCACGCACCGGCCGGATCCACGCGTCACCCTGGAGCTGGCCGAGTTGTACGAGTCGCTGGGGATGGGGCACCAGGCGGAGACGCAGTACGCGCTGTTGCAGACGCAGGTGCGGCGGGAACTGGACGCCGGGGTCGACGACGAGTTGCTGATCGGGCAGTACGAGGCGGACCACGGGGATGCCGAGGAGGGGGTGCAGCGGCTGACGGCCGAGTGGGACCAGCAGCCCGGCATCGAGGTCGCGGACGCGCTCGGGTGGGCGCTGCACCGGGCCGGCGACGACAAGGAGGCGCTGGGCTACGCCTCGATCGCCACGGACTCGACGAAGGGCGGCGGGGTCCGCAGCGCGTCGTACGCCTTCCACCGGGGCATGATCGAACACGACCTGGACCTGGACGCGTCCGCCCGCCGCCATCTCCAGGACGCCCTGCGCATCAACCCGTACTTCTCCCCCCTGCAGGCCCCGGTGGCCCGGGCCACCCTGGCCACCCTGGGCGACCAGCCCCCGAACGAAGAGGCCCCGCAGTGACCCACCGGCGGCCGGACACCGCCGGGATCCGCCGTCGCGGCTGACCGCCGCCGCGGCGGCGAGAAGAGACCGGCACCAAATCCGCTCCGCCGCAACGGCGCCGGCCACGACGGTGGTCCCCGGCGGTGCCGAGCCCGGCCAGCCCCCGGTTCACAGGTTGCCGCGGCGCTCCTGCTCGCGCTCGATCGCTTCGAAGAGGGCCTTGAAGTTGCCCTTGCCGAAGCCCATGGAGCCGTGGCGCTCGATGATCTCGAAGAAGATCGTCGGGCGGTCCTGGACCGGCTTGGTGAAGATCTGCAGCAGGTAGCCGTCCTCGTCCCGGTCGGCGAGGATCTTCAGCTCGCGCAGGGTGTCGACCGGCACCCGGGTGTCGCCGACCCACTCGCCGAGGGTGTCGTAGTAGGAGTCGGGGGTGTCGAGGAACTCGACGCCGGCCGCGCTCATGGTCCGTACGGTCTCGACGATGTCGTTGGTGTTGAGCGCGATGTGCTGGACGCCCGCCCCGCCGTAGAACTCCAGGTACTCGTCGATCTGGGACTTCTTCTTGGCGATGGCGGGCTCGTTGATCGGGAACTTGACCTTGAGCGTGCCGTCCGCGACGACCTTGGACATCAGCGCGCTGTACTCGGTGGCGATGTCGTCGCCCACGAACTCCTTCATGTTCGTGAAGCCCATGACCCTGTTGTAGAAGCCGACCCACTCGTTCATCCGGCCGAGTTCGACGTTGCCGACGCAGTGGTCGACGGCCTGGAAGGTACGGCGGGCGGGCGGCTCGACGATCGGGGACGCGGCGACGAACCCCGGCAGGTACGGGCCGTCGTACCCGGTCCGCTCGACCAGGGTGTGGCGGGTCTCGCCGTACGTGGCGATCGCGGCGAGCACCACCGTCCCGTGCTCGTCCTTCAGCTCGTAGGGCTCGGCCAGCGACCGGGCGCCGTGCTCGACGGCGTACGCGTACGCGGCCCGCGCGTCCGGGACCTCGATGGCCAGGTCGACGACCCCGTCACCGTGCTCGGCGACGTGCCGGGACAGGAACGTGCCCCACTCGGTCTCCGGCCTGACGACGGAGGTGAGGACGAACCGCGCCGAGCCGTTCTCCAGGACGTAGCTCGCGGTCTCCCGGCTGCCGTGCTCCGGTCCGGAGTACGCGACCAGCCGCATGCCGAACGCGCTGGAGTAGTAGTGCGCCGCCTGCTTGGCGTTGCCGACGGCGAAGACGACCGCGTCCATTCCCTTGACCGGGAAGGGATCGTCCTGCCGGGTGGTCGCGTCGGGAGCGTGCTGTGTGGTCTGCGTCATGGTCGAAGGGTGACCCCGGCCCACAAGGTGCGCAATAGTTCCCGTATTCACTGGACAATATGTTCAGCGGTACGGCCGCAGTGGCGGACTTTCTGTGCAGGATGACCACCCGGAGGCGGGCATGGCGATCGATCATCTGGACGGGCGGATCCTGGTGCTGCTGGCCCGGGAGCCGCGGATCGGCGTGCTGGAGATGTCCCGTCGGCTCGGGGTGGCGCGCGGGACCGTGCAGGCCCGGCTCGACCGGCTTCAGTCGAATGGAGTGATCCAGGGATTCGGCCCGCAGGTGGATCCGGCGGCCCTCGGCTACCCCGTCACCGCGTTCGCCACGCTGCAGATCCGGCAGGGCCAAGGCCCGGACGTGCGGGCGCACTTGGCGACCGTGCCGGAGGTGCTGGAGCTGCTCACCACCACCGGCACCGGCGACATGCTGTGCCGGCTGGTGGCCCGCTCCAACGCCGATCTCCAGCGGGTGATCGACCGGGTCGTCGGTTTTGATGGCATCGTCCGGGCCTCCACGGCGATCGTCATGGAGAACCCCGTTCCGCTGCGGATCATCCCGCTGGTGGAACAGGCCGCGGCGGACAGCGAAGGGACGACCTGACCGGTTCGGAGTTCGGGGTGAGCGCACGTGAGCTTCTGGGAGTACCTGGGCAACCGGCACCAGACCCTGCTCACGGACGCCTACCAGCACGCCAGCGCGGTCTTCCAGTGCATGGTCGCGGCGACCCTCATCGGCGTGCTGATCGGTCTCGTCACCTACCGCAGCGAGTGGGCGGGCAACCTCGCCACCACCGCGACCGCCACCATCCTCACCGTCCCCTCCCTCGCCATGATCGGTCTGCTGATCCCGGTCGTGGGCCTCGGCGTCCCGCCGACGGTGATCTCCCTGACGCTGTACGGACTGCTGCCGATCGTGCGGAACTCGATCGTGGGCCTGCGCGGGGTCGACCCGATGCTGGTGGACGCGGCCCGGGGCATCGGCATGTCCCGGCTGACACGGCTGATGCGGGTGGAGCTGCCGCTGGCCTGGCCGCCGATCCTGACCGGCATCCGGGTCTCCACACAGATGCTGATGGGCATCGCCGCGATCGCCGCGTACGCCTCCGGTCCCGGCCTCGGCAACGAGATCTTCCGCGGACTGGCCTCCCTGGGCAGCAAGAACGCGCTCAACCAGGTGCTCGCGGGCACCGTCGGGATCATCATCCTCGCGCTGCTGTTCGACGCGGCGTACGTCCTGATCGGACGGCTGACCATTCCCAGGGGGATCCGTGGCTGAATCCCATGGCGCCTCGATCGAGCTGGAGAACCTGACCAAGCGCTACCCGGGCGGCCCACAGCCGGCCGTGGACAACGTGAACATGGAGATCAAGGCCGGCGAGACGGTGGTCTTCGTCGGCCCGTCCGGCTGCGGCAAGTCGACCACCCTGAAGATGATCAACCGGCTGATCGAGCCGACCGGCGGACGGATCCGGATCGGCGGCGAGGACGTCACCGACATCGACGCGGTCAAGCTGCGCCGCAAGGTCGGCTACGCCATCCAGTCCGCCGGGCTGTTCCCGCACATGACGGTCGCCCAGAACATCGCCCTGGTCCCGAAGATGCTCCGCTGGCCGAAGGCCCGGATCCGGGCCCGTGTCGAGGAACTGCTCGACCTGGTCGGCCTGGACCCCGGCGAGTTCCACGCCCGCTATCCGCGCCAGCTCTCCGGCGGCCAGCAGCAGCGGGTGGGCGTGGCCCGGGCGCTGGCCGCCGATCCGCCGGTGCTGCTGATGGACGAGCCGTTCGGCGCCGTGGACCCGATCACCCGTGACCATCTCCAGGACGAGCTGATCCGCCTCCAGCGCGAACTGCACAAGACGATCGTCTTCGTCACCCACGACTTCGACGAGGCGATCAAGCTCGGCGACCGGATCGCCGTACTCCGCGAACGCTCGCACATCGCCCAGTTCGACACCCCGGAGGCGATCCTCACCAACCCGGCGGACGACTTCGTCTCCGGTTTCGTCGGCGCGGGCGCGGCCCTGAAGCGGCTGAACCTCACCCGGGTCCGGGACGTCGAGATGGGGGACTATCCGACGGTCACCCTGGACACCCCGCTCCAGGAGATCTTCAACAAGCTGCGCGGCAGCGGTACGAACGAGATCCTGCTGCTCGACAAGCGCGGCCGCCCCTACAAGTGGCTCCGGCGCGGCGACCTGATGCGGGCCAGGGGCTCGCTGGCCCGCGCCGGCACGCTGGTGCACGACACGGTGACCCGGGACGCGACCCTGCGCGACGCGCTGGAGGCGGTGCTGACCGACAACGCGGGCCGGGTCGCGGTGACCGGGCGGCGCGGCCAGTTCATCGGGGTGGTCGACATGGAGACCCTGATGAACTCGGTGCACGAGCTCCTGGAGGCCGACCGCCTCGAGGCGATGGAGCACCAGCACGAACTCGAGGAGGCCCGGGCCGCCCAGACCCATGCCGAACAGGAGGGCGAGGGAGGGGAGCAGAAGGCGTGAGTACGTCCCCCGACGCCCGCCCCGAGGGCGAGCACGAGGTCAAGGGCCTCGCCTTCCGTGACGAGGGCGAGGCCGAACAGGAGGCCCCGCCGCCGCGGCAGGGGCCGCCGGCCCGCCGCATCACCTGGCGGAAGCTGACGTTCCTGCCGGCGTTCCTGGTGGCGCTGCTGCTGGCCACCTGGCTGTGGTTCCAGCAGGCCCACCTGGACACGATCTCCGCGAACGCCCTCTCCCACGGCCAGGTCTCCAAGTGTCTGTGGCAGCAGGTGAAACTGACCGTGATCTCCACGTTCTTCGTGCTGATCATCGCGATCCCGCTGGGCATCCTGCTGACCCGCAAGGCCTTCCGGAAGGCCACCCCGGTGGCGATGGCCTTCGCCAACATGGGCCAGGCGACCCCGGCGATCGGCCTGCTGGCCCTGCTGGTCATCTGGCTGGGCGTCGGCGAGAGGCCGGCCCTGATCGGCATCATCATCTACGCGATCCTGCCGGTCCTCTCCAACACCATCGCGGGCCTGAAGGCGAACGACCCCACCCTCCTGGAGGCGGCGCGCGGCATCGGCATGTCCCCGCTGGGCGTGCTGCGGAAGGTGGAGGTGCCGCTGGCCGTCCCGCTGATCCTCGCGGGCGTCCGTACGGCCCTGGTCCTCAACGTCGGTACGGCGACGCTGGCCACCTTCGGCGGAGGCGGCGGCCTGGGCGTCCTGATCACCACCGGCATCACGAACCAGCGCATGCCGGTCCTGGTCCTCGGCTCGGTGCTCACGGTGGCCCTGGCCCTGCTGGTGGACTGGCTGGCCTCGCTGGCGGAGATCCTGCTCCGGCCGCGGGGCCTGGAGGTGGGCCGGTGAGAAGGCGCTGCCTATCGCTGGCGCTGCTGCTGGCCCTGCTGCCGGCCGCCGGCTGCGGCCTGACGAGCGGCTCCCCCATGGTCGACGACGTGACACCGGGCTCGATCGGAGCCGGTGAGCCCCTCAAGGGCGCCCATCTCACGGTCACCTCCAAGGAGTTCACGGAACAGCTGATCCTCGGCGCGATCATGGGCATCGCCTTCGAGGCGGCGGGCGCGGAGGTCCTCGACCGCACCGGCATCCAGGGCTCGGTCGGCGCCCGCGAGGCGGTCAGGTCCGGGGAGGCCGACGGGATGTACGAGTACACCGGCACGGCGTGGATCACCTACCTGGGCAACAGCCACCCCATCCCCGACCCGCAGCGGCAGTGGCAGGCGGTCCACGACGCCGACCTGCGCAACGGCCTGACCTGGCTCGCGCCCTCCCGGCTCAACAACACCTACGCACTGGCCATGAACCAGGCCAACTTCAGGAAGTACGGCACGAAGACCCTGTCGGACGTGGCCGCGCTGGCGAAGTCGGACCCGGGCGCGGTGACCCTGTGCGTGGAGGGCGAGTTCGCCAACCGTGCCGACGGCCTGCCCGGCATGGAGAAGGCGTACGGCATGAGCGTGCCGGCCAGGAACATCACGCAGATGGACACCGGGATCATCTACACCCAGGTGCAGAAGGGCAGTTGCACCTACGGCGAGGTCTTCACGACCGACGGCCGCATCAGGTCCATGAACCTGGTGGTGATGCAGGACGACAGGAAGTTCTTCCCCAACTACAACGCGGCGCCCGTGATCAACACCAAGGCCCTGAAGAAGTGGCCGGCGATCGCGACGGTCCTGGACCCGGTGACGGCGAAGCTGGACAACACGGTGGCCCAGACGCTGAACGCGAAGGTGGACGTGGCCGGCGAGGACCCGCACCAGGTGGCACTGGACTGGATGAAGGCAGAGGGGTTCGTCAAGTAGCGGGACCGGACCGGGAGTTGTCGGCCTGTGCATCGCGACTCCGGCGCCTGCAACTCCCTGAAGGGGCCCGGAGCTTCTCAGCACGCGGCACGCTCGGCGCCCCTTTCAGGGGCGCGGGGCCGTATCACTGTGCGGCTCCGCCGCGCGGGCGCGATCAGCCCCCACGCGCCGCGCCAAAACTCAACAGCTGGGAACCTTCGTCCCCTTCTCCAAGGCGACCAAGTCGGACACAGCCCCCTTGAGACTGGTCACCGGCACCAGCCGCAACCCCTTCGGCAGCTCGGCCTTCGCATCGGCGCACTCGTCCTTCGGCACCAGAAAGACCGTCGCCCCGTCCCGCCGCGCGGCCTGCGTCTTCAGCGCCACCCCGCCCACGGCCCCCACCGTGCCGTCGGCGCTGATGGTTCCCGTACCGGCGATGTTCTTCCCCCCGGTGAGGTCTCCCCCGCTGCCGTTCCCGTCCAGCTTGTCGACGATTCCGAGCGAGAACAGCAACCCCGCACTCGGCCCGCCCACGTCCGCCAGCTTCAAGGTCACCTTGACCTTGTCGGCGTTGAGATTCAGGTACTTCAGCGCGGCCTGCGCCGCCGCGTCCTGCGACTGCTCCATCTGCTCGGTGTTGTGCTGCTCGATCTCCTTGACGTTGTCGCCGCTCGGATACACCGAGTCGCGCGGCATCACCGCCCGGTCCGTGCGGAACCAGTTGCCGAGGACGTCGCCCAGCGACACCCGGGTGTCCGGCCCGGTCGCCTCGATCGTCGTCATCCGCAGCTGCCCGCCGGTGGTCCGGGTGGGCGCCCCGGAGATGGTGATCACCGGGGTGCCCTGGTTGTCGCCGAGCACGTTCGCCGTCATCCCGGGCTGGGCCACCGAGAACGGCAACGGTGCGAAGACGGCCGTACCGATCAGAGCCACGACGGGAACCGCACAGACGGCGACGGCCTGGAGACGCGTGAGACGTGAGAGCACGGAGTCAATCTAACGCGACGACGTGGCAACCACTTCAGGCCACCGCCCCGGACCCTCGCCGGACCCTCAGCGCAACGCCTCCGCGACCTCCCGTGCCGCGTCCATGACCCGCGCCCCCACCCGCTCGGGCACGGCGTCGGCCAGCATCACGACCCCGACGCTCCCCTCGACCCCGGTGACCCCGAGCAGCGGCGCGGCCGCACCGCTCGCACCGGCCTCCAGCTCGCCGTGGGTCAGCGTGTACCCGGGTTCGTCCTTCGGCGAGTGCCGTGCGGCCAGGATCGCCTTCCCGGCGGCCCCCCGGTCCAGCGGGTGCCGGAACCCGGCCCGGTAGGCCACGTGGTAGTCGGTCCAGGTCGGCTCGACGACCGCGACGGCGAGCGCCTCGGTCCCGTCGACCAGCGTCAGATGTGCCGTCGCCCCTATGTCCTCGGCGAGCGACCGCAGGGCCGGCAGCGCGGCCTCCCGTACGAGCGGATGCACCTGCCGTCCCAGCCGCAGTACTCCGAGGCCGACCCGGGCTCGCCCGCCCAGATCGCGCCGTACCAGCGCATGCTGCTCGAGCGTGGCAAGCAACCGGTACACCACGGTCCGGTTCACGCCCAGTTTGGTGGAAAGCTCGGTGACGGTCAGCCCGTGGTCCGTGTCGGCCAGCAGCTTGAGGACCCTGAGGCCCCGGTCGAGCGTCTGAGAGGTCTCCGCGGTCACGACGCCCACTCCTTAAGTGGTGAGGTCGGCAGCCTCCGACGCGGCGGATGCGTCGCCGAGTCCCGTCAGCGACGCGCTTCAGAGGCCGCCGATCGGCAGGACGGCCCGGCGGCTCCGGGCCCAGTCGCTTCACGGCTGCGCTCCGCGGCGGCGCTGCCACGGGGCGTGTGCGTAGCCGGACAGTAGCGAAGGGGGTTCGCTGAGCGGAAGCCTCCGTCCAGAATCCGGTCACGCTCGGGTACGGACTACTTCGGTATGTGACGGTATGCGCCCACGTATCGCGTCCGAAGAGGCCAGGTACCGGGCCCGAGGGGGCACGAGGCCATGTCGACATGCGGCTCCGCCGCGTGGGCCGGACAAGCCCCCGCTCACCCGCGGCCGACCGGCTACCTCATACGCGTGGCCCACTCCTGCACCTTGGCGATCCGCTGCCGGAGCTGTCCCGCCGTGGCCTCCGCGCTCGGCGGCCCCCCGCACACCCGGCGCAGCTCGGTGTGGATCACCCCGTGCGGCTTGCCGCTCTGGTGCACATACGCGCTGACCATGGTGTTCAGCTGCTTCCGCAGCTCCATCATCTCCTTGTGGGAGACGACCGGCCGCCGTTCCGCGGGCAGTTCCAGCAGGTCGGCCTCGTCGTCCGGCTTCTTGCGGCTGTGCGCGATCTGCCGGGCCTGCCGCTTCTGCAACAGCAGCTGCACCTGGTCGGGCTCCAGCAGGCCCGGGATGCCCAGGTAGTCCTGCTCCTCCTCGCTCCCCGGGTGCGCCTGCATACCGAACTCGGCACCGTCGTACAGCACCCGGTCGAAGACGGCCTCGGACTCCAGCGCCTCGAAGGCGAACTGCTCCTGCTCGCCGGTGTCCTCGTCCTGCTCCTTGTTCGCCTCCTCCATCTCCTTCTCGGACTCGGCGTACGGGTCCTCCTCGCCGTCCTTCTTCGGCTTGTCGAGGGCGTGGTCGCGCTCGACCTCCATCTCGTTGGCGAAGGTCAGGAGATCCGGGACGGTGGGCAGGAACACGGAGGCCGTCTCGCCACGGCGCCGGGACCGTACGAAACGGCCGACGGCCTGGGCGAAGAAGAGGGGAGTCGAGATGGTGGTGGCGTACACCCCGACGGCGAGCCGGGGGACGTCGACGCCCTCGGACACCATCCGCACCGCGACCATCCACCGGTCGTCGCTCGCGCTGAAGTCGTCGATCCGCTTGGACGCACCGGTGTCGTCGGAGAGAACGAGGGTGGCCTTGTTCCCGGTGATCTCACGGATGAGCTTGGCGTAGGCGCGGGCCGACTCCTGGTCCGAGGCGATGACCAGGGCCCCGGCATCCGGAATACCCTTCCGCACCTCCGTCAGCCGCTGGTCGGCGGCGCGCAGCACGGCCGGCATCCACTCACCGCGCGCATCGAGCGCCGTACGCCAGGCCTGGCTGACGGCGTCCTTCGTCATCGGCTCGCCGAGCCGCGCGGCGATCTCGTCACCGGCCTTCGTCCGCCAGCGCATGTTGCCGCTGTAGGAGAGGAAGATGACCGGCCGCACGACATGGTCGGCGAGCGCGTTGCCGTACCCGTAGGTGTAGTCGGCGGCGGACCGCCGGATCCCGTCCTGCCCCTCCTCGTACGTCACGAAGGGGATGGGGTTGGTGTCGGACCGGAAGGGCGTACCGGTCAGCGCCAGCCGCCGGGTCGCCGGCTCGAACGCCTCCAGGCAGGCCTCGCCCCAGGACTTGGAGTCGCCGGCGTGATGGATCTCGTCGAGGATGACGAGCGTCTTGCGCTGCTCGGACCGGTTGCGGTGCAGCATCGGCCGCACCCCGACACCGGCATAGGTGACGGCGACCCCGTCGTACTCCCGGCTGAGCGGTCCGGCGCTGTACTCGGGATCGAGCTTGATCCCTATCCGCGCCGCTGCCTCCGCCCACTGCTTCTTCAGATGCTCGGTGGGGGCGACGACGGTGACCTGCTGCACGACATGGTGGTGCAGCAGCCAGGACGCGAGGGTCAGCGCGAACGTCGTCTTGCCGGCGCCGGGCGTGGCGACGGCGAGAAAGTCACGCGGCTGCTCCTGGACGTACTTCTCCATGGCCCCCTGCTGCCAGGCACGCAGCTTGCTGGCGGTACCCCAGGGCGCCCGGCCGGGGAAGGCCGGCGAAAGGTGATGGGAGGAGGAGGAAGCGGCGGTGGTAGTCACGGTCTCCGTAGTAAGGGGGTCGGGCGGCCACGTATGCGTATGACAACCGGGCCACCCTACCGGCGCCCTGTGGCGGTCAACGCGCAGACAAGCCCGCCTCACCCTCGGGTGGGACTCACGTCACAGATCACGAAGCCGGGTCGTCACCCACACCCCGACGAGCGCCACGGCGGCCATCGGCAGGAACACGACGGCGAAGGCGACCGGATGGGAACCGGAACCGGCCGTCCCGGTCATGCTGCCGCCCCCCAGGGAGGCGAAGGCGGCGCCGGCCACGGCGAGCAGGACGACGTTCGACAGGGCGTCGGAGATCTGCAGGGCGGCCGAGTTGGCGCCGGCCTCCTGCGGGGCGGAGAGCCGCAGCATCAGCACGCTCGACGAGGCGATCACCAGGCCCATCCCGAAGCAGCCGAAGGCCCAGGCGACGGCGACGATCCACACCGGCACGCCGTGCACGAGCACGCTGGGCGCGGTGGCGATCGCCGCGGCGACCAGCACCATCCCGAGGGTCATCAGCCGCTCCCGGTACGGCGCCACGCGCGGCCGCGCCTGCACCCACGAGCCCAGCGCCCAGGTCACCCCGCCCGCCGCCAGCGAGAACCCGGCGAGGGTGGGCGAGAGGCCCCGCTGGGTCACCAGCATCAGCGGCACGAAGGACTCGGCGGAGACGAACGCACCGGCCGCGACCCCGCGCAGCAGGACCACCGACGGCAGCCCGCGGGCCGCCCGGTAGGTCCCGCGGGGCAGCAGCCCGAGTACGGCGGGGACCAGCAGCGCACCCCCGACGGCCCCCGGCAGCAGGGAGAGCCACCGCTGGTCCTGAGCCGCGTACTGCAGCAGCCCCACGCCGGCGGAGATACCGAACGCGAGCCGGAGCCGCCGCCGTTCGAAGGTCTCCCGCGCCCGTTCCGCGACCGGCCCGCCGGCCCGGCGCCGTATCTGGGGGAGGGCGAGCGCCGCCGGAAAGACCACGAGCACCGGGATGCCGAGGAACACCCACCGCCACCCGAGGTGCTCGGTCACCGCGCCGGCGGCCAGCGGCCCGACGATGGACGGCACCACCCAGCCGGCGGCGAAGGCCGCCATGATCGCGGGCCGCAGCCGCTCCGGATAGGCCCGCCCCACCACCACGTACAGCGCGACGATGACCAGGCCGCCGCCGAACCCCTGCACGGCCCGCCCCAGGATGAACACCCACATGACCTGCGCGGTCCCGGCGACGACGAGCCCCGCGGCGAAGGCCCCGATCCCCGTGGTCAGCGCCCCGAGCGGCCCCCTCCGGTCCGACCACTGCCCGGACAGCACCATCCCGAACAGACTGGTCGTGTAGTACCCGGAGAAGGCGAACGCGTACAGCGACACCCCGTCCAGCTCCCGGGCGGCCACGGGCATCGCGGTCCCGACGGCGGTCGCCTCGAAGGCGATCAGCAGCACCACGGACACGATCCCGACGCTCAGCGCCCGGTACGACCGCCCCAGCACACCCGCACCACCGGCTGCGTCATCTGTCGTCTCATCTGCGACAACGGCGTCGCTGGGCTCAAGAGCGGTCATACCGACCAAGGTAAGCCCCGATCCCCACCTTGGCCCCTGTCCCGAGCCCCACCCCACCTCGGACCTTGGTCGTAGACCTCCCATCCGCCCTCCCTTCGTGAACGCCACATGGCAGTCCCATTGCAGCCCCACCGATTCCCTTGAGCCCCTCACCCACCCACCCTTACCTTCGAATCACCGACCCGGCCGAGGGGCCGAAGTCGGCAACGGCCGTGAGCCCGAGCGGTTCGGGGACGCGCCTGCGCTGCATCCACCGGCGAGCTCCGCTCGCGGGGAGTCACGCGGGTTCGATTCCCACCACGGCCGTGACGGAAGAAGCTGTTCCCGGCCGTGTGCCCGAGTGGTTCAGGGGCTCGCCTGCAAAGCGAGTTACGTGGGTTCGAATCCCGCCATGGCCTCCAGTGCGTCGCGCACGTCCGCGCGCGGCGGAAGACCCGGAAGGGTCGTCCTCAAGCGCCGGCGCGGCCGATGCTCGCGCCGCCGTCGACGCGCAGGACCTGGCCGGTGATGAAACCCGCCTTCTCGGAGAGCAGGAAGGCGATGGCGGCCGCTAGCTCGTCCGGACGCCCGAACCTCCCCATCGGAACAGTCGCCAGGTAGCGGGCTGCCGAGGCCGACCCGGGCGGGTTGGTCTCCTGGAACAACTCGGTCTCGGTGGGGCCCGGGGCCACGGCGTTGACGGTGATCCCATGTGCGGCGAGCTCTCCGGCCCAGCCTCGTGTCAGGAACTCCAGGGCGGCCTTGGCCGCACCGTAGGACGTTCGATCCGGCAGACCCAGGGTGACCAGGCTGGTGAGGTTCACCACGCGACCCCAGGACCGTTCGAGCATCCCGGGCAGGACGGCCTGGACGATCTGGACCGCGGTGCGCACGTTCATGTCGAGCACCGCGTCGAGATCGGGCAGAGCGACCTCCCCGACGGGCGCGGGTCGCACCGTCCCCACGTTGTTGACCACGGCGTCGACCGGTCCCGAGCCCATCACTTCGCCCAGAACCCGAGCGGTGGCGGCACGGTCGGCGAGGTCGGCTTCGTGGAACTCACCGGGAAAGGACCGCGGGGCGCTGCGGGCGATACCCACGGGGGTATGGCCTTCTCCCGCCAGTTGCTCCGCGAGGGCGCGGCCGATGCCCTTGGACGCGCCCGTGATGAGTACTCGCCTGCGAGTCATGGGTCTACTCCTTTGCTGCGCTGATCCGCGCATCGACGGTGCGGGGCGTGGGCGCCCGGTACGGCCGAGCGATTTACCCGTCTTGCAGGAGGATGACCGGATAAGGCGTTGTTCTGTGACAGTGCTGCGGCCGTGACGGGCGCCGCTCCCGTCCGCCGCCCTCTCCTGTCCCCCGTGCGAGCTACGTGCAGGTGTCCACCGTGTGGTGACGATTCCGCGGGCCGCGATCCGTGGCGTTCGGGCCAGTTCCGCGGCGGTTGGGCAGCGAGATCGCCGCAACCCTGCTGATCAGCCCGGAGACCGTCAAGACCTTCGTCTCCCGCATCCTCACCGAGCTCGGCCTGCGCGACCGCGTCCAGGCGGTCGTCCACGCCTACCGCCGTCCAGGCGGTCGTCCACGCCTACCGCCAGGGGCTGGTGGTCTGACCTCCCCCGGTCCCCGCTCGCCTCCGGCCGCTCAGAGCACCCCGCCCGCCTCGTCCTGGAACAGCTCCGTCCAGTAGTGCCACTCGGCGTCCATCGTCGTGGGGGTCGGGTCGATGGTCGCGAGGGTGTGCAGCATGGTCGCGGCGAGCTGGTCGTAGGCCTCCGTGGTGAGTTCGTGGCCCAGGTGCTCGTCGATGGTGCGCTCGTGGTGGAGGAGCCAGAGGGTGAAGGCGAGCGTGGAGATGTCCGTGTTGAGGGGGTAGAGGGTCGCCTCGGGCTCGGAGAAGTTGAGGATCGCGCCCGTGGTGCCGTCCACGACCAGGCTGTTGTCCTCGACCAGGTAGCCGAGGCGTATGAGGTGGTCGGCGTGGGACGGCAGGGCGTCCAGGGGGAAGCCGCCCGGCTGTACGTCGGTGAAGTACTCCTTGAGGGTGGGCAGCGGGGCGTCCGGGTCGAGGTGGAAGAGGACCGCGTTCTCCGGCAGGCCGGTCTCGCGCAGGAAGCGGCGGGTCGGCAGGTGGGTGAGCGTCGGCGGGAAGTCGACCTCCTCGAAGCGGGCCACCCGGCCCTGCCCGAACTCCTGGTCCAGCAGCCGGGCCGGCAGGTCGACGGCGAGCCCGGAGTCCGTGCCGGGGCCCGCGATCAGGCCGAGCGGGCGGATCAGTGCCGTCGCCTTCCAGTACGGCGGGACCCGGCCTGCCGTGCCCTCCTCGAAGAGCTCCAGGAGCTTGCGGGAGGCCTCGGTGGCCGCCTTGGTGCCGTAGGTCCCGGCGAGGGAGGCGAAGCGGCCGCGCAGGCCGGTCAGTTCCTCGGTGACCGCGGCGAAGCGCAGCAGCGTCTCCAGCGAGGGCGCCAGCGGGCGCGGGTCGGCCGGGTCGACCAGGTACGCCGTGCTGATCTCGCCGGTGCCGCCGTCGAGGAGGATCGACTCCGTGTCCAGGCCGGCCGGGGCCAGCAGTTCGCCTATCACCAGCCGGTCCCGGAGCTCCTCCGCGAGCCGGGACGGGCCTGCCGTGACGTCCGCGACGTCGGCGAGCGTGCGCAGGCCGGCCGTGCGGAGCGGTTCGAACGTCAACAGGCCGCCGGTGTCGGGGAGTCCGGGGCCGGTGAGCCACATGCGGGTCGGTTCGTGCGTGATGTAACGGTCCAGTTCTGCCTCGGTCAGCGTGATCGCCGCCGCACCGCTGCCGGTCGTGCTGGTCGTGCTCATCGCTGCCCCCGCGATCAAAGAGTTCAGGAAATGCAAGTGGGTCGGAGTGGTGTGCCGTAGGCCGTCCTGAGCAGGGCATGGTGTGCCGTTCGGGCTTCCCCTCCGAAACGGCCGTCCCCACTGCCCAGAACACTACGCCGCGCCACTGACAACGCCCCGTGGAAAAGAGACGTCAGGCGACCCTCGACCGTTCCGTCCCGGTGGGAATCGCCGCCACCGTCTGTTCCACGGTCAACGCCGAGGTGCCCGGCCACAGACCCGACGCCCGGGCGCGCAGCCGTGGTTCCGCGTCCAGGTCGGTGATCGTCCACGCGGTTCCGTACCCGGCCTTCGGCGGCCCAGCCGCCCGCTACGCCACCGCCTCGGGGCTGGGGGCGAGGACGACGACGTCCAGCGTTCGGCTTGCCCGACGCCTCCCCCACTGCCCGAAGGGCGTGGGCGGTGCACCCATCCCCGCGATCACGACGAGCCCGGACAGGCTCACTGGCCGGTGACCACCGCGGCCTGCGGGCGGATCGGGAGGCGGTTGACCGGGCGGCCGGTCGCCGCGCGGACGGCGGAGGCGATGGCCGCCGGGGACGTCACGACCGGTACCGCGCTGACCGACTTGGCGCCGAAGGGCGCGACCACGTCCCGCTCCTCGACGAGCCTGACGATCCGGATGTCCGGCGCGTCGAGGGCGGTCGGCAGGGCGTATCCGGTGAGGTCGGGGTGGCGGATCAGCCCGCGCGGGGTGCGCAGGTTCTCCGTGAGCGCGATGCCGACGCCCTGGGTGACACCGGCCTCGATCCGCGCGTTGAGCTGCGCCGGGTTGAGGACCCGGCCCACGTCCTGGGCGACGGCCAGCTCCACGACCCGGACCGAACCGAGCTCGATGTCGACGTCGACGACGGCGCGGATCGCGCAGAAGGCGAGACCGACGAAGGCGTCGCCCTGGCCCTCCGCGTTCAGCGGCTCGGTCGGGTGCGGACGGCACTGTGCGGTGGCCCACAGCTCCTTGCCGTCCATCGCCTCGGTGACGGTGGTCGACAGGACGCCGTCGTACGACGTGATCTTGCCGTCGGTGATCTGGAGGAGTTCGGTGGACATGCCGAACTTGTGGGCGAGGGGCTGGAGGAGCTGGGTGCGGACCATCTTGGCCGCGCGTTCGACGGCTCCGCCGGAGACCCAGGTGTGGCGGCCGCGGCAGCCGGGGCCGGCCGGCGGCTGGTCGGTGTCGACGGGTGCCACGTGGACCTCGTCGATGCCGAGGGTGTCCTGGACGATCTGGCGGGCCAGGGTGGTGAACCCCTGGCCGGTCTCCACGGCCGCGCAGAGCACGGTCGCGATGCCGTCGTGGACCTTGACGGTGGCCGTCGAGACCTCGTCGGCGCCCTCGGCGCCGAGCATGTGGACCATGCCGAGGCCGTAGCCGACGCCCCGGCGCACCGCGCCCGGCTCGCCCGCGCCCTCGGGGCCGCCGGGCAGCAGCCACTCGTCCTCGGGGGTGTCCTTGGGGAGCGCGGGCAGCGGGAAGTCCCGTACCGCCTGGAGCAGCTCGGCGACGGGGGCCGGGCAGGTCACCGTCTGGCCGATGGGCAGTACGTCGCCGGTCGCGAGGGCGTTGCGCAGGCGGATCTCGGCGGGGTCGATGCCGAGCTTCTTCGCCAGCTTGTCCATCTGCGCCTCGTAGGCGGCGCACACCTGCATGGCGCCCTCGCCGCGGACGTGGCCGGAGGGCGGGTTGTTGGTGCGTACGGCCCAGCCCTCGATGAAGGCGTTCGGGACGACGTAGGGGCCGCAGGCGAAGGAGACGGCGGCGGCCAGGGACTCGGCGGAGGTGTCGGCGTAGGCGCCGGCGTCGAGCAGGATCTGGGCCTCGACCTTGACCAGCTTGCCGTCGGCGTCGGCGTGGTGCCGGTAGCGGAGCAGGGTGGGGTGGCGGTGGGCGTGGCCGAGGAAGGACTCCTCGCGCGTGGCGGTGAGTTTGACCGGGCAGCCGGTCTTCAGGGCGAGCAGGCCGAGCGGCAGCTGGAAGCCCTGGTCCTCGCGGTCGGCGGTGGCGCCCGGCACGCCGGTGACGACGATCTTCACCTGTTCGAGCGACAGGCCGAAGCAGGCGGCGGCCGTGTTGCGGTCGGTGTGCGGGTCGGTGGAGGCCAGGTACAGCTCGACCCCGCCGTCGGGGCGGGGCACGGCGAGTCCGGCCTCGGCGCCGATGGGGGCCGGGTCGGCGCGTCCGATGCGGTACTGGCCCTCGACGACGATCTCGCCGGCCGCGTCCGGGTCGCCGTGGCGCAGTGGGATGTGCCGGATCAGGTTGCCGTCGGGGTGCAGCGGCTCGGCTTCGAAGGCCTGCTCGGGGTCGATGACCGGGTCGAGCACCTCGTACTCGACGATGACGGCGGCGGCGGCCATCCGGGCCGTGTCGGGGTGGTCGGCGGCGACGGCGGCGATGGGCTCGCCGTGGTGCCGTACGACCTCGGCGGCGAACACCGGGCGGTCCGGGGTGCCGCGGCCGTGGCGGGGGGTGCCGGGGACGTCCTCGTGGGTGACGACGGCCCGTACGCCGGGCATCTCGCGCGCGTGGCTGGTGTCGATCGACACGATGCGCGCGTGCGGGTGCGGGGAGCGCAGTACGGCCGCCCAGAGCAGGCCCTCGGCCCACAGGTCGGCCGCGTACGGGAAGGTGCCCTCGGTCTTCGCGCGCGCGTCGGCGGGTGGCAGCGACACGCCGAGGCCGTGCGGCAGCGGCTCGGGGGCGGGGACGGCGCTCTCCGCGGCGGTGGTCGTGGTGACGGTCTCGTTGGTCACGCCTGGCCTCCGTCCGAGCCGTAGGGCTGGTCGCCGTAGCTCTGACTCTGGTCGCCGAACGTCTGGTCACCGCCGTACGACTGGTCGTACGACTGCTCGCGCCGGGCGTCGTACGACGACTGCTCGCGCTGGGCGGGGGACGCGAAGGTGCCCGGGGAGTCGAACGCCGACGCGTTGACGCCGCCGGCTCCCGGTCCCGCCTGATGCGGAATACGGGCCTCGTCGCCGTCCGTCTCAGCGTCGGCGGCGGCGTGTGCCTCGCGTTCGGCGACGACCTCCTGGACGGCGTCCAGGACACCCCGGTAGCCCGAGCAGCGGCAGAGGTTGCCGCACAGGGCCTGGCGGGTCTCCATCTCGGTGGGGGCCGGGTTGCCTTCCAGCAGGTCGTGGACGGTCATGGCCATGCCCGGGACGCAGAAGCCGCACTGGACGGCTCCGCGCAGGGCGAGCGCGCGCTGGACGTCGGAGGGCCGGCCGTCCTGGGCGAGGCCCTCGACCGTGCGGACCTCGCTGCCGGCCGCGGTGACCGCGGGGACCAGGCAGGAGGCGACCAGGCGGCCGTCGACCTGGACGTTGCAGGCGCCGCATTCGCCCTGGGAGCAGCCGTCCTTGGCGCCGGCCAGGCCGAGGCGCTCGCGGAGGACGTAGAGGAGCGACTCGCCGATCCAGGCGTCGGTGACGGGGCGGTCGGTGGCGTTGACGCGGAGGACGTAGGAGGCGAGGGGGTGGTCGTCGAGCGCCTCGGCTTCGCCTTCGGCGTGTTCCGTCCCGTCCGCGCCGGACGTGCGGCTTTCGTCGTCGGGTGCGGGTGGCCCCTGCGAGGGCGCGTCGCCGTCGGCGGCCTGCGGGTCGGCGGTGGGGCGGCGCGGGTCGAAGCTCCCGGTGGGGTGCTGGGCGGGCGTGCCGTGGGGTTCGTCGTCTTCGCCGGGCCGGGCCGGGCCGGTGGCGGTCGCGGGGCCCGCATGGCCGGCCGCGGCCTCGTGCCCGACCGCGGTCTGCCCACGGGGGTCGGCCGGATCTCCGGGCGCGGTCGGCCGGCCGGCCGCGCGCGACCCTCCGGGTCCGGGCGGGGCGCCGGTGTCGGGCGATCCGCCGCCTGCGTGCGGGGCGCCGGTGTCGGGCGACTCGCCGAAGTCGCGGCGTGCGGCGGCGTCAAGTGACTCGGCGACCCGGTGCAGTTCGCCCGTATCGGCCCGTTCACCCGGTTCGTCCACCTCGGGCGCGCCGGGCCCAGAATGCGCGTCAGCGGGCCCGGAGGCGAAGGCGGGGGCCTGAGTGCCACCGTGGCCCACTGGGGCGCCTGAGGGCGCCCCGGGGGCCTCCGTGGGGTGCTCCCAGGCCGGGACCTCGGCCGCCCAGGGCGCGGGCGCGCCGCCCGGCAGGGTCGCCGGCGGCGTGCCGCCCCACTGCTCCATGAGCGCGGATGTGGTGAACTCGCCCGATTCGTCGGGAACATCACCGCCCGCGACCGGAATGGACCACTGCCCGGTCACATCGTGACCGGGCGCGGGCGGCGGCTCCTCGTACGTCCACTGCTGGGTCGCCGCCGGCTGGTACGTGAACCGGTCGTCGGCGGGCCGCTCCTGGGGGACCGCGTTCGGGTCGGGCCACCGACCGCCGTCGGCCGGCGCGCCCCAGGTCTCGCTGTCGGGAGCGACCGCTATCTGCGGCGGCACGTAGCCGTGCCCGGGCGCGGCCAGGGGGCTGTCACGGGACAGCAGGGCCTCGATGCCGCCCTCGGGGAGTTTCACGAAGGCGGTCGCGCCGTCGTCGTAGTCGCCCTGGGGCAGCGGGTCCCAGCGGCCGCCACCCGACGGCGCGCCCTCTCCGTGCTGTTCGTCGGTCATGACAGCGCCCTCCCCAGTGCTCGTCGGGCCAGCGCGGCGACAGTGCGCCGCAGGTGCAGTACGGCAGGCGGAAGCGGGGGCACCGAGCCGTCCGGCTCGGGTGCCGGGTCGGGGATGCAGGCGGCCGCGACGTACTCGCCGAAGGCGTGCAGCGCCTCCGGGACGAGCGCGCGGTCGTTGTCCCAGTCGATCAGCCGGGCCACCCACTGCTCGGCCTCCAGCGGCCGCAGCGGCATCGGCGCTATGGCTCCGACGGCGCATCTGACCCCGCGCCGCGCGGGGTCGAGGACGAGGGCCACGGAGGCCACCGAGCGGCCGGGGCCGGTGCGGCCGGTGGCCTTCAGGAAGACCTGCGGGGCGTGCAGCAGCGGCACGCGCACGAAACCGATCAACTCGCCGCCGCGGAGCATCTCCACGCCGGCCAGCAGGTGCGACACCGGGATCTCCCGGCGGGAGCCGCCCGGCCCCGCGATGATCAGCGTCGCCTCCAGGGCGGCGAGCACCGGCAGCGCGTCGCCGGTGGGCGCGGCCGTGGCGATGTTGCCGCCCAGGGTGCCCGCGTTGCGGATGTGGGGCGGACCGGCGGCCCGCGCGGCGGCGGCGAGCGCCGGGATCAGGGCCGCGAAGTCGGGACGGCCCATGCGCGCATGCGTGAGTCCGGCGCCGAGCAGCGCGTTGCCGTCCTGGTACTGCCAGCCGCGGATCTCGCTGATCCGGCCGAGGCCGACCAGGGCGGCGGGCCGGAGCTGTCCGGAGTTGACGGCGGCCATCAGGTCCGTACCGCCCGCCACGGGGACGGCGGCGGGCATGGCGGTGAGGGCCGCCACTGCTTCGTTCAGTGTCGTGGGCAGCGTGACGGACTGCGCCGCCTGCGGTGCGTGCGTGGTCAAAACCGGCTGCCCCTTCCCGCTGCCCCCACCTGGTCCCACCTGTGTGGCCGTACGGTACGTGCTCACAGGGCGGACGTGGCAACTCTGGCACATCTTCGCAAGCCTCGAACGCACGGGTCCGCTAGGAGGCATTCGCCCACCTCACCGGCAACTTGGTCCGTTTTCGTACGCCATCACCAGTGCATACCGATTGACACTCTTCGGTGACCCTTGAGGTCTTTTTCCCTTCCGCGTTCGGAACGAGGAGCGGGGCCGGAGGAGCCGCGGGGGAGAGCCGGAGAGAAGCCCGGAAGGGACCGGGGCAGGGAGCTCGGAAGGGACCGGGGCAGGGGGCTAGCGCTTCGGGGGCGGGCCGTCGATCGGGCGGCCCGGCACCCCGGGGCGCCGCTGCCACGGCAGCGGGCCGGCCGGCGGGCGGTAGGCCACGCCCAGGGCGTCCAGACGCCGGTAATGGGCGGCCATACGGCGCTCGAAACCGGCGAAGTCCCGTTCCCCCGGGGCCGGGAGGGCGCTCCAGGCGACCTCGGCGAAGGCGGCGAGCCGGGGGAAGGCCTGGTAGTCCACGCGCGCGTGGTCCTCCATCACCTCGGTCCAGAGGTTGGCCTGGGTGCCCAGCACATGAGCTGCCTCGGACGCGTCGAGGCCCGGTGGAACGGGCTCGAACCGGTACACGTCCTCCAGGGTGCGGACGTATCCGATCGGCACGGGCTCGTCCGCCCCGGCGGCCTGCCGGTGGTCCAGGTACACATGCTGCTCGGGGCACATGACGACGTCGTGCCCGGCCCGCGCGGCCGCGATCCCGCCGCCGTAGCCGCGCCACGACGACACGGCCGCGCCCTCGGCGATCCCGCCCTCCAGGATCTCGTCCCAGCCGATCGGTCTGCGTCCGCGCGCGGAAAGCCACTTGGCGAAGTGACCGATGAACCACGACTGCAACGCCTCCTCGTCGGCGAGCCCGAGTTCCTTCATCCGCGCCTGGGCGGCCGGCGAGGCCCGCCACTGGTCCTTGGGGCATTCGTCGCCGCCGATGTGAATGAACGCCGAGAACTCGGCGGCATCGGCCGGGAACAGCTCCAGCACTTCCTCGAACACCCCCTCGTAGAAGCGCAGGGTGTTGTCGGTGGGGGCGAGTACGTTCGGAGAGATCCCCCAGGAGTCCCAGACCGAGAGGGCGGTGCCCCCTGCGATGGATGCAGCGATGACGTCGGTGTTGCCGAGTTCCGGATACGCGGCGATGGCGGCCTGCGAGTGGCCGGGCACGTCGATTTCGGGGACGACCGTGATATGCCGTGCGGCCGCGTAGGCGACGATCTCCCGGATGTCGTCCCGGGTGTAGTGGCCGCCGTGCGGCTTCTCCTCCCACAGCGGTGAGGCCCGGTGGCCGAATTTCGTGCGGGGCCGCCAGGAGCCGACCTCGGTGAGCCGGGGGTGGCGGTCGATCTGGATGCGCCAGCCCTGGTCGTCCGTCAGATGGAAGTGGAAGACGTTGAGTTTGTGCGCGGCCATGAGATCCAGGTAGCGCAGGACGCCTTCCTTGGGCATGAAGTGCCGGGCGACGTCGAGCATCAGGCCGCGCCAGCGGAATCGGGGGGCGTCCTCGATGATCTGGTGCGGGATTCCGTACCGGATCCCGGGGCGCACGGGCGCTCGGCGGAAGGCCTCCGGCCCGAGCAGCTGGCGCAAGGTCTGGGCGCCCCAGAAGACCCCGGCCGGACCGCCGCCGCGGATCTCGATCCCCCAATTCGCGATCACGCTCAACCGGTACGCCTCGGGCTCCAGCGAGTCGTCCAGGCACAGCCGTACGCAGTCGCGGGCGTCCTCGGTGCCGGGCCGCAGCGGCAGTCCGAGTGCCGCGCCGAGGGTCGAGCGCAGCCAGCGTTCGGTCCCCTCGGTGCCCGGCGCGGCCCACAGGGTGGTGTCCGTGTCGAACAGGACACCGCATCGCATCGGTCCCTCGACCGCGCGTGGTGCCGGAATCAGATCCACTTCGGAAGTCATGTCAGTCCTTGACCGCGCCGCCCAGTCCGGAGACCAGCCGTCGCTGTACGAGTACGAAGAACACCAGCACCGGAATCGTCATCACCGTGGAGGCCGCCATGACCCCGCCCCAGTCCGGGTCGTCGGGCTTGAAGAACACCAGCAGCGCCATCGGCAGCGTGGACTGCGAAGTGTCGCTGATGATGAAGGACTTGGCGAAGAGGAAGTCGTTCCAGGCGGAGATGAAGGAAAACACGCTCGTGGCCACCAGACCCGGCAGCACGAGCGGGAAAAGGATCTGCCAGAGAAAGCGCGACCGGCTCGCCCCGTCGATGCAGGCGGCCTCCTCCAGCGCCTGAGGCACCCCTTTCACGAACCCCCGCAGCATCCAGATCGCGAAGGGCAGCGAGAAGGCGATGTGGGGCAGGATCAGCGAGCCCAGCGTGTTCAGCAGACCGAAGTCCCGCATCTGGAAGAACAAGGGGATGGTGAGGGCCTCCACGGGCACCATCTGAGCCACCAGAAACATGATCAGCAGGGTGGTCCGGAAGCGGAACCGGAATCGTGTCACGGCGGTCGCGGCGAGAAAGGCGATCACCGCCGAGACGATGACCACACTGCCCGCCACGACAAGGCTGTTGACGAAGTAGCGGCCGAATTCCTGCTGTCCGAAGACCCGCCGGAAGGAGTCCGTGGAGGGCGCGAGAGTCCACGGCCGGGGCCGGCCGGACTCGATCTCACCGGCCGGTTTGAAGGCGCCCAGCACCATCCAGTACAGCGGGAAGGCGACCACGAACGCGATCGCCAGCGCCGCCGCCTCGGCGGCCAGCCGTCCCGGCCTGCGTATCGACCCGCGCACAAGATTCACGACGGTCACAGCTCCTCCCCCTGGCGGCGCAGCAGCCGCAGATAGCCGAGGGTCACGCCGAGCAGGACCAGCAGCGTCACCACGCCGATGGCGGCGCCGAGTCCGTACTGCGAGGAGGCGAAGGCCTGCTGATAGGCGTACACGTTGAGCACCAGGTTCTGTCCCGCGATCCCGCCCCCGCCGGTCATCACGTAGATCTGCGTGAAGATCTTGAAGTCCCAGATCACCGACTGGATGGTGACGACCATGAGGATCGGCCGGAGCATCGGCGCCAGCACGGACCGCCAGATCCGCCACTGCGAGGCGCCGTCCAGCGCGGCGGCCTCCAGCACCTCGGACGGCACGGCGCGGATCCCGGCGTAGACGGTGACCATGACGAACGGGAAGGAGCACCAGACCACTTCGAGCAGCACGAGGAGGAAGGCGCTGTACCGCCCGTACGTCCAGGAGTGGTCACCGAGCCCGAGGACGCGGTCGACGGGCCCGAAGTCCGGGTCGAAGAGGAACAGCCAGACGGTCGACCCGGTGACCGCGGGGGTCGCCCAGGCCCCGAGGGCGGCCAGCATCAACGCCATCCGCGGCACCGCACGCACCCGGGTCAGCAGCACGGCGAGCGCGCAGCCGACGGCGAGCGTCGACACGACACAGGCGGCGGCGAAGCCGACGGTGGCCAGCAGGACCGACCAGAACCGGTTGTCCCCGAAGACCTCCGAGTAGTTGTCGAGCCCGACAAAGGCGGTCGGCTCACCACCACTGACCTGAGCCTGCGTGTACCGGAAGACCGAGATCAACCCGAGCTGATAGATGGGGTAGACCAGCAGCCCGCCGAGGACGACGAGAGCGGGAGTGAGATACAACCAGGGGCTCCACCCAGCGCCCCCGAAGGGGCTCGGGGCTGTGCTGAATCTGCGGCTGCCGCCGCGTGGGCGCGACCAGCCACGACGGCCCCGCACCCGCCCACGCACCGCGGCCCCCACTCCCGTGGGCGTCATCCGGCGGAGCCGAACGCGGCATCCATCTTCTCGGCCGCCTCCCCCGAAGCCGCCCCCACGCTCTTCTTGCCGCTGATGACCTCCTGGAACATCGTGGGCAGCACCAGCGACGAGTCGATCCCCGACCACCCGGCGGAAGCCGGCACGAACTTCGTCCCCGCGGCCAGCGTCCGCACGAACGGCTTCACGAACGGCTCCTTGGCCGCCGCCTGGTCCCGCACGTCCTTGAACGTCGGCAGGAACCCCATCGCGTCGAAGAGCGCGGCCTGTGTCCTCTTCGAGGCCAACGCCTCCATCAGCTCGACGGCCGGCGTGCGATGGGTCGTGCTCTTCAGCACCCCGATGTTGTTGCCGCCCGCGAAGGCCGGCGCGACCGATCCGGCCGTGGCCCCCGGCAGCGGCACCACCGCGTACTTGCCCTTGACCGCGCCCGCCTCCACGGCCGCGTGGCTGAAGTCGCCCCCGATCGCCATGCCCGCCTTGCCCGCGGCGAACGCGGTGATTGTGTCGTTGCCGCCGAAGCCCGCGCACTTGGCGGCCGGGCAGTTGTCGTCGCCGAAGAGTGACGTGTACTCCTTGATGCCCTTCCGGGCGGCCGCGCTGTCGATCGCCGCGGTGTACGAGCCGCCCTTGACGGTGGCGAGGTCGCCGCCCTCGGCCCAGATGAAGGGCATCGCGCCGTAGGTGTAGGCGCCGCCGACGACCAGGCCGTACAGGTCGGGCCTGGCCTTGCGGACGGCACGGGCCGTGGTCGCCAGCTCGGCCAACGTCGCCGGCGGCTTCAGACCGAGCTCCCTGAAGACGTCCGTGCGGTAGTAGAGGGCGCGGACGCCGACGTAGAAGGGGGCGCCGTAGACCTTGCCGGCGACGGTGACCGACTGGCGGGCGGTCGGGTCGGTGTCCTTGGCCTCCGGCCACGCCCCGAAGTCCTTGGTGACGTCGAGCAGTCCGCCGTCCCGTACGTAACCGGCGGTGTCGGTGTTGCCGTACTCCATGACGTCGGGAGCCGACCCGGGGTCGCTGAACGCGGCCTTGACCCGCTGCGCGCGCGTGTCGACCGGGATGTACTCCACGTCGACCTTGATGCCGGAGTGCGCCTTCTCGAAGTCGGCGACGACCGAGTCGACGACCTTCTGCTTGGGGTCGTTGCCGACCTCCTGGAAGAGCCACACCCGCAGGGTGCCGCTCTTGTCGTCCTTGTCGGAGGCGGAGTTGGAGGAGGTCTGCGGGGCGCAGGCCGCCAGGAACAGGGCGGCGACGAGGAATGCGGGGACGGGGAGCTTCATGGAGTGACCCTCCGGGGCGCGCTGAAGCGTAAGCGTTCAAGACACGGCACACACTGCGCCCGTTGCAACATGTGCAACGACGGTTTCGCTCTGCACAACACCACGGAGGGTAGGGACAACATGAACATGCCGACAAGAGGTCTCGACCACTCTGTGACCGGGGGACGCACCCTGTGCAACGCCCGGGTACGACAAAGGCCCCGGAGCACGCCAAAGCGCGCCCGGGGCCTCGGAGGATCCGGAGGTGTTACTTGTCCTTGCCGCCCTCGCCGTCACCGCTGCTGCCCATGGAGTCGTAGATCTCCTTGCACATGGGACACACCGGGTACTTCTTCGGGTCGCGGCCCGGTACCCACACCTTGCCGCACAGCGCCACGACGGGGGTCCCGTCGAGGGCGCTCGCCATGATCTTGTCCTTCTGGACGTAGTGGGCGAAGCGCTCGTGGTCGCCGTCGCCGTGGGACACCTGTGGCGTCGGCTCTACGAGGGTCCCCGTACCAGTCCCGCGCTCGGGCTCAAGAGTGCTCATAAGGCCCAGGGTACTGAAGCGCCCGGGCAACGGTTGAGAGAAGGCCCACCGTCAGTTGAGCGAGGCGTCGTCCGGGTAGGTGGCCACCATCGCCAGCTCGTTGCGCTGGCGGCGGAGCACCTCGCGCCAGAGTCTCTCGGGGGACGGAGAGGAGACGTCGCCGGGCTCCGACTCGACGACGTACCAGGCGCCCTCGACCAGTTCGTCCTCCAGCTGGCCGGGGCCCCAGCCGGCGTAACCGGCGAAGATCCGCAGGGAGCCGAGGGCCGAGGCGAGCAGCTCCGGCGGGGCCTCCAGGTCGACCAGGCCGATCGCGCCGTGCACCCGGCGCCAGCCGAGCGGGGCCCGGTCGCCGTTGCCGCCCGGGATGACCGCGACGCCGAGCGCGGAGTCCAGCGACACCGGCCCGCCCTGGAAGACGACCCCGGGGTCGCCGGTGAGAGCGGCCCAGCCCTCCAGGATGTCCCGGACGTCCACCGGGGTGGGCCGGTTGAGGACGACACCGAGGGAGCCCTCCTCGTCGTGGTCGAGAAGGAGCACCACCGCGCGGTCGAAGTTCGGGTCCGCCAGGGCGGGCGTGGCCACGAGCAGCCGCCCTGTGAGCGAGGACACCTCGGTCATGCCTGACATGATCCCGCATCTTTCCCTCGTATGGGGAGCCAACGGGGGTGTGGGAGTGAATGCAGCTCAGGGAGGAAGGAAGCACCCCCCGGCGCACGATGACGCGCGGTGACCCCATGTGCCCGGCGAGGAACCGTTCGTGTTGTGACACAGCTATGACGTAGCTGGGTGGTCCTTGGGCTTACGGCGGGGGGCCGATGGGCGATTACTCTGTCTTTCCGGCCCTGCCCCACTCCACGGAACGCGAGATTCATGACCGTCAACGACGATGTCCTGCTTGTCCACGGCGGCACCCCGCTGGAGGGCGAGATCCGGGTCCGCGGTGCGAAGAACCTCGTACCGAAGGCCATGGTCGCCGCCCTGCTGGGCAGTGCGCCGAGTCGGCTGCGCAACGTTCCGGACATCCGTGACGTGCGTGTCGTACGCGGCCTGCTCCAGTTGCACGGGGTGACGGTCCGTCCGGGTGAGGAGCCCGGCGAGCTGGTGCTGGACCCGACGTACGTGGAGAGCGCGAACGTCGCTGACATCGATGCCCACGCGGGTTCGAGCCGCATCCCGATCCTGTTCTGCGGCCCGCTGCTGCACCGGCTCGGGCACGCCTTCATCCCGGGTCTGGGCGGCTGCGACATCGGTGGCCGGCCCATCGACTTCCACTTCGACGTGCTGCGGCAGTTCGGCGCGACCATCGAGAAGCGGGCCGACGGGCAGTACCTGGAGGCGCCGACCCGCCTGCGCGGTACGAAGATCCGGCTGCCGTACCCGTCCGTCGGCGCGACCGAGCAGGTGCTGCTGACGGCCGTACTCGCCGAGGGTGTCACGGAGTTGTCCAACGCGGCCGTCGAGCCGGAGATCGAGGACCTCATCTGCGTGCTGCAGAAGATGGGCGCGATCATCGCGATGGACACCGACCGGACCATCCGCATCACCGGTGTGGACGAGCTCGGCGGCTACAACCACGGCGCCCTCCCGGACCGTCTGGAGGCCGCGTCCTGGGCGTCGGCGGCGCTGGCCACCGAGGGCAACATCTACGTCAAGGGCGCCCAGCAGCGCTCGATGATGACGTTCCTGAACACCTACCGCAAGGTCGGCGGTGCCTTCGAGATCGACGACGAGGGCATCCGCTTCTGGCACCCGGGCGGCCAGCTGAAGTCGATCGCCCTGGAGACGGACGTGCACCCCGGCTTCCAGACCGACTGGCAGCAGCCGCTGGTGGTCGCCCTGACCCAGGCGACGGGCCTGTCGATCGTGCACGAGACGGTGTACGAGTCGCGGCTCGGCTTCACCTCTGCGCTGAACCAGATGGGTGCGCACATCCAGCTCTACCGCGAGTGCCTGGGCGGCTCGGCCTGCCGCTTCGGCCAGCGCAACTTCCTGCACTCCGCGGTCGTCTCAGGGCCGACCCGGCTCCAGGGCGCCGACCTGGTCATCCCCGACCTGCGCGGCGGCTTCTCGTACCTGATCGCGGCCCTCGCGGCCCAGGGCACGTCCCGGGTCCACGGCATCGACCTCATCAACCGCGGCTACGAGAACTTCATGGAGAAGCTGGTGGAGCTCGGCGCGAAGGTGGAACTGCCGGGCAAGGCGCTCGGCTGACCGCGACCTCCTGACCCCGGCCCCGGGCGGCGCCCTCCCGGCCGGGGGTCCGGGGGTTGCCCCCGGGCGGACACGGCATGGAGAAGCTGGTGGAGCTCGGCGCGAAGGTGGAACTGCCGGGCAAGGCGCTCGGCTGACGCCCGCGCAGTAGGTACGACGATGCAGTAGGTACGACGATGCAGTAGGTACGACGATGGGGCGGCCCCTGGTGGAGGGGCCGCCCCATCGTCGTGTTACACGCCGTACGCCGTCCCGTGGCCTACGGAAGGCAAGGTCACTTGCCCTTCGCGGATTCCTTCAGCTTCGAGCCCGCGGAGACCTTCACGCTGTAGCCGGCGGGGATGTTGATCGGCTCGCCGGTCTGCGGGTTGCGCGCGGTGCGAGCGGCACGGTGGGTGCGCTCGAAGGTCAGGAAGCCGGGGATGGTGACCTTCTCGTCGCCCTTGGAGACGATGTCGCCGACGACGTCGGCGAACGCGGCCAGCACGGCGTCGGCGTCCTTGCGAGTCACCTCGGCACGGTCGGCCAGCGCGGCCACCAGCTCACTGCGGTTCATGTTGTTACTCCCGTGTTCTTCTTGCCATGGAGGCGTGCCACGCGGCGGAGCCGCATGTTGGGCCGGGACGCATCCTGCCCCCACCTGCGGCGGGAACGCCAATCCGTTGCCGCCCATACCCTACGGGGGGGCCGAAGGGGGGGTTTCACGACGCGCCGATCGGATGGCGTGGCATGTTTCACAGACGTTTACTGGGGGCTGCTGCCCCCAGACCCCCGCATCATGCGGGCGCGTCGCGTTTCGGATGCCGGCCGGCGGGGGCTGGTCGCGCCCACGCGGCGGTAGCCGCACATCGACACAGCCCCGCGCCCCTTTCGGGGCGCTCCCGACGAGGGCGTTCTCAGGCGCCCTTCGCGGCCTCCCGCACCGCGCCCGCCACCGCTCCCGCGACCTTCTCGTTGAAGACGCTCGGAATGATGTAGTTCGGGTTCAGCTCGTCCTCGGTGACCACGTCGGCGAGGGCCTTCGCGGCCGCGAGCATCATGTCCGTGTTCACCGTCCGGGACTGCGCGTCCAGCAGGCCGCGGAAGACGCCCGGGAAGACCAGCACGTTGTTGATCTGGTTGGGGAAGTCGGAGCGGCCGGTGGCCACCACGGCGGCCGTCTGGCGGGCGATCGCCGGGTCGACCTCGGGGTCCGGGTTCGCGAGTGCGAACACGATCGCGTCGTCGGCCATGGCGGCCACATCGTCGCCGTCGAGGACGTTCGGGGCCGAGACGCCGATGAAGACGTCCGCGCCGCGCACGGCCTCCTTCAGCGTGCCGGTGAGGTCCTCGGGGTTGGTGTTGTCGGCGATCCAGCGCAGCGGCGAGTCGGCCGGGGCCTCCACCAGGTCCTCGCGGGCGGAGTGCACGACACCGCGGATGTCGGCCACGACGGCGTTCTTCACGCCGGCCGCGATCAGCAGCTTCAGGATGGCCGTACCGGCCGCGCCGGCGCCGGACATGACGACCCGGATGTTCTCAATCGCCTTGCCGGTGCAGCGAAGTGCGTTGGTCAGGGCGGCGAGGACGACGATCGCGGTGCCGTGCTGGTCGTCGTGGAAGACGGGGATGTCGAGGGCCTCCCGCAGGCGCGCCTCGATCTCGAAGCAGCGCGGCGCGGAGATGTCCTCCAGGTTGATGCCGGCGAACCCGGGGGCGATCGCCTTGACGATCTCGACGATCGCGTCGGTGTCCTGGGTGTCGAGGCACAGCGGCCACGCGTCGATGCCCGCGAACCGCTTGAAGAGGGCCGCCTTGCCCTCCATGACGGGCAGCGCGGCCTTCGGGCCGATGTTGCCGAGCCCCAGGACCGCCGAGCCGTCCGTCACGACCGCAACGGAGTTGCGCTTGATGGTGAGGCGACGCGCATCCTCGGGGTTCTCCGCGATCGCCATGCACACGCGGGCCACGCCCGGGGTGTAGATCATGGAGAGGTCGTCACGGTTGCGGATGGGGTGCTTGGACTGCATCTCGATCTTGCCGCCGAGGTGCATGAGGAACGTACGGTCCGAGACCTTGCCGAGGGTGACGCCCTCGATCTCGCGGAGCTGCCCGACGATCTGGTCGGCGTGGGCGGTCGAGCTGGCCGCGATGGTGACGTCGATGCGGAGCTTCTCGTGGCCCGACGCGGTGACGTCGAGGCCGGTCACCGAGCCTCCGGAGGACTCCACGGCGGTGGTGAGCTGCGAGACGGCGGTTCCGCTCGCGGGCACCTCCAGCCGGATGGTCATCGAGTAGGAGACGCTGGGCGCCGTTGCCATGGCCGACTTCCTTCGTTTCACCGTGTAGCGAGTTGTGCCGTCCGATCGTCGCACCTACCGCCGGGTAGGCGTTAGCGGGGCCTGGTTTCGTGCGTATTGTTCGCACGGAAAAGAGGCCCACATCACATCGTGACGTGGGCCTCTTCGACGTTCATGACACCGGCCCGCCATGCTCGCCTCGCGGCAAGTGGTCGCTCGTAGCGACGAAGGTTGGGCCCGGGGGCTTGGATCGAGCCGGTGTCACGACAAGGCTAACAAACAGATCCCGTAAGGCCATTCCCGTCCGCGGACTTCACAGGAAACCTCCAGCCGAACGGCCCCGCATTCACTCCCTGAGCAGGTCCGGAACCCCGGCCGCGTCCGGCTCGTCCCTCTCCCCCGAGACCACCGTCAGCTGCTGGGTCGCCCGGGTGAGGGCCACGTACAGCACGCGCAGCCCGGCCGGGGACTCGTCGGCGATCTCGGCGGGCGACACGACGACCGTCGCGTCGTACTCCAGGCCCTTGGCCTCCAGGCTGCCCAGGGCCACCACCCGGTCGCCGAGCCCGGCGAGCCAGCGGGCGGCCTCGGCGCGCCGGTCCATGGCCACGACCACGCCGACCGTGCCGTCGACCCGGTCGAGAAGCTGCTCGGCCGCCGCCCGGACGGTCTTCTCCAGCGAGTCGCGGGCGGCCGCGCCGTGTCCGTTGTCCGCCACCACGAAACGCGGCTCGACCCCGGTGGAGCGGACCGCCGACGGGGACTTGGAGCCGGGCATGGCGAGGGCCAGCACCCTGGCCGCGAGCTCGGCGATCTCCGCCGGGTTGCGGTAGTTCACGGTGAGCTCGAAGCGGCGCCGCGGGCGGCTGCCGAGGGCCTCGTCCCTCGCCTCGGCCGCCTCGTCCGGGTCGGACCAGGAGGACTGGGCGGGGTCGCCGACCACCGTCCAGGTGGCGTGCCGGCCGCGGCGGCCGACCATCCGCCACTGCATGGGGGTGAGGTCCTGCGCCTCGTCGACGATGACGTGGGCGTACTCGACGCGCTCCTGGGCGAGCCGTTCGGCACGCTCGCGCTGGGACTCCTCGCGCGTCGGCATCAGCTCCTCCAGGCCGGTGAGCTGGTCCATCGGGTCCAGTTCGCGCTTCTTCCTGGGCCGGACCGGGGCGCCGAGGATGGCCTCGAGTTCGTCGAGCATGGCGATGTCGTGCACGGAGTGGCCGTCCCGGCGCAGGGAGCGGGCGACCCTGCGGACCTCGCCGGGGTTGAGGATGCGGCGGGCCCAGCGGCCCAGGCGGCGCTCGTCGGCCATCGCGGTGAGGACCGCCCGCGGGGTCAGCTCGGGCCACCAGGCGTCGAGGAACCCGATGAAGGAGTCCTCCGTGACGATGTCCTCGTCGAAGGAGGAGCGCAGTTCGGCGGCCAGCTCCGGGTCGCTGTGCCGGCCGGCCGCGCCGGAGCGGGCCCACAGGGCGTCCAGCAGGAGCCTGCGGGCACGGGGCCGCAGCAGGTTGACGGGGGCCGTGCCGCCCAGCGCGTTGTGTCTGATGCGGTCGAGTTCCTCGGCCTCCAGCTCCAGGCGGCGGCCGAAAGCGACGACTCTGAGCCGGGCCGGGGAGTCGTTCCCCTCAAGGGCCCCGCGGGCGGCCTTGCGCAGCACCCGGAGCATCCGGGAGGAGCCCTTGGCGCGGGCGTTGGCCGGCGTGTCGTACAGGGTGGCCTCGGCGCCGTCGACGAGGGAGCCGATGGCGCGGATGGCGACCTGTCCCTCCTCGCCGAGGGACGGGAGCACGCCCTCGGTGTACGCGACCAGCAGCGGGGTCGGGGAGACGATCAGGATGCCGCCCGCGTACCGGCGCCGGTCCTGGTAGAGCAGGTAGGCGGCGCGGTGCAGCGCCACGGCCGTCTTGCCCGTCCCGGGGCCGCCCTCGACGTAGGTCACGGAGGCGGCGGGGGCGCGGATGACCAGGTCCTGCTCGGCCTGGATGGAGGCGACGATGTCCCGCATGGAGTGGGTGCGGGCCTGGCCGAGGGCGGCCATCAGGGCGCCGTCGCCGATGACGGGCAGGGTGTCGCCGTCCAGGAAGGCGGTCAGCTCCGGGCGCATCAGGTCGTCCTCGACCCCGAGGACCCGGCGGCCCTTGGAGCGGATCACCCGGCGTCGTACGACACGCCCGGGATCCACCGGAGTGGACCTGTAGAACGGCGCGGCGGCCGGTGCCCGCCAGTCGATGACCAGCGGGGCGTAGTCCTGGTCGAGGACGCCGATCCGGCCGATGTGCAGGGTCTCGGCGATGTCGGCGGTGTGGTCCGCGCGGACCGCGCCCTCGGCGGGCTCCACGGCGGTGTAGGCGCCGTCCGGGCCCTTCTTGCCGTCCTTGCCGAGGAGCAGGTCGATCCGGCCGAAGAGGAAGTCCTCGAACTCGTTGTTGAGCCGGTTGAGGTGGACGCCCGCGCGGAACACCTGCGCGTCCCGCTCGGCGAGCGCGCCGGGCGTGCCCACCTGGCCGCGCTTGGCCGCGTCGTTCATGAGGAATTCCGCCTCGTGGATCTTCTCCTCGAGGCGCTGGTACACCCGGTCGAGGTGTTCCTGTTCGACGCTGATCTCACGGTCCCGGACGGAGTCCTGAGCGGAGTCCTGTTCCGTGCCGTGAGGGCCGACCGCGGATTGTTGAGCCTGAGCGGCCACCGGGCCCCCTTCTGACGTGCTGGGCAGCCGTCAACCGTACGCGAAGGGGGCCCGCCGAAGCTACGCGCTGACCGAGACCAGCTTCTTGCCGTCGAACGTCATGACCTCGAAGTGGTCGATCTGATTGGGGGCGAAGGCCGCGCCGCCGTGTACGTAGAGGGGCTCCTTGGCCTTCTCCGACTTGGCGTCCGTGATGCCGTATCCCCAGGTCGGAACGGACCAGGAGGTCACCGTCTCCCGCTCGCCGTTCTTGCCGACGGCGATCAGCGAGCACTTCTTCGGGCCGGCGACGTTCTTGAGCTGGAGGACCGCGTGGGTGCCCCAGTCCTTCTTCTCGACGGCGACGGTCGCGGTGACGTGGGTCGCCGGGTCCGTGGCCGTCTTCTTGTCGGACATCGTCTGGAAGGCCGTCTGGGCCGGGCCCATGGCCATGTCCGTGCCGCCGCCGCTGTCCGAGCCGCTCAGCGCCACGCCGGCCGCGGTGCCGCCGGCGATCAGCACGACCGAGGCCGCCAGGCCGAAGAGGCTGCGCCGGGTGCGGACCTTCCGCTTGTCGGCGACCTCCACGACCAGCTTCTCGACCATCCGAGGGCTGGGTTTGGCGGACAGCGACTCGCCGATGGACGGCGTGGATCCGGAACCCGGCAGATCGGCCAGGGCCGCCAGCATGGGCTCCATTCCGGCCAGCTCGTCGAGCTGCTGGGCGCACCACTCGCACCCGGCCAGATGGGCCTCAAAAGCGGTTGCCTCGGCGTCGTCGAGAATCCCCAGCGCATAGGCGCCGACCGTCTCGTGCTCATTGGGAACCGGAGATTCCTGCATAGCACCAGACATACCCGAACCACCTGTGCCGAACCCGCCGTGTCCCCCGTACACACTCATCACGCCGTCACCCCCCGCTCCTCCAGTGCCAGCTTCATGGACCGCAGGGCATAGAACACCCGTGAGCGCACGGTGCCGCTGGGTATACCCAGCGTTTCGGCCGCCTCGTTGACGGTACGCCCCTTGAAATACGTCTCGACGAGCACCTCCCGGTGGGCCGGGGTCAGGTCGTCGAGCGCGTCAGACAGCGTCATCAGCCACAGCGCCTTGTCGATCTCGTCCTCCGCGGGGATGACCTCCAGCGGCGACGGATCGACCTCCTGCGGCCGGGCCTGCCGGCTGCGGTGACCGTCGATGACGATGCGGCGAGCGACCGTCACCAGCCAGGGGCGTACCGATCCGGTCGCTCGATTGAGCTGGCCGGCGTTCTTCCAGGCACGGATGAGTGTCTCTTGCACGACGTCCTCGGCGCGTTGCCGATCACCGGCGACCAGCCGAAGGACATACGCAAGGAGAGGTCCGGCGTGCTCTCGGTAGAGGGCACGCATCAGCTCCTCATCAGGCTCCGAGGGCTGGGACATGCGATGTCGGGCCCTCGATCCACGTTCATTGGCCACGGCCGCATCCTTGCGCACGCCCACCTCCGGTGTCCGGGGGTTCCCCCAGTCGGTCGCTCCCCCACCGGTACGGAAGTGACTCGCGGTGTGTTCAACAAGACCTCACATTTTTCCGCGAGGTGACATGACGAGCGGGACATGACCCCACATTCCCACCGCGTGATCTTTACATTTCCGACACAACGTCGAACGCCCGAGCGGTGCCCGGGGGTTGCCACGGACAAACCGAATGTTGTCGAAATCACTTTCGGGGAGCTTCGATGAAGATCCGGCAGATGCCGCAAAAGGGGCGGAGGTTGAGGAGGCCGGGTCGGCTGAGGACCGCTCGGCGGTCATGCCCGTACCCATACCCATGTCCCACGCTGATGCTCATGCTCGGGCGAGGGCCGCGCGGCGGCGGTGGCGGGCCACCCGTTCGCGGTTGCCGCAGATCTCGCTGGAGCACCAGCGGCGTCTGCGTCCGCGGGAGGTGTCCAGATAGACGATGGGGCAGTTGTCGCCCTCGCACTCCCGGACGGCCGCCCGTGCGACGGCGTCGGTGAGCAGTTCCACGGCGTCCCGGGCGACGGCCGCGAGCAGCGCCGCGCACTCGGGCGGCCCCGCCAACTCCCGCACCAGGAACCCGTCCGCGCCGGGTACGGCACGCGGCGACGGGGGTGCGGCGGCGCGGGCGAGGTCGTTGACGCCGGCGAGCGCGAAGTCGTACGACAGGGCACGGGTGTTGCTCCGGACGCCAGTCCGGCCGGCGTTCCGGTCGCGCACCAACTGTTCTACATGTCCCCTCAGTTCACGGAACGCGATCAGCCAGCCGGTGTCGGCGTGGGCCAGCGGGGTGCCCGGCGGGACGAGTCCGGAGCCGGTGATCCAGGCCCGCAACGGCTCGAGCGCGTCGAGCCGTTCGCCGGGATGCGTGGTCGCCAGCAGATCCAGGCAGATCCGCCCGGCGTCGAAGCGCAGCTCGTACGGGGCCGTCGCCGTACCCAGTGCCATGTGCCCGCCACCACCTAGGACAGGGAACCGTGTCCTCTCACAGTGCCCGGCCCGGCGGGCGGCCGGAACCCCCCGTACCCGTGTTCCGCGAGGTTCCCGTCCGACCCGCACCCGGCGGGGACGCCGGTGCGTGCGGCGCGGGCCGTCCCCGTCGGGCCCGGATACCCCGCTGGGCCTCGCCCCGGCCGCCCCCGGCCGTGACCCTTTGTCCTGCGAACGCACAGCGAGCCGCCCCAAGGGGGACCCACGGGGGACGGCGGTTCAGAAAGGACACGTTCATGAGCATGCGCACCCGGGTCGTCGCGGTGGCGACGGCCGTACTGCTGGGCGCCGGCGGCCTGGCCCTGGCACCGGCCGCGAGCGCCGCCGCGCCGTACCACGGCATCGACGGCGGCGGCGGTGTCACCGACGACTGGCAGGACGAGGAGAACCTCGGCGTCGACGACTACGCCACGAGCAACGCGACGGCCCTGTGGGAGACCGTGCTGTGGGCCGACGGCGCCCAGTGGCAGGACGACGACGGCGACTGGCACCCCTTCACCAGGAGCCAGATCGACGGCTCGTTCGGCCCCGAGACCGAGTCGGCGACCCAGTGGTGGCAGGAGCACTTCGGCCTTTCGGACAACGACGGCGTCGTCACCGACCAGACGTGGACGTTCGCCCAGCAGCGGCTCACCGGCCCGACCTCGTTCCAGACCGTCACGTACCACGGCACCTCGCACAACGCCCCGCTCAAGCGGATCAGCGGCAAGTACCGGGTCCGGATCAAGGGCACCGGCTCCTACAAGATCGCGTACTACGACAAGCTCGGCTGAGCGCCCCGCGGGGCAGCGCCCACAGCAGCCCCGCGGTCAGCAGCACGATGACACCGAACGCGGCGAGGGCGGCCGTCCGCCACCGCCGCGTTTGCGGTTCCGGCGCGGGAGGCGGTCCCGGCGCGGGAGGGGGTTCCGGTACCGGTACCGGAACCGTTGGCTCGTCCGCCGGTGGCTCCGACGCGCCCTGCGGCCACGCCTGGTCGGCCAGCTCCCACAGTGCCAGCAGCCGCGTCTGGTCCCCGCCGCCCAGCCGGCACAGCACCTGGGCCGCGCTCCTCGGCGGCAGTCTGTCCCCGCTCAGATAGCGCTGCCACGACGACTTGCTGTACGCGGTGCGCCGGGCCAGACCGGCCAGGCTGAGCCCGGTACGGCCCTTCAGGACGCGCAGTTGCTCGACCAGGTGCCGGGCCTCTCCCGGCAGTGTGGCCGGCAACGGCTGCCAGCGTGTCATGTCCCGTTCCCCCCTGTGCCTCGGTCCGGCGTCAGCGTGCCGCCCGCCCGGCCGGATCCGGCAGAGCGCACGCCCGCGGCCCGGGGCACACACGGTCGCGCGCACGCGTCCGCGCGGGACGACCCGGCGCGGGCGGGGAGGAACGGACCCGAGTGGCGGCCCGGGAGCCGCCGGTTACGGCCGGTTGCCGGGAGACGGTCCCCAGAACGTCGTACGCCGGTCAGCCGGACCGCTCATCCCCCACGGCGAAGTCCGGCCCAGGCTATGGAGGGGTGGCGCGGTGGTGTGGTGGAGCGGTGGTGCGGTGGAGCGGTGGTGCAGTGGAGAGGTGGTGCAGTGGAGAGGTGGTGCGGTGGAGAGGTGGTCCGAGGCGGGCGGACCGGCGGGGGCGAGCGGACCGACCGGGGCGGGCGGACCGACCGGGGCGAGGCCGGGGCTGGGCCGGTGGCGGCTCACGCGTCCGCGTACTTGGCGTCCGCCGCAGGACCGGGGCGTGGCCCGGGCAGGGTCCGGGCGGGACCCGGGCAGGTTCCGGCGGCGGCTCACGCGTCCGCGTACTTGGCATCCGCCGCAGGGTCCAGGGCGAGCCGGTAGCCCCGCTTGACCACCGTCTGGATCAGCTTCGGCGCGCCCAGGGCCGTACGCAGGCGAGCCATCGCCGTCTCCACCGCGTGCTCGTCGCGCCCCGCGCCCGGCAGGGCCCGCAGCAGTTCGGCGCGGGCCACCACCCAGCCCGGCCGCCGCGACAGCGCCCGCAGCAGGGACATGCCGGCCGGCGGCACCGGCCTCAGCGCGCCGTCCACGAGGACCGCGTGCCCCCGGATCTCCACCCGATGGCCGGCGATCGGCAACGCCCGTGCCCGCGAGGGGAGTTCCTGGCAGAGCAGCTGTACGAGGGGTCCGAGCCGGAACCGTTCCGGCTGAATGGTGTCGACGCCGAGGGCCTGGAGCGGGAGCGCGGTGACCGGGCCGACGCAGGCCGGGACGACGTCGTGGTGGAGGGCGGCGAGCAGGTCGGCCTGGAGGCCCCGTTTCCCGGCGCGGGAGAGCAGGGAGGCCGCCGCGGGCGCGCTGGTGAAGGTGACCGCGTCGACCGTGCGGGAGACGACGGCGTCCAGGAGCCGGTCGACCGGCCCGAGGTCCTCCGGCGGCATCCACCGGTACACCGGCACCGGCAGCACCTCCGCCCCCGCCGCCCGCAACGACTCCACGAACCCCGGCAGCGGCTCCCCGTGCAGCTGTACGGCGATCCGGCGGCCCTCCACGCCCTCCTCCAGGAGCCGGTCGAGCACCTCGGCCATGGACTCGGAGGACGGCGACCAGTGCTCGGTGAGCCCGGCGGCCCGCACCGCGCCCTTGACCTTGGGGCCGCGGGCCAGCAGCTCGACATGGCGCAGCCGGTCCAGCAGCTGCTCGCCGAAGCCCCACCCGTCCGCGGCCTCGATCCACCCCCGGAACCCGATCGCGGTGGTCGCCACGGCCACGTCCGGCGCCTGGTCGATGATCTCCTTCGTGGCGGCGAGCAGTTCCCCGTCGTCGGAGAGCGGCACGATACGCAGGGCGGGCGCGTGCAGCACGGCTGCGCCGCGCCGCTGGAGCAGCGCCCCGAGCTCGTCGGCCCGGCGCGCGGCCGTGACCCCCACGGTGAACCCCGCGAGAGGGCCGGACCGGCCGGGATCCGGCCGCTGCTGTTCCTCGTCCATGACTGCTCTCCTAGCTGGCCCGCATGCCCGCCGAGCCTGTCAACGGCGCGTGACAGGCTCGGTTCGGCTCCGTGTCACCCGTGTTACGTCACACCTCGGCGTAGCTGAGCTGCGCCTTTGTCTCGGTGGCGGCTGCGGGGTGCCTCCGCGCGGCGGACCGGCGAAGGTATACGGCCCAGGTGACGGCGAAGCAGAGGCCGTAGCAGACCAGGAAGGCGACGAAGGCACCGGTGCCCGAGCCGTAGGAGAGGAAGGACTGCCGGAAGGCGAGGTTGATGCCGACGCCGCCGAGCGCGCCGACCGCGCCGATCAGGCCCATGGAGGCGCCGGACAGCCGCCGCCCGTAGGCCACGGCCTCCTCGCCGGTGAGCCCCTTGGCGAGGGCCTTGGCCTGGAAGATGCCGGGGATCATCTTGTACGTCGACCCGTTGCCGAGGCCGCTGAGCGCGAACAGCACGACGAAGAACGTGACGAACAGCGGCAGTGACTTCTGCATGCTGGCGGCGACGAGGAGGGCGGTGGCGGCGGCCATGCCGACGTAGTTCCAGAGCGTGATCCGCGCCCCGCCGTACCGGTCGGCGAGCCATCCGCCGACGGGCCGGATGAGGGAGCCGAGCAGCGGACCGATGAAGGTGAGGTACGCGGCCTGGAGCGGCGTACGGCCGAACTGGACCTGGAGCACCTGCCCGAAGGCGAACGCGTACCCGATGAACGACCCGAAGGTCCCGACGTAGAGGAAGGACATGATCCAGGTGTGGGCGTCCTTCGCGGCGTCGATCGCGGCGCCGGTGTCGTTCTTCACGGTGGCGAGGTTGTCCATGAAGACCGCGGCGAGGACGGCGGCCAGGACGATCAGCGGGATGTAGATGCCGAGCAGCACGCGCGGCCCGCCGCCGGCCCCGATGATCGCGAGCGCGACCAGCTGGATGACGGGCACACCGATGTTGCCGCCGCCCGCGTTGAGCCCGAGCGCCCACCCCTTCTTCTGCAACGGGAAGAAGGCGTTGATGTTGGTCATGGAGGAGGCGAAGTTGCCGCCGCCGATGCCGGCCAGCAGGCCGACGAGGAGGAAGGTGCTGAACGACGTCCCCGGTTTCGTCACCACGAAGGCGGCGACGGTCGGGATGAGCAGCAGCGCGGCGGAGATGATCGTCCAGTTCCGGCCGCCGAAGAGCGCGACGGCGAAGGTGTACGGCACCCGGACGACGGCGCCGACCAGGGTGACCACGGAGGTCAGCAGGAACTTGTCGGCCGGGGTCAGGCCGTACTCGGGGCCCATGAACAGCACCAGCACGGACCACATGGTCCAGATCGAGAACCCGATGTGCTCGGACAGGACGGAGAAGATCAGGTTCCGCCGTGCGACCTTCTCACCGGTCGCGTTCCAGAACGCCTCGTCCTCCGGATCCCACTCCTGGATCCAGCGACTGCGTGAGGTAGGGGCTGGGGCTGTCATGACGCCTCCACGGTGCTCCGCGTGCTCGGTCTTTCCGACTCCGGATGAGTGACTGAGCCCGAAGGTAGGGAGACGGCGTTTCCGCACTGTGGCTGTGGGTGACCGGAAGGGAACGTTGCTCTCACCCTGGTGGGAGGTCGGGTGAGAGGTCGCGACGGGGCGGTGCCTCAGCGGGAGGGGTAGGGAGGCTGCTGGGGCGGGGAGTACGGGCCGTAGGCGCCGGGAGCGTACGGGCCCGGGGCGGGCGGCTGCTGACCGTAACCGGCGGGGCCTGGCTGGGCGCCGTACGGGCCGTAGGGACCGGCCTGCTGCGGGTACGGCTGCGGGTGCGGGGGTTGCTGGTACGGCTGCTGGACCGGGGGCTGCTGGTACGGCTGCTGGACCGGGGCCTGCTGGTACGGGGCCGGCTGCATCGGCATCTGCGCAGGCATCGGCATCGGCATCGGTGTGCCCGGCGGCAGATACCGCACCCGGCCGTTCTCCCCCGTCACCGGCATGAACCCGGCGGCCTGGAGCCGCTGCGCGAACTTGGCGTTGCGCCCGCGCGTGACGAAGAACCCGAGCCCCATGACGGCCATGAGGATGACCCACACGACACCGGCGACGACGAAGGCGCCCGCACTCCCGCCGGCCCGCGCCGCGGCCAGCACCAGCCCGAGGGTGATACCGCCGGCCCCGAACAGCATCCGCTTCTCGGCGCTCTTGCCGGTGAGGTCGAACTGGATCCGGGCCTTGAGCAGTTCGACGGCGTCGGGGATGAGCGGCGGCAGCGAGACCCCGTCACCGGCGTTCGGGTACTGCGCCCAGTTCTGCGCGGCCCGCGCCCGGCCCTGCGGACTGTGGTCGGGGACGATCAGCATCTTGAGGACGTTGTTGCGGGAGCCGGTGTGCCGGGCGTCGGCGTACTCGTACCCGAACTGCTGGGCGATGAAGGCCAGTCGGGCGAGCTTCTTCACGGACGCCCAGGCGTTGGTGAGCTCGACGGGCTCGCCACCGGCCATCAACCCCAACATCTTCCGCACTTGCCGCGCGCTCACAGCATCCACTCCCCGTCGGCTGAGCCACTCTTTTCACTTCCGCAACCGGGAAAGTTTTCCATGCGGCAGGCCACGAGGGGACGGCTACCGAGCGGATTGACCGGAGCTTGACCTGTCCACCTCGAACCACAACAGCTTCCCGGCACCGCGGTCCAGCGGGCCGCCGTCCCCGATGGGCCAGCCGCCCCAGGAGTCGGCGTACTCCTGCACGAGGTGCAGCCCGCGCCCCTCTTCGGCATCCGCCGGAGCGAGCGGAACGCGGTCCCAGGGCGGCTCGCCGAAGGGAGCCGGGACGCGCGGATGACTGTCCCAGACACCGACCCGCAGCCGCCCGTCGGGCAGGGCGGTCAGCCGGAGGGAGGCGGGGCCGTTCGTGTGCCGGTAGGCGTTGCCGACCAGTTCGGACGTCAACGACTCCACGACGTCGAGGACTTCAAGCCTGCCGTGCCCGCTCAGCACCGCCCGTACGGTCATACGTGCGACGCGTGCCGCGCGGGGGTCGTGTGGCAGGCGGAGGGCGTACACCCAGGTGTCGGGCAGGGATACGGTTCCCACGGTGACCTCCAGCGAGAGAAGGGGAGGCGGATCGGGCTCAACGGCCACGCCGGGCGGTGGCTCTGCCGTGAGTGGTGCGCTTCCGGCTTATGGGCGGGGGGAGTTGAGCGGTATGCATTCACCGTAGGGCAAATGGTTAGATGCATCTAACTAAATCCACTGAAACCATCCACCCTTCACTCGTGTGAGGGAGCACAGGGCCGCGTCGCGGCCGGGAGGAGACCGCGTGCCGCCCACCGACAGCCCTACGCTCCGGCAGCGACGGCTGGGCGCTGAGCTGCGTAAATTGCGGGAGCGGGCCGGACTCACGGCCACGAGTGCAGGCAACCTCCTGGGCGTCAATCAGGCACGCGTCAGCATGATCGAAACTGGCCGCACCCCCATCAGTGCCGACCGGTTGCGATCCATGACACGCGCCTACGCCTGCCCTGACGAACAACTCGTGGACGCGCTGGCCTCAATGACGGGTCGGCGCACTCGCGGCTGGTGGGACAACTACCGCGACCACCTGCCAGTCGGCCTCGTCGACCTAGCCGAATTGGAGTACCACGCGGCCGCACTGCGTGTTGCCCTGGTGATCCACGTCCCCGCGCTGCTCCAGACGACCGACCATGCGCGGGCCCTCTTCAAGGAAGCCGTGCCGGCACTGAGGCAGTACGAGATCGAGCATCGGGTCAGCCACCGGATCAAGCGACAGGAAATCCTGCACCGGGAAAACCCTCCGCCCTACACGGCGGTGATCCACGAGTGCGCACTGCACATGGGGTACGGCGGGCCCACCGTCGTGCGCGCTCAGCTCAAGCACCTGCTGGAAATGGGCGAGTTGGAGCACGTGACCGTACGGGTCATCCCGTTCGGCAAGGGATCCTTCCCCGGCACCGGACAGTCCGTCGACTATCTGATGGGACCGGTGCCTCAGCTCGACACCGTTCAGTTGGACACCCACCACGGGTGTGACTTCCTGGATGCGGAGGCCCAGCTGGAAAAGTACCGACTCGTTCTCGACCGCATGGAGGAGAACGCTCTCGAACCGGCAGAGTCCCGTGACCTGATCCGCCGCATCACCAAGACCATCTGAGGGAACCGTGTCCGAACTCCACTGGCAGAAGTCCACTTACAGCCCCGACGCCTCGAACTGCGTCGAGATAGCCACCGCCCCCTCGGCCGTCCACATCCGAGACTCGAAAAACCCCGTGGGCCCTCATCTCACAGTCAGTGCCTCCGCCTGGGCACACTTCGTCTCCCGCGACCACGGACACCACCGTCTACCGAGCCGAACGCTCCCGACGCCGTGACGCGGTCCCGACGACGGTCATGAAGGCCCTGGCCAGGGTGCACGGCGAGGAGAACGTACGGCTGGTGGCGTGGTCCGACGAGTGACGGCCTTCGTCACGGCTGGCACTCGGCACTGCCGATCTGCGACGTGATCGTGCCGATCACCCAGACACCCTTCGCGTTCTTCTTGAGACCGGTCCGGTAACCGACGTAACTCTTCGCGGTGACCTCGGTCTTCCGGACCTTGCCGGTCGTGAGGTACTTGACGTAGGCCTTGCCCTGGTCCTCGCAGTAGCTGAAGGAGGCGGTACCGTCCTTCGCGACCGCGACATCGGGGTCGTAGAAGCGGTACGCGCCCGTGAGGCCGGCCTTGTGGTCCACGTAGTTCTGGATGAACTTCCGCGTCCCCGTGGCGGCTTCACCGTCGTAGTAATAGCGGTACGCCTCGTCGAGCGCGTCCTGGCGGACGATCGCGAGATCCACCGCCTTGATCGACTGCTCGCTGTCCGCCAGCACCGCGTCCTTGTCGGCGTCACCGGTCGCGGGCCAGTCGAAGCGGTACGACAGATCGGCCGGCATGTCGATCACCGGCCGACCGTCCGAGCCTGCCGAGACGGACGGGCTGGAAGCGGAGGGGCTGGTCGTCCCCGAACCGCCGGCGCCTGCCCCTCCCCGCCGGTTTCCGACTCCCCACCGCATCCGGCAAGAGCGAGCAACAGCACGCCTGCCAGACCGACACCTACCGCCCTCGTTACGGCTGGCACGCCTTGTCACCCCTGTTCGAGACGATGTCGGTGGTCTGCCAGACGCCGTCTGCGTTCTTGACGAGTGTGGTGTGGTAGAGCACGTAGGAGTTCGCAGTGGTCGGCGTTTCGTCGACCTTTCCGGTCGTCCTGTTCTTGATGAACGACTTGCTCTCGTCGGAGCAGTATGTGACGGATGCGTTCTTGGCGCCGGACAGTGTCACCTTCCGGTCGAAGAAGCGGGTCTCGCCGATCCAGGTGTCCTTTTTCTTCAGGTAACCATTGACGTACGTGATCGACCCGCCCAGCGCTTTCCCGGCGTTGTAGTACCCGAGCGCCTTCGTGCCTGTGCTCTGCTTGAAGATCGCCTCGTCAATGGAGTTGACGCTCAGGGCGCTGTCCGCGAGAACCGCGTCCTTGGTCGCGTCACCGGACTTCGTGTCCTCGAAGACGTTCTTGGCGGTGGCGGGAAAGGTGATCTCCGGGCGCCCGCCGCCGGTCGACGGCGCGGAAGTCGAGGACGCGGAAGTCGGCGACGCAGAGGCGGAGTTCGTCGCACCCGCGCCGCTGCTTTCACTCGCCTTCGCATCCCCCTCACCCCCACCGCATCCCGCCAGCAGGAGTACAACCACCACGGCACCGACAGCCCTCGTTACGGCTGGCACCGAGCTGCCCCCCTGACGGAAATGATCTGCGACGTCTGCCAGACACCGTCGGCGTTCTTGTCGAGCCGGGTGTTGTACGAGACGTAGCTGTTCTTGGTGACAGGCGTCTTGTTGACCTTTTTGGTCTTCTTGTCCCTGCTGAAGCCCCTGCTCTCGTCACCGCAGAAGGTGAGGATCGCTGACGTCTTGCTCGTGAGCGTCACCTTGCGGTCGTAGTACCGGGCAACGCCGGTGATCGTGACGTCGGCCTTCTTGAACTGGGCGACCCAGGACAGCGTGGCCTCAAGAGCCTTACCCGTGTTGTAGTAGGCGAGTCCCTCACCCTTGGGGTCAGTCCCGGTGATAGCGGCGTCCTCCGCCCGCGCCCTTTCCGCGCCGTCCGCGAGCACCGCGTCCTTCACGGGATCACCCGTCCGGGAAACCTCGAAGGTGAGGGTGAGATCAGCGGGCAGTTCGATCCTCGGACGGCCGGTCGTGGTCTCCGACACCGAAACGCTGGGCGAGACCGACGCCCCGGTCCTTGTGGCCGACGGCGAGGCCTTGTCCGCGGCTTCCGCTCCGCCGCCGTTCCCACCGCACCCGGCGAGAAGGGAGACGGCCATCAGCCCGACGGTGGCCTTCGTGACGGTGTTCAGGGCTGGCACTTGGCACTCCCCCTCTGCGACGAAAGCTTCTGCGCCACCCAGACTCCCTTGCCATTCTTGTGTAGTTGCGTGCTGTAGAGGACGTAGCTGTTCTTGGTGACAGCCGTCTTGTCGACCTTCTTGGTCTTCAGGTAGAGGTCGTAGGCCTTGCCCTGGTCCTCGCAGTACACGAGCGACGCCTTGTCCGGGGCGCTGACGTTCACCACCGGGTCGTAGTAGCGGTAGTGACCGGTCGTCCGTGCTTTCGCCGTCACATAGGCCTGGACGTAACGCTGGATCTGGGCAGCGGCCTCGCCCTCGAAGTAGAACCGGTAGGCGCTGTCCAGCGGATCCTGGTTCGCGATGGCGAGGTCGACCGCCTTGATGTTCTGCTCGCTGTCCGCCAGCACGGCGTCCTTGGCCGCGTCGCCCGTGCCGGGCCAGTCGAAGTTGTAGGTGAGGTCCCCGGGCGGTTCGACGGTCGGACGCCCCGACGCGGACGCCGACGGGCTCGGCGAGGCCGAGGTCTGTGTCGCCGTCGCCTTGTCGTCCGCCTGCGATCCGCCGCCACCGCTGTTCGCGCCGCACGCCGCCAGGAGGAGTACGGCTGTCAGGCCGACCACGGCTGTCGCGGGCAGACGGGAACGACGGTGCACGAGAGGCTCCTGGTCAGGCGACTGGGATGTGTCATGAGGTATCGCGCGCGCTCGGCTCATCGGCTAGCCGGTGCAGGCCTTGTCGCCGCGGTGGGAGGACAGGGCCGTGGTCTGCCACACGCCCGAACCGTTCTTCGCCAGACGCGTGTTGTACAGCAAGTACGGACTCTGGGCCGAGGGCGTCCGGTCGACCTTTCCGGTCTTGCGGTTCTTGTTGAAGCCCTTGCTCTCGTCCGAGCAGTAGAGGACCGTCGCCGTGGCCTCTCCGGACGACAGGGTGACCTGGGGCGCGTAGTAGCGGGTGGTGCCGGTGAAGGAGAGGCCGGCGTCCAGGTAGGCCTGGATCCAGGCGACGGCGCCGCTCAACGCCTTGTCCCGGTAGTAGAAGGACAGGCCCGGCGCGCCCGTGTCGCCGTGCAGGATCGCGTCGTTCGTCGCATCGATGCGCGCGGCGGTGTCGGTGAGGACGGCGTCCTTCGCGGCGTCACCGGTCTTCCAGTCGACGTACTCGTCCGTCACGTCCGACGGTAGCGTGACCTGCGGACGGCCGGTCGAAGAGGATGCCGACGCCGACGCGCTCGGCGAAACGGACGCCGATGCCCCCTCGTCTTCGCCTTTTTCGTTCGACTTGGAGCCCTGGCTCTCTCCGCCGCAGCCGGCCAGCAGCAGTGCGGCCGTCACCCCGGCGGCAGTTGTCGTGAGCAGGCGGGAACGGCGGGTCACGAGGGGCTCCTGGTGGGGCGGATGAGGTCAAAGAAAGCAGCGGACCACGGTAGCGGGACATGGTTGGCTACCGCAAAGGATTACCGGCCGGACCACGAGCGGCCTGCCCGTTCCTGAACAGGCCGCTTTCTTCCCGGACACGGCATTTGAGGCGGCGAATACGACATCCGGATCGACCCGGGCCGCACCGGCATGAGGTACACCCGAGCAAATCAGCACATCACTCAGGCATGACGACGCCCAGCGTCACGCCCCTCACCTGTTGACGGACTGGATCTCCTGCACGACGACATCCTGAGACCGGCCGAAGGTGCCGTCGGGCAGGTTGTGGGGGCCGCCGCCGTCGCTGCCGGTCCAGCTGATCTGCCAGGTGATCGTGGCCCTCAGCTGGTACGAGCCGTCGCCGGACGAGTGAAGGTACTTCACTCCACAGGGTGGCGTCCGGTCGGCGTCACCCGTGCTGTACTTCTCCCCCACCGTGCCGTTGTTGATCTCGCAGACACCCGACGCCGGGTAGGTGACCGCGTCGGACGTACCCGGGTCGATCTTGAGGGCGACGGGTTTGGCGGTCGTCGTCGCCCACATGCCCAGGACGTCGATGCGCGCGGTGACCGACACCGGCTTGAACGTCGCCCCGTCCAGCCAGGCCCACGTGGGGAGGTTGACCTTTGTCGTGTTCGCGGGCGCCAGACTCACGTCCTTGGAGGGCACGCGGATTTCGTTGTACGCCAGTTTGGCAAGAATCTCAGGTGTGACGGTGTTCGCGATGTTGGCCGGCGGGTCGTCGCCGGTAGCCACCCAGAAGTAGGGCTCATTGCATTTGTCCCAGCCGGGCGGGAAGGACTTGTTGACGTACGAGTCCCACCAGTAGCCCTTGCCGGTCTCGTCCTTGTTGAAGTCCTTGTAGGGGTGACCGTTGACGTACCGGTCGCGCTGAGTCGCGTCCCACGCGTCACCGGTCGAACCGGCCTCCCAGATCGGCTCCAGGTACGCCTGCAAATCCGCCGGGGAGTACTTCGGGGCGTACCAGCACGCCGGCGGGGTCCAGGACGTGATGGGAGCGACGGGGCCGGCGGAACTACCCGAGCCGTTCTTGGAAAGGTCGTACCGGATCACACCGACGGTCGAGGAGAGCTTGCCGTCCGGGGACGAGTTGCCAGACTCATTCGAACCCGAACCGGTGCCGACCGCTCCGCCCGTCGGCGCACCTTGGGAAGCCTGGGCCGAAGGAGCAAGAGTGAGACAGATCGATCCCACAGCGAGGAGGGCAACACCGCGAGCTAGTCCGTTCAGGGCTGGCACTTGGCTGCCCCCCGAGTAGAAGCGATCTTCACGAGCTCCCAGACCCCCTTGTCGTTCTTCTCAACCTGAGCGCCGTAAGCGACGTAGCTGTTCTTGTCGACCTTCGTCTGCTCGACCACTCCGGTCTTGATGACCTTGGTGTAGCCCTTGCTCTCGTCCCCGCAATACGTCAGCGAGGCCTTGCTCTTGGACTCGACGCTGACCTGACGGTCGACATAACGAACCGTTCCCGTCACGGTCCAGCCGGCCTTCTTGAACGACTGCACCCAGTCCTGGGCCGCCACGGCGCCCTCGCCCTCCGTGTAGTACTCCAGAGCGGGGAGCCGGGGGTTCTGGGCGACGATGGCGGCGTTGATGGCACGGACGAACTCGGCGTTGTCCTTCAGAATCGCGTCCTTCACCGCATCACCCGTGCTGTCCGGGCTGAACGTCAGCTTCACGTCCGACGGAAGCGTGATCTTCGGACGGTCGGCCGAAGTGGACGCCGACGCGCTCGGCGAAGCCGAAGTCGAAGCCGAAGCCCCCGTGTCCGCCCCCGCGATCTTGCCGTTCGAGTCGGACTTGTCTCCGTCGCCTCCGCCGCAGCCGGCGAGCAGGAGCGCGGCCGTCACACCGGCGGTGGCTGTCGTGAGCAGGCGGCGGGAACGGCGGGTCACGGTGGGCTCCTGGTGGGGCGGTTGGGGTCTGCGAAGCAGCGAATACGGTATCGGGGTCAATCCGGAACGCACCAGAGTGATTTGCCACGCCCCTGTCGCACGAAACCCGCATAGCAGATCATAGTCAGACAACTCAACGCCCTCACCGCAGCTTTGGTGCCGTCCCGTGACATCGCGACGCCCCTCAGTTGATCCACGCAAAGGACTGTTGACCGGGTCAGGCAGCCCGGAGGTGGCGTCGGTTCCCGCGTGCCGATCACGGACCACCCTTCACCTCAAACCGGCCTGGCCTGTAACTTCACGTGTGCACAGGTTTGTTGATGGGGCGTACGCGACGGGGGTTGCGCGGTTATGGCGGGGTATCGGCCGGCGGACTGGCATCCACTCGACCTCGACCGGGACCCGACCCCGGGCGACCCGCAACGCGTACGCACCCTCGCCACCCAGCTGCACGACTTCGCCGACGACGTCTCCGACGCTCTGCGTCTGGTCAAGGGCATGGCCGGCGAGGAGACCCTGCTGCAGTGGGCCGGCAAGTCCGCCGACGTCTTCAAGGAGCAGTTCAAGGACGTCCCGAAGAACCTGAAGAAGCTGAAGAAGTCGTACGAGATGTGCGGCGACGCGCTCGCGGACTACTGGCCGAAGCTGGAGCGGGCGCAGGCCCTGGCGGACAAGGCTCTCGCCAAGGCGAAGGAAGCCCAGAGCGACCTCTCCTCCGCCAAGTCCCGGCTGTCCTCCGCTGATTCGTGGGTGACCCGGGCCGGCAAGGAAGCCGACAAGTACAAGGACGATCCCACCGGCAGCAAGTCCACGGCGGACAAGCCGGACGAGGCAAAGGTGCGGGCCGCCACCAGGGACGTGCAGAGCGCCAAGTCCGCGCATACGAAGGCGCAGTCGGACGTCACCACCGCGCAGAACGCCCTCGATGCCGCGAAGAAGATGGCCGAGGACGCCCGGAAGATGCGCGACGACGCGGCGGGTGAGGCGAAGCGGAAGATCGACGAGGCCTCGGACGCGGGGATCCCGAACCGGCACTGGTGGCAGGACGTCGGCCACTGGTTCGAGGACAACTGGGACACCATCGTCACCGTCTGCAAGGTCGTCGTCGCGGTCGTCGGCATCATCGCGCTGATCATCGGCGGCCCCATCCTCGGTGCGATCGTCCTCGTGGCCGCGCTCGTCGTGCTCGCGGACACGCTCTACAAATACTCCAAAGGGCAGGCGTCCCTGTGGGATGTCGCGTTCGCAGCCTTGGACTGCATACCCGGCGGCAAGGGCATCACCAGTCTCGGCAAACTCGCCAAGGGCCTCAAGGAGATGAAGAACCTCCGCGGCGGCATGAAGGCCATGGGCCTCGCCGTCCGCGGGCTGGGGAAGAACGCACGGGGCATGCTGGCCGACGGCGCGGAGGGCGCGTTCAACCGGCTCAAGAGCGTGGTGCGTTCCAAGGGCAGCGACCCGGTCGACATGGCTACCGGCGCCATGTACCTCCCGCAGACCGACATCGAACTGCCCGGCCTGCTGCCGCTGGCCTTCACCCGCCGCGTCGCCTCCGACTACCGCTGCGGTTGGTGGTTCGGCCCGACCTGGGCCTCCACCCTCGACCAGCGTCTGGAGACCGACGAACACGGCATCGTCCACATCACCGAAGACGGCCTGCTCCTCGCCTACCCTCACCCCACCGCACCCCACACCCCGGTCCTGCCCGAGGCCGGCCCCCGTCGTTTCCTGACCCGACTCGACGACGGCGGTTATCGCATCACCGACCCCCTCACCGGCCACACCCACCACTTCACCCGCCCCACCGCCGACGGCACCGCGCTCCTCACCCGCATCACCGACCGCAACCGGCACTCCCTGACCTTCGACCACGACGAGCACGGCACCCCGCTCGCCATCCGCCACTCCGGCGGCTACCACCTGCGCATCACCACCGACGAGGGCCGCGTCACCGCGCTCACCCTGGTCGGCGCCGCCGACTACGGCTCGGATGTCGTCATCAAGCGCTACGGCTACACGGACGGCAACCTCACCGAGACAGTCAACTCCTCCGGCCTGCCCCTGCGCTTCACCTACGACGACCGGCTGCGCGTCACCTCCTGGACCGACACCAACAACAGCCGCTACGCCTACACCTACGACGACCACGACCGCTGCGTCGCCGAGGGCGGCGAAGCCGGCCACATCGCCATCACCCTGGACTACGACGGCACCGCCCCCGCCTGGCCCGGCACCCGCATCACCACCCTCACCACCGCCCAGGGCGCCACCACCCGCTTCGTCGTCAACAGCAACAGCCAGGTCATCGCCGAGATCGACCCCCTCGGCAACACCACCCACACCAGTTACGACCGGAACCACCACGTCCTGGCCAAGACGGACGCACTCGGTCAGACCACCCGGTTCACCAACAACCCGTACGGTCAGCCCACCAACATCACGCGTCCAGACGACCGAGAAATCCAAGTGGCGTACGACGACTTCTGTCTGCCCACCCTGGTCGTCGGTCCTGACGGGGGTATCCACCGCTGGAGCTACGACGATCGCGGCAATCGCATCGTCGCAAACAACTCTGCTGGAATGGTCACTCGCTTTTCCCACGACGACTCGGGCCGGCTCACATCGGTCACCGACGGCCTCGGCCACATCACGACGGTCGTGTGTGACCGCGCAGGCCTCCCTGTGGAGATCAGTGACCCGTCGGCCGGCACAACCCGTTACGACCGGGACCCCTTCGGCCGACCTGTCACCCTCACAGACACCACGGGTGCCGTCACCCGTCTGAGGTGGAGCGTCGAAGGACGGCTGGTCCGTCGCACGGCACCGGACGGCGTCACGGAGTCATGGACCTACGACGGCGAGGACAACTGCGTCAGCCACGTCGACCCCATGGGCGCGACCTCTCACTTCGAGTACACCCACTTCGACCTGCTGGCCGCTCGCACCGGCCCGGACGGGGCTCGCTACGAGTTCGTCCACGACGCACAACTGCGCCTCACCGAGGTCGCCGGCCCGCAAGGCCTGAAGTGGACATATGAGTACGACGCGGCAGGCCGGCTCGTCTCCGAAACGGACTTCGACGACCGCGTCCTCACATTCGCGTACGACGCGGCAAGTCGTCTTGTGTCTCGTACGAACGCTCTCGGTCAGACGATCAGGTTCGAGCGCAACGCACTGGGCCAGGTCATACGGAAGGACGCGGCAGGTCAGGTAACCACGTACGGCTATGACGAGGCCGACCGGTTGACCCAGGCGAGCGGCCCCACGACAGCGCTCAGCCTTGTGCGTGACGATTTCGGCCATGTGCTTTCGGAGACCGTCTCCGGCCGCACAGTGCGGTACGAGTACGACTCGCTCGGACGTCGTACCGCTCGCACGACTCCGAGCGGCGCCCGAAGCAGCTGGACGTACGACGGGTCGGGAAACCGCACCGGCATGGTGTCGTCGGGCCGGTCGATCGACTTCGCGTACGACACGGCCGGCCGCGAACTGACCCGCGCCGTCAACGGTGCCTTGACCCTGGAACAGGGCTACGACCCCGCGGGGCGTCTGACGAACCAGACGCTGACGGATGTGCAGGGCAGCCTCATCCAGCATCGGACATATCGGTACCGTGCCGACGGCAACGTCATCGGCATCGACGACCGTCTGGCCGGAACCCGTAGCTTCGAGCTGGATGCGGCAGGCCGCGTGACGGCGGTGCAGGCCGAGGGCTGGACGGAGCGGTACGTCTACGACGAGATGGGCAACCAGACCACCGCCGAATGGCCGACGGCTCACGAAGGTCCGGGGGCCGTCGGCGACCGCGAGTACACAGGCACCCGCATTGTCCGCGCGGGACACGTTCGCTACGAGCATGACGCTCTCGGCCGTGTCGTCCTGCGTCAGCAATCGCGCCTGTCCCGCAAGCCGGAGACCTGGCGTTACGCATGGAATGCCGAGGACCGCCTTACTTCTGTCATCACTCCGGACGGCACACGCTGGCGTTATGAATACGACCCGCTGGGCCGTCGCGTGGCCAAACTCCGTCTGGCCGACACCGGCGAGGAGATCGTCGAGCGCGTCGACTTCACCTGGGACGGCACCGTTCTGTGCGAACAGACGACGGTGGCTGTCGGTCTCCCCAACCGCACCACTCTCACCTGGGATCACCAGAACCGGCGCCCCATCGCGCAGACGGAACGCATCACCGCGGACGAGATGTCTCGGGAAGAGATCGACTCCCGCTTCTTCGCCATCGTCACGGACCTGGTCGGCACGCCGACCGAACTCGTCGACGAACAGGGCCGGATCGCCTGGCGTTCCCGCAGCACGGTCTGGGGAAACAGCGCCCGGTCCGAGAGCGGTTCGGCGTATACCCCGCTCCGCTTCCCCGGGCAGTACCACGACCCGGAAACGGCCCTTCACTACAACTACTTTCGCCATTACGATCCGGAAACAGCCAGGTATCTCACAGCGGACCCGCTGGGGCTCACCCCGGCTCCGAACCCGATGGCGTACGTTCACAACCCCCTTACGTGGACAGACGCGCTCGGACTCGCACCGGACTACCCGCTGGGAGAGAAAGGGAACCCCTTCGGCAGCAGAGCGGACGCCGAGAAATCCGCGTTCGAAGTTGCCGGAGTGCCGCACGGGACCACTCCGGACGCGGAATGGGTGGTCATGGGCGACAAGAATTACAAGAACATGCCGGGATACGTGTACTCCAAGGATCCGACACACTGGGGAAATTTCCGCCAGTTCGAGATGGAGAACGGGTCGCGTGTCATCGTGGAACACACCCATGACCCGGCCGGCCCTCACTTCCACGCAGGCGCCCCCAAGGGGCAGACCCCAGAAGAGCAGAGCCGGAACCTCGTCAACTTCGGCTGGGACAATACCCAGGAAGGGTACGGCACCATGGAGCGGTACCGGGCGTTGGACAAGCCTGGCGGAGACCATCACTTCTTCTACCAGCAATGAGTTTCAGGGGTTGCCATGGACGCAGAAATCGAGTACCGATTCACGAACGCCGGCCTGGAAGTGGTCGCTCGCTACACGGGCGTTGACGGCCCATCCGTCGAAGAGGCGTTTCGCCGGGTCGTGCACATCGATGCCACGCCGGTTCAGAGAATCAACAAGCGCGGGCCCGACGCGAGTCACCGGGTCGACGATGCCTGGAAGACCCGTGCACGTGAAGGAGGAGTAGTAGCCGATGACGGAACTTTTCTGGCGGCCGGCAGTATGCGCTACGGGTGGGTTCACGTCAGGCTGACCCCGGCAACCGATATTTCCGCATTGGCGGATCAAGCGGGAGAGCTCCTTTTCATCGCCCGTTCCCTGAGCGGTCACCGGATCTGCGCGGCCAGCACCGAGGGATCCGAATACTGGATTCTTACGCCGGATTTCCCTGCAGAGGAATGACGAGGACGATTGACACCCGCTGGACCGGCCTCCCGGACGCGTGGGGCCGCTCGATCCCGAGGAATGGCACTGAGACGGCCGCTTCTCATGGCGCCCGCCGGCGCGCCCGCCCCCGTCGCCTCCCGTCCGGCCACACCCGGGGTCGGCGTCCCGCCGCCACGTCCTCCACCCACCCGAAGGCCAGCACCGCCGCCGCGATCAGCGGCCACACCAGCACGAACGTCCAGAAGCCGTATGTCGAGTCCAGCAGGGACGCCGCCCGGTCGGAGGCCATGAAGGGCAGGTTGTACGCCTCGTCGATGATCGGGAACGTTGCCATGATCAGCATGTTGTGCCAGAGGTAGACGGTCACCGCACGGTTGTTGGCGAGGGTGATCGGTCTGTCCCAGCGGCGCAGACGGCCCGGCAGCTCCCGCCATGACGGGGAGTACTGCAGCAACAGCACCACGGCCCCGAACGACCAGCAGGCCTGCGCCGGCGGGATGTCGTTCAGGTCCCAGCCCTCGGGGCCCGGGTGGCCCGACGCCCACCACAGGCCCACCGCCATCACCAGGCAGGACAGCGAGACCGCCGCGTAGCGCGGGACCCGCGCCAGCACGCCCTCGTGGTGGGCGAAGCCCAGGATCCAGCAGCCGCCGTACACCGCGAAGTCGGTCACCGCGTCGCCGGTCTCGCCGGGGACGGACACCACTCCCGTGCCCACCACCGCCGTCAGCGCCAGCGGCGCCAGCACCGTCGGCAGCGGCGCCCTGCGGAACGCCCGCAGCAGGAGCGGGGACAGGAGCACGAACCAGAGGTAGGCGCGCAGGTACCACAGCGGTCCCGCCGCCTGTTCCGCCCACGTGTCGTCCAGCAGGCCCGAGGCCGAGCCGAGGTGTTCGGGGTACGGCGGGGCGCCGATCGGCAGGAAGTAGTCGATCAGCCTGCCCCAGCCGGCCCAACCGGTGCCCACGTCGGGGTCGTTCAGCGGATGCCAGCCGGCCGTCAGCATCATGGTCAGCAGGACCGCGCTGAACAGCCAGAGTGGCGGCAGGAGGCGGCGGAGCCTGCCCCTGATCACGTTCGCCGCCGGGCGGTCCAGGCTGCGTGCCATCAGCGAGCCGGCCAGCGCGAACATCACGCCCATGGAGGGGAAGAGGATGGTCAGCCAGGGCCAGCCGAACAGGTGGTAGACCACCACGCGGAGCAGGGCCAGGGAGCGGAGCAGGTCCAGGTAGCGGTCCCGGCCGCCGGTTCCGGACCGCTTCCCTGTTGGGACGGGGGCCGTCTCGGCCTGTGTCATGCCGCCTGCCTCCCTTTCTCCCGGCCGCCGGCTCCGCCGCCCGGCGCCTCCACCACTCCCGTGCGCCGCAGCTTCTGCCAGCGCAGCCGGCCGCCGGTGAGGGCCGTGATCCAGGACTGGAGCAGTACGACGTACATCAACTGGCGGTAGAGGATCTGCTGGAGCGGCAGCGAGACGAGATGGGTCATGCGTTCGCGGTCCATGCGGAAGGCGTAGGCCGCGCAGACCGCCTGCACGGTCAGTACGCCCAGCCAGGCGCCGATCGTCCGCTGTGTCGGGCCGAAGACGATGCCGTAGAGGAGGAACGCGTCGATCAGGGGGGCCAGGAGGGGGGCCACCACCATGAAGAGCGAGACCAGGGGGAGGCCCACGCGGCCGAAGCGGCCCGACGGTCCCCGGTCGAGCAGCGCCCCGCGGTGTTTCCAGATCGCCTGCATGGTGCCGTACGACCAGCGGTAGCGCTGGGACCAGAGCTGGGAGACGGACTCCGGGGCCTCGGTCCAGGCCCGTGCCCGTTCCGCGTACACCACCCGCCAGCCGTCCCGGTGGATGGCCATCGTGATGTCGGTGTCCTCGGCGAGGGTGTCGTCGCTCATGCCGCCGACCCGTTCCAGGGCGGTACGGCGGAACGCGCCCACCGCGCCCGGGATCGTCGGCATGCAGCGCAGTACGTCGTACATCCGGCGGTCCAGGTTGAAGCCCATCACGTACTCGATGTGCTGCCAGGCGCCGATCAGCGAGTCCCGGTTGCCGACCTTCGCGTTGCCGGCGACGGCGCCGACCCGCGGATCGCCGAAGGGCTGGACCAGCTCGCGTACCGTGGCCGGTTCGAAGACCGTGTCGCCGTCCATCATCACGACGATGTCGTGGCGGGCGTTGGCCAGGCCCCTGTTGAGGGCGGCGGGCTTGCCCGCGTTCACCTGGCGGATCACCCGGACGCCGGGCAGGTCCAGGTCCGCCACGATCTCCGCCGTGCCGTCCGTCGAACCGTCGTCGACGACGAGGATCTCGATCGGGTGCTCGCTCGCGGTCAGTGAACGTACCGTGTTCTCGATGCACTTGGCCTCGTTGTACGCGGGGACCAGGACGGAGACCGGCTCCGTCACCGGCCGGCCCCACGTGAATCCCCTGCGGCGGACCCTGCGGGTGTGTACGAAGGAGAGCCAGAGCATCAGGGCGAACCGGGCCAGCACCGCCACGCCGACCACCGCGAGCCCGGCCACCAGCACGTTGGTGACGCCGTCCGCCGCCTGGACCAGGGAGATCCACGCCCTGCCCTGCCAGAGGTCGGGGCCGGTGACCGGGGTGTGGGCGCTCGGTGCGTTCAGGGCCTCGGTGAGGTTGCCGAAGGTGTAGCCGCGGTGCTGGAGCAGCGGGACGAAGCGGTCCAGGGCCTGGACGGTCTGGTGGCGGTCGCCGCCCGAGTCGTGCATGAGGACGATCGCGCCCTTGCCGTCGTGCGGGGTCGCGTTGCGGACGATGGCGGCGACGCCCGGCTTGCGCCAGTCCTCGCTGTCCGTGTTGTTGACGACCGTGATGTAGCCGCGGCTGCCGATGTACCGGGTCACCGGCCAGGAACGGTCGTCCATGGCGTCGGCGAAGGAGGAGTACGGCGGCCGGAACAGGGACGTCCGGATGCCGGCCGCGCCGGTGACCGCCAGCTGGGTCTGGGACAGCTCCCAGTCGATGCGCTTCCTCGACTGGTACGACAGGTCGGGGTGGCTGAAGGTGTGCACGCCGACCTCGTGGCCCTCGGCCACCATGCGCCGGACCAGCTGCGGATAGCGGGAGGTCATGGTGCCGGTGACGAAGAAGACGGCGTGCGCGTGGTGCTTCTTCAGGACGTCCAGGACCTTCGGGGTCCAGGTCGGATCGGGGCCGTCGTCGAAGGTGAGGACCAGGTGGTGGTCGGGGATGCGCAGTGACGTCGTACGGCCGCCCCGGGTGTCGATGACCGGGCCGCCGTCCAGGATCTTCTCCGGCACCTTGTCGGAGGAGGCCTCGGGACGGACGCGGTGGTCGGCGAGGATCTCGCTGTGGACGTAGCCGCGCAGCATCAGCATCGCCATCACGGCGCCGACCACCAGCACGGGCAGCGTCAGGCGCATGGACAGGCGGCGGCGCCGGGAGCCCTCGGTGAGCGGCGCGGTGGCGGTTCCATGACGACGGGTACGGGTGCCGGTCCGGGTGCTGCCGCGGGTACGGGTGCCGGTCCGGGTACTGCCGCGGGTGCCGGTTCGGGTACGGCTGCGGGGCGCCATCACAGGACGGGGGTGGGAGAGATGCCGGTCCCGGTCCTGGGGGCCGCCCCCTCCGCGACCGGGCCGCCGGTCGGCGCGGCCGAGTCGCTGGGCGAGGGCGGGGCCGACGACGCGGGCGGGGTCGGGGTGGCCGACGTGGGCGCCGAGACGGACGGCGAGGGCGGCACGGACGACGCCCCGGCCTTCGGCGAGGAGCCCGCCGTCCCGGCGGACGACGTCGGCTGCGCGGACGTGGACGCGCTCGGCCGGCCGGTCCCCTTCTTCCCCGCCCCCGGCGCCCGGGCGGAGGCGCCGGCGGGCGGGGTCCTGCCGTCGCCGCTCACGGCCGGAGCGGCCACCGGGGCGCCGTCCCCCGAGGACCGGGCGCCCGGGGCGGGCTGCGGCGAGTCGTCGACCTTGCCGGCCGGCCGGTCGTGGTTCTGCCCGGGCACCGGCAGCCAGGGCGCGTCGGAACTGCCGGACAGCAGGGTTACGACGATGACGACCGCGTAGACCGCGCAGGCGAGGCCGACGGCCATCCCGATCCTGCGGAACCGGCGGCTGCGGCGCCCCGACTCGTCGACGAAGACCGGCGCGTCGGAGAGCTCCGCCGCACCGGTCGGCCGTATCCGTACCGCACCGACGTCGACCGGGGCGGGCCCCCGGTCCGGGCCCTGGAAGGAGGCAGGGCCCTGGAAGGAGTCCGAGCCCCGGAAGGAGCCCGGGTCCTCGGCGGCGAACGGGTCCTCGGCAGCGAACGGCCCCTCCGCGCCGGCCGGGACCGCGCGAGCCGCGCCGCCCGGGATCACGCCCCACGGATCCCGCAGCGCACCGACCCGCAGCACCTCGGTCACCCCGGTCGCCTCGGTCGACTCGGCCGTCCCGGGCGCCTCGGTCGTACCGGCCGTCCCGGGCACCTCGCTGGTACCGGTGGTCACTCCGGACGTCCCGGTCACCCCGGACGTCCCGGTCACCCCGGAGCCGTCGGCTCCCCGGGCGGCCTCCTCCGGTGCGTCTCCGCCCGCCAGTGGCACATCCCGGGCATCCAGGGCCACCTGGGGCAATTCCGGTTGGGTTTCTTCTCGCCAATTTTTCACGCGCACGCATCCCCCCACGGGAGTGTTCCGGGCGCGCTGACGAACCCGAGCACACGTCACCGGACCCGGGCCCCCACCCGGTTCCGAACGCCCCCTTCTAGCTCTCCGCGCTCGGGGCCATGAAGCTAGCGCACGAGGGGAGGCCCCGTTCCCGATGTGTCATTTGTGGTCGTCCATCACATCTTGATCACTGGCCGGAATCCATCCATCGGACGGCCACCGAAGCCAGCCCTCCGCCCGCCCGATCTCGGCGGCCGCCCGCCGCAGCGCGTCCACTCCCGGATGGACCAGCCCCTTTCGCCACACGAGCGACACGGGCGACAAGGGGACGGGGTCCACCAGGGGCCGCGAGACCGTCCCAGGTATGGCCGGAAATCCCACTACCCCGAGGATCGGATTCCGGTTCTTGGCCATGATGCGCTCGAACTCCTCCTCCCCGACGGCCAGCGGCAGCGGCGGCGCGACCGCGATACCCCGCCCCTCGAAGAGAGAGAACGCCAGGTCAGTCCATTCCAGCGTGCGCTCGTTCCCCGCGCCGGCGTACACCGTCTCACCCGCCAGCGCGGCCAGCGGCACCTCCGCCAGGCCCGCCAGCCGGTGATCCGAGGGAATGATTACGGCCATTCGTTCGAGCCGTACGGGCTGTTGTTCGAGCCCGGAGCGCAGCGCCGGATCCAGTCCCGCGAACCGTCCGAAGGACGCGTCGAGCCGCCCGGCGAGGAGTTCGGCCGCCGCTCCGGTGAGCCCGCTCTCGTAGCGGGCCATCAGCTCCCCGTCGGGGGCGAGTTCACGGGCGCGGTGCAGCACCCGGCGGCCGGTCTCCAGACCCGGGGAGTTGAGGTCCACCAGCAGCGGCCGGGCCTGCCCGAACGCGGCGAGCAGCGCGTCCTGGGCGGCCAGCACCCGGCGGGCGTACGGCAGCAGCCGGACACCGTCGGCGGTCAGGGCGACCTGCCGGGTGGTCCGGAGGAACAGCTCGGCGCCCAGCTCCCGCTCCAGCCGCCGTACATCACGGCTCAGGGCCTGCTGGGCGACGTACAGCCGGGTGGCGGCGCGGGTGAAGTGCAGTTCCTCGGCGACGGTCACGAAGACACGCAGCAACCGGGGATCGATGTGGGCGGGCGCTGACATCACGCGAACTTACAACACGGGTGCGTGAATCGGCACCGAGCAGGTGTTGGACCCCTTGATCGGCCCTGGGCGACGGTGATGGACATGCCGCATCCGACCGAGCCGACCGCCCCGAGGCCCCACCCGGGGCCCCAGCCGAAGCCCCGCCCGCAATCCCCTCCGAGGCCGCATCCGCAGGACCCTCCGCACCCCCTCTACACCGTCACCGCCGACACCCTCGTCGCCGTCGACTTCGGCCCCCGCACCCATCACCACACTCACGGCCGCTCCGGCTCCCGCACCACCGCCCTCTCCCACCGTCCACGCCGCCCATCCGGCCCCTACCGCCGGCTCTTCGCCCTCCCCGGCGCCCGTGCCTTCACCGCCGGGAACCTGCTGGCCCGGCTGCCCATGGGCATGTTCAGTGTCAGCGCGGTCGTCATGATCGCCGGTGCCCGTGGTTCGTACGCCCTCGCCGGTGCCGTCACCGCGACCGGCCTCGCGGCGACCGGGGTGGCCGGGCCGTGGGTGGCACGGCTGGTCGACCGGTACGGCCAGGCGCGGGTCGCCGTACCCACCACCGTCACCGCGGTGCTCGGCAGCCTCGCCCTGCTGCTCTGCGTCCGCTTCGGCGCCCCGGACTGGACCCTTTTCGCGGCCTACGCGGCCACCGCCACCACGCCCAACCTCGGCGGCATGTCCCGGGCCCGCTGGGCCCATCTGCTGCGCGCGGACCCGGACGCCCTGCACACCGCGAACTCCTTCGAACAGGCCGCGGACGAACTGTGTTTCATGCTCGGCCCGGTGCTGGCGTCCTTCCTGACCGGCACGTTCTTCCCGGAGGCGGGCACGCTGGTCGGCGCGGTCCTGCTGCTGTCCGGCATGCTGCTGTTCACCGCCCAGCGGGCCACCGAGCCACCGCCCCGGCCCACCCGCACCGGAAAGGGCCCCCTGCCCATCCCTTCCCTCCTCGCCTGCTTCGTCGCGACCGGCGCGGTGTTCGGCTCGATGGAGGTGGTCACGATCGCCTACGCCGACGCCCAGGGCCATCGTGCGGCGGCCGGTGCCGTCCTCGCCCTCCAGGCGGCCGGCTCCTGCGCGGCGGGACTGGTGTACGGGGCGATCAGGCCGACCGGACCGGCCGAACGGCGGCTGCCGGTCTGCCTGTCGGCGATGGCGGCCCTGATGCTCCTCCCCCTCCTCGCGGCCCGCACCGCCGACAGCCTGTGGGCGCTGGCGGCCGCCCTGCTCGTGGCCGGTATGGCGACCGCGCCGACCATGGTGACCGCGATGACCCTGGTCCAGGACCGCACTCCCGAGGAGCGTCTCAACGAGGGGATGAGCCTGGTCGTGACCGCCCTGCTGACCGGCATCGCGGCCGGCTCCGCACTGGGCGGCTGGGCGGCGGAACACGTCTCGCCGACGGCCGCCTTCGCCGCCCCGGCCGCCGCGGCCGTCACAGCCCTTGTGGTCAACACGGCCGGCCGAACGGCGAAAGCGGTCGGTCGAATCGCTTCCCTCAATTCCCGCCGCACCCATTGACGGCCAGACGGCCCGCACCCACCCTCCCACGTCGAAGCGCGGGAGGCGGCCGGCGGGAGTCGGCCGACGGAGGCAGTGGAACGCCACCGGACCACGGACTCGTACCGGTGCTGGGACAAGGTAAGGCCCGCACCCGGGTGCGTGCCCCCTATCGCCTGCAACTTCCTTCCGCCCTGCCAGGTGGGGGCCGTCATCATGGACAGACCGCCATGGGCCAGGCCCCGGTAGGTCACGGCGTCGAAGGGGTCAGCGTTCCGCGTGCGGATCAGCCAGGTCGGCGACGTGTCGTCGGCCGTAGCCGAACCGGTCGCCGAGAGCCGTCCAGCGGGCGTACTGCTCATCGGTGACCGGCACGTCGTAGGCCCTGACACATGTGAGCAGCAGACGGAAGCCGAGATCGGGATCGACCTGGTCGACGACCTGCTCGAGCGCGGGAACCACCGTGCGGGAGTGTTCGAACCACGGGCTCCTGGTGACGCCGTACCAGGGGCTGTCGTGCACCGCGCGGGTCAGAACGGGAGCGATCTCCCGCAGTTCCCGCAGGACCGCGTTCAGTGCCTCGAAGTCGCCCGGCGAGGGTGCGCCGAGGGTGAACCCGGGGTCGATCTCCCGCAGGCGTTCGATGCAGACCTCCGCGATCCGATGGAGCCACTGCCGCGCCGTGACACCCTCGGCCTGCGGGTCGTAGCCATAGCCCGTCGCCGCCTGCCAGAGCTCGGTGAGAGCATCGTCGGACATCGGTGACCGGGACAGCCGCAGCGTGTCCTCCAGCAGCGCGAACGCTGAGGAACCCGGCACCAGACCCGCGTACTCGGAGGCCGCGCCGCGAATGCCCTCGTCGACCGTGTAGGAGTGCTGCCACAGATCGCCGTGGAATCGTCCGGCGAGGTACGAGAACCCGAAGTCCCAGTAGAAGCGCCGCCGCAGCGAGACGTGGTCGAAGCGGGGCCAGCGCACATCGAGCCCGTCGTGCACCAGGCGCCCCGGGTAGCCGAACACCTCACCGATCGTCCGGTACCGGTCGTACCGCTCCACGGCGACGGTGACCGGAGTCTCCTTCACGACACGCAGGAACAGCCGGAAACCGAGGTCGGCATCCGCCTCGGCGGCCACGCGTTCCAACGCGGCTCCGACGTCCGGGCCCGTCAGCAGGTGCGACACGGCTCTCACCTCGGCGCACACGGCTTTCCTCATCGCCGGTTCGTCCACCGTGACCATGGGCGGTGTGCTCTCGAAGAACGTGTCGGCCGAAGAGAGACCGGCGGCTTCCCGGGCGATCCGGTCCTCGGCCGACTCCACGATCCGGCGGAGCAGGCCGGGGACGTCCGGCCCGGGGTCCTGACCTCCCCCCGCGGCACGCCATACCGTCCGCAGGGTCTCGGCCGGAAGGCGCGAGTCCAACAGCAGACGGGCATCGTCCCGCAGAACGCGGGCGTCGTCGGCGTCCCCGTCCGGCACCACCGGCGTCACGGCCGTCCCGAGCGTCGCGATCAGCAGACTGAGCCCGAAATCCTCCTCGAAGTTCCAGAAGCGTGCTTCCCGTGGTTCTTCCATGAGTTCCTCGCGGAGCGTCGGAGCGGGCGGGGCGGAAGAAGGCGACACTTCTTCCGCCCCGCCCGTCGCGCCGGGGACGGTGTGTGCCGTCGTCCCCGGCACGGTCGGACAGGTGAGGCCGGTGGCTCAGCCGGCGAGATACGACGAGTACACGACGTAACCGGACGGGTGCTGGCGACCGACGTACTTCAGCTGGATGACCACCTTATTTCCGGCGTCGACCTTCTGCGGGCCGTCCTTCACCCACTTGAAGCCGAGATTCCTGGCGTCCTTGAGGGTCCATGTGATCTCCTTCAGATCGGTCTGGGGATCGAAGTGCCCGCGGTCGCCGTTCCTGCCGAATTTGTCGCGCATGCGGCTCAGCCAGCCGTCCAGCCCCTTCGGGTTACGGGCGAACCACTGCTGGAACGCGTCGTTGACCGAGCTGTTGGCGACGTCCTCGCTCATCCACCTGGTGGCGACGCCGCCCCGGACCGTCCTCGCCTTGTCGGCCATCTGCGTGTCGGAGCGCCGCACGTGCTGCGTCAGGGTGTGGGCACCGAACTTGCCCTCGTCCGCGATGATGTTCAGGCAGTTGTGGACGAGGACGTCCTGAGGCGCCCGCCCCTGGGTACGCACGAAGAACGTGTGCAGGTCGTCGACCGTGAGGTCGTAGACCTCGGTACGGCCCGAACGGTCCGTGAGGGCCGTGACGGGGCTCAGCGTCCCGTCCGCAGTGCGCAGCCTGTCGCCCACCCGAAGGCCGGAGACCTGGGTCCAGCCCCGGCCGGCCACGAAGAAACGGTGACCGCGTGTGCTGGTGATCAGACCACCGGCCACGCCGATGTCCGTCATTCGGCGCGTGTCGTGGCGGAACGTGTCCGTCACCGGTTCCGGGCGCAGCCGGCCGGTCTCCGGGTCGGCGGCCAGCAGCAGGTCGCCCTCGTGGACGTCCCGGATCGCCTTGCGCGAGCCGTCGGACAACAGCACCTCGGTACCACCGGGGAAGCTGTCCTTCGTGCAGAGCGCGAGCGCGTCCTCGTAGACGTGCGCGGTGTCCTCGATCTTGGCGAGGGCCGCGGCGTCGATGTCCAGCGCGCGCAGCGCCTTCAGGGCGTCGTCGACTCCGATGCCGGTGCGCAGGGCGGCGTCGAAGGCGCGGATCGTCTCGGTGATCTTCCCGATCGGTCCGCCGAGCGGGAGCCAGGTGGCGGCCCAGGCACAGTCGCCGTAGCTCCCGTCACCGCTGCCGGTGGCCTTGTGGTAGCAGCCGGTGAAGTCATCGATGATCGAGTGGTAAAGGCCCTTCCACAGGTCCTTGGTCGCCTCCCAGGAGGAGATCTTGACCGTCTTCTTCAGGTTCTTGAACGTCTTGGTGGTGAGGAAGTATGTGTCCTCGGCGGGGCAGCCCGCCTCGGTCGCGGGGACATCAAGGTTGTCGCAGTAGTAGTAGCTGACGACCGCGTCGAAGTGCACTTCGAACACCAGGTCGCAGGGCAGCCGGGAGCAGTCGTCCGGAAGCCGCTGCGGGTCCCCCTGCTGTTTGATGTCGTCGATGACGGAGAACACCCCGCCGATCCCGGTTCCGGTCCCGGCGCCGGCCTGCACCTGCTTGTTCGCGTCGCCGGCTGCCGCCTGGTCGGCCGCCTGCTGCGCCGACTCGGCGTACCGCTGGGCGTCCTTCGCCGCCTCCTCGGCCGCGGTGGCCTCGGCGTCGGCGCGATCGGCCGCGGCACGGGCATCCTTCGCGGACTGCTCGGCCTCGGCGGCCGCCGTACGGGCCGCGTCCGCGTCCAGGGCCGCCTGGTCGGCGGAGTCCCGGGCGTCCTTGGCGTAGCCCTCGGCGTTGCCGGCCGCCTGGTCGGCGGCTGCCGCGTCCGCGGTGGCCTGCTGGTCGTACTCGATGGTGCGCGCCAGTGACTTCTGCGCGTCCGCCGCGTACTGCGCCGCCTCGGCGGCGTACCCCAGCGCCTCCTTCGAGGACCTGCGGGCGTCCGCCGCGTGACCGGCCGCCTCGGCGGCGATCGTGTACGCGGCCTTGGCGTCGCCGGTCGCCGCGTCGGCGAGGCTCTGCGCCTGCTCGGCGTTCTTCTGCGCGTTGGCGGCGTGCGCCTCGGCGACGGCCTGCTGCTGCTCGGCGATCGTCTTCGACGACTGGCCGGTCAGGACGACGAGTCCGGCCGCGGAGTCGGTGTCGACGTAGGGCGAGCCGAGCTGGATCGCGTCGTTGGCCGGTGCGGCGACCTGCTGCGCGGAGGCTCCGGCGTCCTCGGCCGCCTGCGCGGTCGTGTACGCGTGACCGGCCGCGTCGGCCGCGCCCGCGACCGCCTTGGCGGCCTCGGCCTTGGCCGCGTCGGCCTGCTTCTTGGAGTCGGCCGCGTGCTGCTCCGCCTCGTCGGCCAGCTTGACGGCGGCGCGGGCCGCGGCGGCCGAGGACTGGGAGGCCTTGATGGCGTCCGCCGCCGCGCTGGTCGCGGTGCGTACCGCCGCGTCCGCCTTCAGCTTGGCCGCCTGGGCGTCGTCCGCGTCGGAACGGGCCCGCTTCGCCGCCGCCTCGGCACGCGTCGCCGCCGCGTCGGCGTCCGCCGCGGCCTGGCTCGCCGCGTCGGCCTCGGTACGGGCCGAACCCGCCGCCGCCTCCGCGTCGTCGGCCGCCTGGTCCGCCTCGTCGGCCGCGGCCCGGGAGTCCTTCGCGTCGGCGTCGGAGTCGTGCGCGTCGGCGTAGGCGTCCTTGGCGTCGGACTTCGCGCGGGCCGCGTTCGCCTTGTTCTTCGCGTCCCACGCGTCGTCCGACTTGCCCTTGGCCAGGTCCCGCGCGGCCTCCGCGTCCTGGCGTTTGGCGCGGGCGGTGGATTCGGCGGTCTCCGCCCGGTCCTTGGCCTCGGCGGCGGTCTTCGCGTACCCCTCGGCGTTCGTCCTGTGCTGCGCGGCCTCGGCCTGCTTCTGCGCGGCGGTCGCCTTCTCCGCCTTGGCCGTCGCCTCCTCCGCCTCCGCGTCGAGCCGCTTGGCGTGCGCGGTGGCGGCGGCCGCCTTCGCGCCGGCCTCCGCCCGCTGGGTCTCGCCGAGCTTCGCCTTCGCCGTGTCGCGCGCGGCCTTGGCGGTCTGCGCCTGTACGGCGGCCGCGTCGGCGGCGGCCTTCGCCTGCGCGTTGGCCTCCTGTGCGGCGGCCGTACGGAACGCGGCCTTCGACTGTGCCGCCTGCGTCACCGCGCGGGCGGCGATGGTCGCGCTGTCCCCGGCGGACGCCTTGGTCGCCGCGTAGGCGGTGTCGCCGGCCTTGGACAGGGCGTCGAGCGCGGCGGCCGACGCCTTGGTGACCTGGGCCTTCTGCCGGCCGACGAGCAGGCCTCGGCCGCGCGGGGCGCCCGCCTGGTCGGCGACGGCGTAGGCGGCCTGGGTGGCGGTGTCCGTGTCGGTGGCGGACTTCTTCGCCGCGGCCGCCTGGGCCTTGAGCAGGTCGAGCTGGGTCTTCGCCGCGGCCTGGGCGTCGGTGACGCCCTTCTTCGCCTTGTCGAACTGGGCCTTGGTCGGATAGTCCAGCTTGTCGGTGCCGTTGTGGCCGGACGGGGCGATGTCGAACTTCTGCGGGTCGGTGCCCTTGCAGTCCCACATCCGGGCGTCGCGGCCGTTGTCGTAGGTCGCGAGGTCCAGGCAGTTGCCGGTGCCGGGGTTGTACAGGCGGCTGGTCGCGTGGGTGTCGTACTCCCACTTCTGGGCCGGGGTCTTGGTGTTGCAGGTCGAGATCTGCGCCACGGTCCCGTTCGTGATGCCGCCGCCCTTCACCTCCAGACACTTGCCGGAGTTGACGTTGACCAGCGCGTCGCCGCTGATCGCCCACTTCTGCCCGACCGAGCCGTTGCAGGTGTAGATCTGCACCGGCGTGCCGTTGTCCTTCTTGCCGCCGCCCACTTCGAGGCACTTGTCGGCGGCGCCGTGCGCGTGCACGATCATCGGGCTGTCGCCGATCCAGCCGGGGCCGCCGGCGGACCAGTAGTCCTGCCAGCGGGCGAGGCGGTCGGCGATCCACGACTGGCCCAGCAGCTCGCCCAGCGCCTTGGAGCCGGTCGCGAGGGCCTTGGTGGCGTCGCGGTTCGCGTTGAGGATCTGGTCGCGCTGGGTGGTCTGGCCGGCGATCTCCCGCTGCCACTCGGCGGACGCGTCTGCGACCTCCTTGCCGAGGACCCTGTCCGGGTCGACGGGGCTGCGCCAGTCGCAGGACGCGAACCGGGTCTTCAGGTCCTCCACGGCGATGCGGTACTCGACGCTGCCCGGCTCGGGCGCGGTGCGCGGGAAACCGCCGGAGGAGAGGAAGACACGGGCGTCGTCGGTGCCCGTCGGAGGCGTGGACGAGTTCACCAGGCCGTCCCACGCCTGGTGTTCGGCGTAGGCCTGCTGCCACTGCGGGGAGGGGAGCGAGGGGTCCGGGTCACCGCCGTAGAGCGGGGTGCCGAGGTCCTTGACCGCCTTCACCGTGGCGTCGTCGGCCTTCGGGGTCGGATCCTTGTAGAAGTCGTCCTCCGACTTCCAGAACTGGGCGGCGATCCACTGGCCCAGGCCGGTCTGCTCGAAGAAGCCAGGGCCCGTACCGGTGGTTCCCGGCGGCCAGTGGAATCCGGCCTCGGTGAATCCGCCCGGGGTGCTCAGGCCGTCGAGCGGCTTCTTCCAGACGTCGACGTACGCGTTGAGGGCGTCGCCCGCCTTGTCGGCGGTGTCCTTGTCCTTGTCGTACGCCGTCGAGAGCGGGGTGGGATTCCAGTACTCGCGGTTCGCCGCGGTGTGCAGCTTGTCCGGGGTCTGGTCGAGCCCGTTCTGGGCGGTACTGAACATGGCCGCGCCGCCCGTGCGCAGCACCTCGGCCATCAGGCACTGGTCCTGACGGAACTGCTCGGCGGCCTTGGCGTCGAAGCCGTCGTAGCTGTCGGCCACCGGACTGAAGCCGGCGGCCCGGTCCTGGGGCGGGTCCGGCCGGCCGGCGACCGTGGCGAGCACGGCGAGCGCGAGCACGGAGGGGACAAGTCGCTTGAGACTGCGGGACTTTCGCGCAAGAGGCGTCACTGGCCCGGGTCTGGAACGCAAAAGAGCATCCGTTCTTCGTGAAGAGGGCAGACCGGGGGCCCGACTGGAAGAAGTGAGGTGCCGTGGCGGCGGTCAGGCTCGCGTACGGCGCGGATGCGTTCGTCTCTGCGGATACGTCAGCGATGACGGCATGACGATGTGCCCCTCCCCCGTGGCGACAGTGTTCCCCCGGTCGCCGATGGACGTGCGCGGCAGCCGACTGGTCAGATCAGCCCTGCGCGCACCGCACTTTAGTCAACTTATGGGCTACCTGTGAAGAGTTTTTGACCGAACGAGATCAACCTTCACATCAGCCATGTCCCGCGAACACGACGAGGGCCCGGTGGTCGTAGACCACCGGGCCCTCGCAACATGGAGACTGTGGAGATGGCGGGAATCGAACCCGCGTCCAACGGTGCAAAAGCAGGGCTTCTCCGTGTGCAGTTCGCTGTGATTTTCTCGGCCCCGGCGATCACGCGAACAAGTCGCCGACGGGCCCAGTCACTGTTTGATTTCCCACCGAACCCCGTGACCGGGCTCGATGGTTTAGTCCCCTAGATTATGCCAGGGTCCGGGTCGGGAACACCCCCGGGCTGACACCCGTTAAGGGCCTTCACTCACTGCTTATTAGGCAGCGAGGGCGAAGGCGCGGGAATCGCTCTTGGAATTGGCGATTATTGGTTGCGACATATGGTTAACGAGATCATTGCCGCTTCCTCGACACGCTTCCCCTGTTTCAACATCCGCTGTCGAAACCGATCATCCCCATGTTGATTTTTCAATGCGCACACCCGGGCTTCCCCTGGTGTTGGTCCCATCGTACGTGACCAACGCACGCCGATGCCACCGTATTCCCGGCGGCTTCGCCCTACTGGCCGCGCTGCTTCCGCTTCGCCGCCGCGATCGCCCGGTCCGACTCCCGCCGGTCCTGCTGCTCGCGCAGGGTCTGCCGCTTGTCGTACTCCTTCTTGCCGCGGGCGAGCGCGATCTCCGCCTTGGCGCGGCCGTCCTTGAAGTAGATGGCGAGCGGCACGATCGTGTGGCCCGTCTCCTGGGACTTGGCCTCCAGCTTGTCGATCTCCTCCCGGTGCAGCAGCAGCTTGCGCTTGCGGCGCACCGAGTGGTTGGTCCAGGTGCCCTGGCTGTACTCGGGGATGTGGGCGTTGTGCAGCCACGCCTCGTTCCCGTCGATCTGCACGAAGCCGTCGGTCAGCGAGGTGCGGCCCTGGCGCAGCGACTTCACCTCGGTGCCGGACAGCACGATGCCGGCCTCGTAGGTGTCGATGATCGCGTAGTCGTGCCGCGCCTTCTTGTTCTGCGCGACGATCTTGCGCTTGCCGCCCTTCTCGCCGTCCCTGGCTTTGGCGGCCGTCCCCTGCTGCTTCTGCTGGGACTCTTTCGGTACGTACATTCCCTTGGCCATAGTGCCCTCCATTTTCGCACTACGGAGGGGGTGCGAGGGAAGCGGATTAGCGGTGGGTCCCGCAGGGGCACCCACGGCGGGCTACGACGGGTCGCCCAGGCCGCTGAGGACCGTCTCGGCCCGCTCCAGCGCCCCGGAGCCCACCTCCAGGTCGGGGGTGATGCCCCGGCCGTCGACGGTGTGGCCCGAGGGGGTGCGGTAGTGGCCGACGGTGAGCTCGGCGACCGAGCCGTCGGGGAGCCGGGTGGGCATCTGGATGGAGCCCTTGCCGAAGGTGCGGGAGCCGAGGACGACCGCCCGGCCGCGGTCCTGGAGGGCGCCGGTGAGCATCTCGGCCGCGCTCATCGTGCCGCCGTCGACGAGCGCGACCAGGGGTCTCGCGGTGTCGCCGCCGGCGTCGGCGTGCAGGGCGCGCTGGGCGCCGTCGACGTCGTAGGTGGCGACCAGGCCGCCGTCGAGGAAGGCGGAGGCGGCGGTGACGGCCTCGCTGACCAGGCCGCCGGAGTTGCCCCGCAGGTCGAGGACGATCCCGCCGTCGGCGGGGGCCTGCCGCACGGCGTCGCGGACGAGTTCCCCGGACCCCCTGGTGAAGGCGGAGATCTTGATGACGGTGATACCGGTGGACAGCTTGCGGACGGTCACCGAGTCGGTGGACAGCAGCGCGCGGCGCAGGGTCTCGGTCCACGCGTGCGTGCCGCGTTCGAGGCCGAGGGTGACAGTCGTACCGGCGCGGGCGTCGGTGGCGTCGCCGCGCAGTAACGAGACGACGTCGGTGACGGGCCGCCCGTCGACGTCCGCCCCGTCGACACTGCGCAGCCGGTCGCCGTTCCTGATGCCGGCGGTGGCCGCGGGTGACCCGGCCTGCACCTTGGTCACCTCGATCCGGCCGTCCCGCTCCCGCCGGGCCCACAGCCCGACACCGGTGTACTGGCCGTCGAGCGCCTCCTCGAACTCCTGGTACTCGCCCTCGGAGTAGACCGCGGCCCACCGGTCCCCGCTGCGGCTCACGGCCCGTTCCGCCGCCTCCATGGGCGACTTGCCGTCGGCCATCGCCTCGGCGGCCGCCCTGGCGACCTCGTCGTGCCCGGCGGCCGGACGAGCGGCTCCGCCCGGCGTCTTCCGGTCGGCCAGCCCCGGATCGGGAAACGCCCCGGTGGCCGCCCCGGTCACCAACAAGCCTGCGAACACCAACGTCAGAGCCGCCCCCCGGCGAACCCGGCGGGGCTGACAGAACAGCTCTCGGCCTGACATGCCGGTGAGTCTAGGACAACGAAAAGGGCCGCACGGGCGGTTGCCCGTACGGCCCTCTTGGCATGCGTCACACCTTCAGGTACTTGCGCAGCGCGAAGAACGCCGCAAGGGCGGGCATCAGGAGGCTTGTTGCGAGGATGAGCGGGAGCTTGGTCAGCACCGCGTCCCAGCCGATGAAGTTGATCAGGTTCAGCTTCTGGGAGAGGGCCAGGCCGTGGTCGATGATGAAGTAGCGGGCGATCACCAGGAATCCGCAGGCGACTGTGCCGCCGATCAGGCCGGCGACCGCGGCCTCCGCGATGAACGGGGCCTGGATGTAGAAGCCGGAGGCGCCGACCAGGCGCATGATGCCGGTCTCGCGCCGACGGCTGAACGCGGAGACGCGCACCGTGTTGACGATCAGCATCAGGGCGACCACCAGCATCATCGCCATGACCGCGCGGGCCGCCCAGTTCATGCCGTTCAGCAGCCCGAAGAGGTTGTCCAGGATGCCCTTCTGGTCCTGGACGGACTGGACGCCGTCACGGCCGTCGAAGGCCGTCGCGACCACCTGGTACTTCTGCGGGTCCTTCAGCTTGATCCGGTAGGACTCCTGCATCTGGTCCGGCGTGAGGGAGTCGGCGAGCGGGGAGTCGCCGAACTGCTCCTTGTAGTGCTTGTACGCGTCGTCCTGCGACTCGTAGGTGACCTTCTCGACCACCGACATCTTGCCGAGGTCGGCCTGGATCTGCTTCTTCTGGTCGTCGGTGACCGCGCCCTTGGCACAGTTGGGGTCGGACTCGGCGTCGCTCTTGTTGCAGAGGAAGATCGAGACGTTGACCTTGTCGTACCAGTAGCCCTTCATGGTGGTGACCTGGTCGCTCATGAGGAGCGAGCCACCGAAGAGCGCCAGGGACAGGGCGACCGAGACGACGACCGCGAAGGTCATCGTCAGATTGCGGCGGAGACCGACTCCGATCTCCGACAGTACGAACTGGGCGCGCATGGCGTCGGGTTATGCCTTTCCGTCGTGGAGCGCGTGAAGCGTCGGGAACGTGTGCATCGGTTTCAGTGCTGGTAGCCGTAGACGCCGCGGGTCTGGTCGCGGACGAGTCGGCCCTTCTCCAGCTCGATGACGCGCTTGCGCATCTGGTCCACGATGTTCTGGTCGTGTGTCGCCATCACCACGGTGGTGCCCGTCCGGTTGATCCGGTCGAGCAGCTTCATGATGCCGACGGAGGTCTGCGGGTCGAGGTTGCCGGTCGGCTCGTCGGCGATCAGCAGCTTGGGCCGGTTGACGAAGGCCCGCGCGATGGCCACGCGCTGCTGCTCACCACCGGAGAGTTCGCCCGGCCTGCGGTCCTCCTTGCCGCCGAGCCCGACGAGGTCGAGCACCTGCGGCACCGACTTGCGGATCTCGCCCTTGGACTTGCCGATGACCTCCTGGGCGAAGGCCACGTTCTCGGCGACCGTCTTGTTGGGCAGCAGGCGGAAGTCCTGGAAGACCGTCCCGAGCTGGCGGCGCATCTGCGGCACCTTCCAGTTGGAGAGACGGGCCAGGTCCTTGCCCAGGACGTGCACCTGGCCGTGACTGCACCGCTCCTCGCGGAGGATCAGCCGCAGGAAGGTGGACTTTCCGGAGCCGGAGGACCCCACGAGGAAGACGAACTCGCCCTTCTCCACTTCCAGGGACACATCCCTGAGTGCGGGGTGGGTCTGTTTGGGGTAGACCTTGGAGACATTGTCGAATCGGATCACGGATGCACCACGGGTCGCCGGGGGTAGATGAGCGTGACCATACGCGAGTCGGGTGAGGAAGCGCAGGCGCCGGTCACGGTTGGGTGAGGCTTGTGCGGTTTTGTTCCGGGGCAGTCTTTCCGGAACGCCGGGGCGAGGTCCACGGACGGCCGCGCCCTTTCCGGGGGAACCTGGCACAGTGGAGGGGGAACGTTCTCGTTCCGCTGAGCGTTGTGTAGGTAATGGCCGGTGCAAGGAGGGCGAGCGCATGACGTACGACCGGTTGGTGTGCGCGAACTGCGCGGCGCCCGTGAGCGAAGGCCGGTGCCCCGTGTGCCGCGCCAACCGCGAGCGTCTGCAGCAGGAGAACTTCCTGGGCGGGCTGAACCCGATGGCGCTGATCGGGCTGCTGGCGGTACTGATCGCCGCCGTGGCGCTGCTGGCGCATCAGACCGCGTAGCGAACGTCACAGACAAACGCATCGCGCGAAAAGCGACCGAAGGGCCCGGAGCTGCTGCTCCGGGCCCTTCGTCACACGTGAACGCATACGCTCCGTGAGCGAACGGCTGCCGTCAGGCGGCGGCGCCGCCACGGCCGCCCATGAGGCGCGGCAGGATACGGAAGCCGATACCGCCGGCGATCATCGTGGCGGCACCGACGATCAGGAAGCCGGTCTGCGCGGCACCGGTCTCGGCGAGCTGGTCGCCGCCGCCCTGGGCCTGGGTGTTCGTGGAGTCCGAACCGGTGTCGGTGAGGGCGGAGGAGCCCTCCTCCTGCGCGGAGGTGCCGGAGTTGCCGTCGGTGCCGGTGTTGTTGCCGCCACCGGTGCCCGTGCCGCTGCCGTCGGTCGGGTTGTCGCTGGTCGGCTCGTCCGTCGGCTCGGTGGGCTCGTCGGTCGGCTGGGTGGGCTCGTCCGAGGGCTCCGAGGACTCGGACGGCGGCTCGCTGGTCGGCGGCTCGCTGGTGGGCGGCTCACTCGTGGGCGGCTCGCTGGTGGCCGGGCCGGTCGGGATCCCGGTGGGGTCGTCGGTCGGGTCGTCGGCCGTGTTGACAGTGGCGGTCAGACCGTCCTCGTTGGCCTCGACGCCGATGGAGAGGGCGGAGGCCGCGCCGGCGGCGGTCAGCGAGGCACCGGCGGCGATCACGGCGCAGGCGGCTATCCGCGCGACCCGGATCCGTGTCTTCTTGGTCATCTGGTTGCTACCCCCAGTAGCTGAATGTCAGGTTGGCGGCGCTGGGGCTGTGCTCTACGGAGGTAGCTACGGATACGCGAGCCCCCCGGTTCTCATGCGCCCCAGAGATACGCATGCCACGCTTCACCCTTCCCATTTTTCAAAGCAACGTCAAGGCCGTTGCGGGCGCGATGTCCAGTTGCGCGCCGAATGCGGGGAGTTGAAGCCTGTGAGTGTGATGTAAAACCCAGACATAGCCCCGGCGTGGCCCGGAAAAACGAGAACTGCCGCCCAGGGGGCGGCAGTTCGCGAATCGGGCCGACTCACCATGGGCAAGTCGACAAAGTTACTTCTCCTGCTGCTTGCGCCAGCGAATTCCGGCCTCCAGGAAGCCGTCGATCTCGCCGTTGAAGACGGCCTCGGGGTTGCCGACCTCGTACTCCGTACGCAGGTCCTTGACCATCTGGTACGGGTGCAGGACGTACGAACGCATCTGGTTGCCCCAGGAGTTGCCGCCGTCGCCCTTGAGGGCGTCCATCCTGGCCTGCTCCTCCTGCCGGCGCCGCTCCAGGAGCTTGGCCTGGAGGACGTTCATCGCGGTCGCCTTGTTCTGGATCTGCGACCGCTCGTTCTGGCAGGAGACGACGATGCCGGTGGGGATGTGGGTGAGGCGCACCGCGGAGTCGGTGGTGTTGACGCCCTGCCCGCCGGGCCCGGAGGACCGGTACACGTCCACCCTCAGCTCGGACTCGTCGATCTCGATGTGGTCGGTCGTCTCGACGACGGGGAGGACTTCCACGCCCGCGAAGGAGGTCTGCCGCCGGCCCTGGTTGTCGTACGGCGAGATGCGCACCAGCCGGTGGGTGCCCTGCTCGACCGAGAGCGTCCCGTAGGCGTACGGCACCTGCACGGCGAAGGTGGTCGACTTGATGCCGGCCTCTTCCGCGTAGGACGTCTCGTAGACCTCGGTCTTGTAGCCCTTCTGCTCCGCCCAGCGCAGGTACATCCGCTGCAGCTTCTCGGCGAAGTCGGCGGCGTCGACGCCACCCGCTTCCGCGCGGATGTTCACGAGCGCCTCGCGGGAGTCGTACTCCCCGCTGAGCAGCGTCCGCACCTCCATCTCGTCCAGCGCCTTCTTGACGGCGGCGAGCTCGGAGTCGGCCTCGGCACGGGTGTCCGGGTCGTCCTCCTCCTCGGCCATCTCGAACAGCACCGCGAGATCGTCGATCCGCCCGCGCAGCGCCTCCGCCTTCCTGACCTCGGCCTGGAGGTGGGAGAGCTTGCTGGTGATCTTCTGCGCCTCGTCCGGGTTGTCCCACAGGGACGGCGCGGCCGCCTGCTCCTCGAGCACGGCGATGTCTGCCCTCAGCTTGTCGAGGTCCAGAACGGCCTCGATCGACTCCATGGTCGAGGAGAGGGACTTGAGCTCTTCGGATACATCGACGACTGCCACGCCTCCCAGCGTAACGGCTCCGCCAAGCGCACAGCGCCCGGCCACCGGCGCCCGGCCCGCCCGCCCGGGGGGAGCGGGGTGCCCGGGGACCGCGGTCGCCGGGTCAGGCGGGCGGGCGGAAGGTCACGGCGCCGAGGTGCTGTGGGTGTCCTGGGGCGGGGAGTCGTCTCCGGAGCTCGCCAGCCACGCGCCGACTCCCACCGCCGCCGCCAGCACGATCCCGGCCACGCCCAGCGTCACCCTGCGCCGCCGTGCCGCCGCCTTGTGCCGGGCCGAGCCCGGTCGCGGCGCCCCGGCCGCCCTCGGCGCCCTGGCCGTGCCCCGCGCGCCGCCCGCCAGCTCGTCGGGGCCCGGCACCCTCATCGACGTGTGCGTGTCCCGGTTGGAGTCCGGCTTGGCGCCCGGCACCAGGGAGACGGCCCCCCGGCGCCGTACCCGCTGCTCCTCCGCGGCCGGAGCGGCGGCCGTCTCCTCGGCGGCCTCCTCCGACGCCTCGGTCTCCGGCTCGTCGACGTCCAGTGGCGGCATCCCCGCCAGCGTCGGCAGCTGCTCCCGCAGCCGCGCGGCCAGCTCGGACGCCCGCAGCCGGGAGGCCGGCGCCTTCGCCAGGCACTGCACGAGCAGCTGCCACAGCTCCTCGGGGATACCGGGGAGGGGGACGACGGTCTCGGTCACGTGCCGGCGCAGGACCGCGCCGGGGTGGCCGCCGCCGAACGGGGTGAAGCCCGCGAGGAGCTCGTACAGAACGGTCGCCAGGGCGTAGATGTCCACCGAGGCCCGGGGCGGCAGGCCCTCGACGATCTCCGGTGCCAGGTAGTCCGGGGTGCCGATGATCTTCGTGGCGCGGGTCCGCTTCGGGGAGTCGATCAGCTTGGCCACGCCGAAGTCGGTCAGCAGGGCGGGGTGGGCCCCGCCGGGGCCGAGCGGGCCCTGCATGTCGAGCAGCACGTTCTCCGGCTTCACGTCCCGGTGGACCACGCCCGCCGCGTGCGCCGCCGCCAGCCCGTCCGCGACGTCCGCGACGATGGCCACCGCGGCCTCGGGCGCGAGGCGCCGCTCCCGCTCCAGGCGGGTGCGCAGATCGGTGCCCCGGACCAGGTCCATGACGAGGGCGAGGTCGTTGCCGTCGACGACGAGGTCGCGGACGGACACCACGTTGGGGTGCTCAAGGCCCAGCAGGGCCGTGCGCTCCTGCACGAAGCGGCCCACGAGTTCCTCGTCGGACGCGAGATCCTCGCGCAGCAGCTTGATGGCGACGGGCCCTTCCGGCCCCTCGCCCAGCCACACCGTGCCGGCGCTGCCCCGCCCCAGGATCTGGTTGGCGGTGTACCGGCTGCCGATCTTCCGTGCCAAGACTGCTCCTACAGACGCGTGTTGCCGACAAAAGTACGCGTCCGATGAGCCAACCTTCACCACGGAGGCGGAAATCACCCGCCAGGTGTCGACAAATCCCCAGAGTCGCGGTCAGTTGTTGTTGCCGGAGCCGTTGCCGAGGTCGCCGATCCAGTTGCTGACCGACGTCGTCCAGTCCTTCAGCTGGCTCCAGTAACCCCTGCCCTCCCCCACCCACGTGTGCACCGGGGTCAGGTCCCAGATCAGCCAGCCCGCGACGAACAGGATGACGACCATGAACAGGCAGCCCTTGAGGCAGCCGAGGCCGGGGATCTTCATCGGGTTGGCGCTGCGCTGCCGCGGCTCGCGCGGGGCCCGCTGCGGCTCGGCGGGGGCGGCCGGGGGCGCGTAGCGCTGTTGCGGCCGCTGGGGCTGCTGCTGCGGGGCGTACTGCTGCGGCTGGTGGCCGTACCCGGCGGGCTGCTGGCCGTAGCCGGCGGGCTGCTGCTGCCCGTACCCGCCCTGCTGGCCGTACCCGCCGCCCTGCTGCCCGCGCGGCTGCGGCCGGCGTACCGGCTGCTGCTGCGGGGCCTGGCGCGGCTGTTGCTGCTGCGGCCGGGCCACCTGGCGCTGCGGGCGGCGGCGCAGCGGGTCCTCGTTCGGGTCGAGGTACTGGACCTGCGTCTGCTCGTTGCGGTCGCGGGCCGCGCGGAGCTGGGTCTGCCAGGGGTGCGGCTGGTCCGGCTGCGGCTGGCCCGGCTGTCCCTGGGGCATCGGCGGCATGACGGCCGTCGGGTCGGCGGCGCCGGTGTTCGGCAGCACGGCGGTCGGGTCGGCGGCGCCGGTGGGGCCGCCGGTGTGCGGGAGCACGCTGGTCGCCGCGTTCGGGTCGTACGATCCGAACGCGCCGGTGTTCGGCAGCACCTGCGTGGGGTCGGCCGACCCCGGTACGGCCGTCGGCGCCGGGTCGGGGGCCAGCAGCGCGCCCACCCCCTCGGCGGCGGCGATCTGCGCGGAGTTCGCGTGCACGCCGACGCCCTCGGCGACGACCCGCAGGCCGCGCGCGAGGTTCTCGGCGCTGGGACGTTCGTCGGGGTTCTTGCGCAGGCAGCGCTCTATGACCGTCCACAGCGGGTCGGGGACGGTGGACGGGCGGCGCGGCTCGGCGCTGAGGTGCTGGTGGAGGACTTCGAGGGCGCTGCCGCCGGAGAACGGCGGACGGCCGGTGACCAGCTCGTACAGCAGGATGCCGGCGCCGTAGACGTCGACGGCGGAGGTCTGCGGGCGGCCCTCGGCGGACTCCGGCGCCACGTACGCGGGCGTGCCGACGAACTCGTGGGTGCGGGTCAGGCCCGGGGAGTCGGCGAGCCGGGCGATGCCGAAGTCGGTCAGCAGCGGGTGCATCTGGCCGTCGTACTGCTGGAGCAGCACGTTGGCGGGCTTCAGGTCGCGGTGCACAACGCCGTCGGCGTGGCTGGCGGCGAGCGCGTCGGCGATCTGGGCGGTCAGCAGCGCGGCGGCGACCGGCGAGAAGGGGCCGTTCTCACGCAGGTAGCGGTGCAGGTCGGGACCCTCGACGAGGTCCATGACCAGGGCGAGGAGATCGCCCTCCACAACGAGGTCGCGGACCCGGACGATGTTCGGGTGGGTCAGCCGGAGCAGCACGGAGCGCTCCCGCAGGAACCGCATCACGACATCGGCGTCGCTGGCGAGCTCCTCCTTGAGGACCTTGATCGCGACGGTCTCCCCGGGCTGGCCGGGCACGGCCGCCTCGGCGCCCGCGGTCTCCCGCTGGCGGGCACGCCAGACGGTACCGGTGGCGCCGCGTCCGAGCGGCTCCTCCAGGAGGTACTTGCTGCCTACCGGCCGCACGTCATCCGCTCCCTGTTGCTTGCTGGTGTGTCCGGTTCTTGTGTCCGACCCACTGTAGTGCCGTGGTCCCTGGTACCGGGCTGTCGTCCGGCTGTGCTTTCCCCCGCACCGCAGGCGGCCGGCAGGTGTTCCGGACGTATCCCCATACGTAGGCGTTCCCGCAGTTGTTCGATGGAAAGACGCTCGCTTCGGTCCGGTGGTTGCCGGGTCCGGACGTGACCGATCTCAAGTGATCGCCCGCGCGGTATTGGTCAGGCACTTTTGGGGGCAGAGCTGACCAATCAAGATCACTTACCATCGGGGCGTGGGCGCGTTGTCAGTGGCAGGTGCGAGGATGCGTGCGACAGCAGAACTGGCCGACGTGCTCGTGGCGGTGGGGGGAATTCCGCGCCCGCGCAGAAGGGACCGCTGACGGCGATGCAGATCCGGCTGACCGTCGTAGACCCGCTGGGCCCTGCCGCGCAGCGGGGCCGGACCGTGAGCCGGGACGTGCTGGTGACGGCGCCCGCGGGCACGGATCTGGCCGCGGTGGCCTCCGCGCTGGCCTCGGCTGTCACCGGTGACGGCGGCCCGGGCGGCCGGGAGACGAGCGGCGCCCCGGTGGTGCTGTACGCGGGGACCGAGCGGCTGGACGCCCGCCGCCGGACCCTGGGCGAGCCCCCGCTGGTCGACGGCGCCGTGCTGTCCCTGGGCGCGCCGGCCGCCCCCGAGCCGCATCCCGAGCTCGACGACGCCCCGACCCAGCTCCATGTGATCGCCGGGCCCGACGCGGGCGGGGTCCACCTCCTGCACGGCGGCCAGATCACCATCGGCCGCTCCGCCGACGCCGACGTCCCGCTCGACGACCCCGACGTCTCGCGGCTGCACTGCGCCGTCACGGTCGCCGCCGACGGCCGCGTCTCGGTCGCCGACCTGCACTCCACGAACGGCACGGCCCTGGACGGCACCCGCGTCACCGAGCGCCCGGTCCGCCTCGCCGCGGGAGCGCTCCTGCGCATCGGGGAATCGGCCCTGCGGCTTACGCCGTCCGGGGGACCGGGAGCCCGCGTGGACACGGCACCGGACGGGGAGGGCTGCGTACGGGTGCTGCTCGGCGGTGAGGGCGCGGACGCGGACGAGGAGAACGGCGGCTTCGCGGCCGGCGGGGCTGCCGGCGGTTTCCCGGGCTCCGCGCGCGGGGCGGCCGACGGCCGGACCGGACCCGCGGGCCGCACCCATCACGCCTACGGCACCGCGGGCTGGGGAGCCTCGGGCGGAGCGGCGGGGGGCCAGGAACACGGGCCGGTGGAGCCACCTGTCGTACCCGCGCAGGGGGAGGCGCCGAGGATCGAGAGCCGGGGCGGGCTGCCGGCGCCCGGCCAGGGCGGCGGCTCGCCACAGGCCGGGTGGGGAGGCGGGATCCCGGCGGCCGGGGCCGGCCAGGGCGCCGGGTCCCCGGCGGGCGCCGGACGCGGGGACGCACCGCAGACGGCCGGGCGCGCAGACGGTTCACCGCCGGCCGGGCCCAGGCACGAGCCCCCGTCGGCCGGACGCGGAGGCGGACCGCAGCCGACCGGATCCAGGCACGAACCGTCCCCGGCCGGACGCCGGGACGGAGCACAGACGACCGCACCCGGGCACCAGCCGCCCATGTCCGCCGGGCGCGGGTACGAGTCCTCGCCGAGCGGACGCGGGTACGACCCCGAGTCGGCCGGGGGCCGCGGCGGACTGCCCGGCCCACGCGGTGGCGCCGCCCCCGCGCAGCGCTCCGGTGACCCACAACGCCCCGCCGCCGCGGAAGGCTCCACCGTCACGGACCGCTTCACCGCCACGGGCCGGTCCGCCCCCACGCAACGCTCCGGCGACACCCACGCCGGCCGCTCCGGAGTTCTCGGCGGCCCCGGCGCCCCAGGCGGCTCCCACGGGCCCACGTCCGGCCCCGGCGCCCGAAGCGGCGGCTCCGCCGGGCCCGCGTCCTCCGATCGTCCGGCCACAGCGCACCACCGCCCGTCCCCGGACGGCACCTCACCGACCGACGACGGCTCCGACGGCCCCGCCCTCTCCGCGAGGCGCAAAGGCACCCCCCTGCGCGGCACCGACGCCCCCGCCCTGCCCGGCGCCCGCAGGCGCGGCGGGCTCGGGGCCTGGGCCCGGCGGCTGGCCGGCGGGCGCGGTGAGGTCCCGTCGGCCGCCGACGGCGAGCCCGCGGCCGAGGTCGGCGGCCCGGCATCGGCCGATCTCCCCGCCCAGCCCGAGACCTGGCCGGATCCCGCCGCCCTGCTGCTGACCGCGCTCGGCCCCGGCCCCCGTCTCTGGGAGCGCGGGCCCGGCCACCCGGAGACGCTCACGGTCCGGCTCGGCACCGCGGACCGCCCGGCGCCCGACGCCCCGGGGCTGCTGCCCGCCGTGCCGGTCACCGCCGACCTGCGCGAGGCCGGCGCCCTCGGTCTCGCGGGCCCGCGCACCCGCCTCGCCGGCCTCACGCGCGCGGTGCTGGCCCAGCTCGCCGCGCTGCACTCCCCCGACCTGCTGGAGATCGTGCTGATCAGCGCGGACCGGGCCCGCCCCCTGGAGGAGCGCACGGCCGAGTGGTCCTGGCTCGGCTGGCTCCCGCACGTCCGCCCCGGACACGGCCAGGACTGCCGCCTCCTGCTCGCCTACGACCGCGAACAGGCCGCCGCCCGCGTGGAGGAACTGCTCCGCAGGGTGGAGGACCTGTCCGCGCCCCGACGGCCGGCCACCGCCGCCGACCGCCCGAACCTGGCCGGTACGACCCCGGACGCCCCGTCCGCCGAGACCGCCCACCGCCCCTCCTGGGCCCGCGACGACCTCGGCACCGACGACGGCGACGACAGGGGCGGCTTCCCGGGGCCGTACACGGTCGTCGTCGTGGACGGCGATCCCGGCGGCTCCGCGCTGCGGGACGCGGTGGCGCGGCTGACCGTCGCCGGGCCGCGCGCCGGAGTGCATGTGATCTGCCTGGCGGAGACGGCACCCACCTCGCCCACCTCGCCGGTCACCCAGACCTACGAGGCGGCGTGCGCGGTGACGCCGACGTTCCGGGAGTGCGGGGCCGTGGCCCTGCTCAGCGGGGACGTGGCGACCGCACTGCATCTGCTGCGGGTGGCCCGCACCGATGCGGCGGCCCCCCTCGGCCCCGGCACCCTGGCCGCGGTGGACGCGGTCTCCCCCGCCTGGGCCGAGCGGTTCGCGAGGGCGCTGGCCCCGCTGCGCCCCGACGGCCCGGCCGGCGACCGGCACACCCGCGTGGCCACCCCGCTCCCCCAGTCCGCCCGTCTGCTGGACGAGTTGGGGCTGGCCCGGGCCACCCCGGCGTCGCTGATGGCCCGTTGGGCGGACGCGGCCGACGACGCGGAGTCGCTGGGCGGCCGGGCCCGGGCGGTGCTCGGCGCCGGACCGCGCGGCCCGCTCGGCGCCGACCTGGTGGCCGAGGGACCGCATCTGCTGATCGAGGGCCCGCCCGGCAGCGGCCGTACCGAACTGCTGCGGGCGATCGTCGCCTCGCTGGCCGCCGCCGAGCGGCCCGACCGGCTCGGGATCGTCCTGATCGACGGCCGCGACGGCGTCGGCACCGGTTCCGGCGCGGGACTCGGCGAGGGCCTGCGGGTGTGCACGGACATACCGCATGTGACCACCCACCTCTCCGTGAACGACCCGGTCCGGATGAGGGAGTTGGCGCAGTCGCTGAGTGCCGAGCTGAAGCGGCGGGCCGAGCTGCTGGGCCGCTCCGACTTCACCGACTGGCACGCCCAGCGGGAGATCTCGGGCCGTATCGTCGCCCAGCGCGGCCGCCCCGCCGCGTCGGGTGCCGCCGACATAGAGGCGCCGCCGAGCTCCACGATCCGGTTGCGCCCGTCGGCCGGGGCCGCCGCCCGTCAACGCACCGAGGCACCACCGCCGTTGCCGCGCCTGGTCGTCGTGGTCGACGATCTGGACGCCCTGGTCTCCCCCGCCCTCGGCTCACCGGGCCGGCCGGCCGCCGGTTCCGTGATGCGGGCGCTGGAGGCGGTGGCGAAGGAGGGCGACCGGCTCGGCGTCCACCTGATCGCGGCGGCCGGCGCGGGCGGCCGTACGGCGGAGACGGAACCGGCCCGGCGGGCTACCCTGCGCGTCACCCTGGACCCACCGGCCGCGGGACCCGACGAACCGGCGCCGGGCCGTGGCCGCCTGACCACACCGGACGGCCGTGTCACGGCGTTCCAGGCGGGCCGCGTCACCGGCCGCATCCCCCGCACGGCGACCCAGCGCCCCACGGTCGTCCCCCTCGACTGGCCCCGCATGGGCGACCCCCCGACCCGCCGCCCGGTGCGGGAGTTGGGCAACGGCCCGACGGACCTGGCGCTGCTGGCGAGCGCGGTGGAGAGAGCGGCGAAAGAGGTCTCGGCGGCGGAGGTTCCCTCGCTTCTGTGAGCGAGGGCGAACCCGGGTCACTGATCACGAGGTGATCACGATCCCCTGCCCTCACCTGTACGCACCCTTGCCGCACAGGCGGCCCCCGCGTACACCGGAGCGCACGGAACAGAGTTCTGACGTTCAACGAGGAACGACGAACGGGGAAGTGATGCGCGCCATGAGCAACACCATCCGGACAGGCAGGGCCCTCACGACACTCACCGCACTCCTCGCGGGAGCCCTCGTGCTCACCGCGTGCGGAGGCAGTGACGACAAGAAGGACGACAACGGCTCCAAGAGCAGCGCCAGTACGTCCGGTTCCACCCTCGCCCTCCCGAAGCTGGACGGCACCACACTCGAGGTGGCCGCGGTCTGGACCGGGCAGGAGCAGAAGAACTTCAAGCAGGTGCTCGCGGAGTTCGAGAAGCGCACCGGTGCGAAGGTCACCTTCGTGCCCGCCCAGGATCCGATCATCAACTTCCTCGGGTCGAAGATCGCGGGTGGTCAGCCGCCGGACATCGCGCTGCTGCCGCAGCCCGGCGCGATCAAACAGGCCGTGCAGAAGGGCTGGGCGAAGCCGCTCGGCGCGGACGCGCTCAAGGAAGTGCAGAAGAACTACTCGCAGGGCTGGCAGGACATCGGCAAGGTCGGCGGCAAGCAGTACGGCGTCTACTACAAGGCCGCCAACAAGTCGCTGATCTGGTACAACACCACGGTCTTCGAGAACGCGGGCGCCAAGGAACCCAAGACCTGGCAGGACCTGCAGACGACCGCGCAGACGGTGTACGACTCGGGCGTCACGCCGTTCTCGGTCGGCGGCGCCGACGGCTGGACGCTGACCGACTGGTTCGAGAACGTCTATCTCTCGCAGGCGGGCCCCGACAAGTACGACCAGCTCGCCCAGCACAAGATCAAGTGGACCGACCCGTCGGTGAAGCAGGCGCTGACCACGCTCGCCCAGATCTGGGGCAAGAAGGGTTACGTCGCGGGCGGCGCGGACGGCGCGCTGCAGACGGAGTTCCCGGCCTCGGTCACCCAGACCTTCACCGGCGGCGACCAGCCGAAGGCCGGGATGGTCTACGAGGGCGACTTCGTGCAGGTCAACATCGGCGAGACCAAGGCGAAGGTGGGCACGGGCGCCAAGGTGTTCCCGTTCCCGGCGGTCGGCTCCGCCGCCCCCGTGGTCTCCGGCGGTGACGCGGCCGTCATCTTCAAGGACTCCAAGGGGGCCCAGGCCCTCGCGACCTTCCTCGCCTCCCCGGACGCGGCGACGATCCAGGCGAAGCTCGGCGGCTATCTCTCCCCGAACAAGAGCGTGCCGAACTCGGCGTATCCGAACGAGGTGCAGCGCACCATCGCCAAGGCCCTGATCGCGTCCGGTGACGACTTCCGCTTCGACATGTCCGACCAGGCCCCGCAGGCGTTCGGCGGTACCCCGGGCAAGGGCGAGTGGAAGGACCTCCAGGACTTCCTGAAGAACCCGAAGGACGTCGCGGGCACCCAGGCGAAGCTGGAGAAGGACGCGGCGGCCGCCTACGGCAGCGGAAGCTGACCGGGCGATGGCCGCACCCGCGACCACGGCCCCCGCTCCTCCGGGCCGCCGCAAGAGCGTGACCGGCACCCGCAGGACCGTGGCGTTCCTCTTTCTCCTGCCCGCCCTGGTGCTGCTCGGCGCGCTCGTGGTCTACCCGATCGGGTACTCGCTGATCCGCAGCTTCTACAACGCGAACGGCGACGGTTTCGCCGGCTTCGACAACTACAAGGCGATCTTCACGGACGACGGCATCCGCACCGCCCTGAAGAACAACATCATCTGGGTGGTGTTCGCGCCGACGGTCTCCACCGCCCTCGGTCTGATCTTCGCGGTGCTGACCGAACGGATCCGCTGGGGCACGGCGTTCAAGCTGGTCGTCTTCATGCCGATGGCGATCTCGATGCTGGCCGCCGGGATCATCTTCCGTCTCGTCTACGACCAGGACCCGGACAAGGGCGTCGCCAACGCGGTCTGGGTCGGGATCCACGACACCTTCGCCCAGTCCTCCGCGTTCCCGAACGCCCACCCGGGCCGCGAGTCACCGCTGAAGCCGGACCAGGGCGGCTTCGTCACCACGGCCGCCGTCCACACCGGGCAGACCGTCGCTCTCCCCCTGGTCGGCGTCGCCCCGGACCAGATGCCCGACGGCGCGAAGAAGGCCGTGGCGGCGAAGCCCGACCCCGGGAAGATCACCGGCACCACCTGGCAGGACTTCACCCGCGGCAAGGGCGTCGGCAGGCTCGGCGCCCCCGACCCGTCCGAGGTCGGCTACGACGGGATGCGCATCGAGGCGGTGAAGGACGGCAAGGTGGTGGCCTCGGCCGAGGCCGCCGCCGACGGCACCTTCACCCTCCCCGCAGCCGCCGACGGAGCGCGACTCAGGCTCCCGGCGGGCAACTTCAAGCAGCCCTACAACGGCGTCGACTGGCTCGGCCCGTCCCTGGTCACGCCCGCCATCATCGGGTCGTACATCTGGATGTGGGCGGGCTTCGCGATGGTGCTGATCGCGGCCGGGCTGGCGGGTGTCCCCCGGGAACTCCTGGAGGCGGCCCGGGTCGACGGGGCGTCCGAGTGGCAGGTGTTCCGCAAGGTCACCGTGCCGCTGCTCGCGCCGGTCCTCGCGGTGGTCACCGTCACCCTGATGATCAACGTGCTGAAGGTCTTCGACCTCGTGTACATCATCGCGCCCGGCTCCTCGCAGGACGACGCGAACGTGCTCGCCCTGGAGCTGTACCGCAAGGGCTTCTCGGAGGGCCAGCCGGGCATCGCGAGCGCGATCGCGGTGTTCCTGCTGCTCCTCGTGATCCCGGTGATGTGGTTCAACGTGCGCAGGCTGCGGCGGGAGGAGCGGCGATGAGCGTGCACCGCCTGATTTTCGGCTGGGGGTCCGGGGGTTATCCCCCGGGACGGCGCAGTAACGTGCGTCGGCTGCGGCGGGAGGAGCGGCGATGAGCGTGCACCGCCTGATTTTCGGCTGGGGGTCCGGGGGTTATCCCCCGGGACGGCGCGGTAACGTGCGCCGGCTGCGACGGGAGGAGCGGCGATGAGCTGGCTGCTGGAGAAGATCAACGGCGGTCTGGTGCGGGTCTTCCTGATCGTCGTCGGCCTGTTCTGGCTGGTGCCGACGATCGGGCTGCTCGCCTCCTCCCTGCGTTCCCCGGAGGACATGAGCGCGAGCGGCTGGTGGCACGTGTTCGCCAAGCCGTCCCAGCTGACGTTCGACAGTTACCAGAACCTCCTCGAGAACAGCGACATCACCCACTCGCTGTGGAACACGGTCCTGATCACCGTCCCGGCGACGGTCCTGGTCGTGATCATCGGGGCGCTGGCCGGTTACGCGTTCGCGTGGATGGAGTTCCCGGGCCGGGACTGGTGGTTCCTGATCGTGGTCAGCCTGCTGGTGGTCCCCGTCCAGGTCGCGCTGATCCCGATCGCCGAACTCTTCGGCAAGATCGGCCTGTTCGGGACGATCCTCGGGGTGGTCCTCTTCCATGTCGGCTTCGGTCTGCCGTTCGCGGTGTTCCTGCTGCGGAACTTCTTCGCGGAGATCCCGCGGGAGCTGCTGGAGGCGGCCCGTCTCGACGGCGCCGGTGAACTGCGCCTGTTCACCCGGGTGGTGATGCCGCTGGGCGGGCCGGCGATCGCGAGTCTGGGCATCTTCCAGTTCCTGTGGGTGTGGAACGACATGCTGGTCGCGCTGGTGTTCACCAAGTCGGGCACCCAGCCGATCACGGTGGCGCTCCAGACCCAGGTCCGCCAGTTCGGCAACAACGTCGACGTCCTCGCCCCCGGCGCCTTCATCTCGATGGTGATCCCGCTGGCGGTGTTCTTCGCGTTCCAGCGGCAGTTCGTGACGGGAGTGATGGCCGGCGCGGTCAAATAACCGCACAAGACGCTTCGAAGAAGGGCGAGTCGGTCATCGGCTCGTCCTTCGCCGCGTTTCTGAGGGTGTCCCCCGGAAAGCGCAGTACGGAACGTAACCCACATGACGTAGGGAACCGTAACCAAATCACTCCATTGGCCGTTCCCGGGCAGAACGCCCGCGCCGACCGACCCATGGATGCCCCTTGCCCAGGTTCAGTGTCATTGTCCCCGCGTACAAGGTCCAGGCGTATCTGCCCGAGTGCCTGGACTCGGTGCTCTCGCAGTCGTATCCCGATCTGGAACTGATCGTCGTCGACGACCGTTCGCCGGACGCCTGTGGCGCGATCATCGACGAGTACGCGGCCCGCGACGCGCGGGTACGGCCTGTGCACCTGCCGGAGAACCAGGGCCTGGGCGGTGCCCGCAACGCCGGGATGGAGCAGGCGCGCGGCGACTACCTGCTCTTCCTGGACGGTGACGACACGCTCACCCCCGATGCCCTGCGGGCGATCGCCGACCGGGTCAAGGAGACCGGCGAGCCGGACGTGCTGGTCTACGACTACGCGCGGACCTTCTGGACGGGCCGGGCGGAACGCAACAAGGTCGCGCAGCAACTGACCGAGCAGGGTCCGGCGCCCTTCCGGCTGGAGGAGCGGCCGGGTCTCCTCCGGGTTCTCATGGTGGCCTGGAACAAGGCGTACCGGCGGGAGTTCGTGGCGGAGCACGGCTTCGTCTTCCCGCCCGGCTTCTACGAGGACACCCCCTGGACCTACCCGGTCCTGATGACCGCCGGGTCGATCGCGACCCTGGACCGGGTCTGTGTGCACTACCGGCAGCGACGGCGGGGCAGCATCCTCTCCACCGCCAGCCGCGGCCACTTCGACATCTTCGAGCAGTACGACCGGGTCTTCGCGTTCCTCGACGAGCGGCCCGAACTGGCCCGCTGGCGGCCGGTGCTGTTCCGGCGGATGATCGACCACCTGTCGACGGTGTTCACCAAGCGGGAGCGGCTGCCCCGCGGCACCCGCGCCGAGTTCCTGCGCAGGGCCCGTGCCCACTACCGCCGGCACCGGGCCGAGGGCGCCCCGGTCCCGTGGCCCACCCGGCTCCGCCACGGCCTCGTCCACTACGGTCTGCACCGCACCTACCGCGCCCTCCAGCTGGCCCGGTTCGCGGGCCGCCGCACGGTGAAGGCCGGCGTCAAGTCCCTCCGGGGCCTGCGCTCGGCCCTCCTCCAGCTGCACTACCGCGTCCAGCTGCGGCTGCCGCTGCGCGCCGACCGCGCGGTCTTCGCCGCCTACTGGAACCGCGGCCACAGCTGCAACCCGGGCGCGCTGGAGGCGGCGTTCCGCAGCCACGCCCCGCACATCCGCACCGCCTGGATCGCGCGCCCCGAGCACCAGCACGCCGTCCCGCCGGGCCCGCGCCGGCTGCGCCCGGGCACCTTCGGCTACTGGACCGCGCTGGCCCGCTCCAAGTACCTGGTGAACAACGTCAACTTCGACCGGCGGCTGAGGAAGCGCCCCGGCCAGGTGTTCGTGCAGACCCAGCACGGCACCCCGCTCAAGCACATGGGCCTCGACCTCCAGGAACACCCGGCGGCCGGCGCCGGCATGGACTTCGAGGAGCTCCTGCGGGGCGTCGACAAGTGGGACTACCTGCTGTCCGCCAACCGCCACACCACCCTGACCTGGGAGCGCGTCTACCCCGGCGGCTACACCACCCTCGAATACGGGTATCCGCGCAACGACGTCTTCCAGCAGGCCACCTCGGCCGACGTGACCCGGATCCGCGAGTCGCTCGGCGTCCCCGAGGGCGCGGTCGCGCTGCTGTACGCGCCCACCCACCGCGACTACCGGCGCACCCAGCGCCCGGCGCTCGACCTGGACCGGATCGTGCGCCGGCTCGGCCCGCGCTTCGTGGTCCTGGCCCGCGCCCACTACTGGCACGGCGGCCCGCTCGCGGCCGGGGCACGGGTGATCGACGTCAGCGACCACCCGAGCGTGGAGTCGCTCTGCCTCGCCTCGGACGCGCTGATCACCGACTACTCGTCGATCATGTTCGACTACGCCAACCTGGACCGCCCGATCGTCGTGCACACCGAGGACTGGGACGCCTACCACGCGGCCCGTGGCACCTACTTCGACCTGCGCTCCACCCCGCCGGGCGCGGTCGCCCGCAGCGAGGACGAGCTGATCGACATCTTCGCCAGCGGCCACTGGCGCGGCTCCCGCTCCGCGCAGCTGCGCGCCGCCTTCCGCGAGCGGTTCTGCCGGTACGACGACGGACGCGCCGCCGAGCGGGTCGTACGGCACGTGGTGCTCGGTGAGACGGCCGGGCTGCCGGAGTTCATCCCCCTGGACGAGCGACACCCTGTTCCGTCGGCGGCCTCGGGGCTCGCCCACTCCCCGCTGGCCACCGTTCCGCAACCTTCTGGTCACCTGCCCGTCACCGAGAGCCGCTGACCGCCGTTTGCCTTCCAGGGAGTTCTTTCATGCCCCCCAACACCTCGCGGCCCACTCCGTCCCGGCCGTCCACCTGGCGCCCCACGGGGAGGCCGGGCCGCATGGACACCTGAGAAAGAGCAGCATGCCCCGCTTCAGCATCATCGTCCCGTCCCACGGGGTCGCCGGCCGGCTGTCCCAGGCGCTGGACTCGGTCCTCGCCCAGTCCTTCGGCGACCTGGAGCTGATCCCGGTCTGCGACGCGCCCGACGCCCCGGCCGCCACGGTCGCCGCCGGATACGCCGAGCGGGACTCCCGGGTGGTCCCGGTGCACTCGCCGCCGTCCGCCGGGCTGAGCGGGGCCCGCAACACCGGGATGCGGGCGGCGCGGGGCACGTACCTGCTGTTCCTCGACGGCGACGACGTCCTGGTCCCGGGCGCGCTGGCGCGGCTGGCGGCACGGCTGGCCGAGACCGGTGACGTGGACGTGCTGTACTTCGAGCACGAGCGGGTGCCCTGGTGGGAGGGCGAACCCGCCAACCCGGCGGCGACGCTGCCGGCGGGCACCCCGCGGGGCGCCTTCGCCCCGGCCGAGGCGCCCGCGCTGACCGGCGTGACACTGCCGGCGTGGAGCGCGGCCTACCGCGGCGCCTTCCTCACGGACCGTCGGCTCCGCTTCCCCGACGGCCACTTCACGGACCTCGGCTGGGGTGGCCGGACCACTGTCGCCGCCGGCCGTGTCGCGGTGCTGCGTTCGGTGGTGGTACGCCACCGGCTGCGCCGGCAGGGCAGCCGGCTGAACCTGCCGGGTGCGCACCAGCACGAACTCCTCGACCAGGTCGAGCTGGTGCTGGCGGGGGCGTTCGCGGCGGAGCTCCCGGGCGAGCGGACGCGGCGGCTGTTCGAGCAACTCTTCGAGGCCGTGCTGCGGACGGCGGCCCACCCGCGGCGGCTGCCGTCCGGGCACCGGGCGTTCTTCCGGCGGGCGGGGGCGCTGTACCGCACGTACCGGCCGGCCGGGTTCCGGATGCCGGGCGGCAGTCTCGGTGTGCAGCACCGGCTGCTCGCGGCGGGCGCGTACACCGCGTTCCGGGCGCTGCGCGGGGCCAACCGGGCGGTGACCCGGGCGGCCGGACGGCTGCCCCGCCCACGGCTGCCGCTCACCCGGCTGCGCTACGCCCTCGACCTGCGCCGCCCGCTGGACGAGAGCCTCGCCGTGTACTGCGCCTACTGGGGACGCGGTTACGCGTGCAACCCGGCCGCGATCCACGCCACGGCCCGCCAGCTGGCCCCGCGGCTGCGTTCGGTGTTCCTGGTCGAGGCCGGCCAGGAACACACCGTGCCCCCGGACGTCGAGTACGCCGTGATCGGCAGCCGCCGCTACTGGCAGGTGCTGGCCCGCGCCAAGTACCTCGTCAACAACGCCAACTTCGCGGAGGGCGTCGTCAAGCGGCCCGGCAGCGTGCATCTCCAGACACAGCACGGCACCCCGCTGAAGAAGATGGGCGTCGACCAGTCGACGTACCCGGTGGTCGCCGCGCAGACCGGCAGCTTCACCAAGCTGCTCGGCCGCGTCGACCGCTGGGACTTCAACCTCTCCGCCAACAGCCACTCCACCCAGACCTGGGAGCGCGCCTTCCCCGGTTCGTACGAGGCGCTGGAGTACGGCTATCCGCGCAACGACGTCTACTACACGGCGTCCGCCCACGACGTGGTCCGGGCCCGCCGCGGCCTGGGCGTCCCGGACGGCAGGACGGCCGTGCTGTACGCCCCCACCCACCGCGACCACCACAGCGGCTTCGAGCCCGGCCTCGACCTGGAGGCGTTCTGCGAGGCGGCCGGCGAGAACGTCGTCGTCCTCCTGCGCGCCCACTACTTCTACGACCGGGGCGCCTTCGCAGGCACCGGCCGGGTCATCGACGTCACCTCGCACCGCTCCGCCGAGGACGTGTGTCTCGCGGCGGACGCGCTGATCACCGACTACTCCTCCATCATGTTCGACTACGCCAACCTGGACCGGCCGATCGTCGTCTACGCCGACGACTGGGAGGTCTACCGGGAGACCCGGGGCGTCTACTTCGACCTGATGGCCGAGCCGCCGGGCCCGGTCGCGCGCACCCCCGAGGAACTGGCCCGGATCTTCCGCGAGGGTTCCCACCTGAGCCCGGAGTCCAAGCGGCTGCGGGCCGAGTTCCGGGCCCGCTTCTGCCAGTTCGACGACGGTCTGGCCGCCGAACGGGTCGTACGCCGGGTCTTCCTCGGCCAGCCGCCGGAGTCGCTCCCGCCGCTGATCCCCCTCGCGGAACGTCTGCCCGCGCCGGCCACCACCGCCTTCGTGAGGAGCTGACCGTGCCCCGACTCAGTCTGATCGTGCCCTGTTTCAAGGTGCAGGGTTTTCTGCGCGAGTGCCTCGACTCGGTCCTGGACCAGTCCTTCCACGACATCGAGGTGATCGCCGTCGACGACCGCTCCCCGGACGGCTGCGGCGCGATCCTCGACGAGTACGCGGCCCGCGACCCACGGGTGCGGGTCCTGCACCTGCCCGAGAACGTCGGCCTCGGCCGTGCCCGCAACGCCGGACTCCCCCACGCCACCGGCGACTTCCTCCTCTTCCTCGACAGCGACGACACCCTCACCCCGGGCGCGCTGCACGCGATCGCCGACCGGCTGACGGAGACCGGCGACCCGGACGTCCTGGTCTTCGACTACGCCCGCACCTACTGGTGGGGCGGGACCCGGCGCAACGCCCTCGCCGAGGTGCTGAGTGCGACCGACGGCGTCTTCACCGCGGCCGAACACCCGGAGATCCTCGACCTGTTGATGGTGGTGTGGAACAAGGCCTACCGGCGTGACTTCGTCGCGGAGAACGGCTTCCGGTTCCCGCCGGGCTACTACGAGGACACCCCCTGGACCTTCCCGGTCCTGCTCGGCGCCGGCCGGATCGCCACCCTCGACCGGATCTGCCTGAACTACCGCCAGCGCCGCCAGGGCAACATCCTCTCCACCACCAGCCGCAAGCACTTCGACATCCACGACCAGTACCGGAGGGTGTTCGATTTCGTCGACTCGCGCCCGGAGCTGGCGGGCTGGCGGCCGTATCTGCACCGGAAGATGGGCGAGCACTGCCTGGACATCCTCGCCAAGCCGGACCGGCTGCCGCCCGCCGCCAAGGGCGAGTTCTTCCGCCGCACGGCGGAGCTGTACCGGGCGTACCGGCCCGAGGGCGCCGACCTCGGGGTGCTGGGCGGCTCGTACGCGTCGTACCTGCTGCGGCAGCAGGCCGGGCGGGCCGGCCGGGAGAGCGGACGGCAGGTGCTGCGGGTGCGGCGGGCGGCGGGCGCCCGGGCCCGGCGCGCACTGTCCAGGCTGGGCGGCCACCGTGCGCTGGACGAGCGTCTTGTCCTGTACTCGGCGTCCTCGCACCGGGGCCTGCGGGGCGACCCGGCGGCCGTCTACCGCAAGGCCCGGGAGATCGCGCCGGAGCTGCGGGGCGTCTGGGTGGTGAAGGACGCGGAGGTGGCGGCGGCGCTGCCCGCGGACGTGGAGCACGTCCTGCTGGACTCCCCGGAGTACCGGCGGCTCACCGCCCGCGCGAAGTTCCTCGTGAACGACGTCAACTGGCCCGGCGCGCTGGTCAAGCGGCCCGGCAGCGTGCACATCCACACCCATCGGGGCACTCCGCTGAAGTACCTGGGCGCCGATCTGCTGGGCAAGCCCGGCGCCCGGCTCGGTCTCGACGTGCCGCAGATGCTGCGCCGGGCCGACCGCTGGGACCACAGCCTGGTCGCCAACCGCCACTCGGAGCTGGTGTGGGAGCGGGCCTACCCCTGCCACTTCACGTCGGCCCGCACGGGCAGCCCGCGCAACGACGTCCTGGTCCAGGGCGGCCCCACGGACTTCCGGGCCCGGTACGGCATTCCCGCCGACCACACGGTCGTGCTCTACGCCCCGACCCGCCGGGACTACGTCCGGGGCGGTCATGTGGAGCGGATCGACCTGGCCCGGTTCGCCGCCGACCTCGGCGCGGGCCACACCCTGGTGGTCCGGCTGCACCCGGCGCTGGCGACCGGTCCGGCACGCGGGATGGGCCTGGCCGAGCTGCACCGGCGCGGGATCGTGGTCGACGCGACCGGCGAACCGCACGGGGAGCAGGTGCTGCTGGCGGCGGACGCGCTGGTCACCGACTACTCCTCCGTCATGTTCGACTACGCCAACCTGGACCGGCCGATCGTCGTGCACGCCGACGACTGGGCCGCGTACACCGCGAGCCGGGGCGCCTATCTCGACATCACCGCCGAGGCACCGGGCCATGTCTCCCGCTCCTACCGGGAGCTGGCGTGGCTGTTCACCTCGGGCGGCTGGCGGGACGAGGAGTCGGCACGGCTGCGGGCCGACTTCCGCTCCCGGTTCTGCGAGTTCGACGACGGCAGGGCCGCCGAACGGGTCGTACGGACGCTGCTGCTCGGCGAGCCGATGCCGGCCGCCGACGTGCGGGTGCCGGAACCGGCCCCGGGTCACGATCTGCTGGCGTCGACGTGAGACCGCGCACCTGGGTGCTGGTCCTGGCCGCCGTGTTCGCGGTGCTGCAACTCGCCGACGTCACCGGCCGGGACACCCCCGACTCCAAGAACTACGTGTCCTACGCGCTGACCCTGGGCGGGGCGGACCAGCGGGCGGCGGCGGCCCGGACGGTCGACTGGGCGTGCGCCGGCCAGGCGTCCGAGGCCGCCCGTGCGCAGAGCGTGAACGTCGTGCACTTCCATGCGCCGAGCCCAGCGGGACGGGTCTTCGCCGAGTGCCGGGAGGACGGACTACGGCGCGTGGAGACCCGGTTGGCGGCGGGGCGGACGGACGGGCACGTCGTGCCCTTCGTGGGCCCCCGGCTGCGGGCCATCTTCGAGGTGCGGCCCGGCTATCCGGTGCTCCTGCTGCCGTTCGTCACCGTGTTCGGGGTGACCTGGGGGGTGTGGCTGGCGTCTGTCCTGGTCACGGCCGCGGGCGGGGTACTGGCCTTCCTGGTCCTGCGGACGCTGTCGGTACCGGTACCGCTGGCGCTGACCGGGCAGGCCCTCTACTACGTCCTGCCGGTGGGCACGACGGCGATGCGGCCGATGACCGAGGGCCTGATGCTGGCGCTGACCCTGACAGCGGTCTGGGGCTGCGCACTGGCCCTCACCGGGCGGGCGCGAGCGGGAACGGCGCTGGTGGCGGGCGCGCTGTCGGCTCTGTTCGCCGTGAAGCACGCGCAGGCGCTGTTCCTCGGGTTGTGCCTGGCCGGGGCGGGAGCGGCGGTCGCCCTCGGGCGGCGACGGCACGGCCGGGCGGCCGGGCGCGGGGTGGTGGCGATCGCGGCGGCGGGCTGCGTGGCGGTCGCCGGCACCCTGCTGCTGGCCCGGCTGCTGCACTATCCCTCCGAGGCGGAGAGCATGCAGGACCTGCTGACCGACCACTACAGCCATCCGGACCGGGTGCGGCCCTGGCCGGAGTTCCTCCATCTGGAGTGGGACTTCTGGGTGGAGTGGCTGCGCCGGCAGCTGCCGTCCCCGCTGTTCCCGGCGGCGCTGGCGGCCGGGGCGTGGGGAGCGTGGCGGCGGCCGGCCTTCGGGGCCTTCCTGCTGGCGGCCGCGGCCACCGGCATCCTGACCCAGGCCGGGCATCCGGACATCACCATCGGGGGCGACCGGCTGATCGTGCTGGCCTGGCTGCTGCCGGTGGTGGGCATCCCACTGCTCCTTGACCGCCTGGCACACCGGGCGATTCCGGTTCCCCTGCAGGGGACACTCGCGGAGGCGAACGCCGGGGGCCTGCGGGAGGGTCACTCGATGAAGTGACTGCGGGAGGTCCTTCGATGAAGTGACGTGCGGGAGGGTCCTTCGATGAGGTGAGGGGTGCGGGTGTGCCGGAGGGTCACTCGATGAGGTGCGCGGTGCGGGTGTGCATGAAGCTCACTCGATGACGTGAGCGGAGTGGGCCTGTCGGAAGCTCACTCGTTGAGGTGACGGGCGGCAGAGCGGACGGGATGCCGGCGGGGCGGGCGGGAACACTCGGCAAATGGTCCGCCCTGTCCGTTCTCTCCGGTGAGCGCCGGCGCCCTGGTCCGGCGCGCCGCGCGCGGCTCCACCGCCCTGCGCGGCGGCCGCGTCCGGAGACTCACCCCGTACCAGGTCTTCGGCCTGCTGTTCTGGCTGGTGATGACCCTCGCGTACTGGCGGGTGCCGCCGTGCTGCGAGGCCGGACAGCACGCGGCGGCGGTGGAGCGGCTGCTGCGGGCGGACCCGGCGGACACCGGCGCCTCCCCGTACGTGCTCGCGCAGGACGCGCTGGCGCGGCTGACCGGACTCAGCGGGTGGCAGCTGCTGCGGGTGTGCGGCCCGCTGAACCTGCTGGTGCTGCTGACCGGGCTCGGCCGGCTGGTCCGCGTCCTCACCCCGCGTCCCTGGGCGCCGGTACTGGCGCTGGCCTTCGTGTCCGTGCTGTGGGGCACCCGGCCGGGGTGGGGCGGCGGCTCGTTGGCCCTGCTGCCCCTGACCGGCAGCCTCGGCTATCCCTCCGCGTTCGCCCTCGGCCTCACCCTCTGGACCTGGGCCCTGACCGGCGCCCGGGCCCGTGATCTGCGCCGGGTGCGCTATGTCGGCCCGAGCGGCCTGCGCAGCCGCTCCGGATACGCGGCGCTCGGGGTGCTGTACGGGGTGGTGGCGCTGGTCGACCCGCTGCTCGGCGTGGCGGCGGCAGCCGGGGCGGTGGCGTTCGTGGCGGGGTGGCAGCGGGGGTGGCAGGGCGCGGTGTGGGGGCGGTGGGGGCTGATGGGCGCGGTGGCGGCCGGGGTGATCGCCTGCGGCACCCACGCGCGCGTGCTGCCACAGGCGCACGGGCTGGACGGGCTGGACGGCGTGTACGGGCTGTACGGGGCCTACGGCGGGGTGGTCGGGCAGTGCTGGCTGGCGCTGCTCGGCGTGCCTGCGCTGTGGCTGCGGGCGCGGGCCGCGGGATCGGCCCCGGAAGTGGCCGCGGGATCGGCCCAGGAAGTGGCCGCGGGATCGGCCCTGGGAAAGGCCGCCGGATCTGCCCCGGCAAGGGCCGAGGGATCGGCCACAAGATCGGCCACGACACAGGACGCCGGACGGTCCGCAGCTTGGCGTGATCCGCTCGTACTGCTGTTCGCCATGGGGGCCCTGTTGGCCGGGTACGGCGTCCGCCACGGCTTCGGCGAGCTGCTCGGCCCCGCCCTCCTGGCACCGCAGTGCGCGCTCGCGGTGGAGCTGGCGGCGGAGCGGCCCTGGCCGGTCCGGCGGCGGGCGATCGGCTGGGCCGTGGCCGGCGGGGTCTGCCTGGGCTTCCTGACGGCGCAGGCCGGAGCGGTCGTACCGCGGTCACTGGACCCGGTCGGCTTCGTCCAGCCGCCGCGCTGGCCGTCGTACGACTGGGCGGCCCGGCACATCGGCCCCGGGGAACCCGTGGTCACGGACGCCTACTACGCCGTACGCCTGCTCCCCGGATACGGCATCGAGCTCGCCGACGCCCGCGACCACCGCCCCCGGGTGCGCTGGCTGCTGCTGACGCGGCGCGAGCGGCTGCCCGGGGATGCGGTGGTCGTGGACTGGAGCCGGCGGACCGGGGAGGTGCTCGCGCGGCTCACCGGGACGAAGGACGTACCGGTGACCGCTCGGCCGGCTGCCCGACTGACTGATCGGGTGACTACTCGACGATGAGCTCGACCGGGATGTTGCCCCGGGTGGCCTTGGAGTAGGGGCAGAAGTCGTGGGCCTGGTGGACGAGCTTCTCGCCGGTCTCGTTGGAGAGCTCCTCGGGGAGCTCGACGCGCAGCGTGACCTTGAGCGCGAAGCCGCCGTCGGACTCGTCCTTGCCGATGCCCACCTCGGCGGTGACGGAGATCTCGCCGGTGTCCACCTTGGCCTGGCGGCCGATGGCGCCGAGCGCGCTGGCGAAACAGGCGGCGTAACCGGCGGCGAAGAGCTGCTCGGGGTTGGTGCCCTGTCCGTTGCCGCCGAGAGCCGGCGGGAGCGCCAGCGCGAGGTCCAGCTGCCCGTCCGAGCTGACCGCCCGTCCCTCCCGGCCGGTGGCGGTGGCGGCTGCGGTGTAGAGCGCGTCCATGGAAGACCATCCCTCTCGAAGTTTCGGTGTTCCGGCGGCTCCGTTCCTGCCGCCCTCACGACGACAAGTAGAGCACACAATTCAATTGTGCACAACTAAATGACTCGCAAGAGGTACGATGGAGCCATGACCGCGACGACCCCGACCCCCGCCCCCGAGGCAGAGTGGCTCCGCCTGGACCGCCAGATCTGCTTCTCCCTGCACGCCGCGTCCCGCGCCTTCAACAGCGTCTACCGCGTGATCCTCAAGGACCTCGGGCTCACCTACCCGCAGTACCTGGTGATGCTGGTGCTGTGGGAACAGGGCGACCTGCCGGTCAAGAAGCTCGGCGAACACCTGCGCCTGGACTCCGGCACGCTGTCACCCCTGCTCAAGCGTCTGGAGGCGGCGGGTCTGGTCCACCGGGAGCGCAGCGCCCGCGACGAACGCTCGGTGGAGGTACGGCTGACGGAGCAGGGCGCCGAACTGCGGGAGCGGGCGTTCGAGGTGCCGCGCAGGATCATGTCCGCGACCGGCTTCGACGTGGACGAGATTCGGGATCTGAAGGCACGCCTGGACCAGCTGACGGGGTCGTTGGACACGGCGGCTTCGGAGGAGGGGGCGCGCTGAGCGTCCCGCCAGGGGCGCGGGGCGGTATCGGGGGCGGTGTCGATGGCGTGGCTCACCGCCGTGTGGGCGCGCGACCAGTACCCCAACCCCCACCGAGCCCGCAGCCGGCACTCAGCCCAGCCCGCTCCGGATCGGCCGCACATACAGCCGCAGCGCGATCCGGTCGATCACCATCTCCTCCCGCAGCACGAACTGCTGGTTCAGCACGGCGAGTTTGGCGCGCTCCGTGGCGAGCCGCGGCCGGTAACCGCTCACCAGCGCGTACTTCTCCATCACCGCCCACACCTCGTCCGCTCCGGCCAGCCGCCGCCGCAGTGTCCCGGCCCCGACCTCACGGCCGTACAACGTCCCGGACGCCGAGGCCGGTTCGGCCAGCGCGACGTCCCGGGTGCCCTTGAAGTCGTCGGGGTAGGCCAGCTCCGTCCCCCGCGCGTGGGCCGGCAGGTACAGCACGGGATCGCCGGGCCGCAGCACCCGCGCCGCCGCCTCCGCGACCGCGCCGAGGTCGTCGGGCCGGTTGGTCGGCACACGGTCGTGCCGCAGCAGCGGCACCTGGTGGGTGAAGGCGAGCACGAGCGCCAGGACCCCGGCCAGGGTGAGCGCGGGCGACCTGGGCGTGACCCCCGTACCGTGCGACCAGAGCCGGCCGAACGCCCCGGCGACCCGGTCCGCGCCGAGCGCCACCAGCAGGGGCGCCCCGGCGAGCGCGTACAGCACATACCGGTCGACGTACAGCGGCGTGAGCTGCGACGCCAGCATCAACGCCACCGGTGGCAGCACCGCGAGCGGCAGCGCCACCGCCGCGAGGGTCACCTCACCACGCCGGCCCACCAGCCGGGTCAGCCCCAGCAGACCGAGCGCGAGGCACACCCAGTACACCCTGTCGGTCGGTCCGAGGTACTGGCGCAGCAGCACCTGCGCGGTCTCCAGGTCCGGCTCCCACAACCACGCCAGCTGGGCCGACTGCGCGTGTGAGATGACGGCCATCGGAGCCAGGGACAACGCCACGCCCGCGGCCGCGCAGCCCCACCCCCGCCACACCCTTCCCGACGATCGGGCCAGCACCAGAGTTCCCGCGTGCGCGAGCAGCAGCAGGACCGCGAACTCGTGCAGCCAGCAGGTGACTGCGAGGACGGCGCCGTACCACCACCAGGCCCGCCACCCCCCTCCGGCCTTCGCTCCGTTCTCCGATTCGCTCTCTCCCGCGCTCTCCGATTCGCCCTCTCCCGCGCTCTCCGATTCGCCTTCTCCTGCGGCCTCCGCCCCAGCCTCTCCCCCGGCCTCCCTGTCGGCCGCCGCCCGTACGAACAGCAGGGTTGCGCCGGTCGCGCCCGCGGCGACCAGGGCGTAGGAGCGGCCCTCCTGCGCGTAGTGCCCGACCAGCGGGGTGACCGCGTACATCAGTCCGGCCCACAGGCCGACGCGCGGCCGGGCCAGGCGGGTGCCGAGGGCTGCCACCAGGCCCGCGGTGACGGCCGCCGCGCACACCGAGGGCAGCCGGAGGTCGACCTCGCCCGGCCGGCCGGGGGCGACGGCGAGGACGACGTGCATCAGCAGGTAGTACAGGCCGTGCACCGCGTCCACACCGTGCAGCAGCCGCCAGATCTGCGGCACCGTGCGCCGGGCGACCTGGTAGGTGACGGCCTCGTCGCGCCACATCCCGCCGCGGTGCAGCCCCCAGAGGCCGACCGCGAGCATCACCGCGGCCGGAACGGCCACGACGACGGCACGGCGCGCACGGCCCGGCGGACCGTCGGGGGGTCCCCCCAACGGCCTCGGCCGACTCGACGGAGTCGGCCGGCCGGTTGCTGTCGTTCGCGTCGTCCGCGGATGCGCTTTTACGAGAGGCCCGATACTCACCACGGCCCGATCTTTTGCGATTAGCCAACCTTTGCCGGGTATTGACGGCGTATCGGCATGGATACACCATCCGCGCGGCTTACGCTCGCGGTTGATGAATCGCCGCTCTTACTTCCCGCTCCCACCCGCCCCGTTCGCCCCGTCTGTTCGACTCCCGCGCCTGTGGCGCCCCGCGCGCACCGCACGCACCCCGCGCTCGCCGCGCCTCGCACGCCCCCTCTGCCTCGCCGGTGTCTGGCTCGGCACACGCGCGCTGATGCTGTGGCTCCTCGCCCACAACAACGAGCGACTCCTGGGACACGGAGCGGTCGCGCGCGAAGTGTGGCGGCTCTACTTCCACTGGTACGGCGTCCTGTCGCAGGGCGCGTTCCCGGCGCACGACACGTTGTGGCAGTACCCGCCGGGCGCCGGCGCGGTGTTGCTCGCGCCGGGGCTGGTGCCGGGGCTGAGCTACTTCCAGGCGTTCGTGGCGCTCACCCTGGCGACCGACGCGCTGATCACGGCGGCGCTCGTGCGCGCGGGCACGCGCCCCGGGCGCACGCTGCTGGGCGCGGCCCTGTGGACCGGCGCCCTCCCCCTCCTGCTGCACCTCCCGCTCGCCCGCTACGACGTGGCGGTCACCGCCTTCGCCGTGCTCTCCCTGCTGGCGCTGGGGCGCGCCCCGCGTGCGGCCGGGGCGCTCGCGGCGCTGGGCGCGCTGGTGAAGGTGTGGCCCGCGCTGGTGCTGCTGGGCGTCGAGCGCGGGCGTACGACCCGCACGGCGTGGACCTGGGCGGCCGTGACCGGGGCCGCGACCCTCACCGCGTTCCTGCTCTCCTTCCGCAACCCGCTCGCCTTCCTCCGGCAGCAGGGCGGCCGGGGCGTGCAGGTCGAGTCCCTCGGCGGCACCGCGCTCAGCCTCGCCCGGCACGCCGGCTGGCGGGGCACGACCCGCTACCAGTACGGCGCGATGGAACTGGTCGGCCCGCATGTGCACGCCGTCGCGACCGCCTCCCTCGCGCTCACCGCCGTCGCCTTCGCGCTCCTGCTGCTGTGGCGGGTGCGGGCCCGGCGCTGGACCGAGGCCACCCCGTACGACGCGGCGCTGAGCGCGGTGCTCCTCTTCACCGTCACCAGCCGGGTGATCAGCCCCCAGTACCTGATCTGGCTGCTCGGCCTGACCGCCGTCTGCCTGACCTCCCGGCACACCACCCAGCGCCCGGTCGCCGCGCTGGTCGTGACGGCGACCGCGCTCAGTGCCGTCGCCTATCCCACGTTCTACGGCGAGGTAGTCCACGGAACCTGGACCGGCTGCCTGCTGATGCTCGCCCGCAACGGTCTGCTGGCCACCGCCGCCGTCCTCTCCCTCACCCGCCTGTGGCGCGCCACGCGCCGCCCGCAGGCCGTCGCGCGCCCCTCCGTGAGCGCGGGACGTCACCCCGTCCGTCCACTGACGTCGGCGGCACCTGCTTCACTGAACGGTGACCGCGGCTGACGAACACCACGGGCCGACTGACGGAGGGAACGGGCATACATGACCTGGCTCATCACCGGCGGCGCCGGCTACATCGGGGCGCATGTCGTACGCGCGATGACCGAGGCGGGCGAACGGACGGTGGTCTACGACAACCTGTCCACCGGCGTCGCCGAGCGCGTGCCGGAGGATGTCCCACTGGTGGTGGGCTCCACGCTGGACGGCGAGAGGGTGGCGCGCGCGCTGGCCGAGCACGAGGTGACCGGGGTCGTCCACCTGGCGGCGAAGAAGCAGGTCGGCGAGTCGGTGGAACGCCCCCTGCACTACTACCGGGAGAACGTCGAAGGTCTGCGTGTCCTGCTCCAGGCGGTGACGGACGCGGAGGTCCCGTCCTTCGTGTTCTCCTCCTCCGCGGCGGTCTACGGCATGCCGGACGTCGAGCTGGTGACGGAGGAGACGCCGTGCGTGCCGATGTCGCCGTACGGCGAGACGAAGCTCGCGGGTGAGTGGCTGGTCCGCGCGACGGGCCGGGCCACCGGTCTCTCCACAGCCTCGCTCCGCTACTTCAACGTGGCCGGCGCGGCCCGCCCCGAACTGGCCGACGTGGGCGTCTTCAACCTCGTCCCGATGGTCTTCGAGAAGCTCACGGAGGACGCGCCGCCGCGCGTCTTCGGCGACGACTACCCGACGCCCGACGGCACCTGCGTCCGCGACTACATCCACGTGGTGGACCTGGCCGAGGCCCATGTGGCGGCGGCCCGCGCCCTCCAGGCCGAGCCGGGCCGCGAACTGACCCTCAACATCGGACGCGGCGAGGGCGTCTCGGTCCGCGAGATGATCGACCGCATCAACGCGGTCACCGGCCACGACCGCCCCCCGACCGTCACCCCGCGCCGCCCCGGCGACCCGGCCCGCGTGGTCGCCTCCGCCGACCGCATCGCCACGGAACTGGGCTGGAAGGCCAAACTCGACGTCCAGGACATGATCACCTCAGCCTGGCAAGGCTGGCTCCACCACCACCCGGCCCCAACCCGAACCTGACCCACGGCTTCGCCGCCCCGTCGCATCACCAGCCGCCGCCCCCGGCCCGGGGGCGGTGAGGGATGGTCAGTCCCTGGGGTGGCGGGCTCGCTTTAGCTTCTCCGAGATGGCCCAGGCGTCGGCCACGGGGCCCATGTGGGCGAGTTTGTCGGGGTTGAGGACCAGGCGGATCGTCTGGACGCGGCCGTCGACGATGTCCAGGGAGAAGGTCTGGAGGACCTTGCCGTCGCGGTCGTGGAAGATCGCGCCCGGCTGGCCGTTGACCTCGTGCTGCTCGCAGCTCACCTCGACCCGGTTCAGCACCGGGAAGACGGCCGCGAGCAGGCGGGCCACGTTCTGGGCGCCGGCGACCGTCCGGGCCAGCTGCGGGGCCTTGCCGCCGCCGTCGCCGACCAGGGACACGTCGGCGGCGAGCAGGTCCTGGAGGCCGGCCAGGTCGCCTTCGTGGAGGGCCTCGAAGAAGCGTGCCGCCAGTTCGTCGCGTTCCCTCCGGTCCGCCTCGAAGCGGGGGCGCCCCTCGGCCATGTGCCGCCGGGCCCGCACGGCGAGCTGACGGCAGGCGGCCTCGGAGCGGCCCACCGCCGACGCGACGTCGGGGAAGCCGAAGTCGAACACCTCGCGCAGCACGAAGACGGCCCGCTCCAGCGGGCTGAGCCGCTCCAGGAGCAGCAGGGCCGCCATCGACACCGAGTCGGCCAGCTCCGCCGACCGTGCCGGATCCTCGTAGGGGTCGGCGAGCAGCGGCTCGGGGAACCACGGGCCGACGTACTCCTCGCGCCGGACGCGGGCCGAGCGCAGTACGTCGATCGAGATCCGGGTGACCGCTGCCGACAGGAAGGCCTTCGGAGACCTGACCTCCGTCGGCGAGCCCTCGAACCGCAGCCAGCTTTCCTGGACCGCGTCCTCCGCCTCGCTGACGCTGCCCAGGATCCGGTACGCGATCGAGAACAGCAGCGGCCGCAGCTCCTGGAACTCCTCGGTCCTGTTCATGTCCACTCCCCCATTTCCCTCTTCTCCCCCGGCTCCCCCGTCGACATCCATGAACCGGCCGCTCAGAAGGGCGCGGGGCCGAACCGGCCCACCGCGACGACCAGCGCGAGCACGAGGTAGACCAGGTTCAGGGCCACGAACGCCCGCTCACCGCGCCGGCCGTGGGTGATCATCGCTCCGACCATCAGCAGGATCCAGCACGCGGCGGTCACCGGTACCAGCACCGGCGCGGTGCCGGTGGCGGCGGGCAGCACCAGGCCCACCGCGGCCAGGAGCTCCAGGACACCGAGCGTCTTGACGAAGCCGGTGCCCGCCTCTGCGGTCCAGCCTCCGCCGTGGGCCGCGGCCAGCTTCTCCCGGGGCACGAACGTCTTGCTGATCCCACCGGTCAGGGCCACCGCGGCGAGCAGTCCGGCGGCGATCCACAGGGCGAGGTTCATCGTCCACTCCTTGATCGAGGATGCCTGCGCCCTCTACGACGAGACGGCAACCTCGCCTGTGACATCCCCGGCGGAGTGGTTCACAGCGCCTTGAGCGCCTCCGTGGTGCCACGGGCCAGCGCCGCCAGATACCCCTTCGGCAGCTTCGGGGACCGGATCACCACCGAACGCCAGTACAGCGGGCCGGAGATCAGGTCCATGGCCAGGTCGTCGTCGAGGCTCGCGGCGAGTTCACCGCGGCGCTGGGCCGCCTCGATGATCTTGCTGGCGACGCCGTCCTGGCCCTCCCGCAGCGTCTTCTGCATGGCCTCGGCGATCTCCGGGTTGCGGGCCGCCTCGGCCTGGAGGTCCGGGATGATCTGCGAGGCGACCGGGTGGCGCAGCGCGCGGGAGGTGACCTCGTACAGGAGCCGCAGGTCGCCCTCCAGGGAGCCGGTGTCGGGCACCGGCAGGCCCAGCACCGCGAGGGCCGAGACGACGTCGAGGACGAGGTGCAGCTTGGAGCGCCAACGGCGGTAGACGGCGGTCTTGCCGACGCCCGCGCGGCGCGCGATGCCCTCGATGGACATACGGGCGTACCCGACCGCCGCGAGTTCCTCGAAGACGGCGGCCCGGATGGCCTCGGTCACGTCCTCGCGGAGGACGGCCGCCCCGGCGGGGGCTCGTCGGCGCGGACGCGTCTGGGACTCCTCGGCGTTCGTCGTCATGTCCCCCAGCATAGGGGCGTAACGACGAAACGGTTGCGTCCCGACGAGGCCCGCCACCCGATCGTCGCAACCGAGCCGCACTGAACGACTCCCAGCTCACCGCCGTACCGAACACGAGCGCGACTCGTCCCCCGGCAACGAATCGGTCGCGTCCCGACCTCGGAAGTGTTACGGCGCACACCAGTCCGTGACGACGAAACGGTTGCGTTCCGACGCCAACTCGGCCTACGCTCCCGTTGCGACGATACGGTCCCGTCCCGACGCAAGAAAACGTGAAGAGAAGCGTAAGGAAACGCCGGATGACGGGCCGGTGCCCAGCCGGACGCCGCACCCCCACCCCCCGAGTGAAAGCAGCGGATGTGACCCAGGTTCTCCACACACCGCCCCCGACCCCGGTCACGGCCGAGGACGACCTCGCGGCGCTCGCCGCCCGGCACGGACTCTCGGTCAGCGGCGCCCGTCCCACTCTGCCGGCGTACGTCCGCCAGCTGTGGGCACGGCGGCACTTCATCACCGCGTTCGCCACCGCCAAGCTCACCGCCCAGTACGCCCAGGCGAAGCTCGGCCAGGTCTGGCAGGTCATGACCCCGCTGCTGAACGCGGCGGTGTACTATTTCATCTTCGGTGTCCTGCTGCACACCAAGAAGGGCGTGCCGGACTACATCCCGTTCCTGGTCACGGGCGTGTTCATCTGGACGTTCACCTCGAGCTCGATCATGACCGGCACCCGCGCGATCGCCGGCAACCTCGGACTCGTCCGCGCCCTGCACTTCCCCCGGGCCGCACTCCCGATCTCCTTCTGCCTCCAGCAGCTCCAGCAGCTGCTGTTCTCGATGGCCGCCCTGGTCGTGATCCTGCTCTGCTTCGGCGTTCCGGTGGCCGCCTCCTGGGTGCTGGCCATCCCGGCGCTGATCCTGCAGTTCACCTTCAACACCGGCATGTCGCTGATCATGGCCCGCTGGGGCGCCAAGACCCCGGACATCTCCCAGCTGATGCCGTTCGTGCTGCGCACCTGGATGTACATCTCCGGCGTCATGTGGAACATCGACAAGCTGACCGGCGAGCACAGCGGTCTGCCGAGCTGGGTGAACCCGGTGCTCAAGGCCAACCCGGCCGCCGTCTACATCGACCTGATGCGCTTCGCCCTGATCGACAGCTTCCACGCCGGCCAGCTGCCGCCGCACGTGTGGGTCATCGCGACCGGCTGGGCCCTCGTCATCGGCGTCGGTGGCTTCATCTACTTCTGGAAGGCTGAGGAGACGTACGGCCGTGGCTGAGAACGTGAGCGACACCCGCAGCATGAGCGACTCCCGCGACGTGAGCGACACCCGCGACGTGAGCGACACCCGCCCGGTGAGCGACACCCGCATCCCCACCGTCGTCGTCGACGGCGTCGACATCGTCTACCGGGTCAACGGCACCGGCGCCGGCCGCGGCTCCGCCACCGCCGCCCTCAACCGCATGCTGCGCCGCAAGAAGGCCGAGAAGGCGGCGGGCGTCCGCAAGGTGCACGCGGTCAGGAACGTCTCCTTCGTCGCCTACAAGGGCGAGGCGATCGGCCTCATCGGCACCAACGGCTCCGGCAAGTCCACCCTCCTCAAGGCCGTCGCCGGCCTGCTCCCGGTGGAGAACGGCGCCATCTACACCGACGGGCAGCCCTCCCTCCTCGGCGTCAACGCGGCCCTCATGGGCGACCTGACCGGCGAGAAGAACGTCTACCTCGGCGGCCTCGCCATGGGCATGTCCCGCGAGGAGATCAAGGAGCGCTACCAGGAGATCGTCGACTTCTCCGGCATCAACGAGAAGGGCGACTTCATCACCCTCCCGATGCGCACCTACTCCTCCGGCATGGGCGCCCGGCTGCGGTTCTCCATCGCCGCCGCCAAGGACCACGACGTCCTGCTCATCGACGAGGCGCTGGCCACCGGTGACGCGGCCTTCCGGATGCGTTCCGAGGAGCGCATCCGGGCCCTGCGCGAGCACGCCGGCACGGTGTTCCTGGTCAGCCACAACAACAAGTCCATCCGCGACACCTGCGAGCGGGTGCTGTGGCTGGAGCGCGGTGTGCTGCGCATGGACGGGCCGACCGAGGAGGTCCTCGCGGAGTACGAGGCCTTCACCGGCGACAAGGCGAAGCCGAAGGCCAAGCCGAAGCCGAAGGCCGCGCCGCCGAAGCAGGCCGACGCTCCGAAGGTCTCCCAGCCCTCCTGAAGCAGCCGTGGAAGAAAGCGCCCCGAGCCGTCACCGGCCCGGGGCGCTTTCCTGTCGCACGACTCAGACTGCGACCGCGACGACGACTACGAGTGCGTGCGCAGCAGCGTCCGCATCGTCCGCATGGCCACCGACAGGTTGGCCAGGTCGAAGGAGTCCGAGCTGCGGATCTCCTCCAGCGTGGCCCGGGCCCGCCCCAGGATGGCCGCGTTCTTCTGCTCCCAGGCCGCGTAGCGCTGCTCGGGCGTCGACGTGCCGTTGCCCGCGGCGAGTACGTCGGCGGTGAGCATCGCGTGGGCCGCGTACAGGTCCTCGCGGATGGAGGCACGGGCCATCGACTGCCAGCGGTCGGCGCGCGGGAGCTCGATGATGCGGTCCATCAGCTGGGTCACGCCGAGCCGGTCGGCGAGGTCGTAGTAGACCTCCGCGACCTCCAGCGGCTCCTTGCCCGTACGGTCGGCCACCGAGACGATGTCCAGTGCCGGGAAGGCCGAGGAGAATCCGGCCACCCTGGTCGCCAGCTCGTCCGGGACACCGGCCGCGGACAGCTCGTCGTACACGTGCTGGTACCACTCCAGGTCCGCGCCGCGCAGCAGCTTGGGCAGCTGCTGCCAGACCTGTTCGACCCGCTCGGAGAAGAAGTCGACGTTCTCGATCAGCTCCAGCGGCTGCGGCCGGTTGTTGAGCAGCCAGCGGGTGCCGCGCTCCACCAGACGGCGGGAGTGCAGCCGGATGCGGGTCTGGACGGCCGCGTCGACCTTGTTGTCCAGTTCCTCGACCGCGTCCCAGACCGGGGCGGAGCGGAAGATCGCACGCGCCGCGGTCTGGGCCCGGACGATCTCCTCCAGGGAGGCCCCGGTCTCCTCGCGCAGCCGGTGCAGATAGGTCGTACCACCGGTGTTGACCGTGTCGTTGACCAGGACCGTGGTCGTGATCTCACGGCGCAGCGGATGGGTGGCGAGCGCGGCGGCGAACCGCTCGCGCAGGGCCGTCGGGAAGTAGGCGTGCAGCAGGCCGCTCAGATACGGGTCGTCCGGCAGCGAGGTCGCCAGCAGCTCGTCGGCGACCGTGATCTTCGTGTACGCCAGCAGGACTGCCGTCTCCGGGCTGGTCAGGCCCTGGCCGGAGCCGAGCCGCTCGCGGATCTGGCGGTCGGTGGGCAGGAACTCCAGCGCCCGGTCCAGGTGGCCCTCCCTGACCAGGTGGCGGATGAACCGCTGCTGGGCGTGGAGCATGTCCTTGGACTGGGCCAGGGCGTTGGCGATCGCCACGTTCTGCGCGTAGTTGTTGCGCAGCACCAGGCCGCCGACCTCGTCGGTCATCTCGGCGAGCAGCTTGTTGCGCTGCTTGACCGTCATGTCGCCGTCCGCGACCACGCCGTTGAGCAGGATCTTGATGTTCACCTCGTGGTCGGAGGTGTCCACGCCGGCGCTGTTGTCGATGGCATCGGTGTTGATCTTGCCGCCCTGGCGGGCGAACTCGATCCGGCCGAGCTGGGTCAGGCCCAGGTTGCCGCCCTCGCCGACGACCTTGACGCGCAGGTCGGCGCCGTCGACGCGGATGGCGTCGTTGGCCTTGTCGCCGACGTCCGCGTTCGACTCGGTCGACGCCTTGACGTAGGTGCCGATACCGCCGTTCCACAGCAGGTCGACCGGCGCTTCCAGGATCGCCTTCATCAGGTCGGCCGGGGTCAGCTTGGCGACCTTCTCCTCGATGCCGAGCGCCTCGCGGATATGGCTGTTGACCTGGATCGCCTTGGCGCTGCGCGGGAAGATCCCGCCGCCCGCCGAGAGCAGTTCGGTGTTGTAGTCGCCCCAGCTGGAACGGGGCAGGTCGAACAGCCGGCGGCGCTCGGCGTAGCCGGTGGCCGCGTCCGGGGTGGGGTCGATGAAGATGTGCCGGTGGTCGAAGGCGGCGACCAGGCGGATGTGCTCGCTGAGCAGCATGCCGTTGCCGAACACGTCACCGGACATGTCACCGATGCCGACGACCGTGAAGTCCTCGGTCTGGGTGTCGACGGCCAGCTCCCGGAAGTGCCGCTTCACGGACTCCCAGGCGCCGCGCGCGGTGATGCCCATGCCCTTGTGGTCGTAGCCGGCGGAGCCGCCGGAGGCGAAGGCGTCGCCGAGCCAGAAGTTGTAGCTCCCGGCGACCTCGTTGGCGATGTCGGAGAACGTCGCCGTGCCCTTGTCGGCCGCGACCACCAGGTAGGTGTCGTCCTCGTCGTGCCGGACCACGTCCTGCGGGGGCACGACCTCCCCGGCCACCATGTTGTCGGTGATGTCGAGCAGCGCCGAGATGAACGTCTTGTAGCTGGCGATGCCCTCGGCCAGCCACGCGTCCCGGTCCTTCGCCGGGTCCGGCAGCTGCTTGGCGACGAACCCGCCCTTGGCGCCGACCGGCACGATGACGGTGTTCTTGACCATCTGCGCCTTGACCAGGCCGAGGATCTCGGTCCGGAAGTCCTCGCGCCGGTCGGACCAGCGCAGACCGCCGCGCGCGACCTTGCCGAAGCGCAGGTGCACACCCTCGACGCGCGGCGAGTACACCCAGATCTCGAACGCCGGACGCGGCGCCGGGAGGTCCGGGATGGCCTGCGGGTCGAACTTCATGGAGACGTAGGAGTGCGGCTTGCCGTCGGCCGTCTCCTGGAAGAAGTTGGTGCGCAACGTCGCCTTGATGACGGTCAGGAAGGAGCGCAGGATGCGGTCCTCGTCGAGACTCGCCACCTGGTCGAGGGCGGCGTCCAGCTCCTCGTGGAGGGCGTCGGTGATCTCCAGGCCGGCCTTCTGCCGGTCCGGCGACATCCGCGCCTCGAAGAGCGAGACGAGCAGCCGGGTGGTGTGGACGTTGTGACGGAGCGTGGTCTCCATGTAGTCCTGGCTGAACGTGGAACCGGCCTGCCGCAGGTACTTGGCGTACGCCCGCAGCACCATCGCCTGCCGCCAGCTCAGCCCGGCGCTCAGCACCAGCGCGTTGAAGCCGTCGTTCTCCGCCAGGCCGGTCCAGGTCGCCGCGAAGGCGTCCTGGAACCGCTCACGGCCGTCGTCACCCAGGTAGTCGCCGTTGCCGCCGCCCGCCGTCTTCGGCATCCGCATGCCGAAGTCGTAGATCCATGCGGTCGTCCGGTCCGAGCAGCGCAGCTCGTACGGCCGCTCGTCGATCACCTCGACGCCCAGCCGGTTCAGGACCGGCAGCACCGCCGACAGGGAGATCGCCGCGCCCTTGCGGTAGATCTTGAAGCGGCGCTCGTCCGGGGCGGCGCCCACCGGCTCGTAGAGGCTGAGCGCGAAGTCGTTGCCCGCCTCCTCGGTGAGCCGCTCCAGGTGGACCAGGTCGGCGACCGCCGCACGCGGGGTGTGGTCGGCCTTGTAGCCCTCGGGGAAGGAGTTGGTGTAGCGGCGCTGCAGCTCGGCCGCGCGCTCCTCGCCGCACTCGGCGTTGAGCGCCTCGGCGAAGCTGTCGGCCCAGGAGCGGGCCGCCTCGACCAGGCGGGCCTCGATGCGGTCCTTGTCGGCGTCGGACAGCTCGGGCAGCTCGGTGCCCTGCGGGACGCGGACGACGAAGTGCAGCCGGGAGAGGATCGACTCGGTGTTCCAGGCCGTGAAGTCGACGTTGGTGCCGCCGAGCTCATCCTTCAGGATGTCGATGATCCGCAGCCGCACACCGGTGGTGTAGCGGTCCCGGGGGAGGTAGACGAGGGCCGAGTAGTAGCGGCCGTACTCGTCCTGGCGCAGGTAGAGGCGGAGCCGCCGGCGTTCCTGGAGGTAGAGGACGCTCGTGACGATCGACTCCAGCTCGGGGACCGGGGTCTGGAACAGCTCGTCGCGCGGGAAGGTCTCCATGATCTGGAGCAGGTCGCGGCCGTCGTGGCTGTTGGGCGAGAAGCCGGCCCGCTCCAGCACCGCGTCGACCTTGCGGCGGATGACGGGCACCCGGCGCACCGACTCGGTGTACGCGGCGGACGAGAAAAGCCCCAGGAACCGGCGCTCACCGACGACGTTGCCGTCCGCGTCGAACTTCTTGACCCCGATGTAGTCCAGGTACGACGGCCGATGCACGGTCGACCGGCTGTTCGCCTTGGTCAGGACGAGGAGCTTGTGCTCGCGGGCCTTGGCACGCGCGTCGGCCGGGAGCCGCTCGAAGGAGGGGCTGACCGGGTGGCCCTCCTCGCCGGCGTGCGGCGGGTCGGAGCGCAGGATGCCGAGGCCGGTGCCGGGCACGGCGCCCAGCGAGTCGTCCTCGCGCAGCTGGTACTCGCGGAAGCCGAGGAAGGTGAAGTGGTCGGCGGCCAGCCAGCGCAGCAGCTCGCGGGCCTCCTCGACCTCGGGACGGGGCAGGTCGCCGGGGACCGGCTCGGCGGCGAGGTCCTCGGCGATACGGACCGCCGCCTCCCGCATCTTCTCCCAGTCCTCGACGGCCTCGCGGACGTCGGACAGCACCCGCAGCAGATCGGCGGTGATCTGCTTGAGGTCGGCGCGGTCGGTCTCGCGGTCGATCTCTACGTGGATCCAGGACTCGATGTGCGCGTCGTGCGGCAGTTCCTCGCCGACGGCCGGGGTCGGCAGCATCTCGATGAGCTTGCCGGTGAGGTCGCGGCGGACCACGAACTGGGGGTGGATGACGACATGGATGCCGCGCCCCTGCCGGGTCAGCTCGTTGGTGACCGAGTCGACGAGGAAGGGCATGTCGTCGGTGACGACCTCCACCACGGAGTGGCTGGAGGTCCACCCGTTCTCCTCGACGGTCGGGGTGTGGACCCGGACGTTCGCGGTGCCCTGTGGACGGGTCTCGGCGAGACGGAAGTGCGAGACGGCAGCGCCGAAGACGTCGACCGGGTCACGGTCGGCGAGGTCCTCTGGCGCGGTGTGCAGGTAGTAGCGCTGAAGGAACGTGAACACGGACTCCTGGTCCGCCGTCCCCGCCGTCCCAGTCGGTAGGTGCCCCCCTGCCGGGCTGTTCTCAGCTACCCGGGCGGCCCGATCGAGCAGCTCGGCCTTGGCTTCGTCCAGCTTGGTCTGCATTGTCCTCTGGCTCCTGTCGCGCGCCATTGCGTGACGTAGAAGGAAGTACGGGCTCTTCCCCCTGCGGCTCGACGCCACGGCCGGGGTCTCCGGTCTGCTTCGACGCTATGCCGCAGGGTGAGACGAGCGGGGGGTATTCGGCCATTCTCGACATGCCCCGAGGGTGTGACGTCGCTCTCGGCGACGCCGCTACCAGGGCTGTTTCGGGTGCCCTCCGCCCGCGAAGACCAGCGACCGCCGCCCGGTCACGGAGGTGTTCCGTGCTCACCGGGCGCAGGGCAGGGGCGTCGACGCCCCCGCGAACTATCGCGCTGATCACGCCACCAAGGCTATCGCTCCTCACCCCGGGGCCGTCATGAGCCGTATGTGTACAAAAGAGGGGGTGGAACTTTGACGTTCTGCACAGCGCGTGCACCGGCCCGGCCGACATAGGGGGTTGACGTGCGTGGTGATGGTGCGGGTGCGTGGGGGCCGGTCGCGCGGTTTCCCTCGCCCCTGAAGGGGCGCATCCCCCGCACAACCGGTCACGCCACGAGCCGCTGGGCCTCCTCGACCGCCTCCGCCAGTGAGTCCACGACCGGTACGCCGACCTCTTCCAGGCTCGCCCTGCCGTGCGACCCGCCGGTGTACAGCACGGCCTTCGCGCCCACGGCCCGCGCGGCCACCGCGTCGTCCGCCGCGTCCCCGATCACCACGGTCCGTCCGGGCCGCACCTCTCCCAGCGACCGCAGATGCCGCACCATGTGCTCGGCCTTGCTGCCCCCGGACGGCCCGACCCGCCCCTCGACCCGTATGAAGTGCGGCTCGATCCCGAATCCCCGCACCAACGGCACGAGCTCGTCATGCACGTACATGCTCAGCAGTGACTGGCTGCCTCCGGCCGAACGCCATCCGGCCAGCAGCTCGACCACCCCGTCGGTCAGCCCGCACCGGTCCCGGTGCTCGGTGTAGTACCGGTGGAAGATCTCGTCCATGACCTCCCACTCGGCCTCGGTGGGCAGCCGCCCCATCAGCCGCTCGTAGAACTTCGGCACCGGCACGCAGTACAGCGACCGGTACTGCTCCAGCGTGATCGGCGCCAGGCCCAGCTCGGCCGATGCCGCGTTCGTCGCCCCGATGATCGCGTCGTTGTCGTGGAACAGGGTCCCGTTCCAGTCCCAGACGATGTGCGCGCTTCCGTGCTTCCCCATGCCAAAAACGCTACCCGCCAGCACTGACAATCAAGACCCGTGACGCATCACCGCAGGTCACAGGAGTCGAATGGGCCCCGTCGGCCCCGCTCAGCCGCCGAGCCCCACCAGGTTCGGGATCTCCTGCGTGGCATACCAGAGCAGCTCGTGGTCCTCGGCCCCGTCCACCACGAACTGCGCGTCGTCGTCCCCGCCGTCCGCGGCCGGAAGAGCCCCGGCCGCCGCGGTCACGTCCTCCTCCGCGTCGCCGGAGTCGACGTGCACGGAGGCCGCCTTGGCCAGCGCGACCGTCCTGGTCACCCGCACCTCGCCCAGCGCCGCCGGGTCGAGCCCGCGGTCCGGGTCGGCCGCCGCCGTGCCGTCGGGGACGTCCACGGCCACCACGACCCGGCGCCGCGGCGCCTCCTGGTCGGCGGCCAGCAGCCGCAGGGAGGCGAGGGCGGCCCGGTTGAGCGCGGCGTACTCCAGTTCCTCCATGTCGTCGGAGAGGTACCACTCGCGCAGCGCGGGCGTGACGGCGTAGGCGACGAAGGGACCGGTCCCCAGCTCGCCCGTCTTGTGCGCCTCGGCGAGCCCGGGGAGGGTCAGGGGGACGTAGACGCGCATGGGTGGCCGCTCTCTTCCGGACTCTTCGACTCTGCGTCTCCCGAAGGTCCTGGCGCCTCCCGGAGGGCCTTCAGGATACGTGCGGGCGTCCCCTTTCGGGTCCCGGGCGGTGACGTCGGGGACGTCCACCCGGCGCCCGCCGATTCACCCGGTACCGCCGCCCGCCCAGGCGGTTTCCCGCACCCCCGACCACTCGGATAGGTGAACCCTCCGAGGCCCTCGACACGGGCCGTCACCGCCTTGCCGCCGCCGTCCCGGCCCCCGTACAAGATCCTCAACCGCAAGTTACCGCCTGGTACCCGCCGGGCCCGCCGAACGGGGATCCCCATGAACAAGGTCATGACCAGGACCGCCCAGCTCCGCCCGGGCACCCGCCCGCCCGGGCGCCGCGACTCCCGCCGCCCCGGCGCGTCCTCCCGCAGGCCCCTGACGCCTCCGGCGGCTCCGCCGAGCCCGCGCCCCACCGACCTCTTCGCGGAGCGCCTGCTGGCCGTCCTGAGCGGCCGCCGACCCGTCCACTGGATGCTGCGGCACACGGCCGGAGCCGCCTACGACGACCTCGCCCGCCTCGCCGAACGCGGCCCCCTGCGCACCCGCGGCACCGACCCGGTCGTCCGCGACATCGGCTACTACGTCCCTCGCGCCGGCGCCCTGGAGGTCTTCGCCCGCGTCGCCGCCGGCGACCAGCTGCGCGCCATGGCCTTCCGCCTGGAACAGGGCCAGGACCTGCGCTGGCGCTGCACAGCGGTGGAACTGGGCGGCCCCCGCACACCCCACGACGGCCGGCCCTAGCGTTGCGAGGACCCCGTACCCCAGCCACAGACCGAAGGACCACCAGCCCCGGCACAGACCGAAGGGCCGGCCCCCCTTGCGGGGTGGCCGGCCCTGGTGGAGCGGGTGTCGGTGCTGCCGTTACTTCCTGCGGCCGCGGCGGCTCTTCGCCTGCTTGCGGCGCTCGGCGCGGGTGAGGCCGTCCGCCTCGGAACGGGCCGGCTCCTCGTCGTCGTAGTCGAAGTCGCCCTCGACGATGCCGCCCTCGCCGTCCACGGTGGCCGCGGAGAAGTGCATGCCCCGCCGCTGCGGCGCCTCCAGCCCCTTCGCACGGATCTCGGGACGGGAGCCCGCCTGGGCCGGAACCGCGTCCTGGACGCCCTCCGCGACCGCCTGGGCGTCCTCGACCGGGACCTCCTCGACCTGCTGCTCGACCTGGACCTCCAGGTTGAACAGGTAGCCGACGGACTCCTCCTTGATGCCGTCCATCATCGCGGTGAACATGTCGAAGCCCTCGCGCTGGTACTCGACCAGGGGGTCCTTCTGGGCCATCGCGCGCAGGCCGATGCCCTCCTGGAGGTAGTCCATCTCGTAGAGGTGCTCACGCCACTTGCGGTCGAGGACCGAGAGCACGACCCGGCGCTCCAGCTCACGCATGATCTCGGAGCCGAGCTGCGCCTCGCGCGAGGCGTACTGCTCGCGGATGTCGTCCTTGATCGACTCGGAGATGTACTCGGCGGTCAGACCGGCCCGGTCGCCGGCCGCCTCCTCCAGCTCGTCGATGGTCACCTTGACCGGGTAGAGCTGCTTGAAGGCGCCCCACAGACGGTCGAGGTCCCAGTCCTCCGGGAAGCCCTCGGCGGTCTCCGCACCGACGTACGCGTCGATCGTGTCGTCCGTGAAGTGCTGGATCTGCTCCTGCAGGTCCTCGCCCTCCAGGACGCGGCGGCGCTCGCCGTAGATGACCTCACGCTGGCGGTTGAGCACCTCGTCGTACTTCAGGACGTTCTTACGGGTCTCGAAGTTCTGCTGCTCGACCTGCGACTGCGCGGACGCGATCGCGCGGGTGACCATCTTGTTCTCGATCGGCACGTCGTCCGGCACGTTGGCCATGGACATCACGCGCTCCACCATCTGGGCCTTGAACAGGCGCATCAGGTCGTCGCCGAGGGAGAGGTAGAAGCGGGACTCACCGGGGTCGCCCTGACGGCCGGAACGACCGCGCAGCTGGTTGTCGATCCGGCGCGACTCGTGCCGCTCGGTACCGAGGACGTAGAGGCCGCCGAGGTCCTTGACCTCCTCGAACTCGGCCTTGACCGCCTGCTCGGCCTTCTCCAGGGCGGCGGGCAGCGCCTGCGCCCACTCCTCGATGTGCTCCTCGGGGTCGAGGCCGCGCTGGCGCAGCTCCGCCTCCGCGAGGTCCTCGGGGTTGCCGCCGAGCTTGATGTCGGTACCACGGCCGGCCATGTTGGTGGCCACCGTCACCGCGCCCCTGCGGCCGGCCTGCGCGACGATCGACGCCTCCCGCTCGTGGTGCTTGGCGTTGAGCACCTCGTGCTGGATGCCGCGCTTGGAGAGCTGCTGCGAGAGGTACTCCGACTTCTCGACGGAGGTCGTGCCGACGAGGATCGGCTGGCCCTTCTCGTGCTTCTCCGCGATGTCGTCGACGACCGCCTCGAACTTGGCGACCTCGGTGCGGTAGATCAGGTCCGACTGGTCCTTGCGGACCATCGGCCTGTTCGTCGGGATCGGGACCACACCGAGCTTGTAGATCTGGTGGAACTCGGCGGCCTCGGTCATGGCCGTACCGGTCATGCCGGACAGGCCGGGCTGTTCCTTGTCGTTGTGGTCGTGGCGCTTGTAGAGGCGGAAGAAGTTCTGCAGGGTGATCGTGGCGAGGGTCTGGTTCTCGTCCTTGATGTCCACCCCTTCCTTCGCCTCGATCGCCTGGTGCATGCCCTCGTTGTAGCGGCGGCCGGCGAGGATACGACCGGTGTGTTCGTCGACGATCATGACCTCGCCGTCCATGACGACGTAGTCCTTGTCCTTCTTGAAGAGCTCCTTCGCCTTGATGGCGTTGTTCAGGTAGCCCACCAGAGGCGTGTTCACCGACTCGTAGAGGTTGTCGATGCCCAGCCAGTCCTCGACCTTGGAGACACCGGACTCGTGGATCGCGACCGTGCGCTTCTTCTCGTCGACCTCGTAGTCGCCGGTCTCCTCGATGCCCTTGAGCGGGTTGCCGGCCTCGCCCTTCTTCAGGCGCAGGACCAGCTTGGCGAAGTCGCCGTACCACTTGGTGGCCTGGTCGGCCGGGCCGGAGATGATCAGCGGCGTACGGGCCTCGTCGACCAGGATGGAGTCGACCTCGTCGACGATGGCGAAGTTGTGGCCGCGCTGGACGAGCTCGTCCTGGGACCACGCCATGTTGTCGCGCAGGTAGTCGAAGCCGAACTCGTTGTTCGTGCCGTACGTGATGTCCGCCGCGTACTGCTCGCGGCGCTGGGCCGGCGACATGTTGGCCAGGATGCAGCCGACGCTCAGGCCCAGGAACTTGTGGACGCGGCCCATCATCTCGGAGTCGCGCTCGGCCAGGTAGTCGTTGACCGTGATGAGGTGGACGCCCTTGCCCGACAGCGCGTTGAGGTACGCGGGCAGGGTGCCGACGAGGGTCTTGCCCTCACCGGTCTTCATCTCGGCGACGTAGCCGAGGTGGAGGGCGGCGCCACCCATGATCTGCACGTCGTAGTGACGCTGGCCGAGGGCGCGCTTGGCGGCCTCGCGGACGGTGGCGAACGCCTCGGGGAGCAGGTCGTCGAGGCTCTCTCCGTCGGCGTAGCGCTGCTTGTACTCATCGGTGAGGGCCCGCAGCTCGGCGTCGGAGAGGTCGACGAAGTCCTCTTCGATGGAGTTGACCTGGTCCGCGATGCGGTGCAGCTTGCGCAGGATCTTGCCTTCGCCTGCACGCATGATCTTCGAGAGGACGGACACGGGGGTTTGTCTCCTTGCCGGTCGGGCCTGGGACGGTCGGTTTCCATTGGACGTACTGAGCAACGGCCATCGTATGCGAGGACCCGGCCGCGCCGGGAGGCCTGGCGGCCCGACGGCCGTCCACTGCTTTCCCGAGGGCTCCACGAGCCCCCTTCGTGTGACTCCTCCGGGTGGGCATTCGGTTGTGCCGGTTGGTGTCGCCAGGTTGTTTTCCGCTTCATCTCCGCTTCGAAGATGACAACGGCCGGGGCATGCGGATAGTGCCGCATCCGCCGAGGAATTGCGCGAACCGTGATCACCCGGTCACGGAACGCGAAATGGATGGCGTGCCGGCCGCCGGGCCGAGCAGAATCGGCCGATGGAACCCGTCACGCTCACCACCCCCCGCCTGCTGCTGCGCACGGTCGGCCCGCAGGACACCGAAGCGGTGTACACGGCCGTCCAGGACCCGGACATCCAGCGCTGGACGACGATTCCCTCGCCCTACCTCCCGGAACACGCCCGGAGCTTCACGGAGCAAGTGGTCCCCGACGGCTGGTCCGAGGGTTCGATGTTCACCTTCGGTGTCTTCCTGCCGACCGGGGACCTGGCCGGGATGCTCGGCCTGACCATGCGCTCCCTGGGGACGGCCGAGGTGGGTTTCTGGGCCGCCAAGGAGCACCGCGGCCGCGGCCACATCACCGAGGCCACCCTCACGGTCGCCCGCTGGGGATTCACGCAGCTGGCGATCGACCGGGTCGAGTGGCGTGCCGAGGTCGGCAACCAGGGCTCCCGCGCGGTCGCGGTACGCGCCGGCTTCACCATCGAAGGCACCCTTCGCTCCGCCCTCAACAACAAGGGTGTGCGACGCGACTGCTGGGTGGGCTCCCTGCTGCCGTCGGACCTGGGCCTGCCCTCGGCCGCGCCGTATCTGCCGGACCCCTCGCAGGGATGAAACCCCAGGTCGCACCGGACTGTCAGTGCCACCCTCTATCGTCCGAGCCATGACGACCCTTCCGCGCCCCACCACCACCCTCTCGGCGGACGATGCCCGCCGTATCGCCCTGAGGGCACAGGGTTTCCTCGGCGCCCCCGACCGCCGCTCGGGCGTGCGGGGCGTGCTCCGCCACCTCGGCGCGGTCCAGCTCGACACCATCTCGGTCCTCGCCCGCTCCCATGAGCTCATCCCGTACGCCCGCCTCGGCGCCGTCGGCCGCAAGGCGGTCGAGGCCGCCTACTGGACGACAGAATCTCCCGGCGCGTCTCCGGCACGGCCCCACGCGTTCGAGTACTGGTCGCACGCGGCCTGCATCCTGCCCGTCGAGGAGTGGCCGCACTTCGCCTTCCGCCGCCGCGCCTACCGCGACCGCCCGCACTGGAGCCACGAACTCCCCGACGGCGCCTACGACCAGGTCATCAAGCAGCTGCGCACCGAAGGCCCGCTGACCGCCACGGAGTTGGGCGGCGCGAAGAAGACCAGCGAGTGGTGGGACTGGTCCGGCACCAAGGTCGCCGTGGAGCGCGCGCTGATGTACGGCGAGGTGGTGTGCGTCCAGCGGCGCGGCTGGAAGCGGGTGTACGACCTCGCCGAGCGCGCGGTTCCGGACACGTTGCTGCACGACGATCTGGACGACACCGAGTGCCTGCGCCGCCTGGTCCGGCTGGCCGGTCAGTCGCTGGGCGTCGGCACGCGCGCGGACATCGCCGACTACCACCGGCTCAAGGGCGAGCAGGTCGACGCGGTGATCGCCGACTCGGGCCTGGTCCCGGTCGAGGTGGAGGGCTGGTCCAAGCCGGCCTGGGCGGACCCGGCGGCCCTGGCCACACCCCCGCGCGGCCGGCACCGTACGACTCTGCTCTCCCCCTTCGACTCCCTGATCTGGGACCGGGCACGCACCGAGCGGATCTTCGGCTTCACCCACCGCCTGGAGGCGTACGTCCCGAAGCCAAAGCGGGTGTACGGCTACTACGCGATGCCGGTGCTGGCCGGCGGCCGCCTGGTGGGCCGGGTCGACCCGGCGCGTGAGGCCGGCGGCATCCTGGTGGCACGCCAGGTCACGCTGGACGGCCCGAAGGCGGTTCCGGCGGTGGCCGAGGCGCTCGTCGAAGCGGCGAGCTGGGTGAACTGCACGACGGTGCGCGTGGAGCGGGTGGACACCCCGGAGCTGCGCGAGCCGCTCGTCCGGGAGGTCACCCGCGCGCTGATGACCGCACTGCGCTGACCGGCGTCGGCGGGCTCAGCGGATCTCCAGGATCTTCTCCCGCATCGCGTAGACCACCGCCTCCATCCTGGAGTGCAGCTGCAGCTTCTCCAGGATGTTGCGCACATGGTTCTTCACGGTGTTCTCGGAGATGAACAACTCCTTCGCGATATCGCGGTTGTTCATGCCCGTGGCGACGAGTTTGAGTACTTCCAGTTCTCGGTCGGTGAGCCGTGGCGCCGGCACCAGTCGGCGCTCGTCGGTGCGCTGGATCATCGACTTGAACTCGGTGAGGAGTTTCGACGCCATGGAAGGGCTGATCTGCGACTGCCCGTCGGCCACCGCGCGAATGGCGGTGGCCACCTCGTCCGTCGAGATCTCCTTGAGGAGATATCCGGTCGCGCCCGCCTTGATCGCCTCGTAGAGATCGGCCTCTTCGTCGCTGATCGTCAGCATGATGATCTTCGCACTGGGCGCGACCTCCTTGATGGAGGTGCAGGCCTCGATACCACCGCGTTTGGGCATCCGGACATCCATCAGCACGATGTCCGGCAGCAGGTCGGCGGCCTTGTCGACGGCCTCGGCACCGTCCCCCGCCTCGCCGACGACCTGGATGTCCTCCTCGGCGGCGAGCACGATCTCCAGACCGCGGCGGAAAAGGGCATGGTCGTCCACGACAAGGACTCTGATCGGTTCCTTGCGCGAAGTGCCCTCCGCGTCCGGGCCCAGGCCGACGACGCCGCCGTCGGCATCGTCCTGCATCGGTCCGAAGCTGTCCGCCATCGTTCCTCCCCCTGAAGGCTGTGGCCTGTGGTGCTGTGCCATCGCCAACCCAAGGCAGCGGCCCATCGGTTGGACCGCTGCGGCCATGATTCCATGCCCAGGCGGCAACGCGGAGACAGAGCGGGGCGCGAAGTGGTCGCACACCGGTGCCCCCGGGGGCGCACACACGCTTCCAGGGGCACAGGCTCAGCTGCCGGGCGGGCGGGTCAGCCGCCCAGCGTGCCTCCCGCCGCCGGGGGTTGCGCCTGGGCGACCATCGGGTCCGTGCTGAGGTGGATGACGCCGTAGTCGTACGCGTGCCGCCGGTAGACGACGCTCGGCTCCTTGGTCTCGGAGTCGACGAACAGGTAGAAGTCGTGTCCGACCAGTTCCATCTCGTAGAGGGCCTGGTCGAGGCTCATCGGGGAGGCGACGTGGGTCTTCTCGCGGACGATGAGGGGGCCTTCACCCTTCACCTCCAGGGAACCGATCTTCCTGGTGGGCACACCGTCGGGCTCTTCCGCCCGGACGGGGCTGCCGTTGCCGTTGAGCGTCGCCGCGTCCGGGACGTGGTCGGGGACCTCGGCGGCCGAGATCCGCTGTGCGCCACGACGCGAGAACCGCTTGTCGTGCTGCTTGCGCAGCCGCGCGTCCAGCTTCTCCGCCGCCAGGTCGAGTGCCGCGTACGGGTCGCTGGCCGCTGCCTCCGCCCGGATCACCGGACCGCGGGAGCGGAGCGTGATCTCCACTCGGTCGCAACGGTCGGCCTGTCGGGGGTTGGGCTCCTTGGACACCTCCACGTCGAGGCTGATCACCTTGCCGTCGAGCTTCTGGATCTTCTCCAGCTTCAGCTTCTCGGCCACGTGCTTGCGGAACCGCTCGGGCACCTCGGTCTTGCGGCCCTTGACGACGATGTCCACGCAGAACTCCGTTCCCGGAGCGCTCCGCTTCACTGGCGGAGCATCTCCCTTTTTGCACCCGACTCCGGGGAACCCCGGAGCCTCGGACTCGGCGACTTCACCTCCTCCTCCCCCATGGGCAAGATCTGCACCCCGGCACCGCGATGATTACGGAAAACCCGCGGCACGGCATTCGGATACGGGAGGCACGGCCTGCGGCTTTCTCCCTCACAACCGAACATATCTCGCCCGGACGGATGTCGTCACCCTCTACTGATGCGTACCTCCATTCAGGTGAATTGGCCCGGTCACTACCTGCAACGATGAGCGTTCGCAGTCAGTTCCGGTTCTTTTCGAAAGAATCCGGTGCGGCCGCGACCACAGCCGCACGGATCGGCCATGCGAGGGAGTTCCCCTCGGCCATTCCCGGTGCGTCCCGTGTCCACCTCGCTCGTTCTTCCCTGGGTCCGGCCGTCCGTTCCTCCCTTCCTTCCCAAGCCGCGCGCCGATACACAGCCGTTGTCTCCTCTCCTGCCCCGCCGGGCCCCATCGCCTCCCCCACCGCACGCGCCGCCTCCGCGAGGGTTGCGCCGGTCGTGACGAGGTCGTCGACGAGGACGACACGGCCACCCGCGAGCAGCCTGGCGCCGCCGGCCGTCACCTCCAGTGCGCCGTCGACGTTCACCAGCCGCTGCCGGGAGTTGAGCCCCGACTGGTCGGCCACAGCGCGTCGCTGCCGTAGCACCGGCACGACCCGGGCCGAGACCCCGGTGCGCCGCAAATCCGTGGCCGCCGCGAGGGCGATCCGGCGCACCGGATCGTGTCCTCGCGCCCGCACGGCCCACGGCGCGGAGGGCACCGGCACGAGCAGCACGGGGCCGCCGACCCGGGCACCACCGCTCCCGTCACCGGCCCCGGTCGTCAGGCCACCGTTCCCGCCGCCGTTCCCGCCGCCGACGCCGCCGTTCCCGCCGCCGACGTCGCCGGTCGCGCCGCCCGTCGCGTCCTCCGTACCGCCCGTCGCGCCGTCGGCATCGCCCGTCGCGCCGTCGGCCATCACGCCGTCGGCCCAGGACGTCACGGTCCGGACGGTCCGGACGGTCCTGGCCGTCCTGGCCGTCCGCGCCGTTCGGCTCTCCCGGAGCCCGGCCCGTACCGCTCCCGCCAGGGCCGCGCCCAGGGCCCCGGCGAGCGCCAGCGCGCCCCGTTCCTTGTGGGCGAGGAGAGCCGCCCGTACCTCGTCCGCGTAAGGCGCCGCCGCGTACACCGCCGGCAGCCCGGGCGGCTCCGGCACCGGTCGCACCCGGCGCGGTACGGCCCCGTTCAGGGCGGCACGGCACTCGGCACAGAGCACCGTGCGAGGCGTACCGCAGCCTCCGCACTCGGCCGGGAGCACCAGGTCGGTGAGGTCCTGCCACCACCCCCGCATGTGCCCACTGTGCCAACGGCCGGCCGCCCCGGCCACCCCTGTGGACAACTGCCTGTGGACAACTCCGTGCGGACACAGACAACGCGTCACCCACACGGGTGAGGAGACCAGTGTTCCACCCGAGAACGGTCGCCCTGGGCACACAACACCGGCGCTCCGCACAAGGTCGTCCCGGCCGGCCGCACGGACAACGAGCGCCCCGACCGAACAGGACGGCCGCCCCGCCGGCTCCACGCCGGGCCGGGACGGCCGCTCTTACGCCGCTCCGGGCTCAGCCCGGATAGACCGGCGCCGACCCGTCCTTGACCACCTTCTGCCACTGCTCCCCGGACGGCAGCCGGACGATCCCGTCGTCCTTCGAGCGGGCCACCAGCGGTACCCGGTCGTCCTCGGACGCGGCGATCGCCAGGACACCCGTGAGGGCCGCGGGCGCGAGCCCGTCCGGCGTGGAGCCGTCGACCTGGACGTACCGCGTCTGCTGCACGCCGCCCTGCTCGCGCCCGACCACCACGAGCCGGCTGTCCCCAGCCCAGGACATCGCGGTGACCTCCTCGGAGCCAGGAGTGGCGGAACGCAGTTCGAGGACCGAAACCTCCTGCTGGTCATCGGACTTGGTGCGCTCGATCCGCCCCACGAACAGCGACTGCTTGCCGTCCTTCTCCACGACGAGCGCGATCCGCACCCCGTCGGCGGCGACCCGCACGTCCTCGATACGGCCGTTCAGCTCGGGGATCTGCACCGCCAGCGGCTGGCCGACGCCCTGCGCCAGCATGTACAGCTGCGGCTTGGCGGGATCCCGGTCGGCCACCCACAGGTCGCCCCGGGCGTCCCAGCTCGGCGCCGTCAGCCGGTCGCCCTCGGTCGCTCCGTGGCTGGTCAGCACGGCGTCGCCCAGCGAACCGTCCGACGCGAGCGAGGCGACGTACAGGGACTTGGCGTCGCCGGTGACCCCGGCCGCGGTCCGCTCGTCGCGGGCCACCGCCACCGACCGCAGCGACTTGGTGCCCGCGCCGAACGGGCCCGGCACGGCCACCGCGCTGGTGCCGGTACCGCCGGTCGTCATCCGCACCAGCCGGTGCTTGCCGTCGAGGAAGTACAGGTAGTCGGGCCGCTTGGCGGACGGGCGCCAGGCGGTGGCCTCGGCCTGATCCTCGGTGACGTCGCACATCCGGCCGCCGTTGACGGACTGCAGCGCGACCGATTCCACGGTGGGCGTCAGGCTCCGCAGCGTGAACAGCAACTGGGTCGCCATCTCGGTGCACTTGGCCGACCCGATCCGGGACGCCTTGACGTTCAGCGGCACCGTGACCTGGTTCTGGTCGTCCGGTGTCAGCCCGGACACACCCTTCTTCAGCGCCGTGCCGGTCGGGAAACTCGACCGGACCACCGGGCCGAGCCAGGTGGTGGGGCCCTTGATCAGCGAACGCACCAGCTGGGTCGTCGGATCCACCGGGCTGCGGACGAAGACCGGATCGGCGACCGCCACCGGCTGCCCGGTCTCCCCGGCCGACGTGTCCGAGGCGAAGTAGTACTTGTTGACGGACGTGTAGTTGCGCTGGAAGTCGGACTTGCCCATCACGACGCCCTGCGGCAGCGCGTCGATCCGCCACTGCCCGCTCTTCGCGTCCTTCGTCAGATGCACCGTCCGCTGGTACGCCCCGGCGGCGGGCGTGTACGCCTGCTGCGCGTCGACCGTGGCCACCCGGCTGCCCTGCAGCGAGTAGGTGATGCTGTCCGTGCCGTCCCGGCCGGCCGGGCGCGGGTCGGTCTGGATGCTCGGCCCGTTCGCCAGCACCGTCGCCTGCGACTCCGGCCGCCAGGAATTCGCGGCGGCCGTGCTCAGATACTTGCGCGCCGTGTCGTAGCGCGGATCGTCGCTGGTCAGAGCCTCCAGGAAGCCCTGGACGATCTCGGTGGAGGAGGCGTCCTGCTGGGGCGGCATGGCGAACACCCGCACCTGCGTGTCCTGCCGGGGCGTGGACTCGACATCCCGCAGGTCGCCGCTGTCCGGCATGGACGCACAGCCCGCCAGCAGTACGGCCCCGCAGGCGGCGTACGCCACCGCGCGCACCGGTCCGGGCCGCGCGCCCCCCTCGCGGTCAGCGACCACGAAATGCCTCCCCTGGCTTGTTCGACTAGACCGGCCCACCAACGCTCCCGTCGTCCGCCGGGCCGGTCCCCGGCGTACCCTCCTGGCGCCGCGCGCCCCCGCTGGGCCTCGGCACCACCCGCGCTCCGCTGCCGGGCAGCGCGGTGGGGTCGGCGGTCGGGGCCACGGTGGCCATCCGCTGTGTCATGGGAGTGAGCGCCGCCCCCTGTCCGCCGCCGGACTGCACCGGCACGGTGGCCCGCTTGTCCTCGCCGCCGCTCGGCAGACCGGCGTCACCAAGACCCCGGTTGCGCCGGGAGTCCTTGGGTTCCAGGGGTATCGGCGAGCCTCGCAGCGGCTCGTCAGCGGTCCTCGGCAGCGTCAGCCGGAACTGCGAACCGCCACCCGGTTCCCCCCACGCCTGCAGCCAGCCGCCGTGCAGCCGCGCGTCCTCCAGGGCGATCGACAGCCCCAGGCCCGTACCGCCGGTGGTACGCGCGCGTGCCGGGTCCGCCCGCCAGAAGCGGCTGAAGACCCGGGTCGCCTCGCCGGGCTTGAGCCCGACGCCGTAGTCGCGCACCGCGATCGCGACCGCCCCGCCGGCCGACGCCAGCTTCACGACCACGTCCTTGCCCTCGCCGTGCTCCACGGCGTTGACCACCAGGTTGCGCAGCACCCGCTCCACGCGCCGGGCGTCCGCCTCGGCGACCACGGGCTGCAGGTCGCCGAGCACACGTATGTGCGTGCCCTTGCGCTCCGCGAGCGGCGCGGCCCCGCTGACCACCCGCCGTACGACCTCCCTGAGGTCTATCGGCTCGGCCTCCAGCGCCGCCGCGCCCGCGTCGAACCGGCTGATCTCCAGCAGGTCGGCGAGGAGCGACTCGAACCGGTCCAGCTGGTCGGCGAGGAGCTCCGCGGACCGCGCGGTCACCGGGTCGAAGTCCTCGCGCGCCTCATGGATGACGTCGGCCGCCATCCGCACGGTCGTCAACGGCGTACGCAGCTCGTGCGACACGTCCGACACGAACCGGCGCTGCATCCGCGACAGGTCCTCCAGCTGCTGGATCTTCAGCTGGAGGTTCTGCGCCATCTTGTTGAAGGCCTCGCCGAGCCGCGCGATGTCGTCCTCGCCGGTGACCTTCATCCGCTCCTGGAGCCGCCCGGCGGACAGCCGCTCGGCGATCCCGGCCGCCATCCGCACCGGCGTGACGACCTGCCGAACCACCAGCCAGGCGATGGCCCCGAGCAGTACGACCACGAAGAGCCCCGCGGTCGCGAGCGTGCCCTTGACCAGGCTGAGGGACTTCTCCTCCTGGGTGAGCGGGAAGAGGTAGTACAACTCGTACGGGTCGCCGTTCGGGTCGTTGACCTGCTTGCCGATGACCAGGGCGGGCTGCGACTCCTTGTCGCTGTCCTTGTAGACGATCCGCGTGTAGCTCTGCGCGGCCGTCATGTTGGCGTTGATCCGCGTGCGCAGGTCGTCGGGCACGCTGGACGTCGGGTCGACCTGGCCGGAGGCGCGCGGTCCGCGCCCGCCGCCGCTGTTGTCGCCCGCGGGCAGCGTCACCACGTCGAAGGCGCCCTGACCACCGCTGGAGAGGGACTCGACGAGGTCGCTCATCCACGGGGTGAGGTTCTGCGACTGCCGTCCGTCCGCCGACACGGCGGTGTCACCGGTGCCGACCGCGGCCTCGTCGGCCTTCTGCTTGGCCACCGCGAAACCGCCGGTGGCCTGGCTCTGCGAGGCCTTCACCTTGGCGTCCAGCAGGCCGTTGCGCACCTGCCCGATGACGACGAATCCGAGCAGCAGAACGACGCCCAGCGACATCAGCAGGGTGGTGACGACGACCTTGAGCTGGATGTTGCGCCGCCACAGCCGCATGACCGGCAGCAGCGGCCGTCGCACCCAGCGCATGAACAGCCGCAGCACCGGGCTGCCCTGGACCCCGCCCTGCAGCAAGCCGCCCTCGAGGAGCAGCGCCCAGCGCGAACGGGGCCTCTTTCCGCCGACAGGCCGCTGCGGACGGTCCCCGGACCGGCCGGGGGCCGAAGCGGCACTGTCCCCGGACATGTCAGCTCGGTCCGGCCTTGTATCCGACACCACGGACGGTCACCACGATCTCCGGCCGCTCCGGGTCCTTCTCGACCTTGGAGCGCAGCCGCTGGACGTGAACGTTGACGAGACGGGTGTCCGCCGCGTGCCGGTAGCCCCAGACCTGTTCCAGGAGCACCTCACGCGTGAACACCTGCCACGGCTTGCGGGCGAGCGCGACCAGCAGGTCGAACTCCAGCGGGGTCAGCGCGATCGACTGCCCGTCCCGCTTCACCGAGTGCCCGGCCACGTCGATGACCAGGTCACCTATGGCGAGCTGCTCCGGCGCCGGCTCCTCGGACCTCCGCAGCCTGGCCCGGATCCGGGCGACCAGCTCCTTCGGCTTGAACGGCTTCACGATGTAGTCGTCCGCGCCCGACTCCAGGCCCACGACCACATCGACGGTGTCGCTCTTCGCCGTGAGCATCACGATCGGCACCCCGGACTCCGCCCTGATCAGACGGCACACCTCGATACCGTCCCGACCGGGCAGCATCAGGTCCAGCAGCACCAGATCGGGCTTGGTCTCACGGAAAGCGGCCAGCGCCTTGTCGCCGTCGGCTACGAAAGACGGCTCAAAACCTTCACCACGCAACACAATGCCGAGCATCTCGGCCAGTGCGGTGTCGTCGTCGACGACAAGGACTCGTCCCTTCATAAACGACATCATCCCATTCTCATAACAGTGAAGGTTGCGCAGGTGACCAGGGTCACCGGCCAGTGACGATAGCCGCAGGGGGCCGTCACTGTCTGCCCCCGCCCGCCGACGTCGATGTCAGCGAGGGATGCCGACCCGTTCGCAGACGGGCAACCGGCTGACGGGGCAGCCCACGGATGTCGCCCTCTGATGGCACGGCCCCTTCGTCTGCGAATCGCCACAGGTCGAGGGGCCGCTGCCGTCGGTCGGGCCGCCATCGTCCGGTCAGCTGATCGTGACCTGGCGGGACCTGGCACACAGCCCGGCAAGGGCCTCGGCCGTCACGGGCGAAACGGCGCCCTCCTCGGTGACGATCGCCGTCACCAACTCGGGCGGCGTCACGTCGAACGCCGGGTTGTACGCCTGGGTCCCCAGAGGCGCCACCGGAATCCCGCCACCCGCTCCCGTGATCGGCACCTGCGGTGCTGTGACCTCGGTCACCTCATATCCGGGACGCTGTTCGACCTCGATGGACGCACCGTCCGGCGTCTCCAGATCCACCGTCGTCACCGGCGCCACCACGATGAACGGCACGTGGTGGTACCGGGCCAGCACCGCGAGCGGATAGCTCCCCACCTTGTTCGCCACCGAGCCGTCGGCCGCGATCCGGTCCGCCCCGATCAGCACCGCGTCCACCTCCCCCGCAGCGAACAGCGAACCGGCCGCGTTGTCGGTGAGCAAGGTGTACGCCATGCCGCTGCGAGCCGCCTCGTAGGCCGTCAGACGAGCGCCTTGCAGCAACGGACGCGTTTCGTCCACCCAGAGCCGCCGCAGCCGCCCCACACGATGCGCCTCGAGGGCCACCGCGAACGCCGTCCCCTCGCCTCCCGACACCAGCGACCCGGTGTTGCAGTGCGTCAGGATCCGATGCCCTCCGCCCGGCAGCAACTCGTCCAGCAGCGCCAGACCGTGCCCCGCCATCCGGGCGCTGGCCTCGGCGTCCTCCCGGTGCAACGCCCGTGCGGCAACCAGTGCCGCCACGGCCGCAGCCCCGCTGTCACCGCTCTTGGCCAGAGCCGACCGGTAGGCCGAAGCGGCCCTGCGCACCCCGACGGAAAGATTCACGGCCGTCGGCCGGGCACCCGCCAGCGCCACCGCGGCCTCGTCCACGTCGAAACCCCGCACGGCGGCGAGCGCGACGCCGTACGCCCCCGCTATCCCGAGCAGCGGCGCCCCGCGCACCGCGAGCGTCCGGATCGCCTCCACCAGCGCGGACGCATCCGTGCACACCAGCTCGACCTCCTCGGCCGGCAGTCTGGTCTGGTCAAGAAGGACCACTACGGGGCCCTCGGGCGGCTCCTCCCACCGGATCACGGGCATTCCTGTCGGCCGCTTGTCCTCGCCGGTTTGCGCGTACTGATCAGCCATGCGGTCAGTCTGCCCCGTATCCGGCGGACAATTGAAGGTGCGGAGCCTGTACCGCGGCAGGTCACTGGGTGACCACCCCATGGCACGATGGCAGCCAACCTGCCACCGCGACCGCGGACGGGCACCGTGAAGGAGCTTCGATGAACGACACTCCGGGCTGGGCCTCGCCCGGATCCGCCCCGTCCGACGGGCGGGAACCCGGCGCGTCCGCCCCTGCCGACCGCCCCGTCCCCGCAGGCCCTGCCGAGCAGCCCACCGATCAACCGGGCACGGACCCACAGGGCTCCGGCCCGAAGTGGTCCAAGGACCAGCCCCCGCCCGGCCAGTGGTCCGCGCCCACGGGCGCCCCGGCACCAGGCCAGGCACCGCCGCCCCCGCCCCCCGGTCCCGGCTGGGGCAGCCAGCCCCCCGGCGGCTACGGAGGCTACGGCGGCCCCGGTGGACCCGGCGGTTACGGCGGCCCGCCCGGCGGATACGGTCCGCCCGGCGGATACGGAGCCTGGGGCGGCGGCTGGGGTGGCCCTCCACCCGCCGCCAAGCCCGGCGTGATCCCGCTGCGCCCGCTCGGCGTCGGCGAGATCCTCGACGGCGCCGTCTCCACGATGCGCACCTACTGGCGCACGGTCCTCGGCATCTCGCTGACGGTCGCCGTCGTCACCCAGGTCGCGGTGATCCTCCTCCAGGGCCTGGTCCTCAACGACGCCGAGACCACCGACACCCTCAACGACCCGAGCGCCTCCTTCAGCGAGGTGGCCCGCGCCGCGGGCGAGGTCACGGCCAGCTCGGGCGCCGTCCTGCTCATCACACTGGTCGGCACCATCATCGCGACGGCCCTGCTGACCACCGTCACCAGCCGCGCCGTGCTCGGCAAGTCCGTGACCACCCGCGAGGCCTGGCGCGACGCGCGCCCGCAGGTCGTCAAGCTGTTCGGCCTCATCGTCCTGATGGGACTCATCGCGGTCGGCGTCCTGCTCGTCGGCGCACTGCCCGGCATCGTCGTCGCGATCGCCGGCGGCCCCGGCGGCGCCATCGCCGCACTGCTCGTCGTGGGCATCCTCGCGGGTGGCGTCGTCACCCTCTGGCTGATGATCCGCTTCGCCCTGGCCTCCCCCGCCCTGATGCTGGAGAAGCAGGGCATCACGAAGTCGCTGGGACGCTCCGTCAAGCTGGTCCGCGGCTCCTGGTGGCGGGTCTTCGGCATCCAGATCCTGGCGACGATCATCGCCAACATCGTCTCCTCGATCGCCGTCATCCCCTTCGCCGTAGGCGCCGCCATCCTCAGCGGCGACGGCTTCTCCGGCTTCCTGGACAGCACCAACTCCAACGTCGGCTGGACGTTCCTCATCGTCAGCGGCATCGGCTCGGTGATCGGCTCCATGCTCACCTTCCCGATCAACGCCGGCGTCACCGTGCTCCTCTACATCGACCAGCGCATCCGCCGCGAGGCCCTCGACCTCGAACTGGCCCGCGCCGCCGGTGTCGAGAACTACGGCACCAGCACCCCCGGCACCGTCCCGGGGAGCTGATGCGGTGAGTCCGACGGGGGGAGTTCTCACAGCGGTGCCCGCGGCCCTGCCGCGCGCCGCCGGCGAGGCCGTACGCGGCCTGCTACGGGCCCGGGAGACGGCCCTGCTGTCGCTGTCCGGCTCGGGCGACGAGCCGCCCGTGACGATCCCGCGCGACCCCGCGCGGGAGGCGGCACGGCATGAGCTGTCCAAGCGGATGTACCACGAGAACGACCCCGGGCTGTTCCAGCGCGCCCTGAACGCCTTCCTGGACTGGGTCGACCGCCTGCTCTCCGCCGCCGCGTCCGCGACGCCCGGGGGCACGCTGGGCCTCGTCGTCGTGGTCCTGGCCGTCGTCGCCGTCCTCGGCGCCCTGTGGTGGCGCCTGGGCACCCCACGCCGCCGGCCCGTCTCCGCCGCCGCCCTGTTCGACGACCGCCCCCGCAGCGCCGCCGAACACCGCGCGGCCGCCGAGGCACACGCCGCCCAGGGCCACTGGAACCAGGCCCTCCAGGAACGCATGCGGGCCGTCGTCCGCGCCCTGGAGGAACGCGCCCTGCTCGACGTCCGCCCGGGCCGCACCGCCGACGAGGCCGCCGCCGAAGCCGGCCGCGTGCTGCCCGCCCACACGGACCGGCTGCGCGCCGCCGCCCGGGACTTCGACGACGTGACGTACGGCGGCCGCAGGGCGACCCAGGCGTCGTACGAGCGCATCGCCGAACTCGACCGCGACCTGGAACGCGCCAAACCAATGCTCGCCAGCAGTACCCCGAGCACCGCCCACAACACCCGCCAGGGGGCCGCCGAATGACCACCGGCGTAGCCCTTCCGCCCACCTCCACCGCGCCCACCACCCGCCAGGTGTGGACCCGGACCCGGGGCATCGTCCTCGCCGTGGTGCTCCTGCTGGCCGGTGCCGTGGCCATCGCAGTCGTCCGCTCCGACAGCAGGCACGGAGACCTCGACCCGCGCTCCGCCGACCCCTACGGCAGCCGCGCCGTCGCCGAACTCCTCGCCGACCGGGGCGTGTCCACGCGCGTGGTCACCACCCTTGCCGAGGCCCGGGCCGCGGCCGGCCGCGACACCACCCTGCTCGTCGCCGTCCCCGATCTGCTCACCCCGGGTCAGCAGTCCCAACTTCGGGTGGCGACCGCCGGGTCGGGCGGCCGCACGATCCTGGTCGCGGCCGGCGGCACGTCCGTCGAACGGCTCGCCCCCGGCGTCACCGCCGATCCCGCCACCAGCCTGAAGTCCACGCTCGATCCCCACTGCGGCCTGGCCGAGGCCCGCCGCGCGGGCAGCGCCGACACCGGTGGCATCCGCTACACCACCACCCACCTCGACGCCGACTCCTGCTACCCCAGCCAGCGTCTGGCCACGCTGATCCGCGTGCCCGCGGCCTCCGGAGGCGGCGACACCATCGTCCTCGGCGCGCCCGACATCCTGCTCAACGACCGGCTCGACGAACAGGGCAACGCCTCGCTCGCCCTCCAACTCCTCGGGTCCCGCCACCATCTCGTCTGGTACCTCCCCTCGCTCTCAGACGCCTCGGCCGCCGGTACGGGCGACCAGAAGTCCCTGTTCGACCTGCTCCCCTCCGGCTGGCTCTGGGGCACACTCCAGCTCTTCTTCGCGGCGGTCCTGGCCGCCTTCTGGCGGGCACGCCGACTGGGCCCTCTGGTACCCGAGAAACTCCCCGTGGCGATCCGCGCCTCCGAAACCGTCGAAGGCCGCGCCCGCCTCTACCGCAAAGCCAACGCCCGCGACCGCGCGGCCGCCGCTCTTCGCTCCACCGCTCGCACCCGCCTCGCCCCCCTCGTCGGCGTCCCCGTCTCCCAGGCGGACGCGCCCGAAGCCTTGCTCCCCGCCCTCTCCGCCCACCTCCACGGCGACGGCCAGGCCCTGCATTCCCTCCTCTTCGGACCGCCGCCCGGCGACGACACGGCCCTCGTCGCCCTCACCGACCAACTCGACGCCCTCGAAAGAGAGGTACGCCGTCCATGATGGACCCGACCACCGACAACGCCGGGAACACCGGGAACCCGGCCGACGCCCGAGCCTCCCTGGAGGCCCTGCGCGCCGAGATCGCCAAAGCCGTGGTCGGCCAGGACCCCGCCGTGACCGGCCTCGTCGTCGCTCTCCTCTGCCGCGGACACGTACTACTAGAAGGAGTCCCCGGAGTCGCGAAAACGTTGCTCGTGCGCGCCCTCGCCTCCGCACTCGAACTGGAGACCAAGCGCGTCCAGTTCACCCCCGACCTCATGCCCAGCGACATCACGGGCTCCCTCGTCTACGACACCCGCACCGCCGAGTTCTCCTTCCAGGCCGGACCGGTCTTCACCAACCTCCTCCTCGCGGACGAGATCAACCGCACCCCGCCCAAGACCCAGTCGTCCCTCCTCGAAGCCATGGAGGAACGCCAGGTCACGGTGGACGGCACACCGCGCCCGCTCCCTGACCCGTTCCTGGTCGCCGCGACCCAGAACCCGGTCGAGTACGAGGGCACGTACCCCCTCCCCGAAGCCCAACTCGACCGCTTCCTGCTCAAACTGACGATCCCTCTCCCCTCCCGCCAGGACGAGATCGACGTCCTCACCCGCCATGCCGAGGGCTTCAACCCGCGCGACCTGCGCGCCGCCGGCGTACGCCCCGTGGCCGGCCCCGCCGACCTCGAAGCCGCCCGCGCCGCGGTCGCCAAGACGGCCGTCTCCCCCGAGATCACCGCATACGTGGTGGACATCTGCCGTGCCACCCGCGAGTCGCCGTCCCTCACCCTCGGCGTATCCCCGCGCGGCGCCACCGCACTTCTTGCCACCTCGCGCGCCTGGGCGTGGCTGACCGGCCGCGACTACGTCATCCCCGACGACGTCAAGGCCCTCGCCCTGCCCACCCTCCGCCACCGCGTCCAACTCCGCCCCGAGGCCGAGATGGAGGGCGTGACGGCCGACTCCGTCATCAACGCGATCCTCGCCCACGTCCCGGTCCCCCGCTGATGCCTCTCACCGGACGCGCCGCCCTCCTGGCGGCCATCGGATCGATCCCCATCGGCATCTGGGAACCGAGCTGGACGGGCTTCCTCGCCGTCAACGGCCCGCTCGCCCTGGCCTGTGCCTGCGACTTCACCCTGGCCGCTCCGGTACGGCGCCTGGTGCTTTCCCGCTCCGGCGACACGTCCGCGCGCCTCGGGGAGACCGCCGACATCACGCTGACCGTGACCAACCCGTCCGGTCGCACTCTCCGGGCCCGGCTCAGGGACGGCTGGCCGCCGAGCAGTTGGGAGCCCGGGTCGGAGATCGAAGCTTCCCGCCACCACTTCACCGTCCCACCGGGCGAACGGCGGCGCGTGACGACCCGTCTGCGCCCCACCCGCCGTGGCGACCGCCAGGCAGACCGCGTCACCATCCGCTCATACGGCCCCCTGGGGCTGTTCTCCCGCCAGGGCGGCCACAAGGTGCCCTGGACCGTACGGGTTCTGCCCCCGTTCACCAGCCGCAAGCACCTGCCGTCGAAACTCGCCCGATTGCGTGAACTCGACGGCCGCACCAGCGTCCTGACCCGCGGCGAGGGCACCGAATTCGACAGCCTGCGTGAGTACGTTCCCGGCGACGACACCCGTTCCATCGACTGGCGAGCCACGGCCCGGCAGTCGGCGGTCGCCGTACGCACCTGGCGTCCCGAACGTGACCGGCACATCCTCTTGGTCCTCGACACCGGACGCACCTCCGCCGGCCGTGTCGGCGACGCACCACGCCTGGACGCCTCGATGGACGCGGCACTCCTCCTCGGCGCCCTCGCCTCCCGCGCGGGCGACCGCGTGGATCTGCTCGCCTACGACCGTCGGGTCCGTGCCCTCGTCCAGGGCCGCTCCGCAGGCGACGTCCTCCCATCCCTGGTCAACGCGATGGCCACACTGGAACCGGAGCTCGTCGAGACGGACGCGCGCGGACTCACGGCCACGGCGCTCCGTACGGCTCCACGCCGTTCCCTGATCGTCCTTCTGACGACGCTCGACGCGGCGCCGGTCGAACAGGGTCTGCTTCCCGTGCTCTCCCAGCTGACCCAGCGCCATACGGTTCTGCTCGCTTCTGTGGCCGACCCGCATGTCGCCCGAATGGCGACGGCACGCGGAAACGCCGACGCGGTGTACGAGGCGGCGGCGGCAGCACAGGCGCAGAGCGAACGGCACCGCACGGCGGAGCAACTCCGTCGGCACGGTGTGACGGTTGTGGACGCGACGCCTGAAGATCTCGCTCCCGCGCTGGCCGACGCATACCTGGCCTTGAAAGCGGCGGGCCGGCTCTGAAACTTACGGCAGGCCCGCCGGCGGGCCTGCCAATTTCCCCCACGAATAAAAAAGCGCCTAAAACGCGAAAGAGCCCCACACCGCGAGGTGTGGGGCTCTTTCTCAAAATTCGTTCGGCGGTGTCCTACTCTCCCACAGGGTCCCCCCTGCAGTACCATCGGCGCTGTAAGGCTTAGCTTCCGGGTTCGGAATGTAACCGGGCGTTT
>NZ_JBSFJE010000003.1:0-116921 GCF_053597895.1 Streptomyces sp. NPDC001220
CGGCCGGTGTCCGGATACAGCGTGTCGTTGACACAGGTCAGGAACAGGGCGACACGCATCACGGCTCCTCGCGGTCGATCATCGGATGAGTGCAGAGTAATGGGCCGGTGCGGTCAGCGGGAGTCCCGGTTCACCGTGTGGCGAGTCGTGCCTCTGCCGCCGCCCAGCGGGCGGTGCCGCCGCGCGGTGTGTACCGGGTGAGCGGCTGGGTGCGCGTGAGCAGCCGCCGCAGGTCGGCCAGGTCGCCGACCAGACCGTGCGCACGGGCCTGGACCAGCACGTTCCCGAGGGCCGCCGCCTCCGTCGGACCCGCCACCACCGGCAGCCCGCAGGCGTCGGCGGTGAGCTGACAGAGCAGCGTGTTGCGGGTACCACCGCCCACCACGTACACCGTGTCCACCGGGTGATCGGCGAGCCGCTGTGCGTCGGTGACCGCCCGCCGGTGGGCGAGCGCCAGGGAGTCGAGAATGCACCGGGTGATCTCGCCGGGAGTCCGCGGCACCGGCTGCCCGGACGCCCGGCACGTCTCGGCGATCCGCTCCGGCATCCGGCCGGGGGCCAGGAAGGCCGCGTCCCCCGCGTCCACCACCGACCGCAGTGCCGGCACGCCGGCCGCCTCCCCCAGCAGCCCGCCCAGATCCGGGTCGCCCCAGGCCCGTACGCACTCCTGGAGCAGCCACAAACCCGTGATGTTGCGCAGGTAGCGGACCGTGCCGTCCAGCCCCAGCTCGTTGGTGAAGTTGGCGGCCCGGCTCTCCTCGGTCAGCACGGGCGCGGCCAGTTCGAGCCCGGCCAGCGACCAGGTGCCGGTGCAGATGTAGGCGAACCGCTCACCTACCGCCGGTACGGCGGCCACCGCCGACGCGGTGTCGTGCGAGCCGACCGCGGTCACCGGCACCGGCCCGCCGAGCCCCGTCTCCTCGAGGACCTCGGGCCGCAACACCCCGGCCGGATCCCCGGGCCGCCGCAGCGGCGCGAACAACCCGAGGTCGATCCCCAGCCGGTCCGCCACCTCGTACGACCAGTCGCGCGTCCGGGGATCGATCAGCTGGGTGGTGGAGGCATTGGTCAGCTCGGTGCCCTGCTCGCCGGTCAGCCAGTACGACAGCAGGTCGGGGATGAGCAACAGCCGCTCGGCTTGGGCGAACTGGGCACTCGAACGCGCCGCCGCCAACTGGTAGAGGGTGTTGAAGGGTGCGTACTGGAGCCCGGTGCGGGTGTACAGCTCCGCCGCCGGCAGGGTCGCCCACACCTTCTCGGCGACGCCCTCCGTGCGGGCGTCCCGGTAGTGCACCGGGTTGCCGAGCAGCGCTCCGTCGGCGTCCAGCAGCCCGTAGTCCACGGCCCAGCTGTCGAGTCCGACGGAGTCCACCGGTCCCGCCGCCCGCAGCCCCTCCAGCACCCCGGCGTACAGGGCGAGTACGTCCCAGCGCAGCCCCTCCGGCACCCGTACCGGCCGGTTGGCGAACCGGTGTGCCTCGGTCAGTTCGAGCGAGTCCGGGCCCACCCGGCCGACCATGACCCGGCCGCTGGACGCGCCGAGGTCGACCGCCGCACAGGACCTGGAGCCGGTCATCGCAGGAACGCGGCCGCGACACCCGCGTCGACGGGCACATGCAACCCGGTGGTGTGGGTCAGCTCCCCGCCCGTCAGCGCGAACACCGCGTTCGCCACGTGCTCGGGCAGCACCTCACGCTTGAGGATGGTCCGCTGCGCGTAGAACTCGCCCAGCTTCGACTCCTCCACCCCGTACACGGCGGCCCGCTGCGCCCCCCACCCCCCGGCGAAGATCCCGGACCCGCGCACCACACCATCGGGGTTCACCCCGTTGACCCGGATCCCGTGCTCGCCCAGCTCGGCTGCCAGCAGCCGCACCTGATGGGCCTGGTCGGCCTTGGTGGCCGAGTAGGCGATGTTGTTGGGCCCGGCGAACACGGCGTTCTTCGAGGCGATGTAGACGATGTCACCGCCGAGCCGCTGGGCGATCATCACCCGGGCCGCCTCCCGCGACACCAGGAAGGAGCCGCGGGCCATGATGTCGTGCTGGAGGTCCCAGTCCTTCGCCGAAGTCTCCAGCAGGGGCTTGGAGATGGAGATCCCGGCGTTGTTGACGACGAGGTCGACCCCGCCGAAGGCCAGCACGGCGGCCCGGAAGGCGGCGGCGATCTGCTCCTCGTCCGTCACGTCGACGGTGACGGCGACGGCCCTGTCCGGCCCGCCGAGCTCCTCCGCGACGGCGGCGGCACCCTCGGCGTTGAGGTCGGCCACGACGACACAGGCCCCCTCGGCGGCGAGCCGGTGCGCGATGGCCTTCCCGATCCCGCTGCCGGCCCCCGTCACCAGCGCCACCCGGGTCGCCAGCGCCTTCGGCCCCGGCATCCGCCGGAGCTTGGCCTCCTCCAGCGCCCAGTACTCGATCCGGAACTTCTCCGACTCCTCGATCGGCGCGTACGCCGACACGGCCTCGGCGCCGCGCATCACATTGATCGCGTTGACGTAGAACTCGCCCGCGACCCGGGCCGTCTGCTTGTCCTTGCCGAAGCTGAACATGCCGACGCCGGGCACCAGCACGATCGCCGGGTCGGCGCCGCGCAGGGCGGGGGAGTCGGGCAGGGCGTGCCGCCGGTAGTAGGCGGCGTACTCCTCGCGGTAGGCGGAGTGCAGCTCCCGGAGCCGGGCGACGGTCTCGGCGAGGGGTGCGGTCGGCGGCAGGTCAAGGACGAGCGGCCGTACCTTCGTCCGCAGGAAGTGGTCCGGGCAGGACGTCCCCAGCGCGGCGAGCCGCGGGTGCTCGGCCCGGGCCAGGAAGTCGAGGACGACCTCGGCGTCGGTGAAGTGCCCCACCTGTGCCTTGTCCTGGGAGGCGAGGGCCCGTACGTACGGCGCGAGCGAGGCGGCCCGCTCCCGCCGCTCGGCCTCCGGCAGCGCGCCGTACCCCGCGACGACGGGCCCGAAGGGCTCCGGCCTGCCGCGCTCGGCGAGAAAGGCCTCGGCGGTGCGGATGATGTGGAGCGAGTTGCGCTCACACTCCTCGGAGGTGTCGCCCCAGGCGGTGATCCCGTGCCCGCCGAGGATGCACCCGACCGCCTGCGGGTTGGCGGCCTTCACGGCCGCGATGTCCAGCCCCAGCTGGAACCCGGGCCGTCGCCACGGCACCCACACCACCGAGTCCCCGAAGCACTCGGCGGTCAGCTTCTCCCCGTCGGCGGCACAGGCCAGCGCGATCCCGGAGTCCGGATGCAGATGATCGACGTGCGGGGCGTCCACGAGCCCGTGCATGGCGGTGTCGATGGAGGGAGCGGCTCCGCCCTTGCCGTGCAGGCAGTAGTCGAAGGCACCGACCATCTCGTCCTCGCGCTCGACACCCGGATAGACACCGGCGAGCGCCCGGAGCCGGTCGAGCCGCAGTACGGCGAGCCCCGACTCGGTGAGGGTGCCCAGGTCCCCACCGGACCCCTTCACCCACATCAGCTCGACATCACCACCCGTGACGGGATCGGCCGCGGTGCCTTTGGCGGAGGCGTTCCCGCCGGCGTAGTTGGTGTTCCGGGGATCGGCACCGAGCCGATGGGCACGAGCGAGGAGAGCGGCGGCTTCGGGATGGCTGGGCATGAAGGTTCCTGATCTCTCGAGATACGGGGGAGTGGCGCGCCCCTTCAGGGGCGCGGGGAACTGCGCGACCAGCCACATCCGGCCCGCAGCCCGAGACGAAACAGCTTAGAGCGGGCGGTTACGCACCCCACCCCGCCTGTTGCCCGCCAACCCGCTCGGCGACAACCTTCTCGGCCCACCCGGACCGGGCATACGCCGCGAGAGGGTCGGGGTCCAACCCCATCTCGGCCCGCACCTCCCGCAGCAACGGCCGCACATCCGTGTCATACGCATCCATCAGCACGGCATTCGCACCGAGCACATCCCCCGCGGCCTGAGCGGCGGCCAACGCGCCCCGGTCCACCAGCAGTGCCTTCGCCGTCGCCTCCTGCACGTTCATCACCGAGCGGATGATCGCCGGGATCTTCGCCTCGATGTTGTGACACTGGTCGAGCATGAAGGCCACCTCGGAGGTGAACCCGCCCCCGCCCACGACCTCGCACATGATCCGGAACAGCTGGAAGGGATCGGCGGACCCGACCATGAGGTCGTCGTCCGCGTAGAACCGCGAGTTGAAGTCGAACCCCCCGAGCTTCCCCTCCCGCAGCAGCGTGGCGACGATGAACTCGATGTTGGTGCCCGGCGCGTGGTGCCCGGTGTCGACGACGACCTGCGCCTTCGGCCCCAGCTTCAGGCAGTGGGCGTAGGCCGTGCCCCAGTCCGGTACGTCGGTCGTGTAGAAGGACGGCTCGAACAGCTTGTACTCCAGCAGCATCCGCTGCCCCTCACCCAGCCGCGCGTACACCTCGGCCAGCCCCTCCGCGAGCCGGTCCTGGCGCGCCCGGATGTCGTCCTGCCCGGGGTAGTTGGTGCCGTCCGCGAACCAGAGCTTCAGGTCGCGGGACCCCGTCGCGTCCATGATGTCGACGCACTCCAGCAGATGGCCGACGGCCTTGCGGCGCACCGCCGCGTCCGGATGGCAGATGCTGCCCAGCTTGTAGTCGTCGTCCTGGAAGGTGTTGGAGTTGATCGCCCCCAGCTTCAGCCCCTGCTTCCCGGCGTGCCCGGCCAGATCCGCGTAGTCGTCCACCCTGTCCCAGGGGATGTGCAACGCCACCGTCGGCGCGACCCCGGTCACCGCGTGGACCTGTGCCGCGTCGTCCAGCTTCTCCTTCGCCGAGCGCGGCACGCCCTGCTGGGCGAACACCTTGAAACGGGTCCCCGAGTTTCCGTACGCCCACGACGGCGTCTCGACGGCCTGGGTCTTCAGCGCGGCCTTCACCGCGGCGAGGTCGGTCACTTGGGAGCTCCTGGAGTATGTACGGTGAAACGATTCAGAACGGCAAAGTATGAGCCTCTCGAAGGGGTGTCAAGCACTCCGGCCAATCCGGTTTTCCGTGACTCGGCCGTGACCTTAGGCTATCGAAATTTTTTCGATACGGACCCATTGACGTGACATGCCCGTGGTGCCTACGGTCCCGGCAATCCAGTTGAAACCTTTCACGACGCTGTGGGGTCGGTGCCGACCGTCTCGCCGTGTCGTCGAGGAGCCATCCATGACCCACCCGTCCGACACGGGACCGGCCCCGGTGCTGGCGCTGCGGGACGTCTCCAGGTCCTTCGGCGCCGTCCGCGCCCTGCGGGACGTCTCCCTGGAGCTGTTCCCCGGCGAGGTGCACGCCCTCGCCGGGGAGAACGGCGCGGGCAAGTCGACGTTGATCAAGACCCTCGCCGGGGTGCACCGACCGGACACCGGTCAGGTACTGCTCGACGGTGAGCCCGTCGTCTTCCACGGCCCCGGCGACGCCCGCGACGCCGGAATCGCCGTGATCTACCAGGAACCCACGCTCTTCCCCGACCTGTCGATCGCCGAGAACATCTTCATGGGCCGGCAGCCCCGGCGGGCGCTGGGCCGGATCGACCACAAGGCCACCCGCGCGGCCACGGCCGCCCTGATGAAGCGGCTCGGCGTCGCCCTCGACCCCGACCGCCCCGCCCGCGGCCTGTCCATCGCGGACCAGCAGATCGTGGAGATCGCCAAGGCGCTCTCCTTCGACGCCCGGGTCCTGATCATGGACGAGCCGACGGCCGCCCTCACCGGCAGCGAGGTCGCCCGCCTCTTCGGTGTCGTCCGCACCCTGCGCGACCAGGGCGCCGCCGTGCTGTTCATCTCGCACCGGCTTGAGGAGATCTTCCAGATCTGCCGGCGGGTCACCACCCTCCGGGACGGCGCCCGGATCGCCAGCGAGCCCGTCGACGGCATGACCGAGGACGACCTGGTCCGCCGGATGGTCGGCCGCGACCTGGACGAGCTGTACCCCAAGCAGGACCTGCCGGTGGGCGAAGTCGCCCTCTCGGTACGGCGGCTGACCCGGGAGGGCGTCTTCACCGACATCTCCTTCGAGGTGCGCGCCGGTGAGATCGTCGGCCTCGCCGGGTTGGTCGGGGCCGGCCGCACCGAGGTCGCGCGGGCCGTGTTCGGCGTCGACCGCTGGGACGCGGGCGAGGTCGAGGTCAGGGGACGGAAGCTGACCAACGGTGCACCCTCCGTCGCGATGTCCGCCGGTCTCGCCCTGGTTCCCGAGGACCGGCGCGCCCAGGGCCTGGTGATGGACATGTCCATCGAGCGGAACATCGGCCTGACCGGACTGCGTACGACCGTCAGGGCCGGTCTGATGGACCGCGGCGCCGAGCGCAGCCGCTCCCTCGACTGGGCGGTGAAGCTCCAGGTGAAGTACGCCCGGATAGCCGACACCGTCAACACGCTCTCCGGCGGCAACCAGCAGAAGGTGGTCCTCGCCAAGTGGCTGGCGACCGGACCGAAGGTGCTGATCGTCGACGAACCGACCCGGGGCATCGACGTCGGTACGAAAGCCGAGGTCCACCGGCTCCTCGGCGAGTTGGCCGCCGACGGGGTCGCCGTCCTGATGATCTCCTCCGACCTGCCCGAGATCCTCGGCATGGCCGACCGCGTGCTGGTGATGCACGAGGGCCGGATCACCGCCGAGATCCCGCGCTCCGACGCCACCGAGGAAACCGTGATGGCCGCAGCGACCGGGAGGGCCGCCGCATGACGACCACCGCCGTGGGGAGGGCCGCCGCATGACGGTGACCACCTCCGAACAGACCTCCGTCGCCGAGACGCCCGAGTCCAGCGGGACCCGGCTCGTCGACCGTGTCTTCAAGATGCGCGAACTCGCCATCCTGGTCGTCTTCCTGGTGATGATCACCGTCACCCAGGCCGGCAACAGCCAGTTCCTCTCCCAGCAGGGCGTCAAGGACCTGCTGCTCAACGCGACCATCCTGGTGCTGGTCGCCACCGGCCAGTCCCTGGTGGTGATCACCAGGAACGTCGACCTGTCCGTCGGCTCCACGCTCGGCATCACCGCCTTCGCCGCCGGCGACTACCTGCACGGCGGCGGCGACACGGTCGTCGCGATCGTGCTGGCCGTGCTGCTCGGCGTCGGCTGCGGGCTGCTCAACGGCCTCCTCGTCAGCCTCGGCCAGGTACCCGCACTCGTCGTCACCCTCGGCACGCTGTACATCATCCGGGGCGTCGACTCCATCTGGGTCGGCTCCCGGCAGATCACGGCCGCCGATCTCCCCGGCGGGTTCAACGACTTCGGCTCGGGAGGGCTGTCGGCCGTCCCCTGGCTCGCGCTGATCGCCCTCGCCGTCCTGGTCGCCACCGCCTACTACCTCAGGCACTTCGGCAGCGGACGGGAGTTGTACGCCCTCGGCTCCAACCCGGAGGCGGCCCGGCTGGCCGGCATCCCGGTGCGCAAGCGGATCCTCACCGCCTACACCTTCTGCGGCGGACTCGCCGGACTGGCCGGGGCCATGTACCTGGCCCGTTTCGGCAACGTCGACTCCGGCACCGGCACCGGCTTCGAACTCACCGTCGTGAGCGCCGTGGTGGTCGGCGGCGTGGTCTTCACGGGCGGCTCCGGGAGCGTGTACGGCGCCGCACTGGGAGCGCTGCTGCTGACCTCCGTCAACAGCGTGCTGCCGGCCCTCGGGGTCAGCTCCGTGTGGGTTCTCGCCATCAACGGCTTCCTGCTGCTGCTCGCCATCGCCGTCGACCGGGTCGTGGCGCTGCGGGTGGCGGCCGCGCTGAAGAAGAAGTCGGCCCCCAAGAGGACCGCGATCAGCAAGGAGAGCACCAGCCATGCCTGAGTCCTTGACGCGTGCGATTCGCTGGGACACCGTCGTCGGCGCCCTGCTGGTCGTGCTGCTGTTGTTCTCCTTCGGCTTCGTGGACGGCTTCGGCAACTCGCTCAACCTGTCGTTCCTGATCGGCAACACGCTTCCGATCGCCCTGATCGCGCTGCCGATGACGCTGCTGGTCGTGGCCGGCGAGATCGACCTCTCGGTCGCCTCCACCGCCGGGCTCTCGGGCGCGGTCATGGGCAGGCTCTGGAACGAGGGCATGGCCATCGAGACGATCATCCCGCTCTGCCTGCTGCTGGGCGTGGTCTGCGGCCTGGTCAACGGTCTGCTGGTGACCCGGCTGGGCCTGCCGTCGCTGGCCGTCACCATCGGCACGCTCGCGGCCTACCGGGGCATCGCGCAGATCGTCCTCGGCTCGGACGCGGTCACCGACTTCCCCACGCAGTACCTCGACTTCGCGGCCGGCCGGCTCGGCGGCACGTTCCTGCCGCGGGCCTTCCTGCCGTTCCTGGTGCTGCTCGTGATCGCCGTGGTGGTGCTGCACGCCACGCCGTTCGGGCGGTCGCTGTTCGCGGTCGGGGCGAGCGAGGAGGCGGCGCGGTTCGCCGGGATCCGGGTGAAGCGGAACAAGCTGATCCTGTTCGTCGCCACCGGGTTGATGGCGTCCCTGACCGGGATCTTCTGGGCATTGCACTACGCCAGTGCGCGGTACGACAACGCGACCGGGCTGGAACTGAGCGTGGTGGCGGCCGTGTTGCTCGGTGGCATCGACTTCGACGGTGGCCGGGGCACGCTGGGCGGTGCGATCGCCGGGGTGTTTCTCCTCGGGGCGCTGCAGAACGTGATGAGCCTGCTGAACGTGTCCGCGCAGTCCCAGATCGTCGTCACCGGTGTGTTGCTCGTCGTCTCGGTGCTCGGGCCGCGGGTCGCCCGGCAGATCTCGTCGGCTCGGCACAGGGGTGCGAAGGCCGTCTGATTGCTGCGGGCCGCATGTGGCTGGTCGCGCAGTTCCTCGCGCCCCCAAGAAAGGGCGCTTCCACAGCCGTTACCGAAAAAGGAACCCGTCATGCGTAAGTCATCCCTCCGGCGTGCCTGTGTGACCCTCGCCGCCGTCTCCTCCCTCGCCCTCGCCGCCACCGCCTGCGGCGGTACGACCAAGAACAACTCCGGCGGTGACGAGTCGGCGGCGGCCACCTCCACCGCCAAAGCCGATCCGAACGCCGCCCTCAAGAAGGGGCTGACCGTCGGCTTCCTGCCCAAGCAGGTCAACAACCCCTACTTCACCTCCGCCGACAAGGGCGGCGAGAAGGCGCTCACCGAGCTGGGCTCCAAGTACAAGGAGGTCGGGCCCTCCAGCGCCACCGACACCTCCGGGCAGGTCTCCTACGTCAACACCCTCACCCAGCAGCAGGTCGACGCCATGGCGGTGTCCGCCCAGGACCCCGGCGCCCTGTGCACCGCGCTCAAGCAGGCCATGAGCAACGGGATCAAGGTCGTCACCTACGACTCCGACACCAACGCCGGCTGCCGCAACGCCTTCGTCTCGCAGGCCAGCGCCGAGGACCTCGGCCGTACCGAGGTGCAGCTGCTCGCCGAGCAGATCGGGTACAAGGGCGAGATCGCGATCCTGTCCGCCGCGCAGACCGCGACCAACCAGAACACCTGGATCGGGTACATGAGGGAGGAGCTGAAGGACCCGAAGTACAAGAACGTCAAGCTGGTCAAGGTCGCCTACGGCAACGACGACGCCCAGCAGTCCTTCCAGCAGACCCAGGGCCTGCTCCAGCAGTACCCGGACCTCAAGGGGATCATCTCCCCGACCACCGTCGGCATCAAGGCGGCCGCCCAGTACCTGTCCGGCTCCAAGTACAAGGGCAAGGTCGAGCTGACCGGGCTCGGCACGCCCAACGACATGCGTCAGTACGTCAAGAACGGCACCGTCGACGCCTTCGAGCTGTGGGACCCGGCCAAGCTCGGCGACCTCGCCGCCCGCACCGCCGTCGCCCTGTCCTCCGGGCAGATCACCGGCAAGGAGGGCGAGACCTTCAAGGCCGGCGACACCACGTACACCATCGGCAAGGACGGCGTGATCAACCTCGGCAAGCCGACCGTGTTCGACGCGAAGAACATCGACCAGTTCAACTTCTAGGACATCAGGGGGCGTTGATGCAGCGGGTCTGTTTCCTCCTCAAGGTCCGGCAGGACCGCATCGCCGAGTACCGGGAACGTCATGCCGCCGTGTGGCCGGAGATGCGCGCGGCGCTCTCCGCCACCGGCTGGCACAACTACTCGCTCTTCCTGCGCGACGACGGCCTGCTGGTCGGCTATCTGGAGACCGAGGACTTCGAGGCCGCCCGGGCCGGCATGGCGGAAACCGAGGTCAACGCCCGCTGGCAGGCCGACATGGGGCCCTTCTTCGAGTCGCCGGCCGGCACCCGGCCCGACGAGGCGATGAAACCGCTCACCGAAGTGTTCCACCTCGCCTGACCCGTCCCCTCGCCCAGGAGCCGCTCATGAGACGCCGTACCGTGCTCACCACCGCCATGCTGGCCGGCGTGGCAACGCCGGGCATCGCACGGGCCGCCGATCCCGGCCCCTCCGTCACCGAGCGGAGCACCAGCCGGCTCGACGCCCGGGCGGTCTACTTCGTCTCCTACGACGGCCTGGTCAACAACAACTCCTTCCAGAAGAACGGCCTGTTCACCTACAAGGGCCACCAGTACGCCGGCTGGTACACCTCGACCGGCGCCGCGGTGATCGGGCGCCGGGCGCCGGGCGGGTCGTCATGGGCGACCGTCACCCTCGACCACCGGCTGAAGGCCGACGACTCCCACAACGTCATCTCCATGGGCGTCTCCAGGGTCGACGGCCGCCTCCACATCAACATGGACTCCCACAGCGACGGCTTCTTCTACGTGAAGTCGGCCGCCGGGCTGCTGGACGACCCCAGTGCCACGGCGTGGACGCCGGCCGCCTTCGGGACCGTACAGACATCGCTGGACGGGGTGTCACCGACCTCGCAGTTCACCTACCCGCAGTTCGTCTCCACGCCCGAGGGGAGGCTTCAGCTCAGCTATCGGGTGGGGGTCTCCGGGAACGGCCGCAACGCGCTCGCCGAGTACGACGGTTCGCGCTGGACCGTGCTGGGGGAGTGGTCCGGCGCCGGCGGGACGTACACGAGCGAGCACGGCTCGTCGACCGCCCGGAACATGTATCTGCACGGCATCGACTACGACGTGAACGGACGACTGCACGCCTTCTTCACCTGGAGGGAGCAGAGCGGCACCGTGATGTGCGACGGCGGCGGCATCACCAACCACGACACCGGCTACGTCCACTCCACCGACCGTGGCCGCACCTGGCGCAACGACGCCGGCGCCCTGGTCGCCACCACCGGCACCCCGGACACGGTCACCGTCACCGACCCGGGCCTCGTCGTCGACCCGCTCGACCCGGACCACTCCCTGATGAACCAGGAGAGCCAGTGGACCGACTCCACGGGCCTGCCGCACGCGATCATCAGCTATGTGCCGGGCAGGTTCGGCCAGTGCACCACGAACTACGTCGGCGACCGCACCGCCAACGGCCGCGCCTTCCACGTCCGCAAGAACCCCTCCGGCACCTGGCAGAAGACCGAGATCCCGGTCGCCCTGAACTCCAGCCAGCGCACCAAGCTGGTCCTGGACAGGTACGACAACGCCTACGCGGTGTTGCCCTACGGCCGGATCGCCGGCGCGTCCAGGGCCTCCGGGTACACCGACTGGACACTGCTGTACGACGGCAGTGAGCTGAACGCCTTCGGCGAGGTCGTGACCGACGAGACGCGGGTCGGGGCGGAGCACGTGCTGTCGTTCATGTACCAGGAGAAGTCGAGCGGTACGACCCCCTCGGCGCTCCATGTCGTCGACTTCGCCCTGCCCGGCTGACCCGGGCCGGTGTGCGAGTCATGTCGTAATGTGAAGCTCTTCCGGACGTGCCCTTCCTCGCGGTGAAGGTGTCGTCCACGGTTCCCTGGAGGTCTCGCCCGATGGCCCAGTCGGTGGGTATCAAGGACGTCGCCCGCGCCGCCGGAGTCTCGGTGGGCACGGTCTCCAACGTCATCAACCGCCCGGACACCGTCGCCGGCGAGACCCGGGCGCGGGTGCAGTCGGCGATCGACCGGCTCGGCTACGTCCGCAGCGAGTCCGCGCGCCAGCTGCGCGCCGGCCGCAGCCGGATCATGGGCCTGCTCGTCCTCGACATGGGCAACCCCTTCTTCGTGGACGTGGCCCGGGGCGCCGAACGGGCGGCTCGGCAGGCCGGGGTCGGTGTGATGGTCTGCAACAGCGCCCAGAACGCCGGTGAGGAGGCCGACTACCTGGCGCTCTTCGCCGAACAGCGGGTGCGCGGTGTCCTGCTCACCCCGGCGGACGCGACCGGCCGCAACATCGAGACCTTCCGGCGGCACGGCATCCCGTTCGTGCTGGTCGACCGGGTCGCGGAGGGCACCACCGAGTGCTCGGTCAGCGTCGACGACGTGGCGGGCGGCGCGCTCGCGGTCCGTCATCTCGTCGACGCGGGGCATCGGTCCATCGCCTACGTCAGCGGGCCGCCCGGGCTCAACCAGGTCCGCGACCGGCGCACCGGCGCCCTGAACGCCCTCGCCGAGGCGGGCCTCGGGCCCGACGCGCTGCGCGAGCTGCCGACGGAGCGTCTCGACGTCGCGGCGGGGCGGGACGCGGGGGCCCGGCTGCTCGGCCTCGCCGACCGGCCCACCGCCGTGTTCTGCGCCAACGACCTGCTCGCCCTCGGTGTCCTGCAGGCCATGTACGCGGCAGGCGTGGTCGTCCCGGACGACCTGGCGATCGTCGGCTACGACGACATCGAGTTCGCCGCCGCGGCCGCCGTACCGCTGACCTCGGTACGCCAGCCGGCCGTGACCATGGGCGCCATGGCCGCCGAACTGCTCCTGGAGGAGACCGAGGAGCGCGAGGGGCAGGCGGCGCACGAGCACCGCCGGGTGGTGCTCCAGCCGGAACTGGTGGTGCGCCGCTCCAGCCTCGCCGCCCGCTGATCGGCTATTCAGTAACGATTTCATGATCCCGGGGGCGGCCGGGCCCTTGACGTGTGCTGAACTGGGTCGCGACCATCCGTCCGTCACGGGAGAAACGTTGAGCCTCAGCTACCGCCAGCCCGGCGTCGTCCTCACCGACCGCCACTTCACCGTCCCTCTGGACCACGCCGACCCTGACGGCGAGACCATCGAGCTGTACGGCCGGGAGGCGGTCGCGAGCGACAAGGCGGACGAGGAACTGCCCTGGCTGCTCTATCTGCAGGGCGGCCCGGGATTCGGGGCGAATCGTTTCGTCGGGCGGCAGGCCTGGCTCGACCGGGCCCTGCGGGAGTACCGCGTGCTGCTCCTCGACCAGCGCGGCACCGGCCGCTCCGCCCCGGTCAACCGGCAGACACTGCCGCTGCGCGGCGGCCCCGCCGCCCAGGCCGACCACCTGGCCCGCTTCCGCGCCGACTCGATCGTCCGGGACTGCGAGGCGATCCGTCCGCAGCTCACCGGCGGCGCCCCCTGGACCACCCTCGGCCAGAGCTTCGGCGGCTTCTGCACGGTGACCTACCTGTCGTTCTTCCCGGAGGGTCTCAGCACCTCCCTCATCACCGGCGGCCTGCCGTCCCTGGACGCGCACGCCGACGACGTCTACCGGGCCGCCTACCCGCGCATCGAACGCAAGGTCACCGCGCACTACGACCGCTACCCAATGGACGTCGAGCGGGTCCGGCGGATCGCCGGGCACCTCCTGGACCACCAGGTGGTCCTGCCGAACGGCTACCGGCTCACCGTGGAGGCCTTCCAGTCCCTCGGCCTGATGCTGGGCACGAGCGACGGCAGCCACCGCCTGCACTTCCTCCTGGAGGACGCCTTCGTCCGCACCCCGGCCGGCTCCGAACTCTCCGACGCCTTCCAGGAGCAGGCCCAGGTCCTGCTGTCGTACGCGAGCAACCCGCTCTACGCCCTCGTCCACGAGCCGCTCTACGGCCAGGACACCCGTCCCACCGCATGGGCGGCCGAGCGGGTGCGTGCCGAGTTCCCGCAGTTCGACGCCGCCAAGGCGCTCGCCGACGACGCCCCGGTGCTGTTCACCGGCGAGACCGTCCACCCCTGGGTGTTCGAGACCGACCCGGCCCTGCGCCCGCTGCGCGAGACCGCCGAACTGCTCGCCGCCCGCACCGACTGGCAGCCGCTGTACGACCCGGCGCGGCTCGCCGTCAACGAGGTCCCGGTCGCCGCCGCCGTCTACCACGACGACATGTACGTCGACGCCGGGCACTCGCTGCGGACCGCCCGGGCCGTCCGGGGCCTGCGCACCTGGGTCACCGACGAGTTCGAGCACGACGGACTGCGCGCCGGCGCCCCGCGGGTCCTGGACCGGCTCCTCGCGCTCGCCCGCGACGAGGTCTGACGCCCCGCGAAGGAGAACGCGGACAGGGGGTGTCCGCACCTCCTGGTAAGAAGGTGCGCGGGGAGGGCGCCCGGCCGTCGCCGCGCGCCCCGGCCGACGAACGGGGAGACGGATGAACGACACGGAACTGCTGGCCCGCCGCTTCCAGGAGCACCGCGACCGGCTGCGCGCGGTGGCCTACCGGATGCTCGGCTCGCTCGCCGAGGCCGAGGACGCGGTCCAGGAGACCTGGCTCAAGCTCGGCCGCACCGACGCGGAGGAGATCCGCAACCTCGGCGGCTGGCTGACCACGGTGGTCGGCCGGGTCTGCCTCGACATGCTGCGCTCCCGCACGGCCCGGCGCGAGCAGCCGATCGACGAGACGTTCGTCCCGGACCCGGTGGTCAGGCCGTTGTCGGAGGTGGACCCCGAGAAGGAGGCGGTGGAGGCCGACTCGGTGGGGATCGCCCTGCTGATCGTCCTGGAGACGCTGGAGCCCGCCGAGCGGCTGGCGTTCGTGCTGCACGACATGTTCGCGGTGCCCTTCGACGACATCGCGCCGATCGTGGAACGCGGTGCGGCGGCGACCCGCCAGCTGGCCAGCCGGGCCCGCCGCCGGGTGCAGGGGGCCAGCCCGTCGGCCGACCCGGACCTCGGCCGGCAGCGCCAGGCGCTGGAGGCCTTCCTCGCCGCCTCCCGGAGCGGCGACTTCGAGGCGCTGCTCGCGGTGCTCCACCCCGATGTGGTGCTGCGGGTGGACTCGGGCGCGCTGGTGCGGGGCGCGGCCGCGTCCAAGGTGCTGCGCGGGGCCCGGTCGGTGGCCGAAGGGGCGTTCACCTTCCGGCAGTTCTCGGTCTGGTCGCGGCTCGTGCTCGTCAACGGCACGGTCGGCGTGGTCACCATGCCCGAAGGCCGTCCGTTGTCGGTCTCGGCGGTCACCGTCGTGGACGGCCGCATCACCGAGATGTACATCCTCGCCGACCCGGCGCGGCTCGAACACCTGGACCTGCCCGCCCCGGAGATGTGATCCACGTCCCACCCGGCGGCGGGATGTCACACTCGTCGCCGTCGGGCCCCTCCCAGATGCAGGACCAGTCGGACGACTGCGCCGGATGCGCTCCCAGGCCACCGGCGGAGTCGTCCGCAGGAGACTGCGGGAGACTGCAGGAGAGGGGAAGAGACGTGAAACTCGTCGTATTCGGGGCGAACGGACCGACCGGGCGGCAGGTCACCGCGCAGGCGATCGCCGAAGGGCACACGGTCACCGCCGTCACCCGCCGCCCCGAGGAGTTCCCGCTCGGCGACGCGCGGCTCCGGGTGGCCGGCGCGGACGTGCTCGACCCCGTCGCGGTGGAACGCGCCGTGGCCGGGCAGGACGCGGTGATCTCGACGCTCGGGGTGCCCTACAGCCGAAAGCCCGTCACGGTGTACTCCCAGGGCGTCACCCGCATCACGCAGGCCATGACGAAGCACGGCGTCCGGCGCCTGGTCTGTGTGAGTTCGACCGTGCTCTTCGGCGTGGCGGCACCCGGCGAGACCTTCCTGTTCCGGAAGGTGGTCGAACCGTCCATCGCCCGCACCGTCGGGCGCACCGTGTACGAGGACATGCGGCGCATGGAGGGGATCGTGCGCGACGGCGATCACCGGTGGACCGTCGTCCGGCCCGCCGGTCTCTTCGACACCGACGCCGTCAGCTCCTACCAGGTCGCCACCTCGCGCCTGCCCGGCCGGTTCACCTCGCGCGCGGATCTGGGCAACGCCCTGCTGCGTGAGGCGGTCGACGATCGTCATGTGCACGCCTTCGTCGACGTGCGCACCTCGGAAGGCGTTCCGAGCATCCTCGACGTCATCCGGAAAGAGGCCTTCGGGGGCAGGAAGTGAACCCGGATCCGACCGGACCGCACCGGCAGGCCTCGCCCATGTCCGAAGACCGTTTCGTCCTGCTGGCGCCGGGTGCCGCCCGGCCCGGCAGGATCCCGCTGCCGCCCGCGTTCGCCGTCAAGGCGACGACCGAGGACACCGCGGGGCGGTTCTCGCTGCTGGAGGTGACCCTGGTCCAGGACATCCCGCTCCATGTCCACCGGCACGCGGACGAATGCGTGTACGTGCTGGACGGCGTCCTGGAGATCGAGTTCGACGACCGCGGGCACCGGGCGCCCAAGGGCGCGTTCGCGCTGCTCCCGCGTGGCGTCCCGCACGCCCTGCGTGGCGCCTCCGACCCGCCGCCCCGGATCCTGCAGGTCTCCGCGCCCGGCGGCTGGGAGAGGTATCTGGAGGACCTGATCGAGGCGGGGCCCGCCGTCCTCACCGAGGGGCGGCTGGACCCCGTCAAGGTCAACCCCATAGCGGCCAGGTACGACATCGGCTACGAGGAACAGAGCTGAACGCGTCGGACCGGAGGTCCGGGAGACAGGAGGGCGACGCATGACAGCCGAATCCGAGGAGACCCCGGCGACGGGCGGAGCGGGACCGGCCCGGGAGGTCCCGCCGGGCACCGCGGACCGGCGGGACGGCCCTCCGGACGCCGCGACCCGGCTCTTCGTCGACCACCGTGAGCTGTTGTTCTCCGTCGTCTACAACATGCTCGGCAGCGTCGCCGACACCGAGGACGTGCTCCAGGAGACCTGGCTGTCCTGGTCCGGCAAGAACCGTCGGGCGCCGTTGCCGGAGATCGGCAACCCGCGTGCCTATCTGGTCCGGATCGCGGTGAACCACGCGCTCGCCCGGCGGGCGGCCGTCGCCTCCCGGCGTGAGACGTACGTAGGTCCCTGGCTGCCCGAGCCCCTGGTCACCGGCGCCACCGCCGGCCTCGCCCCGGACGCCGCCGACCACACGGTCCGCTCCGACACGGTCTCCATGGCGATGCTGGTGGTGCTGGAGACCCTCACCCCGCTGGAACGGGCGGTGTTCGTCCTGCACGAGGTGTTCGGGTATCCCCACACCGAGATCGCCGGCATGCTCGACCGCAGCCCCGCCTCGGTACGCCAGCTCGCCCACCGGGCCCGCGCCCACGTGCACGCCCGCCGCCCCCGCTACCGCGCCCACCCCCGCGTCCGCCGGGAGGCGACCGAGCGGTTCGTCTCGGCCGCCCTCGGCGGGGACCTGCACGCGCTGATGGAGATCCTCGCCCCGGACGTGACGGTGTGGATCGACGGCGGGGGCGTGCGGCAGGGGGCCGGACTGCGCCCGGTGCACGGCCGGGAGAAGGCCGCCCGCATGCTGGCCGGCTACGCCACCCGGCGCGCCGGGGGCCTGGACGTGCAGTACCGCCGCGTCAACGGCGACGACGCGGCGGTGCTGTTCACGGATGACTCCCCGTACGCCGTGATGGTCATGGACCTCACCCCGGACGGCGACCAGGTCTCCGGCGTCTACGTGGTCACCAACCCGGCCAAGCTCACCCACGTACGAGCGGACGAGGACCCGGATCAGTAGCGCGCGGTGCTCTCCAGCAGCGGCGGATAGACCGGACTGGGCACCCCGTCGACCGTGGCGCCCCCGTACTTGAGCATCGCGCCGACCTGGCGGTTGAGGTCGTGGGGGAAGCCGAGGGCGGGGGCCGAGACCTCGTCCAGGCGGGCCGTCTGCTCCGGTGTCAGGTGTACGTCGAGGGCGGCGACGTTCGCCTCCAGATGGCCGAGCGTGCGCGGGCCGATCAGTGTGGAGGTGACGCCGGGGCGGTGCTGCACCCAGGACAGTGCCACGGCGGCGGGGCTCGCGCCGGCCTCCTCGGCGACGGACGCGAGCGCCTCGATCACGGTGAACTGGGCCTCGCTGGGCTGTCCGACGACCGCGGCCCGCCTGGCGTCGGCGGGTGCGGCCCGTCCGCGGCGGTACCTGCCGGACAGATAGCCGTTCTTGAGCGGGCTCCAGGGCAGCAGGCCCATCCCCGCGTCCTGGGCGAGCGGGATCAGCTCGCCCTCGATGGTGCGCTCCAGCAGCGAGTACTCCATCTGCAGGGCGGTCACCGGCGTCCAGCCGCGCAGCAGCGCCGTGGTGTGGGCCTTGGCCGTGAACCACGCCGGGGTGTCGGAGAAACCGATGTACCGGATCTTGCCGGCCGTCACCAGGTCGTCGAGGGTGCGCAGGGTCTCCTCGACGGGTGTGGCCCAGTCGTGGTTGTGCAGCCAGTACACGTCGACGTAGTCGGTGCGCAGCCGGCGCAGGGAGTCCTCCAGCTGGCCGACGATCGCCTTGCGGCCCGCGCCGCCGCCGTTGGGGTCGCCGAGGTGCAGGTTGCCGAAGAACTTGGTGGCGAGCACCAGGCGGTCGCGCCGGCCGGGGCGGGCGGCGAGGAAGTCGCCGAGGATCGCCTCCGAGTGGCCGTTGGTGTAGAAGTTGGCGGTGTCGACGAAGTTGCCGCCGAGGTCGAGATAGGTCTGGAGGATCTTCTCCGACTCCTCGACCGAGCAGCCGAAGCCGCCGTCCTCGCCGAAGTTCATCGCGCCGAGGCAGAAGGGGCTCACCTTGAGCCCGGAACGGCCGAGACCGACGTACGAGTCGAGTGCCATGAAATGCTCCGTGGAAGCTGTGTGGGGAATCCGGCCCTTCGAGCCAACCAGCCTGAGCTGCGGGAACGTTAGAGCGATCGCACCGGAGACGTGCACGATCCTGTCGAGTTTCCGGGGGTGGCGCGTCGCGTCCGGTGCCGGTCGGCGCGCACACCGCCCGTGTCCCTCGACGAACCGCAGGTCAGTACGCTGGACGGATGCCAGAACACATATCCGAACGCCCGAGGCCGCACGTGCTGCGCGGGGACTGCGCCCACTGCTTCGGTCTGTGCTGTGTCGCTCTGCCGTTCACCGCCTCGGCCGACTTCGCGGTGAGCAAGCCCGCCGGCAGGCCCTGCCGGAACCTCGGCGGCGACCACCGCTGCGGTATCCACACCGACCTGCGGCAGCGCGGGTTCACGGGCTGCACGGTCTACGACTGCTTCGGCGCCGGGCAGCGGGTCTCGCAGGTCACCTTCGGCGGGCAGGACTGGCGGACCGGGACCGAGGAGCACGCCCGCCGGATGTTCGACGCCTTCCCGGTCGTACGGCAGCTGCACGAACTGCTCTGGTACCTCACCGAGGCGCTCGGCCTGCCCGCCGCCCGCCCGGTCCACGGTGAGTTGGGGCAGCTGCTGGAGGCCACCGAGGAACTCGCCCTGGGGACGCCCGAGGAACTCGGCGCCCTGGACGTGGCCGCCCACCGGCAGCGGGTCAACGTGCTGCTGCTGCGCGCCAGCGAGCTGGCTCGCGCGGACGTGCGGGGCCGGAAGAAGGACCGCCGGGGAGCCGACCTGATGGGTGCCCGGCTCCGGGGCGCCGACCTGCGCGGCGCGAGCCTGCGCGGGGCCTACCTGATCGCCGCCGACCTCACCGGCGCCGACCTGCGGGACACCGACCTGATCGGTGCCGACCTGCGCGACGCCGATCTCACCGGCGCGGACCTCACGGGCGCCTTCTTCCTGACCCAGCCGCAGGTCGACGCGGCCCGGGGGAGTGCCGGTACCCGGCTGCCGGCGTCAGTCACCCGCCCCGTGCACTGGACACCCGCCGCCCGCTGAGGCGCGCGTGTCGTCCGGCACGGGCACCGGCGCCGGGGCGGGACGGCGCCGCTCCAGCCGCAGCCGCAGCCCGTCCGGCATCAGCGTCAGCCGTTCGGTCACCCGCAGCCGGTAGCCGGGGTCGGCCTTCAGGTCGTAGCGGCGCAGCAGCAGACCGAGGACCAGGGTCGCCTCGTGCAGGGCGAACTGGCGGCCGATGCAGGCCCGGGCACCCGTCCCGAACGGCTTGAAGGTGTGCGGGGCCCGGCCGCGCGTCGCCTTCGCCTCGAAGCGGTCCGGGTCGAAGCTCTCGGCGTCCGGGCCCCACACCTCGGGGTCCCGGTGCAGCATCGGGGTCAGCACCAGGGCCCAGGCGCCCCGGCGCATCGGATGGTCCCCGGCGAGCACGGTGTCCGCGCGGGCCTCGCGGGCGAACGCGGGGGCCGTGGGCCACAGCCGCAGCGACTCGTCGAGGACCCGGCGGACGTAACGGAGCCTGGCGACCTGGTCGTAGGCCGGTGCGGGCGTGTCCCCCCAGACCCGGTCGACCTCGGCGGCGGCCCTGGCGGCGACCTCCGGGTGCAGGGCGAGGTAGTGCAGGGCGAAGGAGAGCGCGCCCGAGGTGGTCTCGTGGCCGGCCACCAGGAAGGTGATCACCTGCCGCCGTACGTTCTCGGCGGACAGCAGCTCCCCGGTCTCCGGGTGGGCCGTCTCCAGCATCCGGTCAAGCAGGTCGCCGTCCCCGCGGCCCGTCTCGCGGCGCTCGGCGACCAGGTCGTCGACCGTGCCGTTGAGGTGGTCGATGTCGGCCGCGTTGCGCCGCGCGGCCTGCCGCAGCAGCAGCGGGGCCAGCAGCGAGGGCACGCTGTTGAGGCGCTGGGCGTAGGTGAGGGTGCCGATCATCGCGGTCACGAAGGGGTGCGGCCGGTCCCGCTCGAACGAGCCGAAGTCGTGCCCGAACCCGGTGCGGGCGATCGTCTCCAGGGTCAGCTTGGTCATGTCCCCGGGCACGTCGACCCAGCGGCCGGCCGCCAGCTCCCGGTCCCAGTGGCCGGTCAGCCGGCCGGCCACCGAGAGCATCATCGCGTGATAGCCCTCCATGGCCTCCCGGCTGAAACCCGGGGCCAGGACGTCGTGCGCCAGCTGCCAGTTGGGCTCGTGGTTGTACGCCGTGAACAGGCCGTCCCCGGCGATCGGGCGCAGATTGGCGACCCCCAGGCCCACGTGTTTGGCGAACCGCGACTCGTCGGCCATGTCGGCGGCCAGTTCGGCGCCCCACACGAACACGAACTCGTTGCCGAACGCCCGGCGCCGGAAGATCGGGCCCAGCTGCCCGGCGAAGCGCATCGAGTCCTGGAGCGGCGTGCGCCGGTCGACCCCCAGGACGTCGCCGACGAAGGGCAGCCGGCGTGGCGGGTGCGGTATTCGGTGCAGTTCGGGCCAGCCCTGCTCGGCGCCCCGGAAACCCTTCGGCAGCGGGCCGTCCGCCCCCGTCGCCGTCTGCGTGGCCGTCTCCGCCATGGCGCGATCTCCCTCGATGCTGCGGCAGGTTGAGCTAGTTGTACGTGGGTTCAATAGGCGGTTTCAGTCTCATCCTGTTGTTGAACCCACGTCAAGTAAAGTGCGGACATGGTCGCGAACCAGGGTGAGCGCAGCCGCCGCAGACTCAGCACCGCGGAACGACGCGAGCAGCTCCTCTCGGTCGGGGCCAGGCTCTTCTCCGAGAGCCCGTACGACGACGTGTGGATCGAGCAGGTCGCCGAGATCGCCGGTGTCTCCCGAGGCCTGCTGTACCACTATTTTCCGACCAAGCGTGATTTCTTCGCCGCCGTGGTGGAGCGGGAGAGTGAGCGGATGCTGCGGATGACGGCGGCCGAACCCGGTGTGCCGGCCCGTGCGCAGCTCACCGAGGGCCTGGACGTCTACCTCGAGTACGTCCACACCCACGCGCACGGCTTCCGCGCCTTCCATCGCGCCGAGGCCTCCGGCGACCAGGCCGTGCGTCGTGTCTACCGGCAGGCCCAGGCCGCCCAGGAGCGGCAGATCCTGGCCGCCCTCGCCGCCGACCCCGAGTTCGGCCCCGCCCTGGAGCTGCGCCCCGACACCCGGCTGGCGGTGCGCGGCTGGCTCGCCTTCACCACGCACGTCTGCCTGGAGTGGCTGCGCACCGAGGAGTTGACCCGGGAGCAGGTGCGGGACCTGTGTGCACGGGCGCTGCTGGGCGTCCTCTCCTGAGCGTCGCGGCCCCTTCCGGTGACCTGTCCTCACCTTGTGGCGCACCCTGTTCCTCACCCTGTTCTTCACGTACGCCACGCACCGTGTGCTTGGCGTACTCCCCGATCTTCGATAAGTTAGGTTAGGCTTACCTAAGGAGGTTCGGGATGGGTGACGAACAGGCGGCCTGGGCGGCCGGCCCCGGCGCGGCCGAACAGGCCCGGTCACTGCTGGCCACGGCATGGTCGTGCAGGGTGACCGCGGACGGCGGACGCGAGGAGTTCGTCGGCGCGCACGCCGTCGCCGACGACGGCCGGGTGCTGCTGCATGTGCCGGAGGACAGCGCCCTGCTCGCGGCCGCGATCCGTGCCCCGCGCGGCGAGCCGTCCGCCGTGCTGGAGTTCGCCGACGTGGCGCCCGTCGCGGTGCGCAACCGGATCCGGGCCCGGCTGTGGATGGCCGGCTGGTTCGTGCCCTCCGACGAACACCTCGTGTTCCAGCCCACCCGTGTGGTGTTGCGCCGGCCGTCCGGCGCGGTCGTCGTCGACCTCGACGAGTTCGCCGCCGCGCGGCCCGACCCGCTGGCCGGCGCCGAGGCCCACCTGCTCACCCACCTCGCCGACGCCCACCCGGACGCCGTCGAGCGGCTCACCAGGCTCGTCGAGCCCGAGAGCCTGCACGCCGCGACCCGCGTCCAGCCCCTGGCGGTGGACCGGCACGGACTGACCCTGCGCATCGAACGCACCCGCGCCCACGGGGACGTACGGCTGGCCTTCCACGCGCCCGCCGACGACGTCGCCCAGCTCACCGAGCGCATGCACGTCCTGCTGACCCAGGCCGGTGCCGCCGCCTCCTGCCCGCGGACGCTACAGCGGCAGCGCGCAGACGGCGACGGGTGACGCGAACGGCTTGCCCGCGAGCCGGAGTCCACCGCTGCGGGGGTCCACGGTGAAGACACTCACGGTGCCGGACCGCTGGTCGGCGGCGAACAGCAGCCGGCCGTCCGGCGAGAACGCGATCTGCCGGGGGAAGTCCCCTTCCACCGGCACGGTGTCCAGCAGCCGCAGCCGCGCCCCCTCGGCCTCGACCGCGTACCGCGCGAGCGTGTTGTCGCCCCGGTTGGCCAGGTAGGCGTAGGCGCCGTCGGCGGTGACCAGGATCTGGGCCGGGTAGTTGGTGGTGCCCGTCCTGCTGCCGGAGGGCTGGGGTGCGCCGATCGAGAGCCGGCCGGCGGCCGGGTCGTAGCCGCACACCGCGATCGTGTCGTCCACCTCGTTGGCCAGGTACGCGTACCGCCCGCCCGGATGGAAGGTCAGATGGCGCGGGCCGGCCCCCGGCCTGGTGTGCGCCTGGGCGACCTCGGTGAGCCTGCCCGAGGCGAGGTCCAGGCGGTAGCTGTAGACCGTGTCGGTGCCCAGGTCGACGGCGAGGACATGGCCGCCGTCCGGACTGGTGATGAACTGGTGCGCGTGCGGGCCCTGTTGACCGGGGCCGGGCGCCGGGCTCGAGTGCGTGACCAGGTCCGTGCGGTCGCCGAGGGCGCCCGTGGTGTCGATCGGGTGGACGGCCACACTGCCCGAGGTGTAGTTGGCGCTGAGCAGCCAGCGGCCGCTCGGGTGCACCGAGAGATGGCAGGGCCCCGCCCCGCCCGTGCTGCGGCTGCCGAGGATCTTCCGGTCCGCCAGGCGTACGGCGGTCACCCCGCCGTCCGTGCGCTCGTTCACCGCGTACAGCGTCCGGCCGTCCGGGTGGACCGCCAGATACGACGGGTCGGCGACGCCGGTGAGTGTGCCGGCGCCGGTGATCCGGCCGCTGTCGGGGGCGTAGGTGGCCAGGCCGATGCCGGTCCCGCCACCTTCCACGGAGGTGTAGGTGCCGAGGTAGAGCGGGCGCGGGCCGGCGGACGGCCTCGTCGGGGGCTCGGCCGCCGGGCGCGGTGCCGGGTCGCTCTCCTCGAGCGGTGCCGCGGGTGCCGGGACCGCCACCACGGCCGCCGCGCCGGCCATCGCACCGACGAACCGGCGCCTGCTCCAGCCGCCGCGCGTCGCTTCCGTACCACTGCCCATGCCCGCACCTCAGGTCGTCGGTCACCTCGGTCGTCACAGCAACCTTGGCGCGGGCCCCTGGTCAAAAGCAAGAAGGGCAACGACCGTTGCATCCACTGCAACGACTGTCACCAGTCGCCGTCCTCCACCGGCTTGCCGGGCGAGTCCTTCAGCGGGATCACCTGCCCCTGGGACGGCTGCCGCCAGGGCTCCAGGTCGTCGCCGAGCCAGTCGCCGACCGGCTTGACCGTCTCCAGGGCGTCCGTGGGGGCGAGTTCCTGGGCGTCCTGGTCGTAGTAGTCGTACCAGGGCAGCCCGGCCCGGGTGTACGCCGCCCGGTCCACCGGTGACGGCGGCGGCGCCTGGCCCGTGATCCGACGCCATTCCGGGGGCGTGACCAGGTGTACGAAGACCCGCCCGGCAGGGCGTTCGGCCCAGTCCCGTGGCGGCCGGTCGTCCTGGTAGACCTCCTGGCGCATCGAGCCGCCGACCCCGAGGCCCATCCCGGCCGAGCGGGAGCGCGGGGCGGCACCGGGTGCGGGGGCGGCGGCCATCATCGGAAGAGCCGCGCCGTAACCGCCGGGCGATCCCGGCGCGGGCGTCCGCTCCCGCCGCAGCCGTTCCTGGCGCCGCCACTCGGCGAGCGGCTCCTCCTCGAGCGTGAAGGACTGGAGCTGCACCCCGCCCCACACCTCCTCGCCGGTGACCTGCCCCTCCACCGTGGCGCCGAGACCGAGCGGCACCGCCACGAACTGGCGGACCGTGCCCTTCCCGGAATTGATGCCGTCCAGCCAGGGCTGCCGGGGCAGCACCAGGTAGTTCTGCGGATCCCGGGACAGCCGGTCGCGCCACGGCTCGCCGGAGACCGCGCACACCTTGCCGACGCCGACCTGGAGGGCGGCCGGCTCCACCGTGCCCGCGAAACTCAGCCACATCGCCTCGCGCAGATACACCGGCAGCATCACCCCGCCGCGCGCCCGCCACCCCGCCGGAACCGTGTCCGGATAGTCGCTCACCCGCCGGACCGGGAACTCGCCGAGCCCCGGCGGCAGTGGATGCGTCCCCGTCTCCGGCAGGCGCAGTGTGCGCACGAAGCGCACCGCCACCCCGCCCGGCAGCCGCAGTGTGTTCCCGTCGATCCGTACCGCCGTGTCCGTCACCGGCGTGCCCCCTTCTCCGCCCTGTTCTCCGTCCCGGACCGAGAACGCCCCGCACCACCCGTCCGGTTCCGCTGCAGCCGCTCCGGTACGCCGATCCGCTCCCGCAGCCAGGTCAGCCGGGGCCGCCGGGCGCGCTGCTCGCCGGAGACGCGGTCCAGCTCCTCCAGCAGCCGGCGGGTGCGGTGCTCGGTGTCCATCTCGTCGAGGAGCCGGTTGACCTCGGTCAGGACGGCTCCCAGGAGCTGCCAGTTCCGGTCGTCGCCGCGGACCTCGTCCCGGAGCAGCTCGGCGAGCTTGTCGCGGGTGCCGGTCGCGGTGTGCAGCTCGGCGGAGAGCCGGGCCTCGGCCGACTCGGCGCTCTCGCTGATGCTGGTCGTCACCAGCACCGCGAAGCTCACCACGGCGTCGGCGATCTGGGACAGCAACTGCTCCACGGCCGCCCCGGCGTCCGAGGCGAACAGCGCCTCGGGTTCGCGGGCCTTGGCCAGGTCGGTGAAGGTGCGGGCCAGCACCCGCAGCACGACCGTGCAGATCTCCAGGGTGTCCAGACCGGTGCGCAGCACCACCCGGTGCAGCAGGCCCTCCTTCACCCGCGGATTGAGCCGCAGGCTGTCCTCGGCCTGCCGCAGCGCCGCGTCCACCTCGACGATGGCGTGGTCGAGCCGGCGGGCCTCGTGCAGCCGCTCGGCCGCCTGCCGCCAGGGCGTCAGCCCCGACGCCTCCTCGCCCATGCGCAGCATCAACTGCCGCAGCCTGCGGGCCAGGCCCTCGATCGACTCACCGGCCTCGTCCACCCACACCGGGGGAGGGAGCAGCAGGTTGCAGGCCATGCCGACGACCGCGCCGATCAGCGTCTCCACGATCCGCGCCCACGCCGTGCTGCTGATGGTGGTGACCCCGAGCACCAGCATGGCGCTGATCGCCACCTCGGGGATGTACTCGTCGACCCGGACCAGGTGCCCCACCGCCAGCGAGGCCACGATCAGCAGCGCCAGGCTCCACCAGGTCAGCCCCACCAGCTGGCTGAAGGCGATGGCGACCAGGACACCGGCCACCACCGCGTTGACCCGGCGGAAACCGTTGGTGAGGGTGGCGTACAGGGTCACCTGCACGACCAGGAGCGCGGTCAGCGGGGCGGTCAGCGGGGCCGGTTCCGGGCTCAGCCGGAGCGCGACGACGTAGGCGATCGTGGCCGCGGCGGCCGACCGCAGCGTCTGGACGACCACCGGGTCCCGATGGCGCCGCAGCAGTTGCGGCAGACCCTTGGCCCACTCCCGTACGTCTTGCATCCCTTGGCCTGTTCCCACTCACGGGTCACGTCGAACGTGTTTTCCGCGGATCACTCGGGCGCCAGTGGCTGGATGACCAGGGTGGACTACGGAGCGTGTCCGAACTCCGCGCCCCGGCCCCCGCAACCGAACACCAGGCCGACGCGTCTCCTGCTCCCGGGGTGCAGAACGGACGGGCGGGGCGGAAGGGTTGGGAAGTTGAACTTCAGCGCGGTGCTGTGCACGGTGGTGGGCCTCGGGCTCCTCGGGTTCGCGGTGCGGGAGAGCGCGGTGGTCGTGCGGTTGCGCCGGCACGGGCTACGCACCCGGGGTGTCGTCGTGGACAACGTGCGCACCAACGACCGCCAGGGGCCGAAGTGGATCCCCGTCATCGCCTTCACGGACCGCTCCGGCTACCGGGTGGAGTTCTCCCCACGCATCCAGGGCTCCGGCATGGGCCTGGCCACGGGACGCGAGGTGGAGGTGGTCTACCTGGCGGCGAACCCAGGGACCGCCCGCGTCCGCATGTGGCGCCACGTCGTGGGCCCACTGGTGCTCCTGGCGGTCGGCGGGGCCGCCTTCCTCGGGGTCGGCGTACTCATCGCCCTGACGGGCTGACGCCCGGCCCGACGAAACAGCCGCGACCGGGCGGGACGTGATCGGATAAGGTCGGCCGGCACCGGACGAGCGGGGACAGGCCGCGGGGGGAGCCGATGGAACTCACCGACATCGGGACGGCGCGAGCCGCGGCGGCGCTGCGCCATGTGGCCGCGCTGTCCTCGGGACCGGCCCTCGACCCCGGTCTGCCCATCACCCTGAACTTCCACCCCGACCGGCTGTCGGCCGGGCTGCCGATCCTGGAGGCGCTGGCCAGGGACGGGGCCTACCACTCACAGTTCGTCACCGGCACCAGCAACGGCGGGCTCACCGCGCACCCCGGAGGGGACCGCTGGCGCTGGGAGAGCCGGATCTTCGGCGGGACCTACGACGACGCCGCCCCGACCGAACGACCGGTGTACGGGGCGCTGAACTTCCGCCGCCAAGTGGTCGGCGCGGCCCCCCGGTTCGGTTCCTCGCACCTGCGGCTGACCGGTCCGGCACTGCACCGCGCGACCTTCTGCTACCCCGACAGCGCGGCCGAGCCGACGGACTTCGGCGTCGCCGCCGGAACACACCTGCTCGCCCTCGCCGAGGCCGACGAGCAGGACGCCCTCAACGACTACATCGAGACACAGGTGCACGGCGGTGTACGGCTCGACCGGGACGTGGCGGCCCTCGTCCTGGACGCCTGCTACCGGGGCACCCCGGTCGAAACGGCGGCCCGCCGGCTGCCCTTCCCGGTCGACTGGCACCCCGGCTACCGGCTCACCGTGCCCGACCTGCGCCGCCACGCCGGCTACCGGGGCCCGCAGTACGCCGAACTCGGTGCCCTGATCGCTGAGAAGGGCGTCGTGGACCCCCGGATCATCGGCGAGGCGGCCCGCACCGGCCGGTACGCGATCCAGGACCTCAAGATGGTCTGGCACACCCTCGCCCGCTTCGGCGCCCCGGAAGGCGCGGGTACGGCCTACTCCGTCGGCTCGGGCGGCCAGCTACCGGGGGCCAGTACACCCAGGGCGTAGGCGCGGGCGACCAGTTCGGTGCGGTTGGCCGCGGACCAGCGGGCCGACAGACGGCGCAGGTGGTAGGTGACGCCGTCCTTGGTGAGGCCCAGGTCGCGGGCGGCCTGGGCGGTACTGGCGCCCCTGGCCAGCAGGGCAAGCACCCGCCCCTCGACCGGGGTGACCCTGACCGGCTCCGCCGCGGGCGTCCCGCGCTCGCCGTCCACCCGTAGCATCACCAGCAGCGACGGCGTCTCGCCCACGGCCTCGCTGACCGGGTCCGCCGTCAGCTCGCCGTACCGCTCGGCCCCGCCGGGCGCCCGCCACCGTACCGACACCTGGTAGCGCGAGCGGTGCCGCAGCCGCAGCGCCTCGGCGATCCGCTCCACCTGCGCCTCCTCCTGCGGGCGGAACAGCTCCAGCACCTCCCGGCCGCGCAGCCGTCCCGGGGTCGTACCGCACTCGGCGGCCATCGCCGGATTGGCCACCAACACCAGCCCGTACACGTCGCACACCGCGACCGGCACCGCCACCCGGTCGAAGAGCGTCAGCGCACGGTTGCGCCACACCACACCGTCGAGCCGGTCCGCCGCCATGCCCACCTCCGCCCATTCGCCCTCCATCCAAGGCGACCACGCAGGTCAGAGGCAACTTGACGGCCTGGCGCAAGAGCCGGCGCGCACTTTCGACTGCACGATCGTGTAGTGCGGCGGCGCCGTGCCGCACCCCCGGAGGACCACGCTTGACCGCAGGACTTCCTTACCGCGAAAGGCAGTTGTCGCGCCATGCCCCCCACCGCGCCGCACCCCCTCACCGCAGACACCCTGCACGGCGTCCCCGTCGTCGACATCACCGCCACCGGCCCCGGCCGCACCCCGATCCAGCAGGTCATGAACCTGATGCGGGAGCACGGGCCGGTCCTCGTACGGCGCCTGCACGGGCGGGACACCCTGTTCGTCGCCGACGCCGACCTGGTGGCCGACCTCGCCGACGAGCAGCGGTTCGCCAAGCACGTCGGGCCCGCCCTGGAGAACGTCCGGGCCTTCGCGGCCGACGGACTGTTCACCGCGCACAACGACGAGCCCAACTGGGCCAAGGCGCACGACATCCTCATGCCCGCCTTCGCCCTCGGCTCGATGCACACCTACCACCCGGTGATGCTCAAGGTCGCCCGCCGGCTCATCGAGTCCTGGGACCGCGCCGCACGGGACGGCCGGCCCGTCGACGTCCCGGACGACATGACCCGGATGACCCTCGACACCATCGGCCTGGCCGGCTTCGGCTACGACTTCGGCTCCTTCGAGCGCACCGACCCCCACCCCTTCGTCGAGTCCATGGTCCGCTGCCTGGAGTGGAGCATGACCCGCCTGGCCCGCAGGCCCGGCACGGACCACTCGGCGGCCGACGCGGCCTTCCGCGACGACGCCGACTACCTGGCCCAGGTCGTCGACGACGTCATCGCCTCCCGCACCGGCACCGACCAGAGCGGAGCGGGGGACCTGCTCGGCCTGATGCTCTCCGCCCGGCACCCGGACGACGGCACCACCCTGGACCCGGCCAACATCCGCAACCAGGTCATCACCTTCCTGATCGCAGGCCACGAGACCACCTCCGGCGCGATGTCCTTCGCCCTGTACTACCTGGCCAAGCACCCGACCGCGCTGCACCTCGTCCAGCGCGAGGTGGACGCCCTGTGGGGCGACACGCCGGACCCGGAGCCGACGTACGACGAGGTCGGCCGGCTGACCTACACCCGGCAGGTACTCAACGAGGCACTGCGACTGTGGCCCACCGCGGCCGCGTTCGGCCGGCACGCCCTCGAGGACACCCTGCTCGGCGGGCGGGTCCCGCTGCGGGCCGGCCAGGCCGTCACCGTGCTCGCCCCGATGCTGCACCGCCAGCCGGTCTGGGGCGACAACCCCGAGCTGTTCGACCCCTCACGGTTCACCCCGCAGGCCGAGGCGGCCCGCCCGGTGCACGCCTTCAAGCCCTTCGGCACCGGTGAACGCGCCTGCATCGGACGGCAGTTCGCCCTCCACGAGGCGACCATGCTGCTGGCCATGCTGGTGCACCGCTACCGGCCGCACGACCACACGAACTACCCGCTCACCGTCAAGGAGACCCTCACCCTCAAGCCCGAGGGCTTCACCCTGACCCTCACCCCGCGCACCCCCGCCGACCGCGTCCACCAGGCGCTGCCGGGGGCCGCGCCCACGGTCGCCCACGACCCGCACGACACGGCCGCCCTCCCGGCCCGGGTCCGCACCGGCACCGGCGCCCTCCTCCTGCACGGCAGCAACTACGGCACCTGCCGCGGCTTCGCCGCCCAGCTCGCCGACGAGGCGGCCGACATCGGCTGCGAGACCGAGGTGGCCGCCCTGGACGCCTACGCCGGCGGCCTGCCCGCCGACCGGCCCGTCGTCATCACCGCCGCCTCCTACAACGGCCGCCCCACCGACGACGCCACCGCCTTCGCCGCCTGGCTCGACGGCGGGCCCGACCTCACCGGAGTGACCTACGCCGTCCTCGGCGTCGGCGACCGCAACTGGGCCGCCACCTACCAGCACTTCCCGACCCGGATCGACGCCCGCCTCGCCGAACTCGGCGCCACCCGCCTCACCGACCGGGCCGCGGTGGACGCCTCCGGCGACCTGACCGGCACCGTCCGCGCGTTCACCGCCCGGCTGCGCACCGCCCTCCTCGAGCAGTACGGCGACCCGGACGCCACCCCCGCCGGACCGGAACCCACCGCCGCCTACGAGGTCCGCGCCCTGACCGGCGGCCCCCTCGACGCCCTCGCCGAGCGCCACGGACTCGTCCCCATGACGGTCACCGAGGCCCATGACCTCACCGCCCCCGGCCACCCGCGCACCAAGCGGTTCCTGCGCGTCGCCCTGCCCGACGGCGTCACCTACCGCACCGCCGACCACCTGACCGTGCTCCCCGCCAACGCCCCGGAGCTCGTCACCCGCGCGGCCACCGCCCTCGGCATCGACCTCGACACCGTCCTCGACATCCGCGCAGGCCGCCCTCGTCGCGACGGACTCGCGGTCGACCGGCCGCTGACGGTACGCCAACTCCTCGCCCAGCACGTCGAGTTGCAGGAGCGCCCCAACGCCCACCAGTTGTCGCTGCTGGCCGACGCCAACCCGTGCCCGCCGGAGCGGGCCGCGCTCACCTCCCTGAGCGACGACCCGCGCACGCTCGTCGAGATCGTCGAGGACCACCCCGCGCTGCGCGGCGCCCTGGACTGGCCCCGGCTGCTGGACCTCCTGACACCGCTGAAACCGCGCCACTACTCGATCTCCTCGTCGCCCGCCACCGACCCCCGCCACGCCGACCTGATGATCTCCCTGCTGGAGGCACCCGCCCGGTCCGGCAAGGGCACCTACCGGGGTACCGGCTCGGGCCACCTCGCGACGCTCCGCCCCGGAGACACCCTGTACGCCCGTGTCCAGCCGTGCCGGGAGGCCTTCCGGGTCGACACCGGAACACCGGTCGTCATGGTCGCCGCGGGCACGGGCCTGGCCCCCTTCCGGGGCGCGGTCGCCGACCGCACGGCCGCGCTCGCGGCGGGCGTCGAACTCCCGCCCGCGCTCTGCTACTTCGGCTGCGACGCCGCCGACGCCGACTTCCTGCACGCCGAGGAGCTCCGCGGCGCCGAGACCGCCGGAGCCGTGTCGCTGCGCCCGGCCTTCAGCACGGCCGGCACCTTCGTCCAGCACCGCATCGCCGCCGAGGCCGACGAGGTGTGGGCCCTGCTGGCCGCCGGTGCCCGGGTCTACGTCTGCGGGGACGGCAGCAGGATGGCACCGGGGGTACGGGAGGCGTTCCGCACCCTGTACCGAGAGCGCACGCCCGGTGGTGACGCCGACGAGTGGCTGAACTCGCTGGTGGCGGAGGGGCGTTACGTGGAGGATGTGTACGCGGCATCCTGATCGGTGCCCGGCTTGAAGCGCCCCTTCGGGGTTGCGGGGAACCGCGCGAGCGACCAGGGTGGACCGGCAGCCCGCGCACAACCCGCACCCCCACCGCGCTCCCCGCACCCGCCCGCCCTGCCGGAACCCTTCACTCACAGCGTGAACTAAGGGTTGGGAAAATGTCGCTTCCGCCCTCCCGAAGGAGTATGTTGCAGGTCGGGAAGGGTTCGTGAAGGGAGCCACATGGCGGGGCGGAACGGGCGCACGGTACGCGACCTCAGAAGGGCCAACCGCACGGCCGTGCTCCAGCGGCTCTATTTCGACGGCCCCCTCAGTCGCTTCGAGCTGGGGCCGGCCACCGGCCTGAGCTCCGGCTCGGTGAGCAACGTGGTCGCCGACCTGGTCGCCGACGGCCTGGTCGAGGAGGCCGGCAGCGTCGACTCCGACGGCGGCAGGCCCCGCACCCTGCTGCGCGTCGCCCCGGACAGCGGCCACATGATCGGCGTCGACGTCGGCGAGACCCGGGTCCGGGTCGAGCTGTTCGACCTCACGCTCACCGAACTCGCCCGGGTCGAGCGTCCGCTGGAGCAGCAGGGTTACGACGTCGAGGTGATCGTCGGCCACATCCGGGACGGCATCGCGGAGGTCCTCGCGACCGAGGGGGCCTCGCCCGAACTGCTGCTCGGTGTCGGTGTCGGCGTCCCCGGCATCGTCGAGCACACCGCCGACCGGGGTGCCCTGGTGCACGGCCAGACCATCGGCTGGGACGCCGTTCCGCTGGAGGAACTGCTCCGCACCGGCTGCCGGCTCCCGGATTCCGTGCGGTACTTCATCGACAACGGCGCCAAGACGCTCGGCCAGGCCGAGATGTGGTTCGGCGCCGGGCGCGGCGCGGACAACGCGGTCGTGGTGCTGTTCGGCTCCGGCGTCGGCGCCTGTCTGGTCTCCGCCGAGGTGGAGCACGGCCGGGCCGTCGAGTGGGGCCATCTCACGGTACGGGTGCGGGGCCGCCGCTGCCGCTGCGGTGCGCTCGGCTGCCTGGAGGCGTACGCCGGTGCCGAGTCGCTGCTGGCCCGCTGGCGCGAGGAGGGCGGCCGCCCGGCCGAGGGCACCGACGAGGAGACCGCGCTGACCGCGATGCTCGCAGCCGCCTACCCGCCCGAGGGCACCGAACCCGACCCGGTCGCGCTCGCCGTCCTGGAGGAGACCGCCGAGTACCTGGGCGCGGGCCTCTCCGACCTGATCAACCTCTTCCAGCCCGAGCGGATCCTGATCGGCGGCTGGGCCGGCCTGCAGCTCGGTGCCCGCTTCCTGCCCGCCGTCCGCCGGTACGCGACCACGTACGCGCTGCGCCACCCCGCCGAGCAGGTCACCATCGACCTCGGCCGGCTCGGCCCGGACGCGGTCACCGTCGGGGCCGCGATCCTGCCCCTCGCCGACTTCTTCAGCCGCGGCGGGCGTCGCGCGGAACCGGCGACCGAGGACCGCCTGCCCGCCTGGCGCACGGCGCTGGAGGAGCGGACCCCGCGCTGAGCCCGCCCCGGTTTCACGGCTCCCGGGAGAGGTACCCGTGAACTGCCCGGACCGATGTGACGTGCGAGGGGAGCAGCCGTGAGTGACCAGCAGGACAGTGGGCCCATACCCCGGGACATGCCGGACCAGCAGGCCCGGACCGAAGGCCGTGACCCGTGGGAAGCGGCCGAGGGCAGCCGACCGGACGCCCACGAGGAGGCCGACCTCCCCGACACCGACGAGGCCGGGACAGGGCCTCGGGGTGCGCCGCGTCCTGGGGTGGTGAACCCCGAGGAGCCGCTGCCGGAAGAACCGTCCGGCTGAGCGGGGGACGCGGCCTGGCCGAGCCCGGTGCGGGGCAGCTTGCCCCCGGTTCCGCGGGAGCCCGCGCACGGCACCGGGCGGTGCACGCCGCGTGCGGGGCAACTGCCCGCGGATGTCCGGGAGTCCGTCGACGCCGGGAGCGTGGCGGCGGGTGTCAGGCGAACGCGTTCACGCCCGTGAGTTCCACCGAGAGGTCCCAGAGCCGGGCCGCCTGGTCCGGGTCGGTCGCCCAGGCCTTGACGCCGGTCGTCTCGCCTTCGACGGCGGGCTCGGCGATGTCGCAGTCCTCCAGGTAGACCCCGCCCATGTCCGCCAGCTGCGGGGAGGTCGCGGCCCAGGTCTGGGTGGCCGCGCCCTGCGGGGGCGTCTTGAAGCCCTGCGGGTTCAGCACGTTGCCCTGCTCGTCGATCCAGCCGCGCTCGCGCATCTCCTCGCGGGGGATGTGCCGCTGGAGCGGGGTCATGATGCCGCCCGGGTGCAGGGCGAAGGCCCGCACGCCGGAGTCCTGGCCGAGCCGGTCCAGGTGCACGGCGAACAGCACGTTCGCGGTCTTGGCCTGCCCGTACGCCTGCCACTTGTCGTAGTCGTGCCGCCACTGGACGTCGTCCCAGCGCATCCCGGCGAAGTGATGGGCGCGCGAGGAGACCGAGACGACCCGGGCGCCGCCCGGTTCGAGGGCCGGCCAGAGCCGGTTGACCAGGGCGAAGTGCCCGAGGTGGTTGGTGGCGAACTGGGCCTCCCAGCCGGGCCCGACCCGGGTCTCGGGGCAGGCCATGATGCCCGCGTTGTCGATCATGAAGTCGACGGGCCGTCCGGAGGCCAGGAACCGCTCGGCGAAGCCGCGCACGCTGTCCAGGTCGCCGAGGTCCAGCTCGTCCACCTCGACCCCGTCCAGGCCGGCCAGCGCCTCCCGGGCGGCCTCGGCGCGCCGGGCGGGGACGACGACGTGGGCGCCCGCCTTGGTCAGCGCCCTGGTGGTCTCCAGGCCGAGCCCGGAGTAGCCGCCGGTGACGATCGCGAGCCGGCCGCCGAGGTCGAGGCCCGCCAGGACGTCGTCGGCGGTGCTGTCCGCGCCGAATCCGGAACCGATCTTGTGCTGTGGAGTCGTAGTGCTCATGACGTGAACGCTACGAATTGGAGTGCTCTCGAAGTCAAGCCCGGGTCCCGGCGCCCGGGAACCGCCCCCGAACAGCGCAAAGCCCCGGCCGCGACGGGGGATTCGCGGCCGGGGCGGCCAGGTGGTGGGCACGGATGGCGGTCGCCTCTCGGCGAAAGGCTCCACAGGGCTTCAGCCGAACGATCGTCCCTGTGGGCAAAAGGTGAGGCCCGGGGACACTGTCCCATCCGCACCCACGGCTGGTTCAACGAGCAACCACCCGGGGCTGTTCCGGGCCCTGACGTGATGAGCGTCACCCGGCCCCGGTCCAGGCGAGCAGCCGTTCCGCCGGCCAGGTGTTCACCACCCGTTCGGCGGGCACCCCGCACTCCTCCGCCCGGGCGCAGCCGAGGATCTGCCAGTCCAGCTGGCCGGGCGCGTGCGCGTCGGAGTCGACCGAGAACAGCACGCCCGCCTCGACGGCCCGGCGCAGCAGCCGCCGGGGCGGGTCCAGACGCTCGGGGCGACTGTTGATCTCCACGGCCGTACCGGACCCGGCACACGCGGCGAACACCGCGTCCGCGTCGAACTCGGACTCCGGCCGCCCCCGGCCGGTGACCAGGCGCCCCGTGCAGTGGCCCAGGACGTCCGCGTGCGGATCGCGTACGGCGCGCACCAGGCGCCGGGTCATCGAGCGGGCGTCCATCCGCAGCTTGGAGTGGACCGAGACGACGACCAGGTCCAGCCGCTCCAGCAGCTCCGGTTCCTGGTCCAGCGACCCGTCCTCCAGGATGTCGCACTCGATGCCGGTGAGCAGCCGGAACGGCGCCCAGGAGGCGTTGAGCTCCGCCACCGCCGCCAGCTGGTCGCGCAGCCGCTGCGGGGACAGCCCGTGGGCCACCGTGAGCCGGGGCGAGTGGTCGGTGAGCACCGCCCACTCGTGGCCGAGCGCGGCCGCGGTGCGGCCCATCTCCTCGATCGGGCTGCCGCCGTCGGACCAGTCCGAGTGCAGATGGCAGTCGCCGCGCAGCAGCGCCCGCAGTCGGGACCCGCCGTCCGCCGCGGGTTCGCCCGCGTCTTCCTCAAGCGTGCGCAAATATCCGGGCAAATCTCCGGCCAGCGATTCCCGGACCACCTGGGCCGTCTTCGGGCCCACGCCCCGCAGCGATTCGAGGGTGCCGGCCCGGGCCCGCTCGGCGATCTCACCGGCGGGCAGGGCGGCCAGGACCCGTGCGGCGGTGCGGAAGGCGCGCACCCGGTAGGCCGGTGCCAGGGACCGTTCCAGCAGGAAGGCGATCCGTTCCAGCGCCTCGACGGGTCCCATGGCCACCTCCACCGTCAGGGTGACTCGGGCGAGTCACTTCCGCGCGGGGAGATCTACCCTCGATTGCATGACCGAGATAGCGAGCCCGTTCATCTCCTGGCCGCGGATCCTGGTGCTCGGCGTCATGACCGGCAGGCCGGGCACCCTGCCCTTCCGCATCGTGGAGATCGACGGAGAGGTGGTCGGTGAGGCGCGGGACATCACCGAGGTGCTGGCGGTCGCCGCGAACCACGGGATCACGGTCCACGACCTGGACGACCCGGCCGTGGTCCGCTGGGTGGGCGGGGACAAGTTCACCTGGACGCCCCGCCACTAGACAGCGACCGCCGGACGGCGAGTCCTGCTCTCAGCCGACGGTCCACTTCTGGTTGGCGCCGCCGGAGCAGGTCCAGATCTGCAGCCGGGTGCCGTTGGCCGAGTTGTTGCCGGTGACGTCCAGGCACTTGTTCGCCTGGGGGTTCACGATGTCGTGCGCCGCGGAGACGGCCCACTTCTGGGCGGCGCTGCCGTTGCAGTCGTAGAGCTGCACCGTCGTGCCGTCCGCGGTGCCGCCGCTGGTGACGTCGAGGCACTTGCCGAGCGCGCGGACGGTGCCGTCGCTGCCCACCGTCCACTGCTGGGCGGCGGAGCCGTTGCAGTCGTAGAGCTGGACGGGGGTGCCGTTGGCGGAGTTCGCCCCGGCCACGTCCACGCACTTGCCGGCCAGGCCCTTGATCGCGACGCCGGCCGCGGTGTCGCTCGTGGTCACCGACACCGAGTCCACGACCAGCTGGGCCGGGAACGCGGTGGAGCTGTTGGGGTCGCCCGGCCAGTAGCCGCCGACGGCCAGGTTCAGGATCAGGAAGAACGGCTTGTTGAACGCCCAGGTGTTGCCGCCCACGTCGGCGGGGGTGCGGGTCTGGTAGGCGATCCCGTCGACCGACCAGGTGATCGAGTTGGGCGCCCAGTCGACCGCGAAGGTGTGGAAGCCGTCCGCGAAGGCCTGGCCGTTCGGCAGCGTGTAGCCGGCGCCTATCCCGGCGGAGCCGGAGTAGCCGGGGCCGTGGATGGTGCCGTGGATGGTCGAGGGCTCGAACCCGACGTTCTCCATCACGTCGATCTCACCGGAGTTCGGCCAGCCGACCTGTCCGATGTCGTTGCCCAGCATCCAGAACGCGGGCCACATGCCCTGCCCGCGCGGGATCTTCATCCTCGCCTCGACATGCCCGTACTGGGCGCTGAACTTGCCCGAGGTGTTCATCCGGGCCGAGGTGTACTGGCAGGTGCCGTACCAGCACTGGTAGTTGGCGGGGTTCTCCTTCTTGGCCGTGATGACCAGGTGGCCCTGGCCGTCGAGGGCCGCGTTGTTGGTGCCGGAGGTGTAGTACTCCCGCTCGTGGTTGTTGACGTTGTCGCCGGTCTCCAGGGTCCACTTCGAGGAGTTGACCGCCGAACCGGCGGGCCCGTCGAAGGTGTCGGAGAAGGTCGTGGCGGCCGCACCGGCTTCGGCGGCCTCGGCCCGGTGCGCGGGACCGACCGCGACCGACCCGAGGAGGGCGGCGGACAGGGCGGCGAACAGGCATCTGCGGATAAGGCGTGGGGAGGCCACGGCTCGTCCTTCCGTACGGCGGCCGGGCGCGGGGAGGCGGTCGGCCGGGGTGGGGGGTGAAGGCGTCGCCTCTTGATTTAAGAGATGAGATAAGTGGCCCGTCAATACCTTGGTACGGACCAGTGTCGGACGATCGGGCGATGACCCTCCCGGGCCCCCGCGCGGGGCGGTCGCGGGCGGGTCATGCCGTCACCTGTCATGCCGTCACCCGTCATGCCCTCGCCCTGTCAGGCCTTCGCCTTCTTCGGCTTGCGCGCGTGGACCGCCCGGCCGAGCCGGCGGCCCAGCAGCACCCAGCCGATCAGCGCCCCCGAGGTGTTGAGGATGACGTCGTCCACGTCGAAGGCGCGTCCCTCGACCAGCAGGCCCTGAGCCGTCTCGACCATCAGCATCACGAACGCGGTGAGCAGCAGCACCCCGAAGAAGCCCCGGGCGCGCGGCACGAGGACCGGCACGATGATCCCGAACGGCACGCCGAGCAGGATGTTCCCGCCGATCTGCTTGACCGCGTCCCGCAAGGCGGGCTGGTCCAGATAGATCTTGAGGGAGCGGCCGGGATGCAGATTGGTGTGCGCGATCGACACGGACGCCGGCGAGGGATCCAGCGTCAGCCGGGCCAGCACGACGGCGAACGCCACCATCACCGCGAACGCAAAGAGCATGGCCAGCACCCGCAACGGCAGCGGGAGCGGACGGCGTTCGGTACCGGTGGACCCGGCGGTGCGGCTCGCCCTGCCGGTGCCGCCGGCCTTCCCCGCGCCGCCCGTCCCGCCGGTACGCCCCGCCTTGCCGACGCGACCCTTCTTACCGGTGCCGGCGGTCTTTCCGGTGCCGGCCTTCGTGGTGCCGGCCTTCGTGCTGCCGGCCGGCTCGGCGCGGCGGACGCCGACGGCGCGGGCGACCTTGGTCAGTACCCCGGGCCGTTTGCCGGTGTCCTTGTCCGTGTTCGTCCCGTCGTTCTTCTCGGCCCTGGTCGTGCGCAGGCGCGAGACGGCACTGGCCATGAGGTCCTCCACTTGTCAACAGTCCGGCGTGCTGACCCAGTTACCCAGGAACCGCCCGGAGATGCCCTCGCCCATGACGGCGGCCGGAGCGCATCCGAGGTTTCCGTCCGCGCTCCCCGGGCACTCCGGACCCGTTCCCGCGTGCCGCCGCTCCCCGCGACGGATGCGGTGCTTGGATGCCGGAGACGGCGAAACGGGCATAACGCCGCAAGGCGACCCAAGGAGGCGGCGGATGACCGGACGTACGGCGCTCGTCGCCGCGGCCGAACTGCTCACCTGGTGGGCCGGACTGGCCCTGCTCTGGCTGGTGTTCATCGGCAGCGTCGACACCCTGGAGCGGATCGTCGGCGCGAGCGCGGCGGCGGTCGGTGCCCTCGCGGCCCGGGCCGGCCGACAGGTGGTGACCTGGCGGTGAACGGCTGGATCCTGGCCGCGACCGTGCTGCTGGCCGGGGGAGCGGGCACCGCCCTGTGGGCGGTCGCCACCGGCCCGCTCGGCCGCCGGGTGGTCGGCCAGAACCTCGCCACCTCCGCGGTCTGCCCCAGCCTGCTGCTCCTCGCCCAGGGCTACGGCCGTACGTCCTACGTCGATCTGGCGTTGCTCCTCGCGCTGCTGGGCCCGGTCGGCACCCTGGTCTTCGCCCGGCTGCTCGCCGACGACCTGGCGGACGAACGGCCCGCCGCCTGGGGCCTGACCTGGACGGCGGCCGCGGTCGGCGCGGTGGTCGTGCTGGTGCTCTGCGCGGTGACCGGACCGGGTCGGGCGACGGTGAAACTGCTGGTGACCGGGGCGCTGCTGATCGTCGGGAACGTGGTCGCCTCGCGGGCGCTGTCCGGCGGGTTCCGGGGGGTGCGCGGTGGCTGACGCGGTGATCGTCGTCGCGCTGCTGCTGACGGCCGCCTCGGCGACCGCGGCCGTGGCGACCCGCGACCCGGCCCGTCAGGCCCTGGTGCTGTCCCTCCTCGGGCTGTTCCTCGGTGCCCTGTTCACCGTGCTCCAGGCTCCCGACGTCGGCCTCTCCCAGCTCGCCGTCGGCTCCGCGCTCACCCCGTTGCTGATCATGCTGTCGGTCCGCAAGGTGAAGCGGCGCGGAAAGGCGGACGACAGGTGACCCGGCGCCTGCGACTGTGGCTGCTGGCCGTCGGCGGCGCGGGCCTCGCCGCCCTGCTGGTCGCCGCCTGCCTCGACCTGCCGTCCTTCGGCGGCCGCAGCCACCCCTACGGCGACCGGGCCGTCCGGGCCGCGCTGGCCCGGCGCACCGCCAACGTCATCTCGTCCGTCAACTTCGACCAGCGCGCCTACGACACCCTCGGCGAGATGAGCATCCTCTTCGCCGCCGTCCTCGGCTGTGTGGTCCTGCTGCGCCAGACCCGCGACGAGCACCGGGCCCGTCCACGGCCGGCCGAAGTCGCCCGGCCCGTCCGCCGGTACGCCCTGCTGATGCTCCCCGTCGCCCTGGTCACCGGCCTGTACGTCATCGCGCACGGCCAGCTCAGCCCCGGCGGCGGCTTCCAGGGCGGGGTCGTCGCCGCGACCGCACTGCACCTGCTGTACCTCGGCGCCGACTACCACGCCCTGGAACGCGTCCGCCCGATCGGCGTCTTCGAGGTCGCCGACTCCCTGGCCGCCTGCGCCTACCTGGTGCTGGGCCTGTCCGGACTGCTGGCCGGCACCGCGTTCCTCGCCAACACACTGCTGCCGTACGGGACGTTCAACACGCTGTCCTCCGGCGGCCTGGTCCCCCTGCTGAACGCGGCCATCGGCATGGAGGTGGCGAGCGCGGTCGTCGTCCTGCTCGCCGGCTTCCTCGACCAGGCCGTGGAGATCGAGGAGGAGAACGGGAGTTGAACCGCCGGTGATGCACGTATTCCCCTATCTGGTCGCCGTCTGGATCTTCCTGACGGGTTGTTACGGCCTGGCCACCAGCCGGAACCTGATCCACGCCGTCGGCTGCCTGGCCGTCGTCCAGTCGTCGACGTACGTCCTGCTGCTCGCGGTCGGCTACCGCGACGGCGGCACCGCACCCGTCTTCTCCGATCTCAGGCCCGGCACCCGGCCGCTGGTCGACCCGGTGGTGCAGGCCCTCGCCCTGACCGACGTGGTCGTCGGCGCGACCGTCACCGCGCTGCTGCTCGCGCTGGTCCTGCAGATCGCCAAGCGGCACGGCACGGTCGACCCGGACGAACTGACGGAGCTGCGCGGCTGATGCACCACCTGCTGCCGCTGCTCGTGGCCGTCCCGTTGCTCGGCGCCACCCTGCTGGTGGCCGGTGGCCGTCGGCTGCACCGGGTCCTCGCCGAGAGCTTCGCCTGCGCGGTGTGCGCGGGCACCTGCGCCCTCGCGCTGATCCTGCTGCTCAACTCCTCGCCCCCGCTGGTCGAGTGGGCCGGCGGCTGGCGGCCGGCCGGCGGGGAGAGCGTCGGGATCGTGCTGACCGGGGACGGCCCCGCCCTCGGCATGGCCGCCCTCGCCTCGCTGCTGACGCTGGCCGCGCTGGTCTACTCCTGGCACTACTTCGCGGAGCCGCCGCGCCGGCACGCGGGCTCCTTCCCGGCGCTGATGCTGGTCTTCCAGGCCGGGATGTGCGGCTTCGCGCTCGCGGGCGACCTGTTCAACGCGTTCGTCTTCTTCGAGCTGATGAGTGTCGTCGCCTACGCGCTGACCGGCTACCGCATCGACGAGGCGAAGGCGGTGCAGGGGGCCCTGACCTTCGGCGTGGTCAACTCCCTCGGCGCGTACGCGATGCTGACGGGTATCGCCCTGCTGTACGCCCGCACCGGCGAACTGGGCATGGCGAAGATCGGCCGCGGACTGGACGCGCACGGCCGCCCCGACGCCCTGGTCCTGGCCGCCTTCGTGCTGGTGCTCACCGCACTGCTGGTCAAGGCCGCCGCCGTGCCCTTCCACTTCTGGCTCCCGGACGCCCACGCCGTCGCCCCCACCCCGGTCTGCATGCTCCTCTCCGGAGTCATGGTCGAACTCGGCGCCTACGGCGTATGGCGGGTGTACGGCACGGTCTTCGCCGGACCCGGCGGCATCCCGGCCGCCGACCTGGAACGGGCACTGATCGTCCTCGGCACGCTCACGGCCGCGCTGGGCGCGTTCATGTGCTGGCACCAGCGGCACATCAAGCGGCTGCTGGCCAACTCCACGATCGCCCACACCGGGCTGTTCCTCGTCGGCCTCGGCGTCCTGACCCCGGCGGGCGACTCCGGGATCGCCCTGTACCTGCTCGGGCACGCCGGGGTGAAGGCCGCCCTCTTCGCCTGCGCGGGGATCCTCCTGGACCGCTACGGCAACGTCGACGAACGCGCGCTGCACGGCCGGCCCCGGGAACTACGCACGGTGGGCGTCCTGTTCACCCTCGGGGCGCTGGCCCTCGCGGGGCTGCCGCCGTTCGGCACCGCGCTCGGCAAGTCGGTCGCCGAGGAGGCGGTGGGCGCTCCGCTGACCGTGCTCTACGTCGTCGTGTCGGCGGTGACGGCGGGGGCGGTGCTGCGGGTCGCCGCCCGGGTCTTCCTCGGCCTCGGGGACCGGCCGCCCAAGGGCGACGCGTACGAGACCACCGGGACCGGTGAGGAGCCCGAGACCGAGGGCCGACTCGGGCGGATCCCGGCCACGATGACCGCCGTCCCCGCCGTGCTGGTGGCCGGCGCCCTGGCCATGGGCCTCGCCCCCGGTTTCCCGGCGGCGCTGGCCCGTGCCGTCGACAGGGGCAGGACCCCGGCCGTCGTCCACTGGACGTCCACCGGGGTCCTGCTGGGCTGCCTCTCCACCCTCCTGGCCGTCGGGCTGGCCGCCCTCGCGGTCACCCGCCCCGGCCTCCTGGCGGCCCGGGGCGGGGCGCTGCCGCTGCGCCGCCTGCAGTCCGGGCACGTCGGGGACTACGTGGCCTGGCTGATGGTCGGCGCCGCGACGCTCGGGGCGCTGGCCCTGCCGGGTGTGCTGGGCGGCTGATCACACGGCCCGGATCAGACCGTTCCGTAGGACACGTGCACCTCCGTGAAGCCGAGGGAGTGCAGCAGGCCCTCCAGCATGTCGGTGGTGTTGGTCTCGGCCCGGGTGGTCAGACCGCTGGTCTTCGCCGCGTCCGAGATGTGCTTCACGGCCAGCTTCTGCACCGCCTGCTCGCTGTTGGGGTTGTCCGAGAACAGGTCGCCCAGCCGGTCCAGCAGACCGCGCTGCTTGGAGACGGCGTAGGAGTGGTCGGCGTCCAGGGTGGCCTTGCCGAGCTGCGCGTGCGGCAGCCGGATGGTGGCCTCGGTGCGGTCGTCGTTGACCGTGACGTCCTTCTGGCCGATCTTCCCGAGGTCGACGTAGGAATCGACGTTGCCCGCCCCGACGTACAGGGTGCGGGTGCCGCGGATCGCGCTCGGCAGGTACTTGGCGTCCTTCTCCAGGTCCACGACGACCTGGAAGTTGCCGGACGCCGCGTCGTAACGGCTCATGTCCTGGATGGACTTGAGCAGCGCGGGGCCCGTGTTGTCCCGGGTCTCCGTGCCGAACAGGTCCTTGATGCCCGGTAGCACCGCCAGCTTGATCCCGGCGAACAGCACCACGAGCACCAGCACGAACGCGGTGAGCAGCTTCGCCCAACCGGGCATGCGCCGGGGCCGGGCCTTGACCGGAGTCTCCTTCTCGGAGGTCTCCTTGCTCTCCTTGGTGGAACTCGCCATGTGACGGTCCTCCTTTCCAACGACACGAATGCCCGCCGAACGCCTTGCCAGACCGTGTTGTTGGCCGATTGAGACAGCTGACGCAGGACTGATACACGCTTGAGGGTGGAGTGACCTCCCGCCGGCGTGCCAGGAGCCCCGGATGACCGCAGAAGGCACTTCCCGGACTGACCCTTTGTCCGATGCGCCGTGTGACGTATCCCGAGTCCGGACCGCCCGGCTCACCACGCCGGCGACCGGCACCCCGGTGGACCCGTTTCCCGGCCGGCTAGACCCGCGCCGCCAGCTTTGCGATCCGGCGTGCCGACGCCGAGCCCGGGTCGGCCGTGACGAGGACGACCTCCTGGTCGTCCTCCGGCACCAGCAGGACGTCGCAGTTCAGCCGTAGCCGCCCCAGCTCCGGATGGTCGAGGACCTTGGTGCGATGCCCCGGGGCATGCACCGGATGGGTCGCCCAGATGCGCCGGAACTCCGCGCTGCCCGCGTTCAACTCATCCAGCAGGGAGGCGAGTTGCGCGTCGTGCGGATAGCGTTCGGCAGCCCGCCGCAGCCGGGCCACGACGATGTGTCCGAATTCCCCGGCAGCGGAACTCGCGTACATCCGGCCCTGGCCCAGGAAGCGCCGCCGCGCCAGGTTGGTCGTGCCGCGTCCCAGGTCCCCGCCGAACAGCAGTTGGGCGAGGGGGTTCCAGGCCACCACGCCGTAGGAGGCGTCGGTGACGATCGCCGCGGTGTCGGGCAGCCGCTCCAGCAGGCCGGCCACGTGCGGGCGCACCCCCCGGACCGCCACGGGGGCGGGCGGCGCCGCGGCCGAGCCGGCCAGCCGGAAGAGGTGGCTGCGCTCGGCGGGGGCCAGCCGCAGCGCCCCGGCCAGGGCGTCCAGGACGCGCGGGGAGGGGCGGGGGCCGCGGGCCTGCTCCAGACGGGTGTAGTAGTCGACCGACATGTGGGCCAGTTCCGCGACCTCCTCACGCCGCAGGCCGGGCGTCCGGCGCGGGACGGTGCCCGGCGTGAGTCCCACCGCCTGCGGACGCAGTCCCGCCCGGCGCTCCCGCAGGAAGCGGGCCAGTTCCTGCCTCGCCATACCGCCGCCTCCCCGGTCCGCCTGGTACAGGTGGTCCCTGGCAGGACGGACGCGGCCGGGGAACCGTGGCTGTCATGAACGATCGCACAGCACTCGTCACCGGTGCCAACAAGGGCATCGGCTTCCATATCGCCCGGCTCCTCGTGGAGGCGGGCTTCAGCGTCCACGTGGGCTCCCGGGACATCGAGCACGGCGAGCGGGCCGTGGCGGAGATCGGCGGCGACGCGCGGCTCCTGGTCCTCGACGTCACCGATGCCGCCGGCATCGAACGCGCCGCCGCCCGCGTCGACCGCCTGGACGTCCTGGTCAACAACGCCGGCGTCCAGCCGGTCACCGGCCCGCCCACCGGGACCGGTGTCGAGGACCTCCGGCGGATCTACGAGACGAACGTCTTCGGCGTCGTCGCGGTGACCAACGCCTTCCTGCCCGCGCTGCGCCGCTCCGCCCACCCGCGCGTCGTGAACGTCTCCAGCGGCGCCGCGTCCCTCACCTGGAGCACCCACCACAATCCGCAGTTCACCCACGGCAGCCCCCGGTCCGCGGCCTACCGCTCCTCGAAGGCCGCGCTCAACGCGCTGACCGTGTTCTACGCCCTGGAGCTGGCCGAGGACGGCATCAAGGTGAACGCCCTCGCCCCGGGACGCCGGGCCACCGACCTGGTCCCCGGGGCGGCCGCTGGGGGCGGCGATCCGGCCGAGGGGGCACGAGGGGCCGTACGGCTGGCGCTGCTGCCCGACGACGGGCCGACCGGCGGGTTCTTCTCCTGGGACGGCACACCCGTGCCGTGGTGAGAGCGCGACGGTCCGTAGCATGAGCGCGTAGCCCGTATTGATCATGCGAGGAGCGGATCGTGCGAGACATCTCGGTCTTCAGCGGCAGCGCCCACCCCGAGCTGGCCGAGGAGGTCTGCGCGCACCTCGGGGTGCCGCTCAGCCCGACCCGGGTCAGCCGGTTCGCCAACGACTGTCTGGAGGTACAGCTCCAGGCGAACTGCCGGGAGCGGGACGTCTTCCTGATCCAGCCCCTGGTCCGGCCGGTGCAGGAGCACCTGGTGGAGCTGCTGCTGATGTGCGACGCGGCCCGTGGTGCCTCCGCGGGCCGCATCACCGTCGTCATGCCGCACTACTCCTACGCCCGCTCCGACAAGAAGGACGCCCCGCGCATCTCGCTCGGCGGCCGCCTCGTCGCCGACCTGCTGGTGGCCGCCGGCGCGAGCCGGGTCCTCGCCATGACCCTGCACGCCCCGCAGGTGCACGGCTTCTTCTCGGTGCCGGTCGACCATCTGCACGCCCTGCGGGAGCTGGCCGCGCACTTCCGGCGCTACGACCTGTCGCGCACCACGGTCGTCTCGCCCGACCTCGGCAACGCGAAGGAGGCCGCCGCCTTCGCCCGGCTGATCGGCGCCCAGGTGGCGGCCGGCGCCAAGCAGCGGTTCGCCGACGACCGGGTCATCATCAGCTCCGTCATCGGCGACGTGGCCGACCGGGACGTCATCGTGCTCGACGACGAGATCGCCAAGGGCAGCACGGTCATCGAACTCCTGGAGCGGCTGCGGGAGCTGGGGCCGCCCCGCTCGATCCGGATCGCGTGCACGCACGGCCTGTTCGCGGCCGGGGCGCTCAAGCGGCTGAGCGAGCAGCCCGACGTGCTGGAGATCGTGTGCACCAACACCGTGCCGGTACCCGTCGAGGAGCACACCGACAAGCTGCGGATCCTGTCCATCGCCCCGGCACTGGCCGAGGCCGTACGCCGTATTCACAACGGTGAGTCCGTGAGCGCCCTGTTCGACGAGCCGCGCAACGTCTAGACAGGAAGGAGGAGTTGCGGCGCTGACCCGCGCTCGGCTCCACCGAGGCGGACGGGAGGCCCCCTGTGGCGAAGGCCAGGTTCGAGCGGACGAAACCCCATGTGAACATCGGCACCATCGGGCACATCGACCACGGCAAGACGACACTCACCGCGGCCATCACCAAGGTGCTGCACGACAAGTTCCCCGAGCTCAACCCGTTCACCCCGTTCGACCAGATCGACAAGGCTCCCGAGGAGCGGCAGCGCGGCATCACCATCTCCATCGCGCATGTCGAGTACCAGACCGAGCGCCGGCACTACGCCCACGTCGACTGCCCGGGCCACGCCGACTACATCAAGAACATGATCACCGGGGCCGCCCAGATGGACGGGGCGATCCTGGTGGTCGCGGCCACCGACGGGCCGATGCCGCAGACCAAGGAACACGTCCTGCTGGCCCGGCAGGTGGGCGTGCCGTACATCGTCGTCGCGCTCAACAAGACCGACATGGTCGACGACGAGGAGATCCTGGAACTCGTGGAGCTGGAGGTGCGCGAGCTGCTCAGCGAGTACGAGTTCCCCGGCGACGACGTCCCGGTCGTCCGGGTCTCCGCGCTGAAGGCCCTGGCGGGCGACCCCGAGTGGACCGCGGCCCTGCTCGAACTCCTCGACGCCGTGGACGAGTTCGTGCCCCAGCCGGTGCGGGAGGTGGACCGGCCGTTCCTGATGCCGATCGAGGACGTGTTCACCATCACCGGCCGGGGGACGGTCGTCACCGGCCGGATCGAACGCGGCGTACTGCGGGTCAACAGCGAGGTCGAGATCATCGGCATCCACCCGCAGAGGACCAGGACCACCGTCACCGGCGTCGAGATGTTCCGCAAGCTGCTCGACGAGGGCCGGGCCGGCGAGAACGTCGGCCTGCTGCTGCGCGGGGTCAAACGTGACGACGTCGAGCGCGGACAGGTCGTCATCAGGCCCGGATCGGTCACCCCGCACACGGAGTTCGAGGCCCGGGCGTACATCCTCTCCAAGGACGAGGGCGGCCGGCACACCCCGTTCTTCCAGAACTACCGGCCGCAGTTCTACTTCCGCACCACCGACGTGACCGGAGTCGTCACGCTGCCGCCGGGTACCGAGATGGTGATGCCGGGCGACAACACCACCGTGCGCGTCCAGCTGATCCAGCCGGTCGCGATGGAGGAGGGGCTGAAGTTCGCGATCCGCGAGGGCGGCCGGACCGTCGGCGCCGGTCAGGTGACCAGCATCCTCAAGTAGGCGTCGCCAGACTTGTCCTGACCTGACGTCATAAAGACCCGGACGTGGCCTCCGGCCGGCCGAGGGCCGCGTCCAGCGTCGCCAGCGGCGGCAGCAGCTGCGACAGTCCCGTCACCTTCAGCACCCGCAGGGTCAGCGGGTGTGCGCACACCAGCTGGAGCTGTCCGCCGCGCTCCAGCACCCGGCCGCGTGCCCGGTACAGCAGCCGCAGCCCGGAGCAGTCGAAGAAGTCGACGGGCAGCATGTCGATCACCACCCGGGTGCTCTCCCGCCCGGTCACCCGGTCCAGATGGGGCGCCATCTCGGTCGCCGCCGCGATGTCGATCTCGCCCCGGAACTCCAGCACCGTGTATCCGCGGTCCTGATGGATGCGCAGGTGCCGGGTGAGCGGCCCGGGATCCTGTCGGGGTTCCTGGCGCACGACGGCATCACCTCCCACCCCAGCCGGTCCAATTCCGTTCCCCGCCATGCAAGTTACCCTCGATGGAGGGAATTTGAGCATGTTCGATTGACATATGTCTGCCGCTTGGGTGCGCCATTTTCTGTGGCGTGCGCGACAGTCGGAGAACGGGCACGTGGGAGCGCTGCCATTCCACCACGAAAACGCGTGCCAGGCGCTGCCCGGCGCCTGGCGGTACTGCTCCTCGGGGTGTGCGGCGGCGTTCCGGCGTTCGGCGTCGAAGTCGCCCTGGACGGCAACGGGTTGCCGGCCGGAAACACGACGACGGCCTGGCCCTCGCGGCAGCGAGACGCAGGCCCTCGTCCCGGCGCCGGTCCGGCTGGTCCGTACGGGGCGCCCGCCGCCGCGCCGGCTGATCAGCACCCACCCGGTCGCCGGGATCGAACGGGTGGTGCGGGACATGAGCACGGGCAGGGCGATCGAGCCCGTGCTCACCTTCCGGCCCCCGGGGCCTCTGCCGCCCCTGGGGGTCAGTCCACCACGAGGACCAGCTTCCCGGTGGTGCGGCCGGTGCCGCCCAGCTCATGCGCCTTGGCGGCATCGGCCAGCGGGAAGGTCCCCGCGACGCTGGCGCGCAGCTTCCCCGCCGTCATCAGGTCGGCGACCGCCCGCATCCCGGCCCGGTCGGCGTCCACCAGCATCCGCACCGCCCGCACCCCGAGCCGCTCGGCCTCCTCGTACAGCTCCGCGGAGCCCACCGGCAGGATGGACACCAGGATCCCGCCCGGCCTCAGTACCCGCAGCGAGTCGACGGAGGTGTCACCACCGATAGTGTCGAGCACGACGTCCACGTCCCGCACCGTCTCCGTGACCTCCACGGACCGGTAGTCCACCGGCTCGTCCACGCCGATCTCGCGCAGGAAGTCGTGCTTGGCCGCGCTCGCCGTGCCGATCACATAGGCGCCGTGCGCCTTGGCGATCTGCACCGCCACATGCCCGACTCCGCCGGCCGCCGCGTGCACCAGCACCCGCTGTCCCGGCCGTACGTCGGCGTTCTCCACCAGCGCCTGCCAGGCCGTCAGCGACACCAGCGGCAGCGCGCCCGCCTGGACGTGGTCGATCCCGGCCGGCTTCGGCACCAGGGCGCGGGCGGGGACGATCGCGTACTCGCCGTGCGTGCCGTGGCCGAACGGGTAGGACACCATGCCGAAGACCTCGTCACCGGGCTTGAAGGCGGCGACACCGATCCCGGTCTCCTCGACCGTGCCGGAGACGTCCCAGCCGAGGACGAAGGGCGGCTTGCCCAGGAAGCCACCGGTCTCCCGGTGCTTCCAGTCGGTCGGGTTGAGCCCGGCGGCCCGCACCCGGACCAGCACCTCGTTGGCGCGCGGCTGCGGCCGGGCCACCTCGATCACCTTGAGTACCTCGGGCCCGCCGAGGACGTCCTGACTGACCACACGCATCGTGTTCACATTGCTCATGGTCACCCAGCCTGCCGGGACGCGCCCGTCCGGGAAATGGCACGATGGCCAACCTTCGATGGAATCGTGCCAGCCCTGGCGGTGGCCCGCCCTCGCCTGCACCGGAAGCCTCAGCGGCTCATGTGCAGGGCGACCAGCAGCTGCCAGACCTGGTCGGCCACGTCGTCCGGGCCGGCGTCCAGCAGGCCGTGCAGCCAGTCGGCCAGCACCCCGGCGAAGGTGGCGGCCACCGCCGAGGCCACCAGGGGAGCGTCGGCCGCGCCGGCCAGCTCGCGCTCGGCCAGGCTGCGGGCCCGCAGATCCCGGTGCAGCACCCGGCCCAGCGGACCGCCGCCGCCCGGCGCGAGCAGCTCCCGGTACAGCGCCGCATGCGGCACCAGCCCCGCGAAGAAGTCCAGCAGCGCCGGCGGCGCGTGCACCGGATCGGGCCGGCCCCGCCAGGCGTGCAGCGCGTCCACGGCGTCCCGTACCACGTCCGCGCAGGTGTCGACGGCCAGCGCCTCCAAGCCGTCGTAGTGGACGTAGAACGTGGCCCTGCCCACCCCGGCGCGGCGCACCAGCGCGGCCACCCCCACCTCCGCCAGCGGCCGCTCGGCGCACTCCGCCAGCAGGGCCGCCCGCAGCCGCGCCCGGGTGCGGGCGGCCCGTGGGTCCTCGACCGCGGGGCGGGGCTCCGGGCCGGTCACCGGGCGGCCAGGACGGCGGCCAGGGCGAGGGCGCCGGGCAGCGCCTGCGCGAACAGGATCCGCCGGTTGGCCGTGACCGCGCCGTACACCCCCGCGACCACCACGCAGGACAGGAAGAACACCTGGGCGCGGAAGCCCGTCGGGTCGGCCGCCGCCAGGCCCCACACCAGGCCGGCCGCCAGGAAACCGTTGTACAGGCCCTGGTTGGCGGCCAGCGGCGCGGTCCGCCGGGCCAGCTCCGCGTCGAAGCCGTGGAAGCGCATCCCCGGCTTCTTCTGCCACAGGAACATCTCCATCACCAGGATGTACGCGTGCAGCGCGGCCACCAGTCCGACCAGCACGTTCGCCAGGATTTCCATGATCGACCGACCCTCTCCCCAACTTGGACAGGTGTCCACTATAGCTGGACAAGTGTCCAGGAGGCCATCGGGCCGCCCAGTGGCCGGGAAGGGGAACATGTCGGCAAGTCGCAGGCAGAGATGGGTATTTGTTGATTTGCCACCAACTGGCGGAGCGTGACGGAACCCTCACTTCCTCTGGTCGTCGCGGTTGATCCTTTCGGGTTCAAACCCGATAAGCTCCAGTCCGTCACAGCGAGTTGACGCACCCCGTGGTGGGTCCGTCCCGCCGTTCGCAGTCATGGGTGCGGCCCTCGCGCACTGCCCTTGTTCGCTGTTGTTCGATTGTGTTGCTTCGAAGGATGCAGATGGAACTCGCCACTCCGCCCCCGGCGGCGCGGGCCCCTGTCGCCTGGTACAGCTGGTGGCTGATGCCGCTGGCCTTAGGGGGAGGGACAGTCGCCGCCACGTTCATGAGCTCCGAGCGAATAACCGCGGCCGTCGCCGGCGCCGCGGCGACCGTGGCCAGCTCCGTCTGCGTGCGGCTGCTGATCCGCTCCCAGCGCCAACTGCGCAGCGCCGAAGGGTCGTTCCGCAGCGCGCAGACCGAGCACTCCCAGCAGTGGCAGCAGCATGTCTCGGGCCTGGAACGGAAGTTCTCGGCCGAGCGCGCCACGCTGGAGGGCCGGCTGAACGAGCAGTCGGCCGCGTTCGACGCCCAGCTCGGGGAGCAGGCCGCCGCCTTCGAGTCCCGGCTCGGAGAGCGGACCGCCCACTACGACGCCCAGCTCGCCGAGCAGGCACGGGCGTACGAGGAGCGGCTGGCCGACCAGCTGAAGTCCTCCGACGCCCAGCTGGCCGACCAGGCCGAGGTCTGGCAGGAGCAGGTCTCGCACCAGCGGGCCGCGGTCTCCCGCCTCGCCGACGAGCAGCTGCCCGAGGCGCTGCGGCGGCTGCGCGACGGCGACGCCATCGACGACCTGCTGCCGGTCACCGAGCAGTGCGCCAAGGTCGACAAGGACGTCCAGGCCGACCTGCGCCGTATCCTGCGCACCTCGCTGATCGGCGTGGAGGAGGAGTTCAACCGCTCCACCTCCGCCGAACAGGCCGTGATCAGCATCGGCAACCGCATCCACGTCCTGACCAGCAAGCTGCGCGGCCGGCTGCACGAGATGCAGGGCGAGCACGGCCGGCTGCCCGCCGTGGCCCGCGGTCTCATGGAGCTCGACCAGGAGCTCGGCCCCGCCGACTCGCTCGCCGCGAGCATCGGCGTGCTCGGCGGCTCGGACCGCCCGGGCCGTCAGTGGCAGGAGCCCCAGCGACTGCTCAGCGTGGTGCGCGGCGGCATCGGCCGGATCAAGGACTTCCACCGTGTCGAGGTCCGGCACCTGCCCGAACTCGGCGTCGACGGCGGTCTGGTGGACCACCTCACGCTGATCTTCTCCCACCTCCTGGACAACGCGGCCCGCTACTCGCCGCCCACCGAGCCGGTGGTCGTCTCCGGCAAGGAGGTGCCCAACGGCGTCGGCATCGAGATCCAGGACTCCGGCAAGGGCCTGAGCGAGGAGAAGAAGCGCGAGGCCGAGTACTCCCTGGCGGGCACCGAGAACGGCCCCGGGATCGGCGGCATCTCCGAGGACGCCAACATCGGCCTGCGGGTCGTCGGCATCCTCGCCCGCCGCTACGGCATCCGGGTCACCTTCGCGGACTCGCCCTGGCTCGGCACCTCGGTGGTCGTCGTGGTCCCGCACAAGTTCTTCAGCCCGCTGCCCGCGGCCACCGCCGCCCCGGCTCCCGTGACGGCCGCCCCCGCCGCCGCGTCGCCGGCGCACGGCCCGGTCGCCGTCGAACCCGTCACTCAGCCGGAGTCCGGCGAGGCCCTGGACACCACCCCGGGCGGACTGCCCCGGCGGCGCAGCCGGCGCCGTGCCGAGGAGCAGCCCGAGGAGCGCGCCGTCCGTACGGAGGGCACCGCGTTCACCGCGGTCCCGCCGGAGGAGTCCTTCGCGGGCCTGGCCGCCTTCGCCACCGCGGGCCGCGCGCCCGCCGTGTCCGAAGAGGCGGGCGAGGCCGAGTTGACCGGAGAACAAGACGTCGTGGCCTCCGCGACCCCGGCCGGCGCCGATGACGCCGCCGGACGCGAGGCCGCGGAGCACCACACTGAAGAGAGCGACTAGTCCACATGACGCAACAGGGAACCGACGTGAGCTGGGCGCTCCGCGATCTGGTGGAGAGCATCCCGGAGATCCGCTTCGCCCTCGTGGCCTCCAGCGACGGCAAGGCCATCACCTCCTTCGGCGCCGAAGACCCGGACGACGTGGACCGCTTCGCGGCCGTGGTGGCAGGACTGCAGGCGCTGGCCCAGCCGGTCGCCGAGCAGTTCCCCAAGTACGCGGGGCAGCTGCGGCTGGCGATGATCGAGGTCGACGGCGGCCACCTCTTCGTCGTACGGGCCGGTGTGGAGACGTACCTCGGGGTCCTCGCGCGCGAAGGGCTCGACCAGGGGCTGCTCGGGCATCAGATGAGGGACCTGTCGCGGCGGATGGGCGAGCTGCTCGGCACCTCTCCGCGTCTGGAGGAGCACTCTGGATGAGTGCTCCCCGTCGGCCAACAGATCCTCCCCCAGGCTCTCGGCTTCGCTCGAGCAGGGGGGACCCCCAAGGTCTGGAGCGTTATTACGTCCTCACCGGGGGACGCAGCGGACCGGGCGGGTCGGCGTCGAGCCTCGACGTGGCGACCCTCGTCGTCTCCCGCACCGCCCCGGTCTCGGGGATGCAGCACGAGTACGAGGAGATAGTCCGGCGTTGCCGCGATCCGCTGTCGGTGGCCGAACTCACCGCCCATCTCGGACTGCCCTTCAACATTCTCGCGGTGCTGTTGGCGGATCTGCTGGACGCAGGCCGTATTGAAGCCCGTGATCCCATTCCGGCCCATCACGCCGGCCGCGGGCCCGACCTCGCGCTCCTCCAGGAGGTACTCAGTGGACTTGAAAGGCTTTGACCATCCCGGCGACCCCGGTGCCGGGGGGACCCGCTCGGTCAAGGTGATGATCGCCGGGGGATTCGGCACCGGGAAGACCACCATGGTCCGATCCGTCAGTGACATCAAGCCGCTCACCACCGAGGAGACGCTGACCCAGGCGACCGTCGGCGTCGACAACCTGATCGGCGTCGCGGACAAGGCCGAGACCACGGTCAGCCTCGACTTCGGCAAGATCAGCCTCAACGAGAGCCTGATGCTGTACCTGTTCGGCACCCCCGGGCAGGAACGGTTCTGGTTCCTGTGGAACGGCCTGTTCAAGGGCGCGCTCGGGGCGATCGTCCTGGTGGACACGCGCCGGCTGGCCTCCAGCTTCCGGGCCATCGAGGAGATGGAGCGGCAGAACGTGCCGTTCGTCATCGCCCTCAACGTCTTCCCGGACTGCAAGGAACACCCCATCGAGGAGATCCGGGACGCCCTCGACATCTCCCCGCACACCCCGATCGTGGCCTGCGACGCCCGTGACCGCGCCTCCAGCCGGGACGTCCTGGTCGCCCTGATACGTCATTTGAAGGAACGCTCCGCCGTCGCACTGGAGCCCCGATGAACGACCAGAGCCCCGACAGTCCCGACGCCCCCCGCGGCTGCCCGGTCGCGCACGGTTCGCCCGGACTGGCCCGGCTGTACGGGCCGGAGGCGGCGACCGACCCGCTCGGCATCTACGAGCGGCTGCGCAAGGAGCACGGCTCCGTCGCCCCCGTGCTGCTGGAGGGCGACATCCACGCCTGGCTGGTGCTGGGCTACCGGGACAGCCGGCGGGTGCTCGACAATCCCAGCCAGTTCCCCCGGGACGCGCGGACCTGGCGGGACTATCGGGAAGGACGGATCGCGGAGACCTCCGCGCTGATTCCGATGCTCGGCTGGCGTCCTGACTGCGTGTCGCAGGACGGTGAGCCGCACCGCAGGCTGCGCGGCGCGGTCAGCGATGTGCTGCAGGCCGCTGTCGGCCGCGGTATCCGGCGCCACGCCACGCACTTCGCCAACAAGCTGATCGACGGGTTCGCGGACAACGGCCGCGCCGACCTGGTGGCGGACTACGCCGACTATGTGCCGATGCTCGTGATGTCCCGCATTCTGGGGCTCGCCGAGGCGGAGGGGCGCCGGCTGGTCGAGTCCTGCGCCCAGGTGCTCAAGGGCGGCGAGGACGCCGTGGTGCACGACGGCAGGATCAGGGAGATCTTCGGTGAACTCGTCGAGCGCCGGCGGTCCGAACCCGGCTCCGACCTCACCACCGACCTGCTGGCGCATCACGCGGCTCTCGACCACGACGAGGTCGTCCACCACCTGCGCGTGGTGCTGATCGCCGCGGCCGTCACGACCAACCTGCTGGCCCGGGTGCTGCGGCTGGTCCTGACCGACGCCTCCCGGCTCTCCGAGCTGGTCAGCGGGCAGCTGAACATCTCGGCGGTGGTGGAGGAGGCCATGTGGAACTCTCCGCCGCTGACCGTTCTGCCGGGGCGCTTCGCCGCCAGCGATGTCGAACTGGGCGGGCACCGCATCGAGGCGGGCGACCTGCTCGTCCTCGGTCTCGCCCCGGGCAATCTCGACCCCGAGGTCCGGCCCGACCCGAATGTCTCGGTGGAGGGCAACCACGCGCACCTGGCGTTCGGCGCGGGCCCTCACGAGTGCCCCGGGCAGAGCATCGGGCAGTCCATGATCGAGATCGCGGTGGACGTCCTGCTGCACCGGCTGCCGGGCCTGCGGCTGGCCGTGCCGGCGGATGAGCTCACCTCGACCGCCTCCACCTGGGAGTCCCGGCTGGACAGCCTGCCGGTCGAGTTCCCGGCGTGAGTACGCCGCTGCCCGGCCGGGTTTCCGGCCGGGCAGCAGCGTTGCCGTCTCACGCAACAGGATCGAGGCGTCAGCCGTCGAGCCAGTCGCCCGTGACGTCCGTGGGACGGTATCCCGTGGCGTTCCAGATGAAATGCGGGTGCGCGCAGCCGAACATGTAGGCGATCAGCGCGGTGTCCTCCCTCCCGGTCTGCGGGTCGTACATGGTGTAGAAGTACTCGGACCCGACTGCGCCGGCGTCCTGTTGGACCTGACGAGCGCGGTCCGGGGACGGTGCGGCCATGGATGCCTCCACGGCGGCGATGTAGGTGCGGCGCAGGATCTCCCATGTCCTGTCGGTGTTGCCGTGCCAGGGGCCGTGCAGTGCTTCGAACGCATGGAGCTCGGCGTCGAAGAGGGGCCATGTCCGGGGGTACTGGGCCCGGCAGCGTGCGGACAGCTCGGCGGTCCGGCTGCTCAGTGCCGGTGCGGTGGGCCGCGGGCTGATGGTGAGGGTGGTGCCGTGGGTGAGGATGCCGGTGCACGCGTTGGGCTGCAGGTCGCAGAGCGGGCACTCCTCGGCCGGGGGGAGGCCCTGGGTGATGCCGTCGAACCACAGGGCGTGGCGGCCCGTGAGCCCCAGCCAGACGATGGTGCTGGTCATCAGCCAGGTGTTCCACATCGTGGAATGCGCCTCGGGCATGCAGCCGTACTTGATGAGGGCGATGGTGCAGGCGGCGTAGAGGGCCTTGGTGTGGGTGGGTATGTCGGCGAGCCAGAAGTTGCTGATCTCGCCGGTGAGGGAGTCCACCCGTACGTCGGCCATGTCGTCGATGACGCGGCACAGCAGCAGGGAGGCGAGGTGTTCCTCCTGCCAGAGTTCGGTGTCGGGTGAGACGTGCCAGAACAGGCAGTCCAGCATCTGCAGGGCCGAGTAGGTGCTCTGGCTGAGCGGGTTGGTCTGGGGGAGTGTGACGCTGCCCGCGTGGTGCTGTCGGAGCCAGTGCTCGTCGACGGATCGCTTGTGGGCCGCGTAGAGGCCGCAGACCAGGGCGCGTGCGCTGTTGGTGCTGAAACTCTCGGCCAGTCGGCCTTCGACGAGTTGGACGACGTGCGTGGTGTCGATGGTCTCGATCACGCGTTTGTACTCGTGGAAGACGAGGATGTCGTCCTCGAAGCGGTGGCGGAGGCCGAGGTCTCGTTCGAGGTCGTTCATCTGCCGGACCACGGACCAGCCACCGGTCAGGACGCTGTCGAATTCCTCGCGGTACGGCCAGGTCTTGACCGTGAGGGGACGACCGGCGCTCTGCCGCCAACCGTAGTCTCCCAGCGTCCGCGCGGGCGGTGTGGGCAGCCGACGGCACAACGGGCAGGTGCAGGCGGTTGCCGGCTCCTCCTCGCGCGGCGGGACGAGTGCCCGGCTCCGCCAGGCCCCCTCCAGCATCGTGCAGGTCAGTCGGCAGACCTCGGCATCGGTGCTGACCTGGGGGAAGGCTGCTTCGATCATGCGCAGGCTGGTGTCGAGTCGTTTCAACCTGGCGTAGCCCTCCTCGTCGGGCGGGAGGAACGCGCGTGGCGCCAGTTGGAGGGCTCCCTCCACATGCAGCGTGGTGCCGGCGTGGGAGGATCCGAGTGCGTCCAGCCGCTGCTGAGCGGCGTGCTGGGCCCTTCGGTGCTGCTCGGTGCTCCCATCGATGCGTTTCACGAAGAGGCCGGCGAGGGAGTTCCCCGCCTCACCGGGCTGGAGCTGGGCGCTCGGCTGCGCCGGGAGCAGGCTGTCGGCGGACGCCTTCTGAACAGCACCTACGCCTTGAGATGTCACACCGGTCTCCTTCAAGCTGTGGTCCTGGGCAACGGAATCGACCGACCGTGGTAGCCGGCCGGTCGGGTCCGGGAATCTTCTGGTTCTTCCGCGAGGGCCTCGCCGAACGGCCGGACTCACGCGACCGGCTCCGACTCCCGCTGCGAACGACCGCGAGGGGTACGACTGCCGCGTCGACGGCCCGGGAAGCGGAGCGGGTCGCCTACCTGCCCCTCGAGGACCAACCGCCCCGCGCCCGCCCGGGTTTCTCCCACGCGGCGAGCCGCTCGTCCATGGCGGACTCACCCTCGGCATCGCGGGCCCTCCATGAGCGGCCCGCCCCTGTCGAGGCACTCTCGCTACAGGGCGAGCACCTGCATCGCCGTCTCAGCTGTGTCGAGCGGGAAGCACTCGCGGCCCGGCAGGCGTGGCGCGACCCCCGGATCCGAGGTCCGTGGCCGCTCCGGGAAGGCCAGAGGAACCGACGCGGGCCGCTCCGTGTGCCCGGTCGGGGGCCGCCTCGCTTCGATCGGGCAGGGCGGCCACGGCCTGCGGCAGGTGCCACGACGGGTGCACCTCGAACCCGGTTTCGCCGTTCACCGGGTCCATGTCCCGCATCCGGAAGGGATGCGGGGCGCGCGCGAACTCCGGGTGCTCACTGACGGGGGTCTCGAAGGGCAGGTCGAAGGTGACGTCCTGGGGCATGTGTGTCCTTTCGGCAGACAGTGCGCAGAGTCCCCCCGTCCCTGCGAGCGGGTGGCCTGTCGGCCACCCGTGCACTCGAACTGGCCTTCGTGGCTCGAAAGTTGAGCCGTGAAGCGGTACGAGGCTGCCCAGAGCGTAAATGATCTACGCGTGACCTCACCGTGATGTGTGTTACTGCTCACGCCTCCTGAGTCGAGTACACTCGCGCGCCCGCCACGTACGTGTGCGTGACACGTGTCTCCGCGATGTGCCCGGGGTCCCCGGCGAACGGATCGCGGTCCAGGACCACCAGGTCCGCGAGCGCCCCCACCGCCACCCGGCCGGTGTCGTCGAGGTGGTTCACGTACGCCGATCCGGCCGTGTACGCCGTGATCGCGTCCCGGAGCCCGAGCCGCTCCCCGGGCAGGAACACCGGCGCGTCGCCGCCCGGTTCGACCCGGTTCACCGCGACATGGATGCCCTGGAGCGGGTCGGGGCTGCTCACCGGCCAGTCGCTGCCGGCCGCGAGCCGCGCCCCGGAGCGCAGCAGCGCCCCGAACGGGTACTGCCGACCGGCCCGTTCGGACCCCAGGAAGGGGATCGTCAGCTCGTCCATCTGCGGCTCGTGCGCGGCCCACAGCGCCTGGATGTTGGCGGTGGCGCCGAGCCGGGCGAAACGCGGTACGTCGGCGGGGTGCACGACCTGGAGATGCGCCAGGTGGGGCCGCGTGTCGCTGGGGCCGTTGGCGGTCCGCGCCGCCTCGACGGCGTCCAGCGCGTCCCGTACGGCCCGGTCGCCCAGCGCGTGGAAGTGGCACTGGAAGCCGAGCGCGTCCAACTCCGTCACGTACGCGGGCAGTCGCGCCGGGTCGATGAAGCTCTTGCCCCGGTTGGCCGTGGCGCAGCCGCACTTGTCGAGGTACGGGTCGAGGAGTGCGGCCGTGCCGTTCTCGGCGACCCCGTCCAGCATCAGCTTCACCGTGCCCGCCCGGAACCTGCCATGGCTCAACGCGGCCCGCCTCTCGACGAGTTCCGGGATCTGCTCGGCACCGCGTTCCCGGTCCCACCACAGCGCGCCCACCACCCGCGCGGTCAGCGAACCGTCCCGGGCCGCCGCCAGGTACGCCTGTGACGGGTCGTCCATGCCGAGGAAGTCCCCGACCAGCGCGTCCTGCCAGGCCGTGATGCCCAGTGCGTGCAGATGCCGCTGGGCGTGCAGCAGCGCCGCGAGCCGGTCCGCCGGGGTGGCGGGCGGCGCGAGCCGGCCGACCAGCCGCATCGCCCCCTCCTGGAGGGTGCCGCTCGGCGCGCCGGACGCGTCCCGCTCGATCCGCCCGTCGGCCGGGTCGGGCGTGTCGCGGTCGATCCCGGCCAGCTCCAGGGCCCGGCTGTTGACCCACGCCCCGTGATGGTCCCGGTTCGGCAGGTACACCGGCCGGTCCGGTACGGCGGAGTCCAGCAGCTCCCGGGTCGGCGTACCGCCCTCGAACGCCTCCATGGACCAGCCGCCGCCCAGGATCCACTCCCGCTCCGGATGCGCCTCGGCATAGGCACGTACGGCGGCCACGGACTCCGCGGCGGTCCGCACTCCGGTCAGGTCGCACTGGCTCAACTCGAGCCCGGCCGGCACCGGATGGACGTGTGCGTCCTGGAATCCGGGCAGCAGCAGCCGCCCGGCGAGGTCGACCACCTCGGTGCGCGGCCCGGCCAGCTCCCGCAGTTCCTCGGCGGAGCCGACGGCGGTGATGCGCTCACCGGTGACCGCGACGGCGGTGGCCGTCGGGCCCTCGGGGGTGAGGACGGGTCCACCGGTGAAGAGCAGATCTGCGTGCATCGTTCCTGTTCCTTAGTTGGGGGTCGTGAGCAGCCGGGGTGCGTCGGCGTCGGTGCCCTCGCCGGTGCGGAAGTACGGTGAGCGGCGCACGTACTTCGCCCATCCGGCCGCGGCGAACCCGGAGGCGATCATCACCAGCGGGGTGGTCAGCAGGAACCAGCCGTTGTCCGCGCTGATCTCGAAGTGGTCGGTCGAGGTGTAGAAGGACCAGCCGAGGTAGCCGCCCAGCCCCAGCAGTGCGCAGGCGCTCAGCGCCGGGAGCACCACCGCCCGGACGCCCTGCCGCCAGTCCTCGCGCAGCAGCGCCCGGAAGCGCACCGCGGCGGCCAGCGCGGTGAGCGCGTAGGACAGGGCGACGACGACACCGACCGCGTTCACCGTCGCCATGATCATGTCGGCCAGCCTCGGGATCACCAGGGCGAGCGCGGCGACCGCCGTGGCCAGCGCCCCGATCAGCAGCGTCCCGGCCGCCGGGGTGCCGTACCGGGGACTGACCCTCGCCCACACCAGCCCGAGGGTACGGTCCCGGCTCATCGCGAACATGCCCCGCGCCGTCGGGATCACCCCGGCCTGGAGCGAGGCCGTCGCCGAGAACATCAGCGCCACCAGCGGCAGCGCGGCCCACGGCTGGGCGGCGAGCCGGTCGCCGAAGAACGCCAGCCCCTCGGCCCCGTGCCCGGCCAGCTCCGGCTCCGACAGCACCCGTTGGAAGGCCACCGAGCCCAGCAGGAACAGCCCCAGCATGGTCACCAGCGTGATCAGCCCGGCCCGGGAGGCGTCCCGTGGGTCGCGGACCTCCTCGTTGACACTGAACGCGGCCTCGAAACCCCAGTAGCAGAACACCGAGAGGAGCAGGCCCTGGGCGAGCGCGGTGGCCGAGGGGATCGCGAACGGATCGAACCAGCTCAGACTGAACGGGTGCGGGCCGGTGACGATGCCGTAGCCGCAGAACCCGAGCAGCACCACGTACTCGAAGACCAGCAGACCGGTCTGGAGCCGGGCGGCGGTGCGGATGCCGGTCACCGCCGTGAGGGTGACGGCGACCAGGACGACGATGCCGACGGCCGTGGTCTGCGCCGTCGAACCCGGGTCCAGGGTGAGCCCGCCGACGCGGTGCACCCCCGCCTCGCCCGCCAGTTGCAGCATCGCCGACCCGGTGACCGCCGTGGTGTACGCGAGAAAGGCCACCGTCGCCACGATGTTCACCCACCCGACCATGAACCCTAGCCACGGACTGAGCGAACGGCCCACCCACACGTAGCCGTTGCCCGCGTTCGGCTCCACCCGGTTCAGCCGGGAGTAGGCGCCCGCGATACCGAGCACCGGCAGGAACGCCAGCAGCATGATGGCCGGCAGATGCAGCCCGACCACCCCGGCCGTCACCCCCAGACCGATGCCGATGCTGGTGGTCGCGGCCGTACTGGACGCGGCGACCGCGACGCCGTCGAGGACGCCGAGGGACCTGCGCAACTCAGGGGGGTCGACTCTGTAGGGCTTGTCGGTCATGGCCAGCGCTCCGCTCGCACCTGGGGGCCGGACCTGGTCGGCCCCGGTGACCGCACATGAAACTGCCCGCGCACTTCACAGGTCAACGGTGTTGTCATAAGGTGCGCCACCAGGAAGGGAGGCCCCATGAGCGAACGAGTCGTCCCGTCCGCCGACCGGCGGCGCATGCGCCCCACCAAACAGGGTGTGGTCCTCTCCGAGGAGCTGATCGTCGAGACGGCGCTGCGGCTGATCGAGGAGCACGGCGCCGAGGCCCTGTCGGTGCGCCGCCTCGGCCGGGCCCTGGGCGCAGACCCCAGCTCCCTCTACCGCTACTTCCGGCACACCGACGACCTGATGCTGGCCGTCGCCGACGAGCTGATCGGCCGCACCCTGCGGGTCTGGCGGCCCACCGGCGACTGGCGGGACGACCTGCGCGACCTGGGCCTGCGTATGCACGCCGGCGCCCTCGCCCATCCCCGGGCGGCGGTGCTCAGCGCCCACCGGGTGACCGGGCGGAGGTACGAGATCCAGGCCGTCGAGACCATCCTCGGGGTGCTGCGGGGCGCGGGTTTCCCGGACCCGGAGGCGGTCCGCGTCTATCACGCCTTCGTCGACCAGGCCCTCGCCTACAGCGCCCTCGACTCCGCCAACACCGCCCTGCCCAGACCCGCCCGCGAGGCCGAGGCGGACGTGTGGCAGGCGACCTACGCCCGGCTGCCCGCCGCCACCCACCCGAACATCGCGGCCACCGCCCGCCACCTCGTGGCCTCGATGCGGGGCAGCTCCTACCCGGCCGCCCTGGAGCTGCTGCTGACGGCGGCCGAGGCCCGCCTCACCCGGATCCGTGCCGCCGAGGACGCACGGTCATGACGGTGCCGACAGCGGCCGGGCCGACTGAATCCGGTGATGGGGGACAGACGGACGGCAAGAACCTTCCCAGGGAGGAAACATGGCACTGGTGAATGCGGCCGTCGTGGTGCTCGACTGCGCCGAACCCGAGAAACTCGCGGTTTTCTACCGGGAGTTGCTGGAGGCCGAGGACGGCGAGGCATCGGCCAACCTGGTCGAGATCCGTGCCGGCGGCTTCCGGATCGCCTTCCGGCGCGACGTCACCGCGACCCCGCCGAGCTGGCCACGGCCCGAGAACTCGTTCCAGGCCCACCTCGACTTCCTGGTCGAGGACCTCGACGAGGCCGAGCTGCGGGTGGTCGGCCTCGGCGGACGGCCGCTCGACACGAAGGACGCGGCCGGGCCGTACGAGGAGCGGGGGTACGCCGACCCGGCCGGACACTCCTTCACCCTGCGGCTGGTACCGCCCGCGGCACCCAAGCAGGGCTGAACCCGCTCAGTCCCGGCCGCCTTTGCGGGTCGCCGGCCATGTCCCGGTGGAGCGCTCTATGGCGGTGGCGCCGGTGCGGTCCACAGCACTGCGCACCACCGCGAAGACGGCGCCCTGGAGCGCCGCGGCCAGCAGCACCTCGCCCCAGCCGCGGTCCCGGTCCAGGGCGTCCGGCGCGTCCTCCTCGCCGCGCAGCGCCATCCAGGTCCGGCGGAAGACCAGTGCGCCCAGCGCCCCGCCGGCCCAGCTCAGCAGGAAGCCGAGCGGCGCGTAGACGAGAGGGAGCTTCTGTTTCTTCCTGCTCTTGGCCATGCCTGCCTCCGCGTTGTCAGGGCCGTCCCGCGACCGAGACCTCCTCGGCCGCCGGCACCGGGCCGGGCGGTGTCCCGTCCCCGAAGGGCCGGCCGCCCAGCTGCTCCCGGTGATGGGGCGTCAGCCACCCGGCGGGATCCGGGCCGAGGGGAACGATACGGGTGGGGTTGATGCCCGTGTGCACCTGGTAGTAGTGCCGCTTGATGTGGTCGAAGTCGACGGTGTCACCGAATCCCGGCGTCTGGTAGAGGTCCCTGGCGTACGCCCACAGCACCGGGTTCTCCGTCACCTTCCAGCGGTTGCACTTGAAGTGGCCGTGGTAGACGGCGTCGAACCGCACCAGCGTGGTGAACAGCCGGATGTCCGCCTCCGTGATCGTGTCGCCCACCAGGTAGCGCTGCCCGGCCAGCCGCTCGGCGAGCAGGCCGAGCCGCCGGAACACCGTCGCGCACGCCTCCTCGTACACCTTCTGCTCGTGCGCGAACCCGGCCCGGTAGACGCCGTTGTTGACGTCCTGGTAGACCTCGGCCATCACCGTGTCGATCTCGTCCCGGTGCCCGACGGGATACAGGTCCGGCGCCCCCTCCCGGTGCAGTGCCGTCCACTCGGTGGCCAGGTCGAGGGTCAGCTGCTGGTAGTCGTTGGTGACCAGCCGGCCGCTCGGTACGTCCACGATCGCGGGCACGCTCACCCCGCCCGGGTAACCGGTCTCCCGGCGGTCGTAGGCCTCGCTGAGGAACCGGATGCCGAGCACCGGGTCACGGTCGTCGGGGTCGAGGGTGAAGCGCCAGCTGCGGTCGTCCTGGATCGGGTCGGTGACGGCCAGCGACAGGGCGTCCTCCAGGCCGAGCAGCCGCCGTGACACCAGCGCCCGGCTCGCCCATGGACAGGCGCGGCTGACCACCAGACGGTAACGCCCGGCCGCCACCGGCCAGCCGTCCCGCCCGTCCGCCGTGATCCGGTCCGCGAAGTGACTGGGGGACCGTTTGAACGCCTTGTGCCCGAGCGAGGTGTTGCCGCTGTCACCGCTCATGGTGCCTCCTTGCCGATACGCGCCCGATGGACCGTGTTCCCCGATGCTGCCCGATTCGCTCCTCCCGTACGGTGTGATCAGCCCGTGCCGGGGCAGTCGGCCGTCGTGAGTGGGACTTCGTCGCAAGGTCAGTCGCAAGGTCAGTCGCAAGGACAGTCGCGAGAACAGCTGCGGGAACAGCGGCGAGAACAGTCGGAAGGGCCATCGGAGGAGAAGCGGGAAGAGATGCCGGACGAGCAGCCGGAAACGAAGCCCGACGAGCGGCCGGAGGCGCAGTCGCAGGGGCATGCGGAGCGGTCGAACGCCGACCGCAGGACCCGGCTGACCGTCTTCGTGGCGCTCGCCGCCAACCTGGTGATCGCCGCGGCCAAGGCCGTCGGCGGAGTCGTCGCCGGCTCGCCCGCGCTGCTGTCCGAGGCCGCGCACTCCGTCGCCGACAGCCTCAACGAGGTGTTCCTGCTGGCCGCCCTGCGCCGCAGCCGCCGCCCGCCCGACGAACGGCACCCCTTCGGCTACGGCAAGGAGCGTTTCTTCTGGTCGCTGCTGGCGGCCGTCGGGATCTTCGTCATGGGCGGCTGCTTCTCCGTCTTCCAGGGCGTGGAGGCGCTGCGCAACGGTGCGGACGAGAAGCTCAGCGGCTATGTCGCGGGCCTGATCGTGCTGGGTGTCGCCCTGCTCGCGGAGGGCGCCTCGCTGGTCCGGGCGCTGCACCAGGCCCGCCGGGAGGACCGGGGGCTGCGGGATCCGGCGCTGCGCACGGTCGTCGCCGAGGACGGCACCGCGGTGCTCGGGGTGCTGCTCGCGATGGCCGGCATGGTGCTGCACATGGTCACCGGACAGGTCGTGTGGGAGGCCTCCGCCTCGCTGGCCATCGGCGTCCTGCTGGTGTTCGTGGCCTACCGGCTGGGCGCCGAGGCCCGCGCCCAGCTGATCGGGGAGGCCGCGGACCCGGAGCTGAGCCGCACGATCCGCGAGCGGCTGGCGGAGGAGCCCGAGATCGACAGCGTGGAAGCGCTGTTCACGATGAAGCTCGGCCTCGACGCGACGCTGGTCGCGGCCCGCATCGACCTGGTGCCCGGCCTGGACAGCGAGGAGGTCGAGGAGGTCCTGGTGCGCATCAAGCGGTCCCTGGACGGGGAGTTCGGCGAGACCGACCAGATCTTCCTGGACGTGACCGACCGCTCGGCGCGGGAGGCAGGAGAAAGCCCCGCCGCGACGGGGGAACGCGGCGGGGCCTGACATTCGGCTGCCCGGCCCGATGCCGGTTCATGCCTCCGGGAAACAGATTTTTCTAAATTCCGACGTTCCCCGGCCGGAAAGGATTCCCGGAACCGTCAGTTCCCCTGGTGCGGCTCCAGCACGAACACCGGGATCTCCCGGCTGGTCTTCTTCTGGTAGTCGGCGTACGGCGGATACGCGGCGACCGCGCGCTCCCACCACTCGGCCTTCTCCGCGCCGGTGATCTCACGGGCGGTCATGTCCTGCTTGACCGGCCCGTCCTGGAGCTCGACATGCGGCTGCGACTTGATGTTGAAGTACCAGACGGGGTGCTTGGGCGCGCCGCCCTGCGAGGCGACCACGGCGTACTTCCCGTCGTGCTCCACCCGCATCAGCGGCGTCTTGCGGATCTTCCCGCTCTTCACCCCCAGGGTGGTCAGCAGGATGACGGGCATCCCGGTGTCCATCAGGGTGGTGCCCTTCGTCCCGCCGGAGCTCTCGTACAGCTCGACCTGCTCGCGCACCCAGCCTGTCGGGCTGGGCTCGTACTCGCCCTCAAGAGGCATGTGAGGTCCGTCCCCTCATCGCTTCCAAGACTGACGCCACGATTCAACACCGCGGGCGCCCCGGATCATCCTCACGACACCGGGCCCTCCTTGCCCCACGGGTGATCGCACGTACCGCACGCCGTGGGCACGGTCGTGCACACACCCCGTCCGGCCGGCGCCCGAGGCAGGTCGCCCCACGGGACGCTCGTATCACGCCAGGTTCGCCCCGCACCGCACCGCACCGTCCGGCGCGGTCGGGTCGTCCGGCACCACGTCTGCGAGAACGGCCTCGCCCTGGCCGGGGCCTTCGTGCCCTGGCCGCGGGCGGGGTCTCAGCCCGGCGACAGGACCATCCGGGCCGCCAGCCCCAGCATCACGCAGCTCGACAGCAGCGCTGTGACCAGGCGTCCCCGGTGGCCGGTCAGGCCCCGGCCGAGCAGCGCGCCGCCGCCCGCCAGAAGCAGTTGCCAGCTCGCGGAGGCGGCGAAGGCCGCCAGGACGAAGACGCCCTGCTCCAGCGGCCGTACCGGCTCGGCGGAACGCGTGCCGACCACCAGAGCGGCGAAGTAGATCACCGTCGTGGGGTTGAGCAGCGTGATCCCGAGCAGGCCGAGATACGCCCGTCCGGGACCGGGTACCGGCCGCTCGGCCCGGGCCGAAAGACGCCGCTCCCGGTACTGGCGCAGCGCCACCGCCGCACCGCGTACCGCGAGGGCCACCAGGACCAGGGCCGAGACCAGGCGCAGCGGCCCGAGCACCGGCAGCAGCGCGGTCGCCAGCGCGGCGCCGCCGACCGCGGCGAGCAGAGCGTAGAGGCCGTCCGCGCTCGCGACGCCGAGCGCGGCGCAGGCGCCGGTCCGCAGGGACGTACGGGCCGTGAGGGACACTAGGTATGTGCCGACCGCACCGACCGGGACGGCGATCCCGTACCCGGCGAGCAGGCCGGCGACGAGCGCGGCCGTCACGGGCGTGCGGGCTCGGGCCTCCAGGGGCGCCTCGGCTGCTGCTGGACCCGCCCCCGACCGACGGTCGCGAAGGTCAGCGGCACCACGGCGTCAGGAGTGTTCATGCGCAGATCCTGTGGTCCGCCTCGTCTCCCCGGCAAGCGAATTTCGGCGCGGAATCGTCCCCCGACCACGTGGGGTTCGGCCAGATCACCCGATTCACCGATCTGGCTGAACTTGCGGTCGTCCCATAGATGCCCCGGGCATCTAATGAAGATCGGCACGACGTACGACATTCGTCTGCGAGGTCTTCCATGAACGAACTGACGGACCTGACGGAACCCACTGTTCCGGCCCACCCGGCCGACCCCGTGGCCTGGCCGCAGGACCGCACGTGCCCCTACCACCCGCCCACCGGCTACGACCCCCTGCGCGACGGCACCCCGCTGTCCCGCGTCACTCTCTACGACGGCCGCACCGCCTGGGCGGTGACCGGCCACGGCACGGCCCGGGCGCTGCTCTCCGACCCCCGGCTCTCCAGCGACCGCCGACGCGACGACTTCCCGATGCCGAACGCCCGGTTCGCGGCGGCCCGGGAGCGCCGCAAGGTCGCCCTGCTCGGCCTCGACGACCCCGAGCACCAGACCCAGCGCCGGATGCTGATCCCGGACTTCACCCTCAAACGGGCGACCGGGATGCGGCCGGCCATCCAACGGATCGTCGACGAACTGCTCGACCGGATGATCGCCCAGGGGCCGCCGGCCGACCTGGTGAGCGCCTTCGCCCTGCCCGTGCCGTCCATGGTCATCTGCGACCTGCTCGGTGTGCCGTACGCCGACCACGAGTTCTTCGAGGCGCAGTCCCGGCGGTTGCTGCGCGGTCCGGAGCCCGCGGACTCCCTGGACGCGCGCGACCAGCTGGAGGCCTATCTCGGCGACCTGGCCGACCGCAAGAGCCGGGACGGGGCGCCCGGCGAGGGTGTCCTGGACGACCTCGTCCACGAGCGGCTGCGCGAGGGCGCCCTGGACCGCGACGAGGTCGTCGCGCTGGCCCTCATCCTGCTGGTCGCCGGGCACGAGACCACGGCCAACATGATCTCGCTCGGTACCTTCACCCTGCTCCAGCAGCCCGAGCGGCTGGCCGAACTGCGCGCCGACCCCGCGCTGGTGCCCGCCGCCGTCGAGGAACTGATGCGGATGCTGTCCATCGCCGACGGGCTGCTGCGCGTCGCCCTGGAGGACATCGAGGTGGCCGGCACCATCATCCGCAAGGGCGACGGCGTGCTCTTCGCGACCTCGGTCATCAACCGCGACGAGTCCGTGTACGACGACCCCGACAGCATCGACTGGCACCGCCCGACCCGCCACCACGTGGCCTTCGGCTTCGGCATCCACCAGTGCCTGGGCCAGAACCTGGCCCGCACCGAGCTGGAGATCGCCCTGCGCACCCTGTGGGAGCGGCTCCCGGGCCTGCGGCTGGCCGCGCCGCCGGAGAAGATTCCCTTCAAACCCGGCGACACGATCCAGGGGATGCTGGAACTCCCCGTGACCTGGTAAGAGGCTCCTGCCATGCACATCGAGATCGATACGGACGTCTGCATCGGAGCCGGCCAGTGCGCCATGACGGCCCCGAACGTCTTCACCCAGGACGACGACGGCTTCAGCACCCTGCTCCCCGGCAAGGAGGACGGCGGCGGCGACCCGCTGGTCCGGGAGGCGGCCCGGGCCTGCCCGGTGCACGCCATCACCGTCAAGGAGCCGACGGGATAGCGACGACCGGCGGTGCCCCCACCACCGCCGGTTCCAGCCCGCGCAGCCGCGCCGGGTCGGCGATCACCTCGTAGGTCGCCACCCGGTCGGCTGCATCCCGCGGCCGCCGAGCCGACCCGCGTCGACGTGTTGCCCCGTCCGGCCGGCCGGGAGGCGGCGGCCGCCTCGCTCCCACAGGCCCGGGCCGCGCTCTCGGCGCCGGCCGCGGCCTGACCTCACCGGTCGCGCAGCAGCGCCCGGGCCGCCTCGCGCGCCTCGGCCGCGGGCCGCGTGCTCCCGGTGATGCCCGCGGTCACCATCGCCCCCTCGGCCAGCAGGAACAGCGGCCCGGTGAGCGCGGCGTCCAGCCCGGCGTCCGCCACCAGGTCCGCGAGGTAGTCCCGGAACGCCTGCTTGTGGCCCCGTACCTGGGCCACCACCCGCTCGGAGGTGGCACCCAGCTCGCCGTACGCGTTGATCCACGCGCACCCCCGGAAGTCCGCCTCGCCGAACCAGCCCGCCAGCCAGTCGAAGACGGCGAGCAGCCGCTCCCGGGGGTCCGGCTGCCCCTCGACATGCGCGGAGAGCCGCTGCCGCCAGCGGACGTCCCGGCGCTCCAGGTAGGCCACCACGAGCTGTTCCTTGGCGGGGAAGAGCTGGTAGAGCCGCTTGAGGGAGACCCCGGAGGCGCCGCGTATGTCGTCCATGCCGACGGACTGCACCCCCCGGCCGTAGAACAGCCGCTCGGCGGCGTCCAGGGCCTGCTCCCGCGCGACCGCGCTGTCCATGACCACTCCCGATGGCTCCTTGACGAGAGAACGTGCGTTCTCCTACGTTAGCAGCGACCTGGAGAACGCACGTTCTCCACTTGAGGAGGAGACCATGGCCGACCGCCCGCCCCTGCCGCCGTTCACCCGTGAGACCGCCGTCCAGAAGGTCCAGGCCGCCGAGGACGCCTGGAACACCCGCGACCCGCGGCGCGTGGCGCTCGCCTACTCCGAGGACTCCGTCTGGCGCAACCGGGACACCTTCGTCACCGGCCGCGCCGCGATCGTCGAGTTCCTCACCGCGAAGTGGGACCGGGAGCTCGACTACGCGCTCCGCAAGGACCTGTGGGCCTTCGACGGCGACCGCATCGCGGTCCGCTTCCAGTACGAGTGCCACGACGCGGCCGGCCAGTGGTGGCGGTCGTACGGCAACGAACTGTGGGAGTTCGACCAGCACGGGCTGATGACCCGGCGCGAGGCCAGCATCAACGACGTCCGGATCGAGGAGCGCGAACGCCGGCTCCACGGTCCGCGCCCGGAGTCCGAGCGGGGCCTGACGTTCCCGCTCCGGTAGCACCCGCATAGGGTTCCCGGATGACCGATGCGCCCTCGAAGCCCTTCCTCTACCTCGTCGTCTGCGGGGCCGGCATCGCCGCGGGCGTCGGCGGGCTGATCACCGCGGCCCAGGACCGCGGCTGGGAGGTCGGGGTCATCGCCACCCCGATCGCCATGAACGGCTTCTTCGACACCGCCGAGGCCGAGGCACGCACCGGCCGTCCCGTCCGGTCGGCCTGGCGGCGCCCCTCCGACCCGCGCCCCTTCCCGGCGCCGGACGCGGTGGCCGTCGCCCCCGCGACCTTCAACACCGTCAACAAGTGGGCCGCCGGGCTCGCCGACACCCTCGCCGTCGGCACCCTCTGCGAGGCCCTCGGCCTGGGCGTGCCGATCGCCGTCCTGCCCTGCGTCGCGGACGCGCTGGCCGCCCACCCCGCCTACCAGGAGAGCCTGAGCCGGCTGCGCGGGCTGGGCGTCCGCTTCGGCGACCCGCACACCGGCGGGACCGAAGTGGACGGCCGGCGCCCCGAGTTCGCCTGGGAACGGGCCCTTGACCTGCTGGAGCAGGGCTGACCCGCCCGATTCGCCGCCGTCACCCGGAACCGGACAGCGGACCGACGTACGCTCGGCTCTGTACGACGTGATCTCGACGGTGGGAGACAACGATGGAGTACGTGAAGCTCGGCCGCACCGGTCTGGACGTGTCCCGGATCTGCCTCGGCTGCATGACCTACGGCCTGCCCGACCGCGGCACCCACGAGTGGACCCTCGACGAGGAGGCGTCCCGCCCGCTGATCCGGCAGGCGCTGGAGGCGGGCGTCAATTTCTTCGACACCGCCAACGTCTACTCGGACGGCACCAGCGAGGAGATCGTCGGCAAGGCGCTCCGCGACTTCGCCCAGCGCGACGAGATCGTCCTCGCCACCAAGGTGCACGGCCGGATGCGCCCCGGTCCCAACGGCGGCGGTCTGTCCCGCAAGGCGATCCTCACGGAGATCGACCACAGCCTCGGCCGGCTCGGCACCGACTACGTCGACCTCTACCAGATCCACCGCTTCGACCACGACACCCCGATCGAGGAGACGATGGAGGCGCTGCACGACGTCGTCAAGGCGGGCAAGGCACGCTACATCGGGGCGAGTTCGATGTACGCCTGGGAGTTCTCCAAGGCCCAGTACACGGCCGAGCGCAACGGCTGGACCAAGTTCGTCTCCATGCAGAACCACTACAACCTCCTCTACCGCGAGGAGGAGCGTGAGATGCTGCCGCTCTGCGCCGACCAGGGCGTGGGCGTGCTGCCGTGGAGCCCGCTGGCCCGGGGCCGCCTCACCCGCGACTGGGGCACGGTCACCGAGCGCAGCGCCACCGACAACTTCGGCAACCGCCTCTACCAGGACGGCGACCGCGCGATCGTCGAGGCGGTCACCCGCATCGCCGGCGACCGGGGCGTCCCCCGAGCCCAGGTGGCCCTGTCCTGGCTCCTGCACCAGAACACGGTGACGGCCCCGATCATCGGAGCGTCGAAGCCGAACCACATCGCGGACGCGGTGGCGGCCGTCGACCTGGAGCTCAGCGGCAAGGAACTGGAGGAACTGGAGCAGTCCTACGGCCCCCATCCCATCTCCGGTCACTGAGGGCCCGGTTGGGGGGGCGCGGGTGGTCGACGTCCGGCTGTACTCGCCGATCCGCACCGCCCCGGCATCTTGGGCGGTGCGTTGTCCTGGTATGGCGCCCGCCGCCGGGCCCCGGCGGCCCGAAGGAGAACATGCCCGGCGCCGCCGGCGCCTCCTCCCCGGACGACCCCTCCAGGATCCGGACGCGCAGGCCGCGCCGAGGAGCTGATCGCCGCCGGCCCGGGCGCCCCGCACATCGTCGACTCGCCCGCCGCGCGTGTCGCGGCCGCGTCCGGATTTCCCAGCCCGTTCCATTTCTGCCGGGTTTTCCGCGAAAGACACGGTGTCCCGCCCGGCGGCCACCGTTCCGGTGAAACGCCCTTAATACCTGCGGCTATTGGTTCACGGAGACTGTCGGCCGGGCGGCTCGTGCAGGTCGGGCCGTGGTTCAATGGTTGGGGCGGAGGTCGTGGTGGTCCGACCCGAATCCTGGCGCCAATTGCGATGTCGATACAACGACAAACCCTGAACGCGCTCATTGACGAAGCGTCAAATTAGCGCAGGCTTTGGGCAATGCGCAAAACCCCGAGATCCCTTGTTCTGCCCTGCTGGCCTGTGCAAAGGTGTGCCGTGTCGGCGTGCGGAGAATTGTTTTCCCCGCATGCGCGAGGCCGCTCCCGTTCGCCCCCCACGCTTCAAAAGAGCTGCCGACGGCGGACGTTCGGGCGCCGAACCCCCAACGGGCCCATCCGATCATGGCATCGGCCGGGTCGTGTACCGGTCACATACCGGCTGGTATGTATCAGATTCCGCGTTGCGTCTGGAAGGAATGCCGCCGTGAATGACGCAGGCCTGGGGAATTCCCCTACCCCCGACCGGCCGTTCGACGTCACCGACGAGCAGCTCAGTGCCGAGCTCAAGCAATGGACGGGCGCCGCCCCCGCGCTGCACCCCGTCGGTGAACTCCTCGACCGGCACTGGGAAGCGGCCTTCACCTACGCCCGTCTGTGCACCGACGGGACCCGCGGCGCGGGAATGCTCACCACCGCCGCATTCACCCGGCTTTTCGGTGAATCCCTCCGCCAGACCGGCCCCACCGCTGCCTGGCGCCCCCAACTCCTTGTCACCGTCCGCCGTATCGCCGCCGAATGGGACAACGACGGCCGCGGCGAACTGCTGCACCCCGAACTCCGCGCCGGCAAGGGGGAGCGGGCCGCCACCCGGCTGCTCCCGCCCGCCAACCGGCGGCTGCTCTCCCGCGCCTTCCAGCGCCTGACCCAGTCCTCGCGGACCGTGCTGTGGCACACCGAGGTCGAGTCGGAGCCGCTGTCGACACCCGCCGGACTGCTGGGCCTCGACGAGCAGGACACGCGGGTCGAACTGGGCCGGGCCCGCGAGCGGCTGCGCGAGGAGTGCCTCCAGGTGCACCGCGAACTCGCCCACGAGGACGAGTGCCAGCGGTACGTCCGGATGATCGACGTGACCTTCCGGCGCGGCGGCGTCGACGTCGACCGGGACCTCCAGCAGCACCTCAACGGCTGCATCCACTGCCGGTACACCGCCGACCAGCTCCACCAGTTCAACGGCGGCCGCGGGCTCGGCCTCGCCCTCGCCGAGGCCGTGCTCGGCTGGGGCGCCCGTGCCTATCTGGAGTCGCGGGCCGGCCGCACCGAGCAGCCCGCAGAGCAGGAGGCCACGCCCGGCGGCCACCCCGCGGGCGGCGAGGCCTTCGGACCGGCGACGGCCGCGTCGGGCAAGGACCTGGTGGTGCATCCCGCCCTCTCCCGCCGCGCCAAGCAGCGGGCCGCCCGCCGGGTGCGCCGCCGCAACCTCACCGTGGCCGTGGGCACGGTGAGCGGGCTGGTCGTGCTGCCCCTGGTGCTGTGGTCGGTGCTCGGCTCCGGCGACGGCTCCGGCTCGGCCGCCTCGGGCAAGCCCTCCGCCACGCCCGGCACCGGCACCGCCAGCTCGGGGCCGTCCTGGATCGGCACCAGCCAGACCACCCAGGGCACCCTGCGCGGACGCCTGCACAACATCGCCTCCGGCCTGTGCATCGGCGTGGTCGGCAAGAAGCCCGCCAAGGGCGCGGAGACCGAGCTCGCCGAGTGCTCCTCGGCCCCCGGCCAGCAGTGGACGTACGAGAACGACGGGCTGCTGCGCAACGGCGCCGACCCCGGCCTGTGCCTCGACTCGCACCTCGGCTACTCCGTCCAGCTCGCCCCGTGCTCGGCCGCCTCCGGGACCGGCGGCCGGAGCATCCGCTACGACTTCACCCTCCAGGGAGCCCTGGTGCCCCGCTGGGACCAGGATCTGGCACTCGCCCCGGCCGCCACCGACGGCGGCGGCTCCCTCGTGGTCAAGACCCGGGCGAACGTCGCCTCCCAGCGCTGGGTGATGGACACCTCCCAGCCCGACCTGCAGATGCAGATCGTCAACTGGGACGCCGAGACCACGCCGACGCCGACGCGGGCCCCGTCCTCCTCGCCCACCGCCACGACCAGGGCCGCGAAGACCCCCACGCCGACGCCCACCCCGTCGGCGTCGCGGACGACGGCGCAGCCCACGCCGTCGGGCAGCGCCCCCGGCTACAACCCGTGCGAGGAGTACCCGGGCTACTGCTACGGCGGTGGCCAGTACGGCGACGGCGGCTACGGGGGCGGTGGCGGCTACGGCGGTGGCGGTGGCGGCGGTGGTGGTCACCACGGCCGCTGAGCCGGTACGGGCTCAGGGGTGGTGCGGAGGCGGGGGCGGGATCGTCGTCAGGTCCGGCGCCCCCTCCGGCCACACCAGCAACACCGGGCAGGGCGCGTGGTCGACGGCGAACCGCACCGCCTTGCCCAGGCTGTGCGGCCCCAGCCGGGACCGGTCGCCGTCCCGGGCCACGATCAGCAGGCCGGCGCCCTCGGCGGCGGCCACCACCTCGCGTTCGACGCGCCCGGTCCGCTCCAGCCGGGTGCACGGCCGCCCCAGCCGTGCCTCGGCCGCGTCCAGCAATTCCGCCGCCGACGTGCCGCCCAGCTCCACCAGCCGCCGTTCCGGGTCCGGTTCCGAACCCGCCCGGCCCAGCAGCCCCGCGAAGGCGCCGTGCGCCAGCCCGGCCACCCCCGGCTCGGTCACGTGCAGCAGCACCACCTCGGACGCGTCCCGCGCGTACCCACGCGCCGCGTCCACACAGGCGGGCCAGGTCCCCTCGACCAGCCAGACGATCACCCGCATGTCCATGGCCTCCCTCTAGATCCCGACCACCTGGAGCGCCCCCCACAGTGCCACCACCGCACCGGCCAGCGCGGTCGGCACGGCAAGCAGCCCCAGCCGGGTGAACTCCCCGAGGTCCACCCCGTGATCGTGCTGGTGCACGATCCTGCGCCACAGCAGCGTCGCCAGGGAACCGGCGTAGGTGAGGTTCGGGCCGATGTTCACCCCGAGCAGCACCGCCAGCACCGCGGCGGGCCCGGTCTGCGCGGCCAGCGGCAGCAGCACCAGCACCGCCGGCAGGTTGTTGACGACATTCGCCAGCACGGCGGCCAGCGCGGCGATGCCGAGCAGGGCCGGCAGCCCGGTCCCGCCGGGCAGGACATGCCCGAGGGCGTCGGACAGCCCGTTGTCGACGACCGCCCGCACCACGATCCCGAGCGCGAGCACGAACGCCAGGAACGCCGGAGCGGCCGCCTTCACGACCGACAGCGGGGTCGCCCGCCGTCGTACCAGCGCCCGCCCGGCGAGCACCAGCGCGCCGGCGAACGCGGCCCACGCGGGGTCGATCCCGAACGCGGAGGTGACCACGAACCCGGCGAGCGTGCAGGCCACCGTCACCACCGCGAACAGCGGCAGCCGGGGCGGCTCGCCGGTGTCCTTCGCCCCCGGGGCCGCCGAGGACAGGTCCCGGGCGAAGAACCGCCGGAACACCAGGTACTCGGCGCCGATCGCCACCAGCCAGGGCAGCACCATCAGCGCCGCGAACCGGGTGAAGCTCAGCCCGCTCGCCGCGAACGCCAGCAGGTTCGTCAGATTGGACACCGGCAGCAGCAGCGAGGCGGTGTTCGACAGATGCGTGCACGCGTAGACGTGCGGCTTGGCCCGCACCCCGGACCGGGCCGCCGTCGCGAACACCACGGGCGTCAGCAGCACCACCGTCGCGTCCAGGCTCAGCACGGCGGTGATCACCGAGGCCAGCGCGAACACCGCGGTCAGCAGCCGCACCGGCCGCCCGGCCGCCCAGCGGGCCATCCACGCCCCGCAGGCCTGGAACAGCCCCTCCACATCGCAGAAATGGGCGAGCACCAGGACGGCGGCGAGGAAACCGACGACGGGCCCGAGCCGTTCGGCCTCCTCCCGGGCGTGGTCCAGCGAGATCGCCCCGGTGGCGATCACCACCCCCGCCGCGGGTACGGCGAGCACCGCCTCCGGCCAGCCGCGGGGCCGGATCACGGCCCAGGCGAGGACGGCGGCGAGCAGCAGGACGGACAGGGTCTCGGCGAGCGGGGTGTTCAGGGCGCGTTCCTCGGGGCGTGATCAAGTGCGGCCCGCCCATGAAAGCAGACGGACCCGTTTACGAGGACCGGGTACCCGCCGTGCCCAGGAACTCAGCCCATCCGCCGGTCGGCTCCTGGCCCGGGTTCAGGGTGCGCAGGGTGCGCAGCACCGCCGGGTCCTGCGCCTCCAGCCACGCCACCAGCTGCTTGAACGACACGAAGCGCACGTCGTCGTACTCGGCCATCTTGCCGATCGCCTCCTCGACGGCGTCCATGTAGATGCCGCCGTTCCAGCGCTCGAAGTGGTTGCCGATGAAGAACGGCGCCCGGTTGGTGGAGTACGCCCGCTCGAAGCCGGCCAGATAGGTGTCGCGGGCCTGGGTGCGCCAGGCGTCGTACTGGGACTTGTCGCCCAGCGGGTTGCCGGCCGACTGGTTGAACATCATGTTGTAGTCCATCGACAGGACCTGGAAGGAGTGCCCGGAGAACGGTATGGACTGCAGCGGGAAGTCCCAGATGCGGTTGCCCTGCACCTTGCCCGGCCAGATCTGCAGGCCGCCGGGGGAGCTGGCGTCGTACTTCCAGCCGAGCGCGGCCGCCGTGGGCAGCAGGTTGGTCTGACCCTCCAGGCACGGGGTGCGGCCGCCGATCAGCTCCTTGCGGTAGTCGAACGGCAGCGGGTCCAGGTCGGTGAAGCCGGTGTTCGTCTTCCACTTGGTGACGAAGTCGATCGCCTGGTCGATCTCGCTGCGCCACTCGGCCGAAGACCAGTTGCGCACGCCGTCGCTGCCGCAGAAGTGTCCGTTGAAGTGGGTGCCGATCTCGTGGCCCTCCAGCCAGGCGGCCCGCACCTGCTGGAGCGTGTTGTGGATGTGCCGGTCGGAGAGGTAACCGATCGCGGAGGCGCCGACCTCGTGCTGCGGCGGCCGGTAGAGGTCCTTCTTGGCCTCGGGCAGGGTGTAGATGCCGGACAGGAAGAAGGTCATCTTCGCGCCGTGGTCGGCGGCCACCCTGCGGAACCGGGAGAACAGCTGGTTGCTGAGCTCGCCGGCGCCGTCCCAGGAGAACACCACGAACTGCGGCGGCTTGGCGCCGGCCGCCAGGCGCGTCGCCTTCGGCTGGTGCGGCTGGGCGCCGGTGTCGGCGGTGGAACCGTCCCCGATGAGCTTCAGCGGCTTGGTCGGTACACCGCTGCTCTTGCCGTTGCCGGCGGAACCGCCGCCCACCGTCCACTCGCCGTTCGAGCACCCCGACACCGCGCCCAGTGCACCCAGGGCGCCCGCCGTCGCGCCCGCCGTCAGGATCCGCCTGCGGGAGATGCCGCTCATGTCCGTCCCCGATTCCGTCGTCCCGGCCCCTCGCGGGGCCTTCTTCCTGTGTGGTCGACGGGTTCGATGGGCGGCCCGGCGAAAAAGATCGGAGCCGGAGGCGCGTGTTGCACGCCTGTGACAGTCGTGGCCCGGACATGACGAACCCCGCCGCCCGGGGGAGTGGGCGGCGGGGTCCGGGTGCGGGGGATCAGGCCCCGGGCGACCGGCGTTCCGGCAGGTCAGGCACCGGTGCCGGCGCTGAGCACGGTCAGCCGTACCGAGGAGGCGTTCCCGGAGACCGGGACCGTGCCGCCCTTCCAGGTGACCTTCAGCGAGTCACGCTCGTCCGGCGGGGTGACCTCCAGCGCGGCCGGGGTCGCCGTCTTGGCGCCGCTGATCTCCGGGTTGGAGAAGGTCAGCCCGGCCCAGGCGCTCTGGCCGGGCTTGAGGGTGACCGTCGCGGGGGTGCTGCCGGACTCCCGCTTGGGGTCCGGACCGAGCTGGGTGCCGGATGCGTTCACGAAGGCCGCGCCGGGGAAGCCGCGGACGGTGCAGGTGCGGCCCGACTTGTTGGTGAACACGATCGGGAAGTTCTCCTGGCCGGCCCCCGGGTCGTTGCCGCCCACCGAGGCGGTCAGCTCGGAGGTGTGACAGCGGCTGCCGGACGCGGCACTGGCGGTCGTCGTGCCGCCGCCCGTCGAGGAGCCGCCGCCCGTCGACGAGCCGGTGCTCTGGGACGCCGGGGAGGATGCCGTGCCGGACGACGCGGAACCGGTGTCCGACGCGCTCGAACCCGCCGAGTCGCCGGTCGCGGGCGCGGCCGTGCCCGACACCGACTCCGGCGACTTGCCCGGGCTGCCGTTGCCGCAGGCGGTCAGGAGGCCCAGGGCGGCGACCGTGCTCGCGAGCAGGGCCGCCCCGCGCCGCAAGGACTGGGACGTGTACGCCATGTCTCTCCACACTCCTGGATGTTCGCGGCACGCTGCGAGGCGTGCCCGAGGCGCTCCGTGCGCCGTCACTCCCATCCGATGCGAGAAACGGCGGAAAAGTTCGGGGGCACGCCGTGATTCGTCGAGTCAGGTGACCCGGATCGACCGGAGTATGCCGTCCGTGGCGGTGTCGTCGGCGGCTCCCTTCTGCCGTACCTGCACATACACCTGGGGCTGGTCGTCCCCGCCGGCCGGGGCGAGGGCCGCCTCCTGGACCGAGCCGCCGGCGCCGGAACAGTCGCTCCAGGTCCGGACCCGGCCCTTCCAGGTGCCGCTCGTGAACGCACGGCTGCCGTCGTAGTGGCACTGCGCATGGGACAGGGCGTTGACCTTCGCCGTGACGTCGCCGTGCTCGCTCAGGCCGATGAACACGCCGTTCACCGCCGTGGTGAGGTCCTGCCACTCCGACACGTCGTCGGCGACCTCCAGCCCCGGCTCGTGCCCCGAGGCCAGTCCCAGCGCCTTCGGATTCCAGCCGGAGTTCCGCAGCTCGCCCGCCCACCCGGACGGCACCTCGGCCACCACCCGTCCGGTGGAGTCGGTGACCTTCGTCTCCTCGGCCGCCGAGCCGTTCAGGTCGACCAGCGTGACCGCGAGGGCCGTACCCCCGGCCGCGAGGACCGCGGCGACCGTCAGCGTGATGACGTTGAGCCGTCTGCGGACGCCGTCCAGGCGCCGCGGCCGGCGCGCCGCCGCGGCCGCCGCCAGCCGGTCCAGCTCGTCCGCGAAGGCCTGCGCGGACGGCCAGCGCCGCTGCCGGTCCGGCTCCAGGGCCCGCATCAGCGCCCGCTGGACGTCGTCCCCTAGGTCCGGACGCAACCGCTCCGGCCGGACGACCTGCCCGGGGGCCGCCGGCACGGTGCCGGTGACCAGCTCGTAGCCCACCGCACCCAGCGCGTACACGTCGGCCCGGGCGTCGATGCCCTCGCCCGGCTGGGCCTGCTCCGGCGGCTGGTAGCCCGCCGAACCGGCGGCCAGGGTCAGCCCCGAGGCCTGCGCCAGGCTCTTCGCCAGCCCCAGGTCGGCCAGCAGCACCCGCCGGGTGCCGTCCTGCGCGGTGCGCAGCAGCACATTGGTCGGCTTGATGTCCCGGTGCACGATCCCCGCCCCGTGCAGGTCCGCCGCGCCGCGTGCCGCCAGCGCGGTCAGCAGCAGTGCGTCGGGGATCGGCAGCGGGCCCGCCCCGAGCAGATCGGCGAGGGTGCCCGCGTCGGCGTACTCCATCACGAAGTACGGCCGTCCGTCGGGGAGTTCGCCGATGTCGTAGACCTGCACCACCCGCTTCGAGTCGGCCCGGCGCAGCAGCCGCGCCTCGGACAGGAAGCGGTCGTGGATGTCGAGACGGTGGGACCAGTTGTCGGCGAGCACCTTCACCGCCACCGAGGCGTCCAACTGGTCGTCGTGGGCGAGCCAGACCGTCCCGAAGGCACCGGTGCCCAGGCGCCGTTCGAGGCGATAGCGGCCGATCCGCTCCAGGGGTTGCATACGACTATCATGCCTGGCCTGAGATCGACTTCGAGGGGGACCTCCCGTGCCGGACGCCGCGCTGACCGAAGACCTCGCCCGGCGGGCCGCCGCCGGCGACCAGCTGGCCCTGAACCAGCTGCTGACCGAGGTCTGGCCCGACGTCGTACGACGCTGCGCACGGTTCCTGCCGTGCCGGGAAGACGCCGAGGAGGCGGCCCAGGACGTGCTGCTCCAGATCTCCCGGAAGATCTCCACCTTCGAGGGCCGCAGCCGCTTCAGCACCTGGCTGTACACGGTCGTCGCCAACTGCTCCCGGCAGAAGTACCGGGACCTGAAGCGACGGGCGGCGGAGCAGCCGGCGGACATCGAACCGGCCGAGCACGTGGATCCGCGCACCACCAGCGTGATCGCCGGCTCCCGGATCGATCTGCTGGAGGCGCTGGACCGGCTGGAGCGGGAGCATCCGCAGCTGGTCGCGCCGCTGGTCTACCGGGACATCTGCCAGCTGGACTACGCCGAGGTCGCCGAACGGGTCGGGATTCCGCTGGGGACGCTGAAGTCGCGGCTGCACGAGGCGCGCAAGCAGGTCCGGCCCTGGCTGAGCGCGCCGTGACGGGAGCGGCGGGCGCGCCGGGAGCGGGAACGGCAGGCGCGTCGTGACGGAAGCGGCAAAAAAAATAGGGCAAGGAGTCCAGTCGCTCCTCGCCACTCTTAACTTATAGCGCACAGGGGGGCTTGCGGCAAGGCCCCCCTCGTCCCGCAAAATCGCAGGCCGAAGCCAGGACCAGCGGTATTTGGGGGATTCACCACGTGCGTGTGTTGTTGATGGGATACGGGTCGCGCGGGGACGTCGAACCGATGGCGGGACTCGCGCTGGCGCTGCGGGAACTCGGCGCCGAGGTGCGGGTGTGTGCCCCGCCGGACCAGGAGTTCGCGGAACTGCTGGACCGGGCGGGCGTGACGCATGTGCCGTTCGGGCCGTCGGTGCGCTCGGTGGTCACCAGGCCGGATCCGCAGCCGTCGGACGCGTTCCGGCTCGCCGCCGAGCTGGTCGCCGCGCACTTCGACGCGGTCGCCGCGGCGGCCGAGGGGTGCGACGCGGTGGTGGCGAGCGGCCTGATGCCGGCCGGTGTGCGGTCCGTGACCGAGAAGCTGGGCATCCGGTACGTGTTCGCGTGCCCCCATCCGTTCGGGATGCCGTCCCCGCACTTCCCGCCGGCCGGCCGCCCGGGCCGCCCGGCACCGCCCGACGCCGACCTGCGGACGCTGTGGAAGGTGGACGCCGAGCGGGTGGACGCGCTGTACGGCGAGGCCCTGAACACCCATCGGGCGGCGATCGGGCTGCCTCCGGTGGCCGACGTCCGTGCCCACGTCCTCACCGGCCGGCCGTGGCTGGCGGCGGACCCGGTCCTGGGACCGTGGCAGGACCTGACGGACCTCGACCTGGTGCAGACGGGCGCGTGGCTGCTGCCGGACGAACGCCCGCTTCCGGACGAGCTGGCGGCCTTCCTGGCGGCCGGTGAGCCGCCGGTGTACGTCGGCTTCGGCAGCATGGCGATGCGCGGCGCGCCGGACGCCGCCCGGACGGCCGTCGAGGCGGTGCGCGCCCAGGGCCGCCGGGTGCTCGTCGGACGCGGCTGGGCCGACCTCGCCCCCGTCGACGGCCGGGCCGACTGCCTCGCGATCGGCGAGGTCAACCACCAGGCGCTGTTCCGCAGGGTGGCCGCCGTCGTCCACCACGGCGGGGCGGGCACCACGACGACCGCCGCCCTGGCCGGCGTGCCCCAGGTGATCGTCCCGCAGATCGTGGACCAGCCGCACTGGGCCGCCCGGGTGGCCGAGCTGGGCATCGGCGCGGCCCACGACGGCCCGACCCCGACCGCCGGCTCCCTCTCCGCCGCGCTCACGACCGCCCTCGCCCCCGCGACCCGGGCCCGGGCGACGGCCGTGGCCGCCGACATCCGCACCGACGGCGCGACGACGGCCGCGAAGCTCCTGCTCGAAGAGGCCGACCGCGAGACGCCGCCCGTCTCCGCGTGAACCGTGCGGAAGCAGAGCCGCCCGTACCACCCGCCGTCGTGTCCGACGCCCCCTGACGGAGCTGATGCAGTGAACCCCCTGACCACCCGTGTCTTCGATCTCCCCGAGCAGTTGTCAGGCAAGGCCGACCCGGCCCTGATCGCCGACGACGAGCGGCACTTCACGGCCATCGCGCGGTGTCTCGGCGAGACGATCGCCGAGCTTTCCGACCGGCTCGACACCGAACTCAAGGCGCCCGGCGGTACCGGCCGGGCCGCGATGGACCGGGACATCGAGGTCCACCGGCTGACCGGACGGCTGCGCACCCTGCGCCGTTTCGGCCTGGACCTGTGCCTGGGGCGCGTCGTGGGCGCGGACCACCCCGAGCCCGTGTACATCGGCCGGCTGGGCCTCACCGACAGCGAGGGCCGCCGGCTGCTGCTCGACTGGCGGTCACCCGCGGCCGAGCCGTTCTTCGCGGCGACCCACGCCGGCCCGATGGGGCTGCGCAGCCGCCGCAGATACCGCTGGACGGACGGCCGGATCAGCGACTACTGGGACGAGGTGTTCACCGCGGACGGGCTCGAAGGGCACGCCGCGCTCGACGACCAGTCCGCCTTCATCGCGAGCCTCGGCGCCGACCGGTCGGAGCGGATGCGCGACGTGCTCGCCACCATCCAGGCCGACCAGGACGCGATCATCCGCGCCGGATCCCGCGGCGCCCTCGTGGTCGACGGCGGCCCGGGCACCGGCAAGACGGTCGTCGCCCTGCACCGCACCGCCCATCTCCTGTACTCCGACCCGCGCCTCGGCCACCGGCGGGGCGGTGTCCTGTTCGTCGGCCCGCACCGGCCCTACCTGAACTACGTCTCCGACGTGCTGCCCAGCCTCGGCGAGGAGGGCGTCCAGACCTGCGTCCTGGCCGACCTCGTCGACGAGGGAGCCGCCGCGACGCCCGAGGCCGACCCGGAGGTGGCCCGCCTGAAGTCGACCGCGGACATGGTGCGGGCGATCGAGACGGCCGTCCGCTTCTACGAGGAGCCGCCCGCCACGGGCATGACGGTCGCCACCGACTGGGGCGACCTGTGGCTGAGCGCCGACGACTGGGCCGACGCGTTCCGGGCGCCGGGGCCGGGCACACCGCACAACGAGGGCCGTGAACAGATCTGGGAGGAACTCGCGACCATCCTGCTGGACAAGCACACCGGCGAAGACGTCCCGCCCGAGCGGTTCCGCAGGTCGCTCCAGCAGGACAGGGAGCTGACCGACACCCTGAACGGCGCCTGGCCGCTGCTGGAGGCCGGCGACCTGGTCGGCGACCTGTGGTCGGTGCCCGCCTACCTGCGGATGTGCGCCCCCTGGCTCGGCCGCGACGACGTACGGCTGCTCCAGCGCGCCGACGCCCAGGCCTGGACCGTGTCCGACCTGCCGCTCCTGGACGCGGCCCGGCAGCGGCTCGGCGACCCGGCGGCGGCCCGGCACAGGCAGCGGCAGGAGGCCGCGCTCGCCGCCCAGCGCGAGCGCATGGCACAGGTCGTCGACAACCTGATCGGGGCCGCCGTCGACTCCGGCGCCGACGGGGACGACGGCGAGGGCCTGGTGCGGATGCTGCGCGGCGAGGACGCCGCGGTCAGCCTGGTCGACGAGTCCGAACTGCCCACCCTCACCCCGGACCTGCTGGCCGGCCCGTTCGCGCACATCGTCGTCGACGAGGCCCAGGAACTGACCGACGCCGAATGGCAGATGCTGTTGCTGCGCTGCCCGTCCCGGAGCTTCACCATCGTCGGGGACCGGGCCCAGGCCAGGCACGGGTTCGCGGAGTCGTGGCGGGAACGCCTGGAGCGGGTCGGATTCGACCGGATCACCCTGGCCTCGCTCAGCATCAACTACCGCACCCCCGAGGAGATCATGGCGGAGGCCGAGCCGGTCATCCGGGCCGCGCTCCCGGACGCCAACGTGCCGACCTCGATCCGCGGCAGCGGCCTGCCCGTCGTCCACGGATCCGCCGACCGGCTGGCCCCGATCCTCGACGGCTGGCTCGACGCGCACCCCGAGGGCATCGCCTGCGTGATCGGCGATCCCGCCTTCACCGCGACATCCCGGGTCCGCTCGCTCACCCCGGAGCTGTCGAAGGGGCTCGAGTTCGACCTGGTCGTCCTCGTCGACCCGGAGGACTTCGGCACGGGCGTCGAGGGCGCCGTCGACCGCTATGTCGCGATGACCCGGGCCACCCGGCAGCTGGTCGTCCTGACCAGCACTCCCTAGGGAACGTCCTCCGGGAACAGGGACAGCTCGGCCCAGATCGTCTTGCCCTCGCCGGTGTGCCGGGTGCCCCAGCGCTGGGTCAGCTGCGCCACCAGCAGCAGGCCCCGGCCGCCCTCGTCCCAGGTCTTGGCCCGGCGCAGGTGCGGGGCGGTGTGATTGGTGTCGGAGACCTCGCAGATCAGCCTGGTCGTGTCGTGGATCAGGCGGAGCCGGATGGGGCGGGCGCCGTAGCGGATGGCGTTGGTGACCAGTTCGCTGACCACCAGCTCCGCCGTGAAGGCGGCCATGGTCAGGTCCCACACGTCCAGCTGCTCCACCACCTGCTTGCGGATCGGCGCGACCAGGGCGGGGTCGGCGGGGACGTCCCAGGTCGCCACCCGGGACGGCGGCAGACCCTGGGTACGGGCCAGCAGCAGGGCCACGTCGTCGGCCGCGCCGCCCGACGGCAGCAGGGCGTGCAGGATCCGGTCGCAGGTCTCGTCCAGCGAGTCGCTGTAGGCCGCCAGCGCCTCGTGGAGGAGCCGGCGACCGGTGTCCGGGTCACGGTGCGGGGAGGTGATCAGGCCGTCCGTGAACATGGCCAGCACGGTGCCCTCGGGCAGTTCGATCTCGGTGGACTCGAACGGCAGCCCGCCCAGGCCCAGCGGGGGACCGGCGGGCAGGTCCACCTCGTGGAGGCGGTGGCCCGGGCGCAGTACGACGGGCGGCGGATGGCCGGCGCGGGCCATGGTGCAGTGCCGCGACACCGGGTCGTAGACGGCGTACAGACAGGTCGCGCCGAGCTCACCGGGGCTGCCCTCGCCGCCCAGCTCCTCCGACAGCCGGACCACCAGGTCGTCGAGGTGGGTGAGCAGCTCGTCCGGGGCCAGGTCGATGTCGGCCAGGGTGCGTACCGCGGTGCGCAGCCGGCCCATGGTCGCCGAGGCCTGCACACCGTGGCCGACGACGTCCCCGACGACCATGGCGACCCGCAGCCCGGACAGCGGGATCACGTCGAACCAGTCGCCGCCCACCCCGGCCCGGGCGGCCGGCAGGTAGCGGGAGGCGGCCTGCAGGGCCGCGGTGTGCGGCAGCGTCCGGGGCAGCAGGCTGCGCTGCAGGGCCAGGGCGGTCTCGCGCTCGCGGGAGTAGCGGCGGGCGTTGTCGACGCAGACGGCGGCCCGGGCCGTGATCTCCTCGGCCAGCAGCACGTCGTCCGGGCCGAACGGGTCGGCCCGGCGGTGCCGGGTCAGCACCGCGACTCCCAGCGTCGTGCCGCGGGCCTGGATCGGCACGGCCATCGAGGAGTGGATGCCGAACTCGCGCACCCGCTCTCCGCGCGTCTTGTGCCAGGTCAGCCACTGGGTCATCTCGCCGGACGCCACCTGGGCCACGATGGTGTGCCCCGCCGTCAGCGAGTCGGCCTGCGGGGAGGAGGCCGGGTAGGACTCGCTGTGACCGGGCTTGAGCACCGCCTCGGGGACGCCGGGCAGTACGGACTGGTGCGCGACCCGGCGCAGCGTCACCGGCGCCGTCAGCCGGGTCGGGAGGTCGCCGCCGTTCTCCGGCGGGTCCAGCAGGTCGACGGTGACGAAGTCGGCGAGGGCCGGCACGCAGACGTCCGCCAGCTCCTGCGCCGTACGGGTGACGTCCAGGGTGGTGCCGATGCGCACGCTCGCCTCGTTGACCAGCTGGAGCCGCTCCCTGGCCAGGTAGTTCTCGGTGATGTCGTGGGCGGCCAGGCTCACCCCCAGCACGCGTCCGGCGGCGTCGGTGACCGGTGCCATCCGGGCCAGCCAGGCGTGCGCCCGCTCCTCGCCGCCGGTGCGCATATAGGTCTGGACGTCCAGCGGGCGGCCGGTGGTCAGCACCCGGAGCATGTTCCGCTCCAGCTCCTCGCTCTGCGGCTTGCCGCCGATCTCGGTGATCCGGAGCCCCCGGATCCGCTCCTCGGGCAGCCCGATGACCTCGGCCATCGCGTCGTTCACCCGGCGCAGCCGCAGTCGCCCGTCGTAGACCGCGATCGCGCACGGCGACTGGATCAGCGCGGCCGTGGCCAGCGGATCGTCCGGGGCGGGCGAGGCGCCGTCGGTCACCGGGGAGAAGACGAGCCAGCGTCCGGCACGCTCGTCGTGTGCCGTGCGGTGGTGGGCGACCAGCCAGACCGGGACCGTACGGCCGTCCCGGTGGCGGAGTTCCAGGGTGCCGTCCCAGCGGATGCCCACGGGCACGGGCGGCGGGTCCCCGGCCAGCAGCAGCGCCGCGGGCCTGCCCACGACATCCTCGGCCGGGTGGCCGAGGAGCCGCCGTGCGCCCTCGTTCCACTCGACCAGTGTGCCGTTCTCGTCGATGACAGCCCGGGCCGTCGCCGCATCGTCGAACGGATAGACCCGGCTCATCTCGCCACTCCCAAGCGCACACTCACAGTCAACAGGTGCACCACAGGTGTTCAGCCTAGTGCGTCGGGACCGCCCGTGACCGCCAGGCGCCGGCGGCCGTTCGGGCAGGACCGGCCCCCGTCCGGGGGGTCGAACGGGGACCGGTCGACGGGACGAAAGCCGGGGCCGACCGCTTCCGGACCCTTGACTACGGCGAGTGGCGCACCGTCAGAATCTGTTTGTTCACGATCAGTTGTGAGTAGTTCTGGGCCCTGATGAGGGAGAGCCGCACCATGACGGTCACTCGCAGATCGGTTCTGGCAGCCGCCACGGCAGCCCCGACGGCCGGCGCCCTGCTGGGCGCCCCGGGCGCCTGGGCGGTCCCCGAGCCGGATACGGCCACGCAGGTCACCGGCCGCCGCACGGTCGCCCTGCGGGACGGCTGGCGGTTCGCGCTGGTCGACCCGGGCGGGATCACCGACCCGACCGGCGCCTACGCGGACGCCGCCGACCCCGGGTACGACGACTCGGCCTGGCGCCAGGTCGCCGTACCGCACGACTGGAGCATCGAGCAGACCCCCACCACCGAGCACGGCACCACCAGCGGCACCGGCTTCTTCCCGGGCGGCCTCGGCTGGTACCGGCTCGCCTTCACCCTGCCGCCCGGCTGCGCCGGCAAGCGGATCTCGGTGGAGTTCGACGGCGTCTACATGGACTCGTACGTCTACTGCAACGGCACCCAGGTGGGCCGCCACCCGTACGGCTACACCGGGTTCGCCCTCGACCTCACCGGGCTGCTGCACACCGACGGCAGCACCGAGAACGTCCTCGCGGTCAAGGTGCAGAACCAGTTGCCCAGCAGCCGCTGGTACTCGGGCAGCGGCATCTACCGCGAGGCCCGCCTGGTGGTGACCGACCGCGTGCACGTGGCCCGCTGGGGGACGTACGTCACCACCCCGGACATCACCGCCGAGCGGGCCGTGGTGCGGGTGCGGACGGCGGTCGTCGACGAGTCCGGTGAGGGCGCGGACGTCACGGTCGTCTCCCGGGTCGTCGGACCCGACGGCCGTACGGTCGCCCGTACGTCCTCCACGGTCACCGTCACCGTCACCGGCTCCGGCTCCGGCTCCGGCTCCGGTGAGACCGTCGCGACCCATGAACTGACCGTCGCGAGACCGAAGTTGTGGTCCATCGAGGCCCCGCACCGCTACACCCTGCACACCGAACTCCGGGTCGGCGGCACCACCACCGACACCTACCGCACGGTCTTCGGCATCCGCGGCTACCGCTTCGACCCGGACGAGGGCTTCACCCTCAACGGCGTGCACACCAAGATCAAGGGCGTCGACCTCCATCACGACCAGGGCGCCCTCGGCGCGGCGATCAGCGCCGACGCGGTGCGCAGACAGATGACCCTCATGAAGTCGATGGGCGTCAACGCCTTCCGCACCTCGCACAACCCGCCCTCGCCGCAGATGATCGAGATCTGCGAGGAGCTGGGGATCGTGATGATGGTGGAGGCCTTCGACTGCTGGCGGACCGGCAAGACCAAGTACGACTACGGGCGGTTCTTCGACGAGTGGTGCGAGAGCGACGCCACCGAGATGGTCCTCGCCGCCCGCAACTCGCCCGCCGTCGTCCTGTGGTCCATCGGCAACGAGATCCCCGACTCCACCTCCACCGCCGGCCTCGCCATGGCCGACCGGATCATCGCCGCCGTCAGAGCCGCCGACGACACCCGCCCCCTGGTCATCGGCTCCGACAAGTACCGCGGGGTGCCGAAGCAGGGCTCCGCCGCCGACCTGATGCTCGCCAAGCTCGACGGACTCGGCCTCAACTACAACACCGCCAAGTCGGTGGACGCGCTGCACGCGGCCTACCCGCACCTCTTCCTCTTCGAGTCCGAGTCCTCCTCGGAGACCTCGACCCGCGGCGCGTACCAGGAGCCGGAACACCTCAACACGGGGGAGAACCACACGCCCGGCCGCCGTGCGACCTCGTCGTACGACAACAACCTGGCCTCCTGGACGATGAGCGGCGAGTACGGCCACAAGAAGGACCGGGACCGGAAGTGGTTCGCCGGCCAGTTCCTCTGGTCGGGCATCGACTACATCGGCGAGCCGACGCCGTACAACGTCTTCCCGGTCAAGGCGTCCTTCTTCGGCGCGGTCGACACGGCCGGCTTCCCGAAGGACATGTACCACCTCTTCCGCAGCCAGTGGGTGAGCGAGCCCATGGTGCATCTGCTGCCGATGAGCTGGAACCACGAGGCGGGCGACACGGTCGAGGTCTGGGCGTACGCCAATGTGCCCGCGGTCGAGCTGTTCCTGAACGGGAAGTCCCTGGGGGTGCGGGAGTTCGACGCCAAGACGACGACGGACGGCCGTAGCTATCTGGAGACCACCGAGGCCACCGGCGACGACAAGACCTTCACCACCGGCCCCTACACGGGCAGTTACACCAGCCCGAACGGCAGTGCGGGGAAACTGCACCTGACCTGGAAAGTGCCCTACCGGCCGGGCGAGCTGAAGGCGGTGGCCCGGCGCGACGGCAAGGTGGTCGCGACCGACGTCCTGCGCACCGCCGGCGCCCCGCACACCGTCCGCCTCACCGCCGACCGGAGCTCCCTGGCCGCCGACGGGCGGTCACTGGTCTTCGTGACCGCCGAGATCGTCGACGCGCACGGTGTGGTGGTGCCCGACGCCGAGCACCTCGTCTCCTTCGCGGTTTCCGGCGGCTCGCTCGCCGGGCTCGACAACGGTCGCGAGGAGAGCGCCGAGCGCTACCAGGCCAGCACCCGGACCGCCTTCCACGGCAAGGCGCTCGCCATCGTCCGCGCCGGCACGGAGCCGGGCGCCCTCAGGGTGACCGCTCGGGTGGACGGCCTGCGCAAGGGCACCGTCACCGTCCACACCACGCCCGCCCGCTCGGCGGCCCGCACCCCCGCCCCCGACTTCGGCCCGGACCATCCGGCCCCGCCCGCCCACCCCCACGCGGACGCCAGTTACTCGGGCCGTCCGGACACCCTTCCGGCCGCCATGCTGGACGGTGACCCGGCCACCGGCTGGTCCAACGCCTTCGCCAAGTCGGCCACCGCCCTGCTGCCCGCGTTCGGCGGCGCCCGGACCGAGGACTGGGTGTCGGTCGACTTCGGACGCACCCGCACCTTCGACCGGGCGGACGTCTCCTTCACCGTGGACGCCACCCATGCGCTGCCCGCGTCGGTCGAGGTGGCGGTCTGGGACGGCAGGGCGTACCGCGCGGTGGACGGTACGACGGTGGACTGGGCCACCGCCTCGGACGCCCCGACCGTCATCAGCTTCACCCAGGTACACGGCTCGCGGCTCCGGCTGACCCTGACCAGCGCCCGCCCGGGGGAGGCCTCGGGGGCGCTGCGGATCAGCAGGCTCGACATCTGACTCCGAACCCGACGGGCGCGGTTCGGACCCCGGCCGCCGAACCGTGCCCGGAGGTACCGCAGGATACCGCTCTGACCAGCGCGTATTTACGGGCGAGTACCCGCGCGGTACCGTGAAGGGCATGCCAGCTCTCAACGTGGAGTTCAGCGACCGCGAGCTAGAGGATCTGCGGCAGATCGCCAAGGAGCGCGGTACGTCCATGAAGGCCCTCGTCCGTGAGGCGGCCGCCGCCGACATCGCCCGGCACCGGGCGTTGCAGGAGGGGGCGGAGGAGTTCCGCCGGTTCTTCGCCGCGCACGCGGCCGAGTTCGCGGCCGCGTTCCCGGACGACGAGCCGTCAGCGAAGGGCGAGGCCGCCTGAGCCATGCCGCCGGTCATCCACATCGACGTGCCCTGGCTCCTGCAGCGCCATGAGGAAGTGCTGCCGGACCAGCCCACCGTCGACGACTTCTCCGCACTGGTCGCCGCCGTCGCCCGGCACCGCGTCGACCCGCCCCGGCTCGGTGTGGACTCCGACCCGGCCTGGCGGGCCGCCGCCCTGCTGCACACTCTCGCCCTGCTCAAGCCGCTGCCCACGGCCAACGCCCGGTTCGCCTGCGCGACCGCGGTGGCCTACATGTTCGTCAGCGGCGTGGGTATCGACCCGCCCTACGGAGCCCTCGTCGACCTCGCCCGCGACCTGATCGACGGCAAGGCCGACGTCTACGCCGCGGCGGACCGGCTCCGTTCCTGGCAGCTCTGACCCGCCCGGACCTGCGGGCAAGGCTGCCTCCGGCGCCTCGGGGGTCGCCGGCCACGGGCGGGAGGAACGGGGCCGGCGACCTGTTTCGCGCAGAAGAGCCGCCGTTCCGCGCGGGGCCGTACGAGGTGGGCCGGTCCCCAGTGGACTACCCGTAACGACGGGGCGGGAGCGTGCGCGCGGGACCGGAGTGGGTGCACCGTTCACACGGGGTGTGCGTAAAAGTGAATACGGCCGTGACAGGACAATGGCCGCGGCCGCCTTTCTGACATTCTGTCAATGCTGTCGATGTTGTACGGGCGCCTTGTTGCTTGTGTGAGACTTGTGCGAGGGTGAAACATCCCCGCGGGGGGTAATGGCCAGGAACTATTCCGCAGTTGGGGAACGCGACCGACGCCATACCGGTCAATTCCCGCTCCCCGTACGCGCACCGAAGAGGTACGCACCACCGCACCAAAGGAATCCGCTCAGTGCCCACCCCCCACCCGCCTCGACCCCCCTATCCGCCGCCGGGCGGTGATGCCGGGGAGTCGGACGAGTCCCTCGCCGCCCCGCTGCGCGCCGGATCCGACATCGAGGCCTCCCGGTCCGCCGCGCTGCTCATGGCCCGGCACTGGCGCCCGGTACAGGAATACGCGGTCATCTGTCTGGCCGCCTCCGGGCCCGTCGCCCACATGGTCGCGGCCGCCGCCTTCCACCAGGTTCTCGACCGGGTGGCCCTCGGGGAGAGTGCCGACGCGCTCCGGCCCCGGCTGCTCGTATCGGTCCGTGACACGGTCGCCAACTGGTCCGCCGAGGACCGAATATCCGAGGTTCTTCCCGACCTCGGGAAACCGGCCGGCGGCCGCGGTATGCGCGCCGCGAAGTCCATGACACCGGAAAACCGCACCCTCGCGGAGCGTTCATTCCTGGGTCTTCCGGCGCTCGCCCAGAGTCTGCTGTGGCACATCGAGGTCGAGGCGGAACCGATAACCGTACCGGCCGGTCTGTTGGGCATGGACACGGCAACCGCGGGTGCCGCGCTCGAAGACGCCCGGGAGAAATTCCGGGAGGGCTGTGTCCGCGCCCACCGGGAACTCGCGCCGTCCCAGGAGTGCCGCTACTACAACCGGCTGCTGGACGTTCCGCTGCGCCGGGGCGGCGCGCTGCTGCCGGATGTCCAGCAGCATCTCGCGGAGTGCCCGTACTGCCGGGCCGCCGCCGAACAACTGGGCCAGGTCGAGGGTGGTCTGGGGGCGTTGCTCGTCGAAGCGGTGCTCGGCTGGGGAGCCCGCCGCTACCTCGACTCCCGTCCGGGACGCAATGGCGGCGGGGGAGAGTCCCGGAGCCGTTCCTCCTCCCGGCGCTCCGGAGGCGGCCGCCGCCGCGCGACGGCGCGGAACCGGATCCTGGCCCGCATCACCGTGCCGGTACGCCGTCCACCGGGGTCCTGGTCGTCGAAGACGCTGCTGACCAGCGTCGGCGTCGCCGGGGCGGGCCTGCTGGCCTCCGTCCTCGCGGTCAGCGCGCTGTCGGGCGGCGGCGACGGCAGCGACGCCGTGGCCTCCGCCGGCCTGGTGCCCGGCGACTCCGACCCCGAGGCGACGCCCACCTCCGGTACGGCCGCCGGGCTGCCCGCCGCCGACCACGAGACCAGACTGCGCAACGTCGCCGCCCAGCTGTGCCTGGACATCAACGGCGCGCCGAAGGCCGGGGCGAGTGTCGTGCTGGCGGTGTGCTCCTCCTCCTCGACCCAGGAGTGGACCTACCAGAACGACGGCGAGCTGCGCAGCGTGGCCGACCGCGGGCTGTGCCTGGACTCGCACGCGGACGGCGGGGTGGTCATCCTCGGCACCTGCGCGGACGCCGGTACCGGGCGCGGTGACGACGTGCGCTACGACCTCACCGTCCAGGGCGAGCTGCTGCCCCGCTGGGACCGGACCCTCGCCCTCGCCACGGCCGGCGAGGACGCGGGCGCCGACATCGTCGTGAAGGTCCGCGACCGCTCCAGCGCCCAGCACTGGCTCACCGACCCGCCCGCCCCGTCCCAGAGCACCGGCTCCCTCTCCATCGCCGGAACCGGCGGTCCTTCGGCCCGGCCGGCGCAACTGTCCGGCAACTAGACGCCTCGCGCCGGGATCCGTGAGCGGAACGCGGCCCCGACCGCCCGGTGGCGCGGCGAGGCGGGCCGCGTGTGCCGCGAGGACGAGAGGGCTGCGACGGGGGACGGCGGTGGAACGCGGGGCGGCCGGCGGTTCCGTGGCGCGGGGTGGGCGACGGACCGGAGGCCGTCCCCGAGGGGTTCCGCCGACGCCGACGCCGATGCCGGAGCCCGGGCCGCGCCGGGCCGGGCCGGCGGGCTGTTCGTCCGGCTTTCGCGGCCGCCGTGGATGATTCGGCCATCGCCGGACGGTCTCAGTCCTGATCGGCGTCCGGCCCCTGGGCCCGGACCCGTTCGACGTGCTCCAGGGAGTCGCGGAGCTCGGCCAGCCAGTCGTCGGTGTGCTTCTGGACCAGCCGTACGCACCAGGCCAGTGCCTCGCTGCGGCTGCGTGCCACACCCCCGGCGATCAGCGTGTCCAGTACCTGGCGCTCGGGCTGGCGCAGCCGGGTCATCACCGGCGCGGCCACGTGCGTGAACAGCGCCCGCTGCCCGGCGCACTCCACGCCCCAGGCCACCTTGCGGCGGAACTGGTGCTCGGCCTCCTGGGCCACCCCGATCCGGGTCTCCCGGGTGCGCTCCCGGAACTCCTGGATCCGGCCCTCCACGGCGGCGTCCCGTTCGGCGTCCGAGACGCCCTCCGCCAGCTTGGGTCCGGGGATGCGCCCGACGACGGTGATCTCCTCGCGGTCCACCGTCACCTCGATCAGTTCCTCGAACAGGTCGTCGGGCAGCCGGCCGGCGAACCAGCCGCGCAGCTTCTCTCGTTGCTCCTGAGTAATCATGTAATGACCATTACTCCGTTGCATCGCAAAGGCAAGGGCTTGCGGAGAAGTCCGCCGACAGCGGAAGCGGAATGTTTCAGGACGATTAACGAGGCGCTGAGAACCGGCCATCGGGCCGTTTCGAGCGATCAAGAACCGCTCCGTTGGGCGGTCGACGCGCGTGAACTCCGTGACTTCACGCCACTGATTCAATACGCAAGGTTACTGAAACCTGTGGGGTCGATGTGTGTTTCGCCGACGGACTCGGCAGAGTGGCGCCCGCCGCCCCGGCACCCACCGGGTCGTGGGCGGCACCCGTCGAATCAAGCGGAAGGATGCACACAATGCGAACCACCGCGCGCTGGGCAGCGACCCTCGGCCTCACGGCCGCCGCCGTCTGCGGACCCCTGACGGGGGCCGCCGTCGCCGCCCCGAGCTCGCTCTACGCGCCCTCGGCCCTGGTGCTCACCACCGGCCACGGCACTGACGCGGCCACCGCCACGCCCGAGCGCGCCGTCACCCTGAACTGCGCCCCCGCCGCGTCCGGCACCCACCCGGCGGCCGCCCAGGCCTGCGCCGAACTGAGCGGCGCCGGCGGCGACTTCGACGCCCTGGCGCCCAGGACCGACGTGTGGTGTACCAAGCTCTACGACCCCGTCGTGGTCACGGTCGAGGGTGTCTGGCAGGGCAAGCGCGTCTCCTACGAACGCACCTTCGGCAACCAGTGCATGAGGGACGCCTACGGCGTCAGCGTCTTCTCCTTCTGAGCCCGGGATCGCACGGTCCTCGTGACTGCCGGAACAGGTCCGCAACTGGGGAGTGCGGCCCCTGGAACGGGGAACCTGCGATCTCGCACCGGGGGCCGGCGGGCAGTGTGGGGCTGCCCGCCGACCCCCGGCATCACCGCCGCTCCCCGGCGCTCCCGTCCCGGGGAAGCCCGGGGAGCGGCGGAAATCGCCCCAGCAGACCCGAGGCCCTGAGCAGCCGCGGAACGCGGGGCCCCTCGCACACCAGCCGCAGCCGCCCGCCCCGCTCCCTGGCCCGCGCCTCGGCCCGGCACAGCACCCGCAGCCCCGAGCAGTCGAGAAAGCCCAGCCGCCGCAGATCGACGAGGACATCCGGCTCGGCCCCGGCGGTGGCCGCGAGCAGATGCTCGGCGACCAGATCCTCGGTGGCGATGTCCACCTCGCCGAAGACCTCGACGACCAGATACCTCCCGTACCGACGGCTCCGCGCGCAGGAGTTGGCGGCGGGCAGCCCGGGTTCGTCCGCTTCCGGCGTCATCTCTGCTCCCCCTGGCACAGGGCGCGTACGGGACCGGTTGGTACCCGTCGGGGACGCCTGCCATCCCTGATGCGGGCGGCGCAAGATCAGGTTCACTCGACCCGGTGAATTTCTCTCAAATGACTTGACTGGAAGCACTTCATGCAAAGCGAAGGGCCGCCGTCTCCCTGCTGACGGCGACCCCTCGGTCTTCGGCGGCTGCGCGAAGTTCACGTCACATGTGAACGACCGGTGCCGCGTCCGCGTCCTGCTGCGGTACTCCCTTGCGGAACAGCAGGAAGGCGATCACCGCGCCCGCCGCGAACATGCCGGCCGACCACCAGAACGCGGTCGTGTAGCTCTCGATCGTCGCCCGGGCCTGTACCAGCTTACTGGTCGCGTCCCGCCCGGCCAGGTAGTCCGTCGCCGCGCTCGCTGCGAGCGTGTTGAGCAGCGCCGTACCGATCGAACCGCCCACCTGCTGCATGGCGTTGACCGTCGCGGAGGCGACGCCCGCCTCGTCGGCCGTCACCCCGCCCGTGGCCAGCTGCATGGACGCCGGCATCACCAGGCCGAGACCGAGGCCGGTTACGATCAGCTGCGGCAGTACCGCGCTGACGTAGCTGGAGCCGACGCCGATCCCGGTCAGCCAGGCCATGCCGAGCGCGGAGACCGCGAAGCCCAGCGGGACGACGGCCTTCGGGCCGATCCGCGGCACCAGCACCTGGGTGCCGACCTGCGCGGTCACCATCAGGGCGCCGATCATCGGCAGGAACGCCAGACCGGTCTTCGTCGGGCTGAAGCCGAGGTTCAGCTGCAGGTAGTAGGTGAGGAAGAGGAACACGCCGAACATGCCGCCCGCGGAGATCAGCACGGCGAGGAACGAGGCGGCCCGGTTGCGCTCCAGCAGGATGCCCAGCGGCAGCAGCGGGTACTTGGCCTTGGTCTGCCACCAGGCGAAGGCCGCCAGGAGTATGACACCGGCGAGCAGGAAGCCCCAGGTCAGCGGCGAACCCCAGTCATGCGTCTCGGCGTTGGAGAAGCCGTAGACCAGCGAGAACAGACCGGCGGCGACCAGGACCGTGCCCGGCACGTCCAGCTTGGAGTTCCCGGCGTCGCGGTGGTTGTGGAGCAGTGCCATGCCGCCCGCGAAGGCGACGACGGCGATCGCGACGTTCACGTACAGCGTCGAGCGCCAGTCGAACGTGTCGGTCAGGACACCGCCGAGCAGCAGGCCCACCGCGCCGCCGGCGCCGGCGATGGCGCCGTAGACGCTGAACGCCCGGGCCCGCTCGCGGGCGTCGGTGAACGTGGTGTTGAGCAGGGAGAGGGCGGTCGGGGCGAGCAGCGCGCCGAATGCGCCCTGCAGGGCGCGGGCGGTGACCAGCATGCCGAAGCCGTTCGCGGCACCGCCCAGCGCCGACACGGCGGCGAAGCCGACGACTCCCACGAGGAAGGCGGTCTTGCGGCCGAACAGGTCGGCGATGCGTCCGCCGAGCAGCAGCAGGGAGGCGAAGCTGAGGGCGTACGCGGTGACGATCCACTGCCGGTTGCCGTCGGAGAACCCGAGGTCGGCCTGGGCGGACGGCAGGGCGATGTTCACGATGGTGGCGTCGAGCACCACCATCAGCTGGGCGACGGCGATGACCGCGAGGATCCACCACCGCTTGGAGGAGGCGTCGGCGGGCGGTGCCGCCGGGGCACCGACGCGGACGTCGTCGGTCAGGGTCTTCTCAGACATGGGGGAACCACTCCAGGGAAGTCGTTCGGGATCTACCGGGAAAGCGCTTCGGCGCGACGACCGTCCCCCGGCCGCGAACGAAACGGTTTCGTACACATCGAGACTAGACCAGTTCCAGCGAAACGGCAACGTTTCGTTGGGGGCGCAAGTCGATCATGGATTGCGGCAGGCTCGCGATGGCCGCCGTGGAGCTGTCCCGCGAGGCAAGGGGGCGTCGGCCCGGCGCTGCTCATGACCGGCGACGCGCGCGGAAGCACCGGCCGGGACGGCGCCCCCGCGCCACCCGGCTCCGTTCGTCGTCCCCCCGCTCAGTCGGTGCCGGGCTCCTCGTAGGGGATGCGGTTCCGGTGCAGGACCTCGCCGAGGGTGCCCCATTCGTCGCCGCCGAGTTTGGTCAGCGGGCGCAGCAACTCACTGCTGGGGCGGCCGTCGGCGAGATAGTCCTCGTCCACCGCGGCATGCAGCACCCGGCCGAAGACCAGGGTGCAGTTGCCCATGCGCAGGGTGGTGTGCGAACGGCACTCCAGAGCCACATGGGCCGCTGCCACTCTCGGCGGACGCACATACCTGCTGGCCTCGCGCTCGATGCCGACCGTGTCGAATTCGCTGACGGAGCGGGGGAAGTCGGTGGCGGTGGCGTTGATCAGCGGCAGGAGCGGTTCGGACGAGAAGTTGACGACGAACTCCCCGGTGTCCTCGACGTTTCGCAGGGAGTCCTTCCGGCCGATCGAGGTGAACTGGACGATCGGGGGATCGGTGCTGGCGATGCTGAAGAAGGAGTGCGGGGCCAGGTTCTCGGTGCTTCCGTCCGGTGTGATCGTGGACACCCAGGCGATCGGCCGCGGGATGACGACCGAAGTCAGGAACCTGTAGAACTCCGCGCTGCTCATCGCCTCGGGGGTGTATTCCACGCGCATGCAGCGAGTATCGAACCGGCGGGCCCGGGGGCGGCGCAGCCGGGATGCGCGTGTCGCGGGACATACGACGGCTACCGGGTCGCGTGGCGACAGCACGCCGGGACCGGCGCTCACGGCGGGTCCGGGTCGGCGGATCGCGGCGGCCGGGCCCACCCCAGGGACCGTTCGACGGCCCGCAGCCAGTCGGCGTACTCCGCCTCCCGCCGCTCGGGGTCCATGTCGGGCAGCCACTGCGCGGCCCGGTGCCAGTTGCGGCGCAGGACTTCCAGGTCCGGCCAGTAGCCCGCGGCGAGCCCGGCGGCGTAGGCCGCGCCCAGGGAGACCGTCTCGGCGACCATGGGCCTCACCACGGGCACGTCGAGCACGTCCGCCACGAACTGCATGAGCAGGTTGTCCGCGGTCATGCCGCCGTCCACCTTGAGCTGCCGGAGGGGGACCGGGAAGTCGGCGTTCATGGCGTCGACGACCTCCCGTGTCTGCCATCCGGTGGCCTCCAGGACCGCGCGCGCCAGGTGTCCCTTGGTGATGTACGAGGTGAGTCCGACGATGACCCCGCGCGCGTCGCTGCGCCAGTGCGGCGCGAACAGGCCTGAGAAGGCGGGGACGATGTAGCAGCCGCCGTTGTCCTCGACCGTCCGCGCCAGGGTCTCGATCTCCGGAGCGCTGCTGATCAGACCCAGGCGGTCACGGAACCACTGGACGAGTGCTCCGGTGACGGCGATCGACCCTTCCAGGGCGTAGGCCGGCTGCTGGTCGTCGATCTTGTAGGCGACGGTGGTGAGGAGTCCGTGCCGGGACCGCACGATGTCGCTGCCGGTGTTGAGCAGCAGGAAGCTGCCCGTACCGTACGTGCACTTCGCCTCGCCCGGGGAGAAGCAGGTCTGGCCGAAGAGCGCGGCCTGCTGGTCGCCGAGCGTGGCCGTGATGGCGACACCCGGGAAGAGCGAGCGGGCTTCGCCGTAGGTCTCGGCGGAAGACCTGATCTCGGGCAGCATCGAGCGGGGCACCCCGAAGAAGGCCAGCAGCTCGTCGTCCCAGGTGAGCGTGCGGATGTTCATCAGCATCGTGCGGCTGGCATTGGTGACGTCGGTGATGTGCAGGCCGCCGTCGGCCCCTCCGGTGAGGTTCCAGATCAGCCAGCTCTCCATCGTTCCGCACAGCACCTCGCCGTTCGCGGCGCGCTGCTCGAGACCCTTGACATGGTCGAACAGCCAGCGGATGCGCAGCGCGGAGAAGTAGGTCGACGGCGGCAGACCGCACCGTTCCAGGAAGAACTCCTCGCCGGGGCGCTGTCTCAGCTCCTCGACCAGTGACGCCGTGCGGGTGTCCTGCCAGACGATCGCCCGGCCGAGCGGGGCCCCGGTCCGCCGGTCCCAGAGCACGGTCGTCTCACGCTGGTTGGCCAGGCCGATGGCGGCGATCTGTCCCGTGTCGACACCCGCGCCGCCCAGCGCCTCGGGCCCGATGCGCCGCAGGTTCTGCCAGATCTCGACGGCGTCGTGCTCGACCCAGCCGGGCCTGGGGAAATGCTGCTGATGCTCCTTCTGCGCGACCGAGACCAGTCGGCCGCGGTGGTCGAACAGAATGCATCGGGTCGAGTTGGTGCCCTGATCGATGGACATTACATACCGTTCAGCCATGATCGGGTCTGCCTTCCGACGGGGCGATGGGGCGGCCGGCCAGGCCTACCAGCGGGCGGCTCCCAGATCCTTGGAGATCGCCCGCGCGGCATCACGGGTCAGGTTGATCAGGCTCTGCCGGGGCCGGCCCTGGCTGTCGCAGATCCGATCGACCGGCCCGGACAGCCCGATGGCGCCGACGACGAGGCCGCCGTGCCCCCGGATCGGCGCGGCGAGTCCGGCCTCGCCCATGGTCATCTCCTGGACCTCGGCGGCCCAGCCGAGTTCCCGGACCTCGGCGAGAGCGCGGCCGAGCTGCTCGCGATCGGCCAGGGTGTGCCGGGTGTAGGTCTCCAGCTCCGGATGCCGGTCGGGGTCGATCGTCGCCGTCCCGTAGGCCAGCAGCACCTTGCCGAGGGAGGAGGCGTGCAGGGGCAGCAGAGAGCCCACGTCCAGGGTCTGGAAGGTGTCGTCCGGCCGGAACACGTGGTGCACGACGAGCACGCTGCCTTCCAGGGGCGTCCCCAGGCGAACCGACTCCCCGCTGCGGGCGGCGAGCGCATCGGCCCAGTTCAGGGAGCGGGAGCGCAGCTCGTTGATGTCCAGATAGCTGGTGCCGAGGTGCAGCAGGGCGGCTCCGAGCTGGTATTTCCCGGTCGCCGCGTCCTGCTCGACGAAGTCGACGTGCTGGAGCGTGCGCAGAATGCCGTGGGCTGTGCCCTTGGCCAGTCCGAGCGAGGCCGCCACCTCGCCGAGCCCCAGTCGACGGGGCCCACCGGCGAGCAGGCGCAGAATCGCCGCCGCCCGTTCGATCGACTGGACTGGGCCGGCCATGAAGCGAGCCTATTACCGTCACGGACGCTTCGCTTCACGTGCGGGAGGCCGCCGCCGAGGCATCGGGAAGATCCGCGTTCGGTAATGGCGACCGCCGTTCATTGACCGCCCTGGTTTGAGTCCTTAGCTTGCAATGAGGCCGGAATGCGTGACATATGACGCCGTACCGGTAGACAGACCACCGGGAGAGACCATGGCGGTACAACTCAAGGCGCCCCTTCGGCCGGTATACGAACACGTGTGTCCGGTACCGCCCGTCGCCGGGGCCGTCTCGACCGTGCGCCGACGCGCGGCGGCCGTACTCGCCGACTGGAACGTGTCCGCCGAGATCGTCGAGGACGCACTGCTCGTGGTGTCCGAACTGGTGACCAACGCGATCATCCACGCCTGCCCCCCGGCCGTGCTGCGGCTGTCCTGGGTACCCGGTGACGGTGAGCGCACCCTGCGTATCGAGGTGTCCGACGCGGGGCCCGCGCTCCCCTCGGGGTGGTGCCCTGCCGGGATCGACCCGGACGAGCACGGCCGGGGCGAGACGATCGTCCACGCCCTGGCGGCCCGTCACGGGATACATGTCCACCCCGGCGGGATCACCCGGTGGGCCGACATCGCCCCCGGGCAGGGCCTCTAGACCGCGGCCTCCACCGACATCGCCCCCGGGCAGGGCCTGCACCGACATCGCCCCCGGCAGGGCCTCTAGAGCGCGGCCTCCACCGGGGCCGGCACGGAAATCTGGCCGTCCGCGGTCTGCTTTCGGAGCAGAAGCAGGGCGGCATCGTCGTGCAGGCGGCCGCCCACGTGGGTCAGCAGCTCGTTGTGGAGCGCCGTGAGCATGTGCGCCGGGTCCTCCGACACATGGCGCGCCACGCCTTCGGCCAGCGGATAGAACTCGCGAGCGTGATCGCGGGCCTCGGTGACCCCGTCGGTGTAGAGCAGCAGCTGGTCTCCCACCGTGAAGGACAGGTGCTGGAGGCGGGGCGCCTCACCCGAAAGGGCGCGCAGCCCGAGCGGCGGCGCGGGATGAGCGGGTTCCACCGCCGCGACGTCTCCGGCGGCGGATATCAGCAGCGGAGGAGCGTGTCCGCAGTTGACGACCTCCAGGTCGCCCGACCCGGGGCATCCGGCGACCACGGCGGTGACGAAGTCGTCCGGGCCGAGGTTGCGGGCCAGGCTGCGCTCGATCCTGCCGACGACGGCCAGCAGGTCGGGCTCGTCGTAGGCGGCCTCGCGGAACACCCCGAGCACGAGTGCGGCGGTCCCCACCGCGGGCAGCCCCTTGCCGCGCACGTCGCCGACGATCAGCCTGATGCCGTGCGGGGTGGACACCAGGGCGTAGAGGTCCCCGCCGATCCGGGCCTCCGCGGCCGCGGCACTGTACCGGACCGCCACCTGGAACGGACCGACGGTCTCCGGGACGGGCTGGAGCAGTGCGTGCTGGGCGGCCTCGGCGACCGAGCGTACGGCGGCGAGCACGCGCTCCCGACGGCGACGCAGCCCGCTGGCCAGGGCGCTCGCCGCGGTGACGGCCAGCAGGGCGGACAGTACGGCAGCCACCTCACCAGCCGGAACGTCCTGCTCCATGCCCAGCGTCGAGCCCAGTGCCACGGCGAGGAACCCGACGCCGAGCACACCGCTCGGCCCGTTGGTGGCGGCGGCCAGCGCAGGTCCCGCCGCCAGCAGGGGCAGCCAGATCATCCCCGCCCCTCCGGTGTTGTCGACGAGCACGACGAGCGCGACGACCAGAACCGGCAGCAGGGACAGTCCCGGGACCGGCTGCCCGGTGGCACATCGGCGCCCCGGTCGCCGGGCACCGGGCACACGGTTCCCGAACAGCCGCCTCGACGTGTGTTCGCCGTCGTGATGGGGGGGCTGGCTCATGTTTTCGTCCGCAGTCCTCGCCTGAGTTACATCCGGAATGTCCGTTTCATCAAGCAAACGGGCTGGGCGTGGCAGCCACAAGGAGCGGAATTTCAGATAGTGAGCGAGAGACTTCTGGTCACACGGCTCGCGATCGGGAGCAGGCGTGCCGGAATCTCCCGCAGCTGGGCCTGCCGCTCCACCGGCAGAGAGACGCCGAGCGAACCCAGTATGTCCCCGCAGTACACGGGCACGGCGACGCACACCGTGCCCAGCGCGTACTCCTCGAGGTCCGTGACGGCCGGCGCCGAGGGGGACGACTCGATCCGGCGCAGCAGCTCCGGAACACTGGTGATCGTGCGCGGTGTGAGATCGGGGAGATGGTGCCGGGCCAGATAGTCCCGGCGGGCGTCCGTGCCCAGCTCGCGCAGCACGGACTTGCCGAGCGCGGTGGCATGTCCGGCGTCCTCGAACCCCACCCACAGATCCACCCGCGGAGTACGGGGGCCGTCCACGATCTCGGCGACCCGGATCTCACCGTCCTCGTAGAAGGTGAGATAGGCGGCGGCGGACAGCTCGTCCCGCAGGGCGGCGAGCGCCGGACGGACCCGGCTCAGCAGCGTCTGCACGTGGCCCGCCGAATACAGGGACTCCACCTTGTCGCCCAGGATGAAGCCGCCGTCGTCCAGTTTCCGCACATACCCGTCGTGCACCAGCGTGCGCAGCAGGTGGTAGGCGGTGGCCAGGGGCAGCTCCGTCTCGCGTGCCAGCTGTTTCGCCGGCGCGCCGTTCTCGTGCGCACTCACCGCCTCCAGCAGGCGCAGAGCCCGCTGCACGGACGCGATGAGAGTGGGGCCGTCCTGAGCGCCCATGGGACCAGACTGCGCCGGGCACGTGGCACGGGCAAGGCAGGGATTCCCACGCGGCGGCGGCGAGGCCCCGCACGCGGTCCGGACCGGGGATGTTACCCGCAGGTCAGAGCGGGAATACGGAAGCGAGCGCACACTCCTCGAAGGACTGATCCCCATGGCCGCCGAACTCACCGGCACCTATGTCACCCTCGACGACGGCAGGCCCGCCGTCCGATTCACCCGTACCTACGACCACCCCGCCGAGCGCGTCTGGTGGTTCGTCACCGACCCGGACGAGTCCGCCCACTGGTTCCCGTCGCGCCTGGACATCGAGCCGCGCGACGGCGGCACCGTCCGGTTCAGCGGCGACCCCCGCCAGGCGAACGCCACGGGCACGGTGCTCGCCGCCGACCAGCCGCGGCACCTGTCCTTCACCTGGGGCGGCGACGAGCTGCGCTTCGACCTGAAGGCGCTGGACGAGAAGCGCACCCGCTTCACCCTGACCCAGGTGCTGGCCGAGGAGAACGCGGCCGCCCGCAACGGCGCCGGCTGGGAGGTGTGCCTGCTCGCCCTGGACGCCCTGGCCCGCGGCGAGGGACACGCGGGTCCGCACTCCGAGGACGCCGCCGACTGGCGGGAGTTCTACGACGCCTATCTGGACGCCGGGATCCCCTCCGGCGCCCCCATCCCCGGCCTCGACGCCTGACCGGTCACGCCAGCTGCCGCCGCACCAGCTCGTGCAGCCGCCCGCCGGTGTCGGCGAGCAGCTGGGCCGGCGGGCCCTGCTGGGCGACCTTGCCGTCCTCCATCACGACCACCCGGTCGGCGTCCATGACCGTCGACAACCGGTGGGCGATCACGATCCGGGTGGCGTTCAGCTTGCGAGTGCTCTCGATGACCGTGCGCTGGGTGTCGTTGTCCAGGGCGCTGGTGGCCTCGTCGAAGAAGAGGATGCGGGGCCGCCGGATCAGCGCCTGGGCGATCATCAGCCGCTGCCGCTGGCCGCCCGAGATCGCCCCGCTCCCGGCGACGATCGTGTGCAGCCCCATCGGCATCCGCTTGATGTCCTCGGCGAGGCCCGCCATCTCGGCCGCCGCCATCGCCTCCTCGGGCGTGTACGGCTCGGTGCCGCAGATGACGTCCAGGATCGAGCCGGTGAACGGCTGCGCGTGCTGGAGCACCACCCCGCACTGCCGGCGCACCGCGGACTGGTCGAGCGCGCCCAGGTCCTGGCCGTCGTACAGCACGCTCCCCGAGACCGGCTTGTCGAAGCCGATCAGCAGCCGCAGCAGCGTCGACTTGCCGCAGCCGCTGGGGCCGACGACCGCCACGAACTCGCCCGGCCGTACCTCGAAGGAGACGTCGTCGAGGACGAGCGGACCGTCGTCGGAGTACCGGAACGAGAGCCGGCGGGCCTCGATGCCGCCGGACAGCGGGCCGGGGCGGGTGCTGGCGGTGCGCACCTCGGGGGCGGCCTCCAGGACCGGCTTGATCTCCTCGAACAGCGGCAGCGCGGCCACCGCCGACACGAAGGAACCGGTCAGCTGGGTGACCGCGGTGAGCAGCATCGTCACCGACGTGTTGAAGGTGAGGAAGGCCGCCGCGTCCATGGCGCCCTTCGCCGGGCCCGCGAGCAGCATGAACATCAGCAGGGTGCAGACCGGGAGGTAGACCGAACCCAGCACGCTGGTGAGGTTCTTGATCCTTCCCACCTTCTGCTGGAGCTCACGACTGCGCGCGAACTCGCCCGCCCAGGCCGCGTACGCGTAGTTCTCGGCCGCCGCCACCCGCAGCTTGGGCAGGCCCCGCAGGGTCTGGAAGGCCTGGTTGTTCAGCTTGTTGCCGAGCACCACGAGCTTGCGCTGCCAGCGCACCTGCCACAGCCCGAGCCCGAGGAACAGCGCGCCGATGACGACGAGCATGCCGAGCGCCGCCAGCGCCATCGGGACGCTGAACCAGAACAGCAGGCCCAGGTTCATCGCGCCGACCGTCACCGACTGGGCGACCACCGGGCCGACGCCCGCCAGCAGCCGGCGGATCGCGCTGATACCCATCGCCGCGCTGGCCAGCTCACCGGTCGAGCGCTGGGTGAAGAACTTCGTGGGCAGCCGCAGCAGCCGGTCCCACACGGCCGGCTGGAGGGTCGCCTCGATCCGGCCCTCCAGGCGGAGGATGGTGAGGTTCTCCAGAAGCGTGAACGCGGCCGACACCACCGCGCTGATCATCACCGCCAGACAGACCTGCACGATCAGGTTCGTCTGGGCCTTCGGTACGTACTCGCCCAGCACCTTGCCGGTCGCGATCGGCACCAGTGAGCCGATCGCGACGGTCACCAGCCCCGCCAGGAGCAGACCGCCGAGGTCGCCGCGGGTGCCGCGCAGGCTGAACCGGAGCAGGCCGAGCGGGGTGAGCGCCTTGTCGGGCAGCGGGCGGTAGAACATCACCGCGCGCGGCTCGAACTCCGCCGCGTTCGCCTTCTCGATCGGCGTCTCCCGGCCGGTCGCCGGATGCACGGCGACATAGCCGCCGCGCCGCCACAGCAACGCGACCGGGGCGCCGGACAGCGCGCGATGACCGACGAGCGGTCCCACGTTCTCCCGCCACCAGCGACCGTCCAGGCGTACCGCCCGGACACGCACCCGGGACGCCAGGGCCACCCGCTCGACCGGATCGACACGGTCGCTCTCGGTGCCGCTCTGCGCGGGCTCGGCGAGGGTGATGCCCGCCGCCTGGGCGACGAGCCTGCAGGCCGCGTAGGAAGCGTCGGCATCGGCGGCGGTCGTACGCTTGGCCGCCTTGCCGATGGAGGCCAGCAGCGTCCGGTCGGCCTGGGCGCGGACCGCCTCACCGGCCTTGATGCCGGCCGCGGTGCGGGTCTCGTGGGTGCGCTCCAGCTGCTCGATCCACCGGTCAAGGGTGGTGAGCAGCCGGTACTGCTGGTCGACCATGCTCTGCCACAGGGCGGGGTCCATCAGCAGGTCGGCGGCCGCCTCCGCGCCGTACTGCGATCCGTACTGCACGCTGCCCGGCGGCACCTGCATCCAGAAGACGTCGTCGTCGGTGGGGGCCGCGGCGCGCTCGCCGGCGGCCATCGGGGCCTGGAAGAGGATCGACAGGCCGCGGCCGACGCCCAGTGCCAGCGCGTACTCCAGGGGGCTGGTGGTCGGCGGCACGTACTGCGGGTTGCCGTACTCGTCGTAGGACCAGGTCTGGGTGGCGGCGGGCTGGTACAGCTCGCGCAGGCCGATGCGGTGGACCACGCAGTCCCGCAACGGGCGGGCCACCAGGGTGTGCTGGGGTCCGGCGACCGGACCGAGCAGCAGCGCGCCCGCCTCCAGCCGGCCCAGGTGGTGCCACTGGCCCTGCTGTTCGGCGTCCACCGCGAACAGGTCCAGGGCGCCGGACACCACCAGCCACAGCACCTGCGGCCCTTCGAGGTCCAGCCGGTTGAAACCGGTGCAGTCGATCCGGGCGCCCAGTGAGCCGAGCGCGCCGAGCACGAGGTCGCCGTCGTCTGCGGTCGTCATCTCATCGCTCCCTGACCAGCGCGGCGTACGCCCCGCCGTGTGCCACCAACGCGTCGTGCCGCCCGCGCTCCACGATCGTGCCGTGCTGGAGCACGACGATCTCGTCGCTGTCGCGGACCGTGCTCAGCCGGTGCGCGATCACCACACAGGCACAGCCGCGCCGGCGCAGGTTGTCCATGACGGTCAGCTCGGTCTCCGCGTCCAGCGCGCTGGTCACCTCGTCGAGCACGAGGATGCTGGGCCTGCGCACCAGCGCCCGCGCGATCTCCAGGCGTTGGCGCTGGCCGCCGGAGAAGTTACGGCCGTCCTGCTCGACCCTGCTGTGGATGCCGCCGGGCCGGCGCGTCACCACGTCGTACAGGGCCGCGTCCCGCAGCGCCTCCACCACCGCCTCGTCCGGGATCGACGGGTCCCACAGCGCCACGTTGTCGCGCACCGAGCCCTCGAAGAGGAAGACGTCCTGGTCGACGAAGGAGACGGAGGCGGCGAGCGCGCCGCGCGGGATGTCCTCCAGGCGCTGCCCGTCGATGCGGATCACGCCCTCCCAGGGGGCGTACAGGCCCGAGATCAGCCGGGAGACCGTCGACTTGCCGCTGCCCGAGCCGCCCACCAGGGCCACCTGGCGGCCGGGGCCGACGGTCAGGTCGAAGCCGGTGAGCAGCGGCTTGTCGAGTGGGCTGTAGCCGAAGGTGATGTTCTCCAGCTCGACGTGGCCGTGCAGCCGCCGGGTGGAGTCGCCGGCGCCGGGACGGGCGTAGATCGGGTCGGCCTGGAAGCTCTCCACGTCCTTCAGACGGGCCACGTCCGCCGCGAAGTCCTGGATCCGGCCCGCGACGCCGTTCAGCCGGGTGAGCGGTGCGGTGAAGCGGGTGACCAGGGACTGGAAGGCGACCAGGAGGCCGACCGAGATACCGCCCTCGACCGCGCGCATGCCGCCGATCCACAGGATCAGCGCGCTGTTGAGGGTGGCGAGCGTCGGGGCCACCACCCCGAGCCAGGCGCTGGGCACCCCGAGCCGCTGCTGTTCCTCCAGCGTGCTCGCGTGCTGCCCGGCCCACTTGCGGAAGTAGCCGTCCTCGCCGCCGGTCGCCTTCATCGTCTCGATCAGCTGGAGGCCGGTGTAGGAGGTGTTGGTGAGCCGGGCGGTGTCCGCGCGCAGCTTGGCGGTCCGGGTCGCGCGCAGCCGTACGACGAACCGCATCGCCACGATGTTCAGCAGGGCCACACCGATGCCGAGGTAGGTGAGCTGGGCGTCGTAGGTGTAGAGGAGCACCGCGTAGAGGATGACGACCACCGCGTCCACGCCGGCCGCCGCGAGGTCACGGGCCAGGGTCTCGGCGACCTGGTCGTTGGACTGCAGGCGCTGGACCAGGTCGGCCGGGCTGCGCTGGGAGAAGAAGGTCACCGGCAGCCGCAGCAGATGGCGCAGGAAGCGGGCGCTGGACAGGGTGGAGGAGACGATCCGGCCGTGCAGCAGGTTCGCCTGTTGCAGCCAGGTCAGGGCCAGGGTGAGCAGGACACAGGTGCCCATCGCGGCGAACAGCACGCCGAGCAGCGAGGTCTGGCCGCCGATGAGGAACATGTCGATGTACTGGCGGCTGAGCGCGGGCACCGCCGCGCCCACGACCACCAGCAGCAGGCTGGCCAGCACCGCCGCCGGCATGGTGCCCGCGGTGCCGCGCAGCCGGGCCGGCATCGCGCCGAGGACACCGGGCTTGCGGCCGCCCCGCTCGAAGCCGTCGCCCGGCTCCAGGACCAGCACGACGCCGGTGAAGCTGCCGTCGAACTCCTCCATGGGCACGAACCGGCGGCCCTTGGCGGGGTCGTTGACGAAGACGCCGCGGCGGCCGAAGCGGCGGCCCATGCCGTCGTAGACGACGTAGTGGTTGAACTCCCAGAACAGGATCGCCGGGGCCTGCACGTCGGCGAGGGCGGCCAGGTCCATCTGCATGCCCTTGGCGGTGAGGCCGTAACTGCGCGCCGCCTTCAGCAGGTTGCTGGCGCGCGAGCCGTCGCGGGAGACACCGCAGGCGATCCGCAGCTCCTCCAGCGGGACATGGCGGCCGTAGTGGCCGAGGACCATGGCGAGAGAGGCGGCGCCGCACTCGACGGCCTCCATCTGCAGCACGCTGGGGGTGCGGACCGTGCGGCCGCGGCCCTTGGGCACCGGTCGCTTGGGCGGCGCGGCGCGCCGGCGGCCGCGGGTCTCCTGGGTCTCCTGGGCGGTGGTCACGGGAGCAGCCAATCGACGGGGTGCTGGTCGGCCAGCCGGATCGCACCCGAGGCCAGGGTCATGGAGTCGAGCGTGAACGGCGGTCCGTCCGCCGAGGACCACTTGTAGCCGCTCTTCGTCTTCCTCGACGGGTCCAGCCGGACCAGGACCGCCACCGGGCGGCCCTTCTTGCTGAACTGTTCGCCGAGCTGGCTGTCGCCGAGGAACGCGGAGATCGACTGGGCCGACTGGGCGGCGCGGTCCACCGACTTCACATGGCCGCGCAGCACTCCGTACTCCTGTGTCGACACCGAGGACACGGTCAGGTCGACCGGGGCGTTCGCGGGGATGGCGGAGGCGTTCTCGGCGGGGACGTAGACCGTCGCGTAGAGCGGGTCCGAGGTGTGTGCGATCTTCTCCACGGCGGCGACGTTCGCGCCGGTCTGGATGATCTGCCCGATGGTGGCCGCGAGTGCGCTGATGCGGCCCGCGGCGACGGTGCGCACCACCGAGTCGCCCTGGCTGGTGTGGACCTTCAGGACGGGGGCGTCGGCCGGCAGGCGTTCGCCCTGTCGTGCGAGGACGGCCGTGACCTGCCCGGCGACCGGGCTCTGCAGGATGTAGCTGCCCTGACCATGGGTCAGGATGGCCTGCGCGCTCACCGTGGAGGCGACCGAACCGGTCACCGCCCACACCGAGGCGGCCGCCATCACGACGACCGAGACGGACAGCGCGAGCCAGCCCTGCGGACGGGCGAAACGCACCGGAAGATCGAGCTCCTCCGGCGACTGGAGCTTGGCGAGGGCCTGTTGGCGGAACTGCACGGAACTTCCCTCACCTGTGGGAGAGACGCTGGTGAAAGGGGTGTCTCGGGGGGTGCCTCAAAACACCCGAGAGCCCCGGGGCCGGGGTACGGCTCCGGGACTCAGCGGCAACGAGGTGCGGTCAGAGACCGGCGACCAGGTTGGTGACCGGCTGGGTGTTGAGGCCGGTGACACCCTCGACGGTGCCGACAACCGTGTTGACCAGGCCGGAAACCGGGGCAACGCCGTCCACCAGGCCGGTGACGGTGCCGACGGCGTTCAGGGCCAGACCGCCGGAGACGTTGTCGAGCTCGGCGTCGGAGATCTCGACGGTCTCAACCTGGGGGGTGGAGTTCATGATGGAACTTCCCTTCATATGGATATTCACAAGGGGGAGAGCGGCCCCCCAACGGCCCTATGGGGACAGTACGGATGGCCGCGACCGCAGGCGCCGGGCGCCCGTCTCCGGGAGACCGTGGCGACCCCGCGGTGCGATGGATCAAAGCACGCCCGCGGTCCACGCATCCAATCAACCATGCGTCTCACCTGGGCACTTGTGTCCCACAGGGGCTTATCCGTGCAGGCGCGGGCACGTCTTGTCGGCGACTCCTTCACACACCGCACGACTTCACCGCTGCCGCACGGCTTGCCCGGTCGGCGGCGAATCCGGCACTCCGCCCCAAAGGCACGGTAGGGGGCGCGGGATTGTGCAGATATGCCGCTCCCCGTGACTTGCTTGGGTATTGGATGTGCAGATTCCCTGAAGCAAGGATTCCGGTACGTGATCGCTACGGACCGTGAGTGATCGAACGCCGATCGTGTCGGTTCGGGGTGCGGGTGTTCACCCCAGGAGTGCGTAGACCGTGCTCGCCCGGACCGCCGGCGCCCCCGACCGCCCGTCGCTCATCGTGATGCCGGCGAACGCCGTCCGGTGCCCGGGTTCGGCGAGCACCGCTTCGATCAGGACATCCGAACCGGTCACCGCGCGCTGGAACGACGTCGACTGCTGAACCGTCGTCACCGGCACGGAGTCGCACCGGTTCACCGGGGCCGCGATCGCCGTCGCCGTGTCGGCCGCCGCCGTCAGCGCCTGCCCCGACAGGCCGCCGCCCTCCCGGGACAACCGGTCCGACCAGGGCAGACGCAGTACTGCCCGGTCCTCGCCCACCGCCTCGACGAACAGCCCCGGACCGAACACCCGGGGGGCGAAGCCGACGGAGAGGATCCTGTCGGCTTCGGTGGTGGTCATCGCCGTATGAGGGATTGTTCCCGGGCCCGCGGCACGGCACGCGCCACCGGCCCGGGACCCGCGCGGCGTGGCCGATTCGCCTTCGGTCAAAGGAAGTCAAGAAACGGAATTGAACGCACCACGTGACCCGCCCGTACCTATGGCCATCCAGGCGCCGCTCACGAACGACTGCCCGAACAGGGCAGACACTCCGTCCTTGGAGGTCGAGAAGTTTGAGTCACAAGCGAATTCCGAAGCGCAAGGCCGCTATCGCGGTGGGCGGTGTCGCGGCGCTCGGAGCCGCGGCCTTTCTGCTGCCGATGGCCAACGCGTCCCAGGACAACGCCTCCGGCGCCACCGCTCCCAAGACGCTCAAGTCGGCGACCGACGCCTCGGATCTTGCCACGCAGCTCAAGGGCCTGCTCGGTCAGGCCTTCGCCGGTTCCTACTACGACAGTGGCAAGCAGCAGCTCGTCGTCAACGTCGTCAACGGCGACGACAACATAGCCGTCCAGGCGGAGAAGGCCGGCGCGGTCGTCCGCCAGGTGCAGAACAGCAACTCCGAGCTGGCGGCGGTCGCCGGCACCCTGAAGACCAAGGCGACCATCCCGGGCACCGCCTGGGCCGTCGACCCGAAGACCAACAAGGTCGTGGTCACCGCCGACAGCACCGTCACCGGCACCAAGTGGGACACGCTGGAGTCGACGGTGCAGAGCCTCGGCTCGAACATGGCGACCCTCAAGAAGTCGTCGGGCACCTTCAAGCCCCTCGTCTCCGGCGGCGACGCCATCTTCTCCCAGGTCGCCGACGGCACCGTGCGCTGCTCCCTCGGCTTCAACGTGACCGCCTCGGACGGCAGTCCCGCCTTCCTGACGGCCGGTCACTGCGGTGTCGCGGCCAAGGACTGGTCCGACTCCGAGACCGGCCAGCCGATCGCCACCGTGGACCAGGCCCAGTTCCCCGGCAACGGCGACTTCTCGCTCGTCAAGTACAACGACGCCACCACCCAGGCGCCGAGCGAGGTCAACGTCGGCAACGGCCAGACCGTCGCCATCAACCAGGCCGTCGACGCCACCGTCGGCGAGACCGTGTTCCGGATGGGCTCCACGACCGGTCTGCACGACGGTCAGGTCACCGGCCTCGACGCCACCGTGAACTTCCAGAGCGAGACCGACCCCAACGGCGTCGACACCGTCACCGGTCTCATCCAGACCAACGTCTGCGCCGAGGCCGGCGACAGCGGCGGCTCGCTGTTCACCCAGGACGGCGGCGCGGTCGGCATGACCTCCGGCGGCAGCGGCGACTGCACCTCCGGCGGCGAGACCTTCTTCCAGCCGGTGACCACCGCCCTCCAGGCGACCGGCGCGACCCTCGGTGACGCGGGCGCGGGCGCGGGCGCCGGTGACGCCGGTGCCACCGCCGACCCGTCCGCCACGGCCGGCGCCGGCGACCAGGCCGGCGGCGACCAGGTCGGCGGCACCGCCGACCCGTCCGCGACGGCCGGTGACCAGAGCGGCGTGGGCGACCAGACCGGCACGGGCGACCAGACGGGCACCGGCGACGAGACCGGCACCGGTGACCAGTCCGGGACCGGTGCGAACGACGGCTCGTCGGTCAACGACGGTTCGTCGTCCCACTGACCCACCGCCAGTCCCGCAAGCGGTTCCGGCCGGTGGTGGACGGTCCGGCCCTCCGGCGGGAGGGCCGGACCGCATCGCACCCCGCGGCCGTCAGCCGACGGGACATGCTCTGAGCAAGAGCACCGCAACGTCGTCGACACGCTCCTGCGCCGCCGCACTGTGCCGCACGAGCGTGTCGGCGAGCTTGTCCAGCGGCTGGTCGCCGTTCTCCGCGAGCAGTTCGCCCAGATCGACCAGCGCGTCCTCGATGTCCACACCGGGCGACTCGACCAGCCCGTCGGTGTAGAGGGCGAGCACCGAGCCCGGCGCCAGCGACACCTCGGTGGTCGGGTACGTCGCCTCCGCGTCGATGCCGAGCAGTGGGCCGCCGGCCAGGTCGAGCACGCGCACCCGCCCGTCCGGTCGCCTCAGCAACGGCGGCGGATGCCCGGCCCGGGCCATCACCGCCCGCCCCCGCTCCGGATCCAGCCGCAGATACAGGCAGCTCGCGAACAGATCCGCCCCGAGGTCGATGAGGAGCCGGTTGGTGCTCCGCATCACCTCCTCCGGCGCCTGCCCGACGGTCGTGAAGGCCCGAACCCCGGTGCGGATCTGGCCCATCAGCCCGGCCGCCGTCACGTTGTGCCCCTGGACGTCCCCGATCACCGCCGCCGCCAGCGGCCGGGTCGGCACCAGGTCGTAGAAGTCGCCGCCGATCTCCATGCCGTGCATGGCCGGCAGATAGCGCGCGGCCGCCTCGATGCCGGCCGGCGGGGTCAGGGAGTGCGGCAGCAGGGCCGCCTGGAGTCCGTGCGCCAGCTGGTTCTTCGCGTCGTAGAGCAGGGCCCGTTCCAGCGCCTGCGCGATCAGCCCGCCGAGACTGGTCAGCACCGCGCGCTCGTCCGCGGGAAAGGCATGCGGCTCGGCATAGGCGAGGACACAGGTGCCCACCGGCCGGCCCGACGCGATCAGCGGCAGATACGCCCAGGCGGCGAACCCGTCCGGGGCCTCGTCGCGGCCCGGATACAACCGCTCCAGCTGCTGCTTCGACTCGAAGAACGCGGGCACGCCGGTGTTCAGGACATGGGTGCCGGGTGTCCGTTCGGCCAGGGGCAGGCCGTCGAAGCGCTCCACGGTCCGTGGATCGTCGTACCCCCGCTGTCCGAGGACGTGCAGCCGTCCGCCCCGGGACCCGAGGACCACCAGGGCCTGGCTGCCGACGGCCGGGGCCACCTCGTCGGCCACCAGCTGCACCACGTCCTGTACGCCGACGGCCTCCGTGAGCGCCCCGGCCAGGCTCAGCACCTGCGAGATGGTGACCAGCCGGGAACCGGGCGCCGCGTCCGCACGCGGCAGCCCGCCCACCATCTCGGCGACCGCCCGCGCCCGGCTGATCCGGGTGGTCAGCCCGGCCCTGCTCGGATACATCCGGAACGACAGCCAGTCGCCCGGCGGCTTCAGCGCCACGAACGACGTCACATGCTGGCTGATCAGCGCCGCCCGGTAGCGGTCCTCGTACATCGGGTCGTTCAGCCAGGGCACCGACACCCACGGCTGGGTGCCGAGGAGATCGCCGACCTGGACGCCGAGCAGCTCGGCCGCCGCCGGGTTGGCGAAGGCGACCCGCCCGTGCAGATCGAGCGAGACCAGCCCGTACGGCAGCCGCGCCACCATCCGCGCCGCCTCCACCGTGCCCAGCGTGCCCGCCACCCCGGAGGCCGGCGCCGCCAGCAGATCCGGCTCGGCCCGCGGCGCACGGTGGTCCCGGGTGGCCCGTGCCAGCCGCTTGGCCAGCCGGTCCGCCGCCGAGGTCAGCTCCGCCCGCTCGCGGTCGGAGAGCACCGTCGGATGCGAACCGGGCCAGGTCACGTACAGCGCCCCGTACACGGTGTCCGCCGTCGCCACGGGCAGCGCGGCGAGCGCGAACGGATAGGGCAGCACCACCGCGATCCGCGGATACCGGCGCGCCATGTCCTCCTCGCCGCCCACCCACACCAGGCGCCGCTCGCGTACCGCCTCCGCCACCGGGATCGGTGTGCTCAGCCCGACCCGCTCCCAGGGCGCCACGAAGGCCCGGGGCAGCCCCGCCGTCACCGCCATCTCCAGGACCGGCTCGTCGGCGGCGAGGAGGTAGATCGCGCCGGAGTGTGCCCTGACCTCCTCCAGCAACGAGGCCAGCGCGAACGACAGCAGCGGCGGCCGGCCGGACCGGGTCGCGTCGGCCGCCGTGCCTTCCCGGCCCGGCGCCACCGGCGCGGGAGGGGCCCCCATCCTGTCGGACACGCCCGACCACCTCCTCGTCCGGCCGCGCGTCACGTCCTCGGGGTCAAGACTCCCTCGTAGTGGCGACCGGTGCACGGCGGGAGCGGCACAGAACCCCGCGCCCGGGCCGCCTCCGCGTACCCCGTTCGCCCCGGCACATGCCCCCGCAGCCGAAGCGCGCGGCGGCGTAACTGCGCCGGGCGTGCGCCCCCGCGCACCTTGATGGCCGGAACTTCGTGCCCATGAACGGTCGCGGACGCCAAGAATGGGGCACGCGTTCAACACCATGAACCGAAGAGCCGAAGTAGGGCTGAGGGGGCGGCGGTGATCCGGGTACTTCTGGTGCACGACGCGTGTCTGGTGAGGTCGGTCCTGGCGGAGTGGTTACGCCGGGAACCGGGGCTCCGCGTGGACGACACGCCGTGGCACAGCGCACGGGGACGGGTCCGGGCGGTCCGGCCGGACGTGTGCGCGGCGGACCTCGACAGCTCCGGCACCCACGGTGTGCCACCACTGGCCGACCTGCGTCCGGTGGACCCCGGCGTCAGCCCGCCGCGGCTGGTCGTGCTTGCCGGTGCGAACAGACCCGGATTGCTGAAACGGGCCGCCGAGGCGGGGGCGCTGGGCTACGTCGACAAGGAAGGCGCGCCGGAACGGCTGGTGCGGGCGATCCGGTGCGCCGCCGAGGGGGAACGTTTCGTCGACGACTCGCTGGGCTTCGGATTCCTCAAGGCCTCCGAGATCCCGCTCACCAGACGGGAGCTGAGCGTGCTGGAGCTGGCGGCCGGCGGGGCGTCCATCGCGGAGATAGCCGGGAGCCTGCACCTGTCCCACGGGACGGTCCGCAACTACATGGCGGCGATCACCCGCAAGACCGGCGCCCGCAACCGCGTCGACGCGATCCGGATCTCCCAGGGCGAGGGCTGGCTGTGAACCCTGTTCAGCGGGGCGCGGGCGGCCGGGCCGGAGCCACCAGGTCCTGGTAGAGGGCGCAGGTGCGCAACAGCTCCTCGTGGGTGCCGTACGCGGTGCGCGGGCCGTCCATCACCAGGATCCGCTCGGCGCGGCCGGCGGAGGAGATCCGGTGCGCGACCACCACCAGGCTGCCGCCGGGCCGTCGGGCGAAGGCGCGCTCGGCACGGGCCTCGGCCTCCGGGTCGAGATGGCAGGTGGCCTCGTCGAGCAGGGCGAGCGGCGCGGGGGAGAGGTAGGCGCGGGTGAGCGCGATCAGCTGCCGCTCGCCCGCCGACAGCTCCGCCGGGTGGACCGGGGCGTCCGGGCCGCCGCACCGGTCCAGAAGCGGGGTCAGCCCGACCGCCTCGGCGGCGGCCAGCAGCTCCGGCTCCGGGACGGGGTCCGCCCGCAGCAGCCCGAGGTTCTCGGCGAGGGTGCCGGTGTGGACGTACGCCTCCTGCGGGATCAGCACCCTCAGCGCGGCCGCCCGGGCCCCGGGCACGGGGTGCCCGCACACCCGGATCTCGCCGTGGGCCGGGGTCAGCAGCCCGGCGGCCACCGCGGTGAGCGTCGACTTGCCGATCCCGCTCGGCCCCACGACGGCGAGGTGACCGCCGTGCGCGACACACAGGTCGAGCCCGTCGAGGACAGGGGTACTCGCCGGCCCGTAGGCAAAGCCGACCGCGGCGAGGGCGAGCGCGGGGACGCCGGCGCCCGGGAGCCCGGAGCCTGGGACGCCGGCGACCTTGACAGACGTGCCGGCGTCCGTAGCGCCAGAGACTTTGGCGGATGTGCTGGGGTCCGGGGTGCCAGGGGCTTTGGCGGATGTGCTGGGGTCCGGGGTGCCAGGGGCTTTGGCGGATGTGCTGGGGTCCGGGGTGCCAGGGGCTTCGGTCGATCTGCCGGAGTCCGGGGTGCCGGGGGTCTTGGCGGGTGGGTCGGCATCCGGGACACCGGCGGCCCCCACGGGCCTACCGGCGTCCGGAGCAGCCGGATCCTCGTGGGACGTGTCGGAGGCCGCGGTGTCGGCGGCGTCGGCGGGGGCGCCGGATTCCGGGGGTGGGCGGAGTCTGCGCAGCACCACCGTGAGGCGGGCTCCGCTGGTGCCCAGGCCGTGTACGAGGTTCTGCAGGGCGGGCAGCAGGGACTGGGTGACGTAGGCGAGTGCGCCGACCAGGGCACCCGCGGTCACGCCGTGGGCGAGCAGCCAGGGGGCGGTGGCGAGCAGCAGCACCAGGGGCAGCTGGCCGCCTACCGCCAGGGCCGCCACCCGTACGACACTCCACCGGGCCAGCGCCCTCGCGGCCCGGAACTCGCCGTCGACGCGCTCCCCGACACGCTCGGCCACGTACTCCTCGGCGCCCGCCGCCGTGACGTCCCGCAGCCCCGGGCACACCTCGCCCAGTTCTGCCGCGAGGGCCTCGTCGGCGACCAGGAAGGCCTCCTGCCTGCGGGCCAGCGGGCGCAGGGTCGCCGCGAACAGGCCCAGGCCGGCGAGGAGCGGGGGCACGACGACCAGCAGCAGCGGCGGTGCGAGGGCGCAGAGCCCGGTGAGGGCGCCGGCGACCGTGAACACGAACGAACGGGACACCATCACCAGCCCCGCCAGGGTGTCCCGGGCGATCTCCACCTGCTGGGTCAGCCCCGACAGCGCCCCTCGGTCCCCGTCCCGCACCCCGCGCGCCACCACCCCCGCCACCAGCCGGTCCCGCACCGGCTCCACCAGGTCGGCGACCACCCCGTACACCCGGCGGGTCCCGAACGCCCCGACACCCACGCCGAGCGCGGCCGCCACGAGCCACCGCAGCCCGGTCTCGGCGTCCCCGGCCAGGAACCCGGCGTCCAGCGCGCGGGCCAGGGCGTACCCGAGCAGGAAGGTCTGCCCGGCCTCCAGCACGGACCAGAACGCGAGCCGCGCCAGCACGGCCCGACGCACCTGGAACAGCCGGCCGGTCACGTCGAGGGCTCCGCGCTCACGGGCATCCGAACGCGGCCGGGCGCCCGGAGGGGTCGGCCGGTCATCGTGTGGGCTGTTCGGCCGGTCGTGTCTCGGACGCGGCCGTGCGCCCGGAGGGGTCGGCCGGTCATCGTGTG